>JBLHRL010000018.1:0-49010 GCA_047625975.1 Arenicella sp.
GCCGCATTATCCCACGCAGAAATAGAACTAGGCAGTCGACCGCTCATCATCACAAAGCGCGACGGTGCGCATAATGGCGAATTAGTATAGGCCGCGTCGAACACAACACCTTCTTCGGCAAGTTTGTTAATAGCAGGCGTTTTAACTAAGCGATGGCCATAGGCGGCTAAAAACTGAGGTGCTAATTGGTCCGCTTGAATGATGACTATATTCGGTTTGGTACTCATAGCGCCCTCGTTTTTTGTCTAAATCTCTCTATTTTAGATTCGATATTCTCGTGTAGCGTCGGCTAGCCATAGACCGAAGTAGTCGGCAAAGCTTCGTCGAACAACGAGCTTATAGATAGGCGCCTCGTGCACTTGCCAAAGAATCATACTAGTCTTCGCCATCACGGTTTGAGCGCATTGTCCTGTTGAAAAAACTGAATGATGTAGATCCAGCGGACACCCTTTTAGCAATAGCGCCTGTGCCTTAATGCCTGATATTTCAAGCACGGTGTTGGCACCTGAAATATCGTTAACCGCCGAAAATTTATCGGCTAATGCACTCTCAAGTTTTTTAATCAGCTCAGTGGCCATGCCTTCAGCGGTTACTACTAACCATTCGTTCGGCCCTAACCATAAGATAGTATTGCCATCGGCTACTAGAAAAGTGTTCGCTTGAATTGGCAAATCAACACCCAACACATATTTAAGCGCGGCCATGAAATCAGCGTTATCGCTTGAGCCTCGAATGTTCACGTGACCTAAAAACGCGTGTTCTTTAATTGCTAAGATATCATCGTTAGTGCCAAATTCAGCGAAGTCAATTTCGACCATCGGGCTAGTTGCATTAAAATTAGACATTTTGCTTCTCTCCTTGCGGATCAATGAACACCGTGGAACAAATTTTAGCGGCTACAAATCGACCATCAACGGTTGTTACGTAAACGGTCTCGCCTTGTCGCTTAAAGCCGTTCTTGACCAACGCCAAGGCAATCGAGCGACCAGCACAAGCGCTATGATAAGAAGAGGTAACATGACCGTGCATTGGTAACGGGATTTGATCGCTAGCTTGGTTAACAATTTGTGCCCCCTCTTGCAATACCTCTTGCGGGTCTTCTGTCAGTAGGCCTACCAGCTGCTTACGATCTTGGCGCACGGTGTCAACTCGGTTAAGAGAGCGTTTACCCAAGAAATCTTTAGCTTTGGATACCGCCCAGCCCATTCCTAGGTCGATCGGTGTTACCGAGCCATCGGTATCTTGGCCAACGATCACATAGCCCTTTTCAGCACGCAATACGTGCATGGTTTCAGTGCCATAGGGGGTTATATCATACGGTTTACCAGCCGCCATCAATTGCTCCCAAATGAAACGACCGTGATTAGCGTTAACATTAACCTCGTAGCAAAGTTCACCGGAAAAACTGATGCGGTTGACTCTTACCGGTAACCCGGCAATGGTGCCTTGGCGCGACGCCATGAACGGAAACGCCTCTTTATCAAAGTCGATACCCTCAACAACCGCACTCACCACCTTACGACTGTTAGGGCCCACTACCGCCGAGGTAGCCCAGTGATCGGTAACCGACGTCAGATACACTTCAAGCTCAGGCCATTCAGTTTGCAGCCACAGCTCCATCCAGCCCATAACACTTGCCGCACCACCAGTAGTGGTATGCATGAAGTAACGGTTTTCGGCTAACCGAATAGTCACACCATCGTCCATCACCATGCCATCTTCACCCAGCATAAAGCCGTAGCGTGCGCAGTCTATACCTAGCTTTTTCCAAGCATTGGTGTACATCATATTCAGAAAATCACCTGAATCTTTACCGCTGATCTCAATTTTTCCGAGCGTTGATGCGTCGATAATACCAACGCTGTTACGCACCGCTAAACATTCGCGGTCGACAGCTTGATCGAGCGTCTCATTGCCTATTGGAAAATACCAAGGTCGCTTCCACTGACCGACATCTTCGAAAAGGGCGCCATTTTCTTGATGCCACGTGTGGATCGAGGTTTTACGCACTGGGTCAGAAAGCGTAGGGCCAATCTCAGGCCCAGCAATCGCGCCAAAGGTTACTGGCGTGTAGTTGGGTCTAAAAGTAGTAGTTCCTGTATCGGAAATCTTATTGCCTAAGGCTTCTGACAAAATCGCCATGCCGCTAATGTTGCCCATCTTGCCTTGATCAGTACCAAAACCGAGTGCTGTGTAACGCTTAACGTGCTCTATCGATTCAAAACCTTCTCGAGCAGCGAGATAAATATCGGCCACACCAACATCATTTTGTGGGTCAACAAAAGCCTTCGGGCCACGGCTAGGTAAGCCATCGGTTGGCACACGCCATAGAGGTTCTAACGCGATACCCTCAAGAACATGAGTCGATGCAACAGAGATCTCAGGCGCATCAAAGCCGACCGACTTAGCCGCAGAAATACCCGCCGCAGCACCTTCAGCCAAACAGTCGGCCAAAGCAAAACTGGCATTAGCCGAACCGACAGAAATTTGCTGTTGCACTACGACACCCGTTTCAAAACACGACTTATCGTCGTTCCACGCGGCCTTGCCACCCGATTGTGAAAACAAATGAATCGCTGGATTCCAACCGCCAGCAGTAACTACTAGGTCGCAATCAAGTCGTTGGGTCTTACCGGAAATAGACTTTCCATCGGCGCTGATGTTTCTGATTTCGGCGGCGATAACCTTAGCTTTGCCAATCACGTTAACTACCGCATAACCGTTAATAACTTTTATACCCACAGCCGTTAACGGCTCGGCCAAGTCAACTCTTTCAGCTCTTGAGTCGACTAAGGTGACATCATTGACGCCGGACTTTCTCAAATCGTCGGCGGTTTGATAGGCACTGTCGTTGTTAGTGAAGACAACGGCTTTGTCAGCGAGTTTGATACCGTAACGATTAGCGTAAGTCGATGCCGCTGATGCCAACATAACGCCCGGTCGATCATTGTTAGCAAACACAATCGGCCGCTCATGAGCGCCGGTGGCCAAGATTACGTGTTTGGCTCGAACTCGCCAAACACGCTCGCGTGCACCTACGCGGTCACTTAAGGCAAGATGGTCTGTTAAGCGCTCGGCAATGGTTAGAAAGTTAGCATCGTGATAACCGAATACCGTCGACCGAGGCATAATTGTTACATCTGCCATTGAACCAAGTTCGGCCATCGCGCCGGCGACCCAGAGAGCGGCGGTTGTTGAATCGATGCTTGCGCTAGAGGACAACAAACGCCCACCAAGCTCTTCTTGCTCGTCGGCGATCATCACGCGAGCACCTGCACGCCCAGCGGCCAAGGCCGCCATTAACCCAGAGGGTCCAGAACCAACCACCAAAACATCACAATGAGCATTGGTTTTTTGGTAATAGTCTGGATCGTTTTTTTTAGGTGACTCGCCTAAACCTGACGCCTGACGAATAATATGCTCGTAGGTCATCCAGAACTTCTTAGGCCACATAAATGTTTTGTAGTAGAAGCCGGCCGGTAGAAAGCGAGAAAAAGCGCCAAACACTGACATCATGTCAAACTTGACACTCGGCCAAGCGTTGGTGCTATTGAAAACCATGCCTTGATAAATTTGTGCCTGAGTACCACGAACATTGGGAATCGTTAAGGCGCCCTGCTCTACCTGAAATAAGCCATTCGGCTCTTCTGCGCCATCGCCAACAATGCCTCGCGGTCGATGATACTTCCAACTACGACCGATTAAGCGAACGCCATTGGCTAGTAATGCTGAGGCAATAGTATCGCCATGACAGCCATTATATTGCTTACCGTCAAAGCTAAAGCTGATCGGTTTAGTTCGGTCTATACGACCACCATCTGCAACACGATTCATTATTGCGAACCCTCAATTTGATCTAGGCTGGGCTGCGGCTCGCCAATTTTGTAGACGCACTTGAACTTATAGGTGACGGTATCACGAACCGCATTAAACCAACGTCGGCAACCCGCGGAGTGATTCCACATTTCACGGTGCTGGCCCTTAGGATTAGACCGGTAAAACACATAATCGGCCCATTGCTGATCACTCAAAGTGTCAGGTTCAAGCGGTCGAGCAATATGTGCTTCGCCACCATAGCTAAATTCACTTTCGTCACGCTGGCCACAATAAGGGCATTCAATTATTAACATTTTCGAAACTCCTAATACACACTATTGCGTAACTAGTGGGCGACGCCAGCGGCGCCATGTTCGTCGATTAAGGCGCCAGAAATAAATCGGTCAAGCGCAAACGCGGAATTCAGTTCGTGTGCTTGGTCGTTCGCCATCGTATGCGCAAACACCCAACCAGAACCTGGAGTCGCTTTAAAGCCACCGGTTCCCCAGCCGCAATTGAAATAAAGACCTTTGATCTCTGTTTTGCTAATGATCGGGCATGCGTCTGGACAGGTATCAACAATGCCTCCCCATTGGCGGTTCATTCGTACTCGACTAAAAATTGGAAATAACTCCATAATCGCGGTCATCGTATGCTCAATTGTGGTGAAACTACCGCGCTGACCATAACCGTTATAGCTATCAATACCAGCGCCGACTACTAAGTCGCCTTTATCTGATTGACTAATATAACCATGCACTGCATTTGACATTACCACGGTGTCTAGCACTGGCTTAATCGGCTCAGACACAAAGGCTTGTAGCGGGTGACTTTCTAGCGGTAGCCGCATACCAGCCATGCCGGCCAAGACACTTGAGCTGCCAGCAGTCACTACTCCAACTTTAGGTGACTCAATATAGCCTTGAGAGGTTTCGACACCCTGAATTTCACCGTTTTCACGGCGAAAACCAGTCACTTCGCAGTTCTGAATAATATCAACACCAAGCGCATCAGCGGCTCTGGCAAAGCCCCACGCTACCGCGTCATGTCTAGCCGTGCCGCCTCGTGGTTGAAATGACGCGCCAAGAACCGGATAACGACTATCCGGTGAACAGTTTAAGTGCGGTATACGTTTTGATAATTCGACCGCATCGACTACTTCACCGTCGACTCCGTTTAAACGATTGGCGTTCACCCGTCGTTGAATATCTCGCATATCTTGTAAGGTATGGCCTAAGTTATAAACTCCTCGTTGACTGAACATCACGTTATAGTTGAGATCTTGACTCAAACCTTCCCATAGCTTCATCGACTTTTCGTAGAGTTGAGCGGCTTCATCCCAAAGATAATTAGAACGTACGATAGTAGTATTACGGCCTGTATTACCACCACCAATCCAGCCCTTTTCTAACACCGCAATGTTACGCATGCCATGCTCTTTCGCTAAATAGTAGGCGGTCGCTAAGCCATGACCACCGCCGCCAACAATAATCGCATCGTAGCGTTTTTTCGGTGTCGGGCTACGCCAAGCGCGCTCCCAGTTTTCATGGTGACTAATGGCATTTCGAGCCAATGAAAAAATCGAATATTTATTCATGTTTTACTCAATCCTAATCTAACATTCAATGACGTTAACGGCGAGGCCGCCACGCGATGTCTCTTTGTATTTAGTCTTCATATCGGCGCCAGTATCACGCATGGTTTTAATCACTTTATCGAGCGAGACAAAATGTGTACCGTCTCCGCGCATCGCCATTCTGGCCGCATTAATCGCTTTTACCGCCGCCATGGCATTACGTTCAATGCAAGGCACTTGAACGAGCCCGCCAACGGGGTCACAGGTAAGTCCAAGATTATGTTCCATTCCGATTTCAGCGGCATTCTCAACTTGCTCAGGCGAACCACCTAATACTTCGCACAATGCTCCAGCAGCCATCGAACAGGCAGAACCGACTTCGCCTTGGCAGCCAACTTCGGCACCTGAAATAGAGGCATTTTTCTTGAACAGGGTGCCAATAGCCGCCGCTGTTAATAGAAAGCGAACAATGCCATCATCATTGGCGCCGACAATAAATCGGTGGTAATAATGCATAATGGCGGGAATTATTCCCGCCGCGCCATTGGTCGGTGCCGTTACAACTCGGCCACCACTGGCGTTTTCTTCATTAACGGCTAGCGCGTATAAATTGACCCAATCAAGAACCGACAACGGGTCCCGCAGTGACGCTTCTGGTTGCGCTTTCAAGCTTTCATACATGTCAGCGGCGCGACGTTTAACTTTCAGGCCACCCGGCAGCACACCCTTTTGCTCACAACCGCGTTGCACGCAGCCTTTCATCACCGACCAAATCTCGAGCATACCCGCTCGAATTTCTTCTTCAGTGCGCCATGTTTTCTCGTTCTCGAACATCACATCACTAATAGACATGTTGTTTGTACGAGTGATTTCCAGTAGCTCATCGGCGTTATTAAATGGGTGTGGTAACTTTGTCGAATCCGGCACAATGCGATCGGCCCCCATAGCCGCTTCATCTAATACGAAACCACCACCGACTGAGTAATAAATTTTACTTACTAATTCCAGACCCTCATCATTAAATGCCGTAAAACGCATACCATTCGAGTGATGTGGTAGGGATTTGCGGCGATGCATGATTAGATCATGCGGCTCGTCAATAGTGATTGCATGCTGTCGGTTCAATGAAATCATCTTCGAACGACGAATGCCTACTAGCTGGTCATCGACGCTATCAACATCAACGGTTTCCGGCAGGTCGCCTTGTAGGCCTAATAGAACCGCTTTATCCGAGCCATGGCCTTTACCGGTAGCCCCGAGCGACCCATACAACTCCACTTTTATTCGTCCGACTTTAATTAAGGCGCCATTTGCTTCTAAGCCCTCGACAAACCATTTTGCCGCTCGCATAGGACCGATAGTATGTGAACTGGATGGCCCAATACCGATGGTAAATAAATCAAATGCGCTGATACTCATGACGATTCTCTAAAAAGCTTTAACTGTGGTGAAGAATATAGCAGCAAAGTAAATCAACTTAACCATCTACGACTCGCAATTGTGCACTTGCGACGCCGCACTCTGCAGTGCGAATTACACATAGCCGCGGCAAAATACCCTACAATTCGATCAACAGATAAAATCAAGGGCCCATAAATGCTTACTTTTTTAAAACGCGGTACTCAATTTCTCCTCGGACTTATCTTTTTTACCTGGCTAGTTACCTTTCTTGCGGTTAAATTTGAGAAACATCAATACACTCAAATCACAGCCGAACAACGGACTCAAGCCAGTAACTACTTACTAGGAAAAGTTACGCTTGAGCCAAGTAATTTGAATTATCAAACCTTCACGCCAGTGCCCGGAGTTGGGTTAAGAACAGCAATCGTTGATGCCGAAAATGCAAAGGGCACGATTGTGTTTGTGCCTGGCTTTACCGGCACCATCGAAATGGCGATGGAAACAATCACTCAATTAAATAGCGCTGGCTTTCGAGTCGCCGCAATTGAGTATCGAGGTCAGGGTAAATCATATCGGCCCATTAGCAATCCCGAAAAAGGTTATGTAGAAGACTTCGGCACGTTAGCTAACGACGTTGCAAAATTCGCTCGCCATGTTAAACGTAATGGCGAACCGCTGTTCTTCTTTTCAATCTCAAAAGGTGCGCATATCACTATGCGTATGGCCGCTGAACAAGGGGTTGATGTACGCGCTTTTGCCTTAGTGGTGCCGATGATTCAAATCGATACTGGGGAACTAAGTTATTCATTTGTCAGCAAACTCGCGCATATTTTAAACGCCATCGGCCTAGGTAATATGTACGCTCCAGGTAATTCACAATGGCCACCGCAACCACTAGTTTTTGGTGAGGCTAACGGCTGTAATTCAAACCCAGAGTCAGCTCAATTGCAAAGTGCCATGTTTGCCTTGAATGAAACATTAAGAACTCGCGGAGCGACAATTAAGTGGCTTAAAGAGACAACGGATTCAACCGAGAAGCTTCTTAGCCCTGGTTTTATGAACGCGCTTATACAGCCGGTAAAAATATTCACCGCCGGCGATGACCGCTTAGTTAGAACCGATGTGGCGACTAAGTTTTGCACCCGTTTGGCTAACTGTGAAGTGACACATTTCGAAAAAGCACGTCATTGTATTAATCGTGAAAGCCAAGAGCGTATGAACAAAATTATAAGACAGTCAGTGGCGCACTATGAGAAAGCGTTGAGCTAAGAGGTAAGCTGATATCACTAAGTCATATGGTTTAAACTTTGATCGGCGGACACGCTACGAAATTGATAATATACTCATAGCGGATATTTGGTATTCAGCATTTAGGGCTGAATCAAATTTTAATAGGCTGTTTGCCTATGCCCATAGGTGATCATCTTACGTCATTCTGAGTGCAGTCGAAGGATCTTTATGTCAAGACCCAGCCCTTGGCTGGTTGGTAACGACGTTATCTGGATGACTTCGATCGCGTTTACCAACAACAGGCTTAGGGCAGATATCAGCCTCTGGTGACAAAATCTATTAGATTTAAACAATCACCATTACGACGCCAGTAAGTAGCCAATCAGTAACTGCTATTTTTTGCCTGGCGCAGAAACCTACGAAAGCTTATCGCGTCGCAATTGACGCTCATCACGCGGCGAGACATTATATCGGTCGCGATACGACTTACTGAAGTGAGGTGCCGAAACAAAGCCGCAAGCAATCGCTACCTCGGCAATTGATTTATCAGTTTGCAGTAACAGTTGGCGTGCTTTCTTCAGACGTAGATCTAGGTAATAGCGGCGTGGAACGCAGTCCAAATATTTTTTAAACAAGCGCTCTAGCTGTCTTCGTGAGATGCCGACCAATGAGGCAAGATCGTCCAACACAATAAGCTCTTCTAAATTTGACTCCATCAGGGCTACCGCTTCGGTCAACTTTGGCTGATTAGTACCTACAAGTAACTTTAATGGAATCCGTTGCTTGTCATAGCTACCGCGCATGCGATCGCACATGAACTGCTCAGAAATTGACACCGCCAATTGGTTTCCGTGCTGCTTCTTAACCACTTGCAACATCATATCTAGCGGCGCGGTGCCGCCGGCTGCGGTATATCGATCTCGGTCAATCTCAAACAATTCTTCTGAAATGATAATTTCCGGGGCAGTCTCTCTCAAACTGGCAATATTTTCCCAATGAATTGTGCAGCGATAACCGTCTAATAAGCCAGCTTTGGCTAATATATAAGTGCCAGTACAAAGGCCGCCAAGTATTGTGTGGCGTGACTTAAACTTATGTAACTGACGGCTTATTTCATCGGCCCATTGCTTTTGCACTCGCATACCACTGCAGACAAAAAGCACATCTAGATGGCCTGCGTCAGACATTTTATTACCTGGCATAATCTCTAAACCATTACTCGCCAGAACTGAGGTGCCATCCATGGTGTAAGTTGGCCATTGATAAAACTCTTCACGCCCAAGTTGATTTGCCATTCGCAACACTTCAACAGCCGAGCTGACGGCAATCATCGAATAATTTGGTAACAGCAAAAAGCCGTAACGAACAGGCTTAGGATCAACAACTCTCATATCAACTATCCTCAAGTACTATGCAGCACCTATTGAGCATGACGCGAATTCAAAAACTGAACTCAGGTAAAGACCTATGATTAAAAAACAGGCCCAGTTTGTGGTAATTACTAATACTTTGATAAAGATTCTATGTGCAGATCATAGCACCAAAAAATCGCCGCTGAATAGCACTATATGCACCTGACGCTACGATCGTAAACAGTCGATTACGACTGCTCGCTATCGACCCGAACACGGCGACTAAGACGCTGATCTGAAAACACGGCCAAAGGTTAAGCTCAAGACAGCAAAATTAACGCCAAAGACGCTTATAAATAACGATAATTCGCGGTAACCATTAGGTTTACGCAATAAGTTCATTTATTATGCTCCTCCTAATTCTGGAATCACTAGCAGGAGTGCCTTGTGCGCATCAACTATTTTAATACGCTGCCATTGAGAGTGCAGTTAGAAGAGCTCGGCAAGTGCCGTTTTATGGACCGCAGCGAATTCGAAAATGGCGTGGAATATATTCGCGACAAAAAGATCGTCATAATCGGCTGCGGAGCCCAAGGCTTGAACCAAGGTTTATGCCTAAAAGACTCAGGTTTAGACGTGAGCTACGCGCTACGACCTGAAGCCATTTCAGAAAAGCGTCAGTCGTATAGAAACGCCGTCAATAATGGTTTTACTGTGGGTACTTATGAAGAGCTAATCCCCGCCGCCGATATTGTAATGAACCTGACGCCCGATAAGCAGCACAGCCCAGTTGTTAAAGCCGTTATGCCGTTAATGAAAGCCGGCTCAACGCTTGACTATGCACATGGCTTCAACTTAGTTGAGGAAGGCATGCAAATCAATAAAGACATTACCGTTGTGATGATGTGCCCGAAATGCCCAGGGTCAGAAGTTCGTCACGAATTCGTGCGTGGGTTTGGCGTGCCAACCTTAATTGCCGTTCATAGGGAAAACGACCCTCGTGGCGACGGACTTGAAATTGCAAAAGCGCTAGCCGTGGGTACCGGCGGTCATCGTGCAGGTGTGTTGGAGTCATCACCCATTGCTGAAGTAAAATCGGATCTGATGGGCGAGCAAACAATTCTTTGCGGCGTGCTGCAAACCGGTGCGGTTCTTGGCTTCGATAAGATGGTTGAAGAAGGCGTTGAGCCAGCTTACGCAGCGAAGCTAATTCAATATGGTTGGGAGACGGTTACCGAGGCGCTAAAGCATGGCGGCGTAACTAACATGATGGACCGCTTAAGTAACCCTGCGAAAATCAAAGCCTTTGATCTCTCAGAAGAATTAAAAGACCTACTCCGCCCATTGTTTCAAAAGCATCAAGACGACATTATTTCTGGTGAGTTCTCTCGAACTATGATGGCTGACTGGGATGCGGACGACATAAACCTACACAAATGGCGCGCTGAAACCGCTGAAACCAATTTCGAAAAACAAGCAATCACCTCGGCTGACATTTCTGAGCAAGAGTATTTCGATCATGGCATATTGCTGGTTGCTTTCGTGCGCGCTGGTGTAGAACTGGCTTTCGAAACGATGGTAGATGCAGGCATCATTGAAGACTCTGCCTACTACGAGTCGTTGCATGAAACACCGCTGATCGCTAACACCATTGCACGTAAGAAGTTGTATGAGATGAACGTGGTTATCTCAGATACGGCTGAATACGGTTGCTACTTATTTGACCAAACAGCTCGCCCACTATTAGCTGAAAAATTTATGCCTAGTATTGGTGCAGACGTTATCGGTAAAGGCTTAAGCCTAGACGACAACGGTGTTGATAACACACGCTTAGTGGAAGTCAACAAAGCGCTTCGCGAACACCCGGTCGAAATGGTTGGGCAAAAACTACGTGGCTACATGAAGGATATGAAAGCGATTGTTTAGATAATCACTCTGACACTTTTCAAAAAGGCCGAGTTGCTATGCAGCTCGGCCTTTTTTTTACTCTGTCTTGTTTATTGGTCAAGTGAGAGCGGCTAATAAACCGACTGGCTGGAATCAATACGGTAACTTAGATATGCTGTGGCTATCTTAATAATAAGGAGAAGAATAAAACATGCCAACTAACGTTTCCGTTAATACCGCTCAGTCAGGTTTTTACAAGGACTTCAATAAAGTCGTGGCGATCACGCCTAAAGTGCTGGTGCTCTGTTTAATTGCATGGGCGGTGCTGCTGCCGGAGCAAGCACAACAAACCTTATCAGACATGCAACATTGGACTACGTCAGTTTTTGGCTCTTGGTACATGTTTGCCGCGGCTATTTTTATGATCTCGGTCATGCTTCTTGGGATCATACCCCGCACCGGACGCATCAAACTCGGTGCAAAAAATGATAAACCCGAGTTCTCGTTATTCTCATGGTTCTCGATGATGTTCGGCGCCGGTATCGGCATCGGAATGCTAACCTACTCGACCGCCGAGCCGATTTTTCACTTCGCCTCAAACCCAGATACCATTCAAGGTTTAAGTAACAGCCTTGACCCCGACAATGTACGCAATGCGTTCAAGTGGGGAATTTTTCACTACGCCCTAACACCTTGGGGCTCGTATGCAATTATAGGCATCGCCCTAGGCTACTTTAGCTACAACAAAGGTTTACCTTTAACGATTAGATCCTCGCTACAGCCCTTATTTGGTAACGCCGTTCAGGGCTGGCTCGGTCATGCGGTAGATATCGCAGCGATCTTAGCCACTATCATCGGCGTAGGCGTGACTATCGGCTATGGCGTCTCTCAGTTCGCCTCGGGGGTCTTTAATATTAGTGGCGCGCAATGGCTAATGAACACTGATGGTACTCCAAGCTTTGCAGCACAACTAGTGGCACTAATAGTTGTGCTTATCGCATCAACCTTGTCAGCAATGTCTGGGGTCAACAAAGGCATTAAATGGCTATCAAATATCAATATGGGTTTATCTTTTTTGCTATTGATATTCTTCGTATTCTTTGGATCTCTGGGCTTTGCGATTAACGCTTTTGGTTTTGCAATTTGGGATTATGTAGTCAATTTAGCGGAAATGTCATTTACGGTTTGGGATCTCGGCGACGATAAAGAGCTCGCTGAATGGCAGGGCGCTTGGTCTATCTTTTATTGGGCATGGTGGATTGCTTTTGCACCATTTGTCGGTTTATTTCTGGCTCGCGTATCGCGTGGCCGCACGATTCGAGAATACGTATTGGGGGCAATGATTGTTCCATCACTTACTTGTCTAACGTGGTTTGCTTTAATCGGTGGCACTGCAATCAACTTGGAGCTTAGCGGTGTGGCGCAAGGCAGTATTGTTAATGCCGATATATCAGCGCAGCTTTACCAAACAATTAACTTAATTTTATCTCCCGAGATGGCAGCGTTAATGTCAGCAGTGATCGTTGTACTGCTGCTAACCTACCTAATTACGTCGGTAGACTCAGCCATATTGATTGTCACCACGCTGGCGTCCGGTGGCAACCAAAATCAAAAAAGTACTAAACATATTGTTATTTGGGGCATTATATTTACCGCCGTTATTGCTTCTTTATTAGCCGCTGGGGGTATGGCTACGCTCAGGTCAGCAATGATTATTGGCGCCCTACCATTTTCATTTGTGATGATGTTGATGTTGGTATCGCTGTTGAAGTCTCTATTTTTCAGCCGAAGTACTAATTAGAAAAAGGGCTTCTCAGTGCTATGAATAGCGCTGAAAAAGCCGATAACCGAGCTGCTTCGAGCAACTGTGCTGCTAGCCTCAGATTAAAAGATTCAGATATAGCTTCGAATTTGGTCGATTAAATCCTGCGGTACTTGCACGCCATTCGGCACGTTGATCGCTCGATTACGCTTACCTTTAGAACCAGGCAGATGAGCGCCCTGTTGTGATTCTATCGCCTCGACTAATAGCGATACTTGAGAGTTAAAGGCGTCACCAGAAAAGCCAGTTGGGTCAAACGCGATAAAGCATTGGCCAGTGCTCGGCGGACCACCTTTTGTTCCGGCAAACGGGCTGGCGTCTTTACTTAACACCGCTCCGGCTAAGCAAGATGCTAATAGCTCAGCGACTAAACCTATGCCAAAACCTTTATAGCCACCAGCGGCTGCCATCGAGCCTTTTAGCGCCTCGTCGGCATTACTAGTAGGTTGACCATCAGCATTATTCGCCCAATGCGGCTCAATGGGTTCGCCGTTTCGGCTTCTTAACAGGATCTCTGACTTAGCCACAACACTGGCTGATTGGTCAATTGCGATCGCCGCGCCTCCATTGCCGTCGGGCACAGCAAGTGCAAACGGATTGGTGCCAATCACTGGTGTCTTAGCGCCAGAGGGTGCAATTGACGCTGGCGCATGAGTAAAGCACAAACCAACAAAGCCTTGTTCCGCTAGACGCTGAGCATGGTGTCCAAGTACGCCACAATTATACGAATTATTCACCGTTAATACAGCGACACCATTGTCTCTGGCCGCCTGCGCAAACAGATTCCAACCAGCGTCTATCGCTGGATGCGCGAAACCATGCTTAGCATCGACTCGTATTGAGCTAGATTTCGGCTGGCTTACCTCGGGTTCAGCCATACCATCGACTTTACCGCAGATCACATGCTCAGCGTAAATAGGCACATACATAAGGCCATGACTGCGAATGCCATCACGTTCAGCCAATACCGTTGAGCGAGCAACCGTAGCCGCATTTTGGTGACTGGCACCAGCGCCAATAAGTGCTTGTTCGGCTAATTTTTGTACGTCATCTAAACTGAGTGTTTGATTGGTCATTGGCTTGCTCTGGTTATTAATTGTTAATTCTTATTATGATGATCTAAACTTTTTGATTTTAATTCTGTAAATTTGGTTAAGTTTGATGCCGGCTGACTAATCGCCGGCACCGCTGCGAGATTGCTCAGTAGATTGTACCAACACATTACTGGCTAAATCGGTCAGCGTATTCCATAGCGATGAACTCATCTCGATGCCTTGATCAAGAGAGCGAGAATAGCGTTTCTTTATTTCGCTTGGCGGTATTCTTGTTTGAGGCTCGAGCCTTTTCGGCTCTAGTTGATTTCGCGAAACTTTAAATTTGGCACCAACCTGATTAAGCTCGATTGGAAACTCGCAATAATCGACACAACAACGGCCAGCTTCAGCGGTGACATGAATCAGTCTGCCACCTTCTGACCAAGTCAAACTGGCGTACAAATTTTTATCTGCCGCGCGCGAAAGCCTATTCAACATGAAAACATGATCGTAACCACCTTCAATCGTTAACTCGAATTCTCCTTTATCAACGGCTTTGGCAATACATAGTTCCGCGGCGGCCCTGCCCCAAAATGCCGCTGATGAAGTGACTTTCATATGTTGAGCATTACTATCACTAGCCTCAGACAACGAAAGTTCAAGATCAAAAATATCTGCTTTTTTTAAGCTAGTTTCGAATATATCTAAACCTAAAAACCCATGCGTTTCGGCCCACACAATCGATGTTGCGGCCGCTTGATAGACACCTTGAGCTAACCCGCTACCCTCAAAAGCCTGCTTAATTAAACGATTTAATTCGGAGTGGGAAACATGCATAGCTTAGTTACGCGAGCTCAACTTAATGCCTCAAAGATAGTTCTGTCGGCGCAATAGGAAAACACCAATCGTCCTTGAACGGTTTACCAATATCAGACACTAAAGGCGCACCTTGGAACATAGTGTTACGCACCCATAGCTTAGACTTAGGATCAAATTTGCTAACCCCAAAAAAGGATAGTTTACAGCGTAATAAGTCCATAGGTCGCATATCGATATCGGCTAGATTGCCACGAATTTCTCCGTAGCACTGATGAGACATTGTCTGAATCCGATTAACGATAGCCGATAAATTCGGTGTTGTGAGTATCAATTCGGCGACCGATTGACTGTCATCAAAGTCGCTTAATTTATCGTAGCACTGACGAACTAAACGAGCGATGACTAATGGCATCTCTTTCTCAACGCCAGGCTCATTAAAGCGTTGACCAATTCTAGGTTCCATTTTTTCTTCCGATCGATACCAGAAAAAATGACTCGCGCAATACTGACTAAAGTCATAAGCCAGGGCCCATTGATAATGAGACTCAATTATAGATCTTAATTCGGCGACGGACATTTCAGGTGAGGTATCAAATGATTCGTCTACATGAGCATAAACTTCATCACACAAATCAGGGTGCAGTTCGAGCAGAAGCGAATTAAGTAACTCTTGAGTTTCGATCGAGTAAGATTGAAAAACATGATCGACCAAAGCTCGCCAATTGGTGCCTATTTGAACACTGGTGCCAAGCCAGGTGGCTGTACTAGCTAACTCTACAGCAAGCACTTGGTTTTTTCGAGATTGAATTGGGTCAGGCACGACTGTTTGCTGGATGTGTAACTGAGCCTTACTCAGCAACGCCGCTAAAGCCGAAATAGACGCTGGGTTTACCTCTCCTAGGTTGCTCACAGACGCAATTGCTCGCTCTCGGCTTAGCACCCATTGACTAATTAACTTGGGATGACGAATCAAATAAGGCGCCATACCTAACCCGGTCGAATTACCAATTCCAACATAGTGTTTAATCTTCGTATCCATAGACACTGATTTGCCATTGCCTATGGCTTTTGCTAGATGGGCCGTTTGCTCTAAGCTGAAATGTCGCAACATAAAGCAGTTAAACATTTCAGCTGAAAATGGTTTATTAAATTCGAGACAATGCGATTTCACTTTATACCAATCAGCCATACCAAATTTACCACTGCCGTAAACAGCCGTGGTTCGATAGAGGTAACCGGCATCAATAAAATGTGCAACGTCGGGCTGTAAACCTTGTGATAATTGCTCGACCACATAATCAAAATTTCGGGAGCTTTTATTACCTCGTGATAACACAATCACATTAGACGCATAGCGACCAAGCTCTTGTTTAGGTACGTTAATACGTAGGTCTTGGAGCTGCTGAACCGAGACATCACCGATGCAAAGTGCCATTGTGACATCCCACTTTTCAGCAATAACGCGATCATTACGCTCGTGATCTTCTAGGTAATTAGAAAACAGAACGTAGCTATAGCGTTGAGTTGGAGTGTCTATTGAATACACCGCCGTACCAAAACCTTGATCATCCAACTCAAAAATAGAATGCTTTATCTGCCATTGTTCACGCATTATTTTGCGTACTAGCTCACGCATAAAACTCATACGAGATTGATGCATGCTGCCAAGGCGTCGAATATCCATTACCACCTCAGGCAGCCTTAACGGAAACTCATTACGATAGCTTTGCATTGTTTTAGCCTATCGTCGCTTGCTGAGTGAAAGAGTGTTCGAAGAAGCGTAACCAATTACCACCCATTATTTTGTCAACCTCGTCTTTAGCGAAGCCGTGAACTAGTAGGCCGTCAGCAATATTCAAGATATGCTGCGACCCTTGAAACCAACTCGGTTGCTCTGGCCATGCTTTGTGCGTCGCAGTACCTTCGCCGTAGTCAACCGATCGAGTCCAACGCCCGCTGCGCATCCATTCGAGAGTGTCGTAGCCCCAGCCTTCGCACATATCCGAGCCAATACCGATGTTGTCGATACCCATGAGCTCAGCCGTTTCCTCAATCATTTGGCAAAATTCACTAAGCGTACAACTAGCCCCGCCTTTTAAATGGAAAGGGTAAAGACTGAAACCAAGCATACCGCCCGATTGGCCTAACTCGGTCAATACCGTGTCGGACTTGTTGCGCAGCGCGGGATGAAACATCGTTGGATTAGCATGGGTAATGGTGATTGGTCGCGCGGATAATTCAATCGCATGGAGTGTTGAGCGTTCAGCCGAATGCGACATATCAATCAACATGCCAAGTCGGTTCATCTCTTTAATTGCTTGCTTTCCAAAGCGTGTAATACCAGGGTCATCATTCTCATAACAGCCGGTAGCAAGCGGACTTTGGTTATTGTAGGAGAGCTGCATGATTCGCACCCCGAGTTCATGCAGCACTTGAATTAAGTTGAGGTCGTCTTCGATCGGCGAGCAATTCTGAAAACCAAGGACGATACCCAACTTACCTTGCTGTTTGGCGCGTCTAATGTCGTCCGCCGAAGTGACATGCATGATCACATCACCACAGCGTTCAAAGTGCCGGTGCCACTCGCTGATATTGTGAATCGTCTCGCGAAAATTCTCCCAGTAAGCAATCGTCACGTGCACACAATTAATGCCACTGTCGCGAGTCTTCTCAAACCGTTCTCGGGTCCAATTAATATACTGCAAGCCATCAATGATAATTTGATCTGACATAGCGTTAACTCTAGTAAGGCTTACTGTAGTTAGTCTTTACGATTGTATAGAACTCTTCGGCATACTTACCCTGCTCGCGCGAGCCATAGCTTGAGGTTTTCCGGCCGCCAAAAGGCACATGATAATCAGTACCGGCGGTAGGTAGATTGACCATCACACAGCCAGACTTTGAATGGCGCTTGAAGTGCGATGACTTAGCTAATGAATCGGTAATAATGCCAGACGTAAGGCCAAAATCTGAATCGTTAGAAATCGCCAAGGCATGGTCGTAATCATTGGCTTTTATGACGCAGGCCACTGGGCCGAATACTTCTTCGCGGTTGACCTGCATTTGATTGTTAGTATCGCGGAACAGCGTTGGTTCAACATAATAGCCCTTCGGTGAGAGTTCCAAATCGCTGCCACCAGCGGCCAGAACCGCCCCTTCAGCTTGAGCACTGGCGATATAATCGGTGACCTGTTGATACTGATTTTGACTCGCAAGCGACCCAATTTGCGTACCTTCGGCTAGCGGATCACCAACTTTAAGCTTGGCCATTTCTGAAATCATTAAGCTAATAAAGTCTTCATACACGCCTTGCTCGACAATCAGTCGTGAAGAGGCTGTACATTTTTGACCGGCACCAAAGAACGCCCCGTTAATAGCGCACTGAACGGCGAGCTCGAGATCAGCGTCATTCAAAACTACCAATGCATTCTTACTGCCCATCTCTAGTTGCAGTTTGCCCATATTCTCAACTACGTTGCGGGCAATGCGTCGGCCCACCGCGACAGACCCAGTAAAGGTAAGCGCGTTGACGCTAGCCGAGGTACTCATGGCTTCGCCAATCTCACTCCCGCTCCCCATAATTAAATTAAACGCTCCATCAGTTAGACCGCTGCGGCTTATAATTTCAGCCAGTATCCAGGCACTTGCGGGAGTAATTTCAGCCGGTTTTAATACTACGCTGTTACCATAGGCCAAGGCCGGAGCAACCTTCCAAGCAGCAACCGCGATAGGAAAATTCCAAGGAGTAATAATGCCTATTACACCAACAGGTTCTCGACGAACCTCAATTTCAACACCGGGACGAACCGAGTCAGCGACTTCACCCATGATACGTAACGTCTCAGCGGCATAATATTGAAAAAACTGGCCTGAACGATAAACTTCACCGGTACCTTCGGCGACCGTTTTACCTTCTTCACGAGCCAAAATTAAACCGATTTCAGCGCTCCTAGCAATCAACTCATTGCCAATAAAATCTAGCACTGCCTTACGTTTTTCTAAGCCTGATTGGCCCCATTCAATCGATGCTTTTTCAGCCGCCGCAATAGCCGCTGCTGCATCTTCTATCGAAGCCTTTGCATACGAGCCAATTTTATCGTCTAAATCCGACGGGCTCATATTGTCAGAGTAGTGTGCTGCAGCCACCCATTGACCATCGATAAAGTTGTCGTGTTTTGTTTGGTCTGTGCTCATAGCAACAGGGCTCCTTTGGTAGTCTTGCCTAGCCGATCTGGCGTACCTTAGTCTCGAGAGTTAATCAATAAAGACAGGGGTCCAGGCCACAATCGGCTTTTGTTTTAGTTATGTTGATGCGACGCTTATTTAGTTTACGCTTTTATAGATACACCTTTTGATTTAGATTATGTTACTAGAAGCCCTACGAATATGCTTTAATTACGACCTATTATATAAAAAAGACAAACAATGTAAGTATGAGTTATCAACAAGTCAGCCTAAATCCAACGCTATTACTCGACGCCGTTAGCGAGAATCTAAATCGCCATTTTTTTGCCGATGCTAGAGACTCTTCAAAGACCTTATACAAAGCCATTTGCGCCGGCAAACCAGCACCGTTTATGCGTATTGACACCGGTGAAGCTGGAGAAGTTTTCTGTGAGTTATCCTTAGACTCATCGCTTTACGTTGGTAAACTTAATTTTGGTAAATTCCGTAAAACCTTGGCGATGATGATGCTCGGCATCAAAACCCGCATCGAAAATGATCAACCACTGAACGCAATGACCAGCCAAGGTGGAGAAATCATGTTTAACATTCCAGGCATAGTCAACGAAGAAAATCAAACCAATATAATGGTATGCAGCTTTACGCCAATGGGCCCAGGCTTATCAACTGTAAAGCTTATGTTCTTAGACCCTGATCAATACGAAGCGGCCGTCAAGCAGGCATCGGAACTGGCAGCATCTGAAAAAGCGGGCACTAAAAAGTAGTCGCTTTTAATAGAAGAAAATCTAAACACCAGTGGCGCCTTACTTAGTAGTCATGCCGAAGACCAGTCGCGTCTCAATAAAAGTCGCGCCCGAATATAGGCCGAAGCCTTCTCCCTAACCGAATAAATTGAGCACATCAACATGAGTAATAAAGCCCACTCTAGCCCCAAAATCACCTATGGCCCAAGTAGCAAACTTGATACCCAACGGAGTTATATCAACGGCCAATATGTATCAAACCAAAGCGGTGAGACGTTCTACACCGTCTACCCGGGTAATGGTGAAACAATATGCGAAGTTGAAACTGCCGGGCAAGCAGAGATAGATAGCGCCGTGGCGGCGGCAAAAAAAGCCTTTCAAACATGGTCACAAGTCCCTGCCGCCGAACGCGGTAACATTCTCCGTCGTGCTGGACAGATACTGCGTGAACGCAATCAAGAGTTAGCTGAATTGGAAACACTGGATACCGGCAAAGCGATTGCCGAAACAAATTGTGTCGATATCATTTCTGGAGTTGAAGTGATGGAATATTACGCCGGAGTCGCGCAAACGCTGCACGGTCAACATATAGACTTGCCACCCAGTGCTTTCGCCATGCTGCGTCGAGAACCAATTGGTGTTTGTGCTGGAATCGGTGCTTGGAATTACCCGATCCAAATTGCCATGTGGAAGTCCGCGCCAGCGCTCGCCTGTGGCAATACAATGGTATTTAAACCCGCTGAACAAACGCCGCTGACCGCGTTAAAGTTGGCCGAAATTTATACCGAGGCTGGTTTGCCCGATGGTGTATTCAACGTAGTGCAAGGAGCAGGTAGTACCGGTTCAGCACTGATCAGCCACAAAGACGTTTCCAAGGTAACTTTAACCGGCTCAGTTGAGACTGGTAAAATTGTTATGGCACACAGTGCTAAAGACTTGAAGAAAGTAACCTTAGAACTCGGTGGAAAATCACCGGTAATCGTGTTCGACGATGCCAAAATTGATAACGCTATTAACGGAATTCTAGCGGCTAATTTTTACTCAACAGGCCAAGTCTGCTCAAATGGCACTCGAGTATTTGTACATCAAAATATCTACGAAGAGATAATTTCCAAATTGGCTGAACGAGCGAACGGTATGAAAATTGGTAACCCATTTGATCAGTCCACCGACATGGGGCCATTGGTTTCAGCCGAACACTATGAGAAAGTTAAAGCCTACATGGAGATCGCTAAAAACAGCGGTGCAAGACATGTTTGTGGTGGTGATATACCCGACAACCCTGAACTAAAAAATGGTTTCTATATTACTCCGGCTATTTTTGCTGATTGCACCGATGACATGCCGTTTGTTAAAGAAGAAGTATTTGGCCCGCTACTATCCATTTTACCGTTTACCGACGAGGACGACGTACTCAAGCGCGCCAACGATACCGACTTTGGTTTGTCTGGGGCTGTATTCACGCAAGATTTTAGTCGGGCCCATCGAGTCGCCAACAAAATTCAAGCTGGCATAGTATGGATTAACGAATACAACGTAACCCCCGCCGAGATTCCGTTTGGTGGTTATAAGCAATCTGGCATCGGTCGCGAGAACGGCTTACAAGCGATTGAATACTACACTCAGTTGAAAACGATCTACGCTAACTTAGGTGACATACCACAGCTCTATTAGCTGCTAACCGAGTTGGTCGCAGCATTCGCCGCGACGAGTTAATCGCAAAGATTGTTAAAACCCTGTGTGGCCTATTCTTAGCGGTATCCACCACTAGCTCACTAACTCCATCAAATAGGATACAGAGCAACCACGCTGTTTGAGCATAGCAATCAGTATTTAGTCGCGTGTATTAAAAATGCTGTAGGCGACGTCTAATAACTGTAATAAAGAACTCAGACTCACATATTCAGCTCACTAATTTCGATTGCAAACAGCAAAATTAGTGATTTGACAGAAGCTCAGAACTATAGTGAAATTGTATAAATTTAAAAACTTTCTAAATAAATAAGATGAAAATAGGCTTTGTTGGTTTGGGTAATGTCGGCGGTAAACTGTCAGGTAGTTTGCTGCGCAATGGTCACGCTTTAATCGTTCGCGATCTCGATCCTAAGCTGGTACAAAGCTTTGTTGAAAGCGGTGCGACAGCGGCTAACTCTGCAAAAGAAGTGGCTGAGTTAGCCGACGTCATCATTACCTGCTTGCCGTCCCCTGCCGCATGTTCGGCGGTTATGGAAGCCGACGATGGGGTTATTGCGGGCCTTTCAGCCGGCAAAATTTGGCTCGAGATGAGCACTACGGACCAAGCTGAAGTAAAACGCATTGGTGAACTAGTCACCGCGAAAGGCGCCTTTGCCTTAGATAGCCCGGTCTCGGGCGGTTGCCATAGAGCCGATACCGGCAACATTTCAATTTTTGCTGGTGGAGATCGAAAAGCATTCGATATAGCGCTTCCGCTACTCACAACAATGGGCCGCAGGGTTATTCACACCGGTGAACTCGGCTCAGCGTCGGTGCTCAAGGTAATTACTAACTACCTTGCGACCGCACACCTAGTTGCATTATCCGAGGCTTGGGTGGTGTCCAACAAAATGGGTATAGACCCGAACGTCGCTTACGAAGCTATAAAAGCCTCTTCTGGTAACTCCTTTGTGCATGAAACCGAATCTCAAGTGATCCTTAACGGCAGCAGGGATATCAGTTTTACCATGGACCTAGTGCTAAAGGATATCAGCTTGTTTGACTCGCTTGCTCAGCAGCACGATATACCGCTGGAAATGTCACCGCTATTAATCGACATATTTAAAGATGGCCAAGAAAAGTATGGCCCGCGAGAATGGTCGTCAAATATTATTCGCCGGCTTGAAGATGCGTTAGGTGAAAAAGTACTCGGGGTTGGCTTTCCAGCGCTATTAGTTGACGACGAGCCCGAGGAACGAGGCGCCGAAATCGTTATTCCCGGGCGCTCTGACTACTGAAATGTGGCGAAGATAGCCGCCACCGCATGTTTCAAGTGGTGGCGGAAAAGCTTCAACAAAAATCTAAATTCTGACACGCTGAGTCCGTTAACTAGCGCTGACTATGCATATAATTTTCAGCCAAGTAGACAGGCGCATCACTGGCAGCTAATGAATTAGCGCCTTTGATAATATCGGCGGCTTTTTCAGCAATCATCACCGTTGGCGCATTCAAGTTACCGCTGACAATTGACGGCATAATCGAGGAGTCAACAATTCGTAATCCGACAATGCCCCTTACCTTACAGTCACCGTCAACAACCGCCATCTCATCACTGCCCATCTTACAGGTGCAGGAAGGATGATAAGCCGACTCTACCGCGTCTTTTAAAAATGCGTCGAGCTGCTCATCAGTTTGAACCTCCGCACCCGGTGATATCTCTGCACCAGCAAACGGCTTGAAAGCTGGTTGTTGAAACACTTCACGGGTCAGTCTTACCGCCGCGCGGAACTCTTGCCAGTCTTCAGGCTTGGACATGTAGTTAAATAAAATTTTAGGCTTGTCTCGGTAATCGTCCGAGCGCAATCGAACCCAACCTTTACTTTGCGATCGCATAGAGCCGACATGAGCTTGAAAGCCATGACCGCCATTAGCGCTTTGGCCGTCATAGCGAACCGCCATGGGGAAAAAGTGATACTGCAAATCAGGGTGTTCAATGCCCTTCTTACTGCGAATAAAACCACCCGCTTCAAAGTGGTTAGTAGCGCCTAAACCAGTACGGGTAAATAACCATTGGGCGCCGGTAATGGCTTTACCCAAAAGGTTATAATATTTGAACAAAGAGATTGGCTGAGTACACTCCATCTGCAAATAAATTTCTAGATGGTCTTGTAGATTTTCACCCACCCCCTTCAATTCATGCTTTAACTCAATACCATGCTGCTTAAGCTGCTCTGCAGGGCCAATGCCAGACAGCATAAGCAATTGAGGGTTATTAATCGGTCCACCGCTGAGAATCACTTCTATGTTGGCGAAAGCCTGTTGCATTTTTGGCCGCTTACGATTGCCCTTGGCGAACTCAACACCGATTACTTTTTTGTTTTCCATGATCAACTTTTTAGCGTGTGCGCGTTTGATCACAGTTAAGTTTGAACGCTTCATCGCCGGCCGCAAATAGCCCACGGCGGTGGAACCTCGGCTACCGTTGCGTGTGGTTCGGTCCATCGGCCCGAAGCCCTCTTGTTGGTAACCATTCATGTCTTCGGTATAAGGGTAACCCGCTTGCTGACCGGCGTCAGTCCAGGCTTTGAACAATGGATTGGCACTTCCCCCTTTAGTAATACTTAAGGGCCCAGAGTCACCGTGATAATCGTCGGCACCAATGTTTCGGTTACCCGCTTTGCGAAAATACGGCAAGCAATGTTTGTAGCTCCAATGGCTGAGGGTCTCATCTTCTTTAGCCCAACGATCGTAATCAAGTGCGTTGCCACGGAGGTAGCACATACCGTTAATGGACGATGAACCGCCGTAAACCTTGCCTCTGGGACAATGCATTATTCGATCACCAAGAAACGGTTCTGTTTCAGTGTGATAGTCCCAGTTATAACGAGTGCCGTTCATCGGGTATGCGAGCGCGGCGGGCATGTGGATTTGCCATTCCCAGAATGGGTCCTTGCCACCGGCTTCTAGCAACAACACGCTGACCGACGCATCTTCGCTTAAACGGTTGGCCAAAACACAGCCGGCTGAGCCAGCGCCCACAATTATATAGTCATACTTCATAAAACACGGTCCAATTTGGTATTTGTATTAGCTTCTTCCACTTAAGTCTATGCGCTCAACTTATTGACTTTCACGGTCGATAGCAAACAATCTATCGCGTTATTTGCATAGCTGATCTAAATGCGACTCAAGACCATTAATTCGCGACAGCCTATTTTATACTGAGGCGTTGCAGCCGCATGACCTTTGATCCAAAATGATAATACCAGTACTACAATAAGGCACCGTCAATTAATTATGAATTTCACCAAGGTACAGCCTGAAAACAACGGCTTTCGAGTGACATGGGAAGACGGCTCGACGTCTAATATGCCCTATATCTGGTTACGAGATAATGACCAAGACGAATTACACCCGCATACCGGCGAGCGAACTTTTGACCTCACCAGTGTACCGTTAGACATTGCACCCGACGACTTCAAATTAGAACTCAATGACCAAGCAAGCTTATCAAGGATATGCATAAACTGGCCAAATAAAGACGGCGCTTCTTACTATATGGCGCAATGGCTTTATGCTCATAGACCTGGTCTCGCGCGTTATGATGCCGCCGCAATCGAGCGAAAGAGTTGGGCGGCTAAAGAAATGGTCTCGCTAGCGAGATTTGATGCTGTCGATTGTCAGCGCTCAGCTAGCGTCTTGAGCGATGCGTTAACCACACTGAAGCAAACTGGTATTATTCTAATTCACAACTTAGATGATGATTTAAACGCCGGCGAAAAGTTCGGCGACCTAATCGGCTTTAAGCGAGAAACTAACTATGGCGTTATGTTCGAGGTTCAAAGCAAGCCACAACCAATCAATTTAGCCTATACATCATTGGCACTTCCCTTGCATACAGACCTAGCAAATCAAGAATTTGTTCCTGGCAATCAGTTCTTACATTGCTATCGCAATGAAGCCCGCGGCGGCGGTTCAGTGTTTGCTGACGCAATGGCCATCGTGGAGGATTTTAAACGCGACTACCCCGAGCATTATCGCATCTTGTGTGAACTCTCGGTACCTTGGCATTTCTTAGATGGCAAAGATGATGTTAGATATCATCGGCCGGTTATTGGTCTCAACAGGGAGGGCAAATTTGGCACCCTAACCTTTAATGCTCACTTGGCTGACATCGCTGATTTCGACGCTGATTTACTGTACTCTTTCTATGCCGCCTATCAACAATTAATGGGGCGCATCAGGGGCGCGAGTTACAATATAGAATACGCTCTAAAGAATGGCGAGATGGTGATATTCGATAATCAGCGAGTCTTACATGGCCGCGCTGCATTTGACCCGACCTCAGGTAAGCGCCATTTGCGTGGCTACTATATCGAACATAATGAAATTAACAGCCGAATTCGCATGCTAGATAAGCAACTGCTGTTGTCACACTAATTTAGCCGCCTTTACGTATCAGCATAGCCTTGGCACAGAAAAAATTTTCGCATAATTAATTTAAAAAAACGAAAAAACTATCGGAGAATTATTAAGATGAAGCAGTCAATGAGTTTGATTGATAAGCCTACTTTTTTAGGTTCATTAGCACTCTTATTAACAGTGACCATACCATTAATAATTTGGCTAGAAGAAGGCGCCGTCTACGTCTTAGCCGCTCGTAATACCGTCGTCGAGAATCTAGGCGTAAATTACTTAATGTTGGGTTTGGGCGTATTTTCATTCATGCTCTACGTTATCCTTAGCGATATTGGGCGAAATAAATTAGGTGAACCTGGCTCAGAGCCAGAATTTAAAACTACATCATGGGCTTCTATGCTGTGCTGTGCAGGTTTTGGCGTTGGCATTCTGGTTTGGGCGCCGATCGAATGGGCCTATTACTACCAATCATCGCCATTCTTAATCGAAGGTGGTGCCTCCGAATCGATGAAATGGGCCGCTGCTTATCGCATTTTTCATTGGGGCCCAATAGCGTGGTCGATTTACTTGGTCCAGGCACTACCCATTGCCTACTTCTATGATGTGCAAAAAAACCGCAAATTAAAGCTCTCCGAAGCCTTAGCTCCGGTAATTAGTAACCGTAATGTTCGAGGTTTTTGGGGTAAGCTAATCGACGTATTATTCGTGTTCGGCATGCTAGTTGGCGGCGCAACTATCTTAGGATTAAGTGCACCGCTACTGAGTGACGGTTTGCATCAACTGTTTGACTTAGAAAAAATATGACCATACAAAATATGGTACTGGTTGTGGCTACTGCATTTTTTGGCGTAAGCACTTATTCAGAAATCAAGAAAGGCATTCAAACACTTTCTCATATCAACCTGCTGCTAGCCCTAATATTACTGGCCTTCGTCGTCATTGTAAGGTCGACTTCGTTTATTGCCGAAACCTCACTCTCATCAATTAGTGTGTTGATTGAAAACTTCTTCTCAATGGCCACTTACTTGGAACTATTTAGTGGCTTAAACAGCTATGCAAACACCACATTCCCTCAAGGTTGGACTATTTTTTATTGGGCTTGGTGGTTAGCATTTTTACCCACCATTGGTCTCTTTATTACGCGTATCTCGTATGGGCGTACGATGGGCAACATGGTTCTCCGCTGGCTGTTCTTTGGCTCAGTTAGCTGCGCACTATTCTTTATGATCTTGTGCAACTACGGTTTACATTTACAACTCAGTGGCAGCGTCGATGTTATCAATATTCTTAACACTGACTGCCAGTCCGCCGCGGTGTTTGCAATTTTAGGGAGCTTGCCATTTAAGGCAATAGTGATCGCGCTTTATACTGTACTTGCACTGATATTTTTGGCCACCACCTTTGACTCAATTTGGTATATTTTAGCATCGGTAGTGCAGTCCGAAGTTGATTATGAGCCAATTCATTGGAACCGCCTATTTTCGGCTGGCGCGCTTAGTTTCTTAACGATAACCTTACTATTTGTCGGTGACTTAAAGACCTTTCAGACGGCCAGTATTGTTGCTGGTGCACCGCTGGTGCTAATATCCATGATGCTATGTATATACATCTATAAAACCGCAAAGTATGACCTCAACCGCCAATATAGCGTGCCAGACCCAGAGATTAACTTAGACGAATTTCCTCAACATGACTCTTGGAGCCGACGTGGCTCTTGGGATGAGAAATAAACTTTCGACGTCATAACATAATGATTACTATACCTATATGAAACTCGCTCAACCCTTTGTACGCCTGCCGTTTCGCTTTGACGTAGACCGATTAAAAACCGAGCTGGGTCAATTTGAAGCACAACAATGGATGGCCCACCCAAATCGAATGCGCGGTAATGCAGCGATACCATTGGTGTCACAAAATGGCGCAGATAACGATGAATTTGTAGGTCATATGCAAGTCACTCCTCACCTACAGCGCAGCGGTTACATGCAGCAACTTATGGCATCGTTTGGCGAAGTAATAGCCCGTTCACGTTTGATGCGCTTAGGCGGTAACTGTGACGTTTCAGAACATGTCGATTTCAACTATCACTGGTATAGTCGTGTTCGCGTTCATGTTCCAATTACTACCAACCCAGGTGTACTATTTTATTGCGGCAACGAGAAAATCCATATGCAAGCAGGAGAATGTTGGATTTTTGACTCTTGGCGACGCCACAAAGTGGTTAATAGTAGTTGCGAAGATAGAGTTCACTTAGTTATTGATATGTGCGGCTCATCGCGCTTTTGGAATACGGTAAGACGAATGCAAAGCTTGACGGATGCTGACATCGTAAAACAAACCCAGTTACTCGAGTTCGACCCTAACACAAAGCCACAGATACGGACTGAACGCTTTAATGTGGCGCCAGTAATGTCACCCGGCGAATTAGAAGCGATAGCAACCGACTTGGTGATCGATTTTGCTCAACACCGAGGTAATAACCCTGATTTAGTAGAGCAATACACCAACCTGCTAGATGACCTAGCGAAAGACTGGCGAGAAGCATGGCTTCTATATGGCTACCAGCAAGACGGTATCGTCTCGTACCAGAAACTTTTACAAAACGCGGTACAAAAATTGCATACTGATCCTCGCGCCTTAGTTACCGCTAGCAACCAAGTCGGTGTCAACCCGATCATTATGCAGCGTATTATTCGTGCCGCACTTAATCCTGAACAGTTGCCTGCATTTCAAAGCGATCGAATATAAATCAACGGACTAGCGCCTATTTAAGTTGAGAGGCTAGAAGTTATAGTTAAATAGCTCTAAATCAGCATGGTAAAAGTCGGCCACCAAGTGACGAAGGTGGTCATCGTAATATTCCCTATAGTGAGTATGTTCGGAGCTGTTCCTTAGCGTTAGCGTAACCGAGGGCAAGTTCAATTGATCGAAGATGGTGTCTAGGGAACTCTGAAGAGTTTCATAGCGGCCAACGAAATCTAGCCCTAGCTCAGCGTTAGCATCAGCTAATAAAGTACTTTGTGGTACCGCCAAGATGCGCTGACGAAAAGCAGGTCTCTCTAAAGCCATCTTCATCCACGACAATGAATTAGCTTGAAACCCAGGGTTTTGTCGATTTAGGAACGCACAAATCGAGACAAATCGATCAAATGGGTTGCGCACAAAACCGAATCGAAAGTAGCCTTGCCATTGCTCCTGATCGGCAACTGCCGCCAACTCTTTTACACTGATGTGACCATGTTTGATTTCAGCAATTTCAGGTATGGGAATAGACTGCTCACCGTTGAGAACTTGCTGCTCCCAATCATCATCCGCTGAATGTTGGTGCAGCGCCTCACGAATAGAATGGGTAGCGGTTTTAGGGATGGCAAAGAATATATAGCGATGCTTATGCGAGATAATCATAGAAGTAACCCGGCAAAGAGTAAGCGATGGAAACGAGCATATAACCGCACTACAAACAAACACTCGCCAAAGGGCCTGAGGTTACGATGCGCATACGTTTGACCTAAGGCTATTATCGCTGAACTAGTCAATAGGGTAACGCTCAAGAACGTCGGGGCCAAGAGAGTCGATCAACGGTTGCAAGTGCTGTTCGAAATTACGCCATTGTTCTAAACCTGTTGTATAGATAGGTTGACGGACCTGTTCAGAGCTGGGTGTTCTAACATTACGTTTAGTTTTATAGAACTCAATGCAATTTTCTTCAAACGGTAAACCACAGAACTCTAAGATTCGATGAACTTGGGTTTCGAGATCATGAACCACGTCTTCGTGCTGTACGGTTAAAACGAATCCAGGTAAAACAGTATCCCAATGATCCATCAGTTCCACGTAATTTTTGTAGTAGTCGCCAATTTCTTCTAGGCCATAGGTAAACTCTTGCCCTTCAGCAAACAACTGCTTAAAACCACTAAAACAGCAGGCCATCGGATGGCGCCTCGCATCGATAACCTTTGCATTGGGTAAAATTAATTTAATCAAACCAATGTGTAAAAAATTATTTGGCATCTTATCTATAAATAAGGGGGCACCCTGTCTGAACACCTTTGTTTCATTAATATATTGCTCACCAAATTGCCGAAAATAATCATGTTCTAGTTCAGCGAGTATCTTCGGATATCTGGGCTCATCGCCCTTTTCTACCTTTTCACGCCCACGTAAACGACGGCTAATACTGAGAACGTTAGGCAACTCCATAGTTCCATCAACGAGTGAATGCGACGCTAAAATTTGCTCTAGTAAAGTCGAACCAGCTCTCGGCAAACCTACTATAAATATCGGGTCTGGCTGAACGCAACCTGCCGTGCTCAAGGCACTAAAGAGATCAGCATTACAGATGCTTATCTGACGTTGGACCCGCTTGCGAATTTCGGGAATATCATACTCGAGCAAATCTTTGTTGAGCTGGTTGCCTTGCTGGTAAGCACTAAATGCAGAATCATAGTCTTGCTTATCTTCTAGCGCTTTGCCCAATGCAAAATTCATATGAACTTTATCGATAGCACTGGTTTCCGAGCGATTGCGATAGTCCTGCATGTGATTAATTTCTTGATTAGTAAATTGGTAGGTCTTAGTATTCGCCAAGCTCCAAAACGCATCACCAAAACTGGGAAGCTGTTTATACAATTGGCGATAAGCCCCGGTCGCCGCGTCTATATTACCCAGAGTTTTCTCGGCATGCCCCAGCAATAATAATAGACTCTGCATAACCGGGTTATGCTTAACAATATCTTTGTATAAGGTTGCGCTCGCTTGTGTATCACCGACACCCGAGAGGGTCGCTGCCAACAGAACTTGAAATTGAACTTGGTTCGGGTTTTGTTGATTTAAGGTTGTTGCAATATCATGTGCAACACCAAATTTCTGCCTCTTAATCAACAAATTAGCGTAGTCAAACCGAGCGCCAATATGATTTGGTGAAAAAACAACCGCGCTTTCTAATATAAAATCTGCCTCTTCCAACATTTTTGCTCGTACCGCTATCTCGGCCAATAAGCGCATACCTTCGATGTCTTGCTTGTTTTGCAGCATGTAATCACGACAAATTTGATCAGCCATGCTCAAGTTATCACGATTTAGTTGGCTCTTGACCGCCTGCAGCGCTGGGTGCAGAGCATTTAATTGATTAACCTCATGTTGAGCTCGATCAAGCGCCGCTTTATTGGCGTTTTTTGTATACAGCGTTACTAAGCCCTTCCAGCTTGCAATTAGTGCATTATCCGCCGCGACCGCTGTCTCATAAGCTTTAATCGCCGACGAAACGTTACCTTGGCCGATAAATATATGGCCTAGCTCTTGGTAAGCACGGACATAGTTAGGGTCTATGCTAAGAACCATTTCCAGAGCAATAATAGCGTCGTTTGCTAAGCCAAGCCGACTAAGGCAAACCGCACGAATATAGTGAGCCTCGGCATTACCATCTAGCTCACTTTTATTACTGACAATGAAGTCTAAAGCGGCTTGAAACTTACCTTGTTTAACCAGTTCTGTGGCTTTTAGAGTTAAGGCTTGCGAAGAAGTTTGAGGTGGCATTATTAGTATGTATAGTGTTTCTTATTGTGGTAATAGTACAACATCTTGAAGATGCATATCTGATTGCACAGAAACAAAAGGCATAAAAAAAGCGAGCCATAAGGCTCGCTTTTTTATTGACTAATCAAGAGTACTAAATTCTACTAGCACCCCTAACGAATCACCGTTAAACCTCAGTGTTTATTGGTAATTCCAACGGAAGCGTAAACCAACCGTACGAGGTCGAGTTACTGATACACGTGGCGTGTAGTCTTGGGTATTAATATTGACAATACCATCTTCATCCAACACGTTATTAACGAAAAGCTCTACGCCCCAATTATCCTTATTCACACCAGTTGAAAAATTAAGAATTGAGTAAGACTCTTGTACATAACGACCGTTAGCAAAGAACTGACCATCAGCGGTTAAGCCAGTTGACCCTGGAATCTCTGTAGCAACACGAGTAGCACCGAAAGTGCCGCCTTCGTTGCGAATTTCCAAGCCAGAACCACGACCATATATACGACGTGTGGTGTCTTCTACAAAGTTAGCGTTACCAACAATGCCCGACAAGCTGTCACCAGTATAAACAAGACCTGCTTGTACGAATGCATCGCCACCAAAGCTAGACAATTCGAATTCATAACGACTGCGTATGTTAAATCCAAAGTCAGCCGTGAATGGCAGAGCGCTGCCAACCGGCGCCGCAAGACCCTCTAATTGCGAGTTCAAACGAGTAATTTCAGAATCAACCCAAGAAGCCGCACCAGCGATAGTCAAGTTGTCTGTTGGTACCCAAGTAAAATCAGCATCGATACCTTGAATGTCAGCATCACCAACGTTCTCGATAAACACTAAGAACGCCACGTTTGATGGGTCAAATCGAGTAGTTTGTAGATTCTCGATTTCTGAATTAAAGTACGTTGCATTCAAACGTAAACGGCTGTCTAAGAAGTCACCCTTAATGCCAATTTCGAAATTAGTCAGCTCATCGGTTTGTGCTACGGCTGGTACAACAAAGCCTTCAAATGGGCCTGATTGGTTAGCCGATGGTGCTCCTGCATTTCGATTCACTGTCTGTGGCCGAAAGCCCTCAGAAACAGTGGCGAACACAAGTACGTCGTCGTTCAACTTATAGTCAGCGGTAAAACGCACAATAGTATCGCTTTGATTAGCAACGCCGTCAGACCCTAAACCTTCCAAATTAGCAACCTGAGGGCCGCCTTCGGTTACAGAACCAAAAGTACCTAGGTTTTGTAGACGTTGGGTTACGTTATTACCAGAATTGTCTGAACAACCTATTGTTCCGTCAGCACGAGTAATGGCATAACTAGTGGCACGACCCGATGGAACAACTCCATCACCGTTTTGTAGGTTAGCTGGGTTCTGACCTTTACAACCAAATGAACCGCCAGTGGCACCCGACAAGGTGAAATCGATGTCATAAGCACGAATACCAGCACTTAAAGTAAGTGCCTCAGTAACCTCAAATGACACATCGGCGAAAAATGCTGTTTGCTCTTCTTCACGTGTAAAATCGTTTGCAAACGTAGTCGCTTCAGCTAAACCTATGCGGTTGTTGCTACCTCGGGCCAAATCTGCTGGGCGAACAGCGCTGTTAATACCCGCGTCAAGTGCACCAAAATATTGAAATTGACCGATAGATTTAGTCTCGACATCATCTAAAAATGCGCCGACAGTGAATTGGAAACGGTCTCCAATTTCACCTTGGAAGCGAAGCTCGTGGCTGGTGCGTTGGCTTTGTGTGTCATCGACATATTGTTTTCGCAAATCAAATACTTCTGACGCCGTAGAATAGCCACCGGTAGTAATATAATAAACTTGATAACCACCACCAAAACTATAGGCGGTATAATCGATTACTGAGTTCATATCGCGATCTAAGAAACCACCGGTATAAACTACGTCTAGACCACCGACGCGGCCTTCAACTGTTAACGTAGTTAGACCAAAGTTATCGTTATTTCTGTCTGGAGAGAAACTTTGTGATTGATCTGTAGTGCCGGTTGTTGGCGCATACTCAAACACACCTTCAGTTTCTAAATCTTGGCTAGTGTGCTGAATCAACGCACTCCAGTCATCATTAATCGCCCACGATACGCCTAAACGAACACCTTGGTATTGTGCGTCATTCCAGTTATCTTCAACAACTCCACCGTTGGTTGTTTTGGCAACCGGAGAACCGGGCAAAACAGCCGCAGAAGAACTAATCTGATTTCGATTAATAACATTAATTAAATCATCTTGATTGGGATTAAACGCAGTGTCAACGTTGTCGATCCAACCGCCTTGAGTATCAGAATAGATCACCGCGCGAACCGCAACGGTGTCCGATATAGGGACATTGAATGCTGCTTCTAAGTTGGTGCTTGGGTCACCGCCAGCGGTTGTGCTATAGCCCGCTTTAACCGTGGCATCAAAACCTTCAGTCGAAGGCTTATTGGTGATTAGACGAACAGTACCAGACTGTGAGCTCGCACCAAACAAGGTGCCTTGAGGGCCAGGTAGAACCTCGACACGCTGTAAATCAGCGGCGTAGACATCTAAGTTACGTCCGCCGAACGATACAGCCTGATCGTCTAGGTATAGAGCTACGGCGGGTGCTGAACCTTGCACCGACGATACTGTATTGCCTGATTGCTCCGTAGCAACGCCACGAATATAAATCTCGTTACGGCCAGGTCCACGGCCTTGTTGAACAACATTTGGTAGATATTTAACATACTCATCAAAAGTCTTAACACCTAATTCGTCCAATGAATCACTGCTAATGGCTTGAATCGCAACAGGAATGTCTTGTGAGCTTTCGGCGCGTTTAGTCGCCGTTACCACGATTTCTTCTAGTTGCGCATGAGCTGCACTCGCTAAAACACTAGCCCCAATAGCTAGGGCTATAGAACTAACTAGTTTAGTTTTCTTCAAGGTCAATCTCCTCATTAAATTTATTTTTTTTCGGCCCCCTTTCTCAGTAACTCACTAAAATATACAATTAATTAAATCGCACTTTTTAGTATTGAAAGGAAGAGGGGTGCAATGTAGCCAATTCAGCATAACAATATTATGAAACCACAATATGTTGTGAAAGAGACTCGTTTTTGAGTAAACGGGGAAAATCCACTGCCCATCTAAAGTAACAAAAACTCGCCATTAACTCAACTTATAGCCTGTTTTTCGGTCTCGTTGGCCAATTTTAGCGCCATAATTGCTGATAAATCTGCGAGATTTCACCCGCATGAGGAATTCGAGGATTATTTGCCGGCGATCCAGAAGCTATTGCTTGCTCGACCATTTGTTCGAGCACATCGTCAAAATATGCTTTGGATACACCAAATTCAGCCAAGGTTGGTACCTTCAGCTCATCATTGAGAGACTCTAACTCGATCAACAACTTTTCGTTAGCTTGACTATCCGTGTCATGGGAGTCAGCCGCACCCATTGCTCGGGCGCACTCAGCATATCGCCGCTCGCAGCCAACAATCGAGAACCGCGTCACAGCCGGCAACAGCATCGCGTTAGATAGTCCGTGCGGTACATGGAAGAAAGCGCCTATTGGTCTGCTCATTCCATGAACTAGAGCAACCGACGCATTTGAGAAAGCGATTCCCGCCAAAGTCGCCCCCAACATCACCGCTTCTCTAGCTTGTCGATTAGCGGGCTGGTGAAATACCGTGCGTAAATTCGGTGCTATTAGTCCCATTGCCTGTATCGCCTGAGCATCGGTAAACGGGCTGGCTTTTCTACTTACATACGCTTCTATCGCGTGGGTAAGCGAATCAATCGCAGTATCAGCGGTTGTTCTCGGCGGCACACTTAGGGTTAATGTATAGTCGACTAAGGCCGCTACCGGCATAAAACCTTTGCCCATACAGAGCATTTTTTCATCGGTTAACTCATTCGTAATAACAGTCGCGCGGGTTGCTTCAGAGCCGGTCCCTGCGGTGGTCGGAATAGCAATAACCGGCAAACCCTGTTCATCAACAATTCGTGGGACTTTATAGTCTGACACCTGGCCACCAAATTTGGCTAAAATACCAATTGCCTTGGCGCTGTCAATTGGGCTGCCACCACCGAGTGCTACAAGGCAATCGTAATCCCCGTTAATAACTTTTTGGACGCCCGATTTGATCGACTCAGCAGTAGGCTCTGGAACGGTATCTGCATACACATCGCTGACAATACCCTGATCTAGCAATAAGCTCTGAAGACGCTCAACATAGCCTAGCTCAAGCATCATGTTATCGGTGATTATCAAGGGCCGCTTGCAATCGAGGCCAGCCAAAACATTTGGCAGCTCAGCACTAGCATGCTCACCAATTTGCAATATTCGAGGAAGTATTATTTGTGCAGACATAGTTATCTAAAAGCTCTCTAAAAGTTGTTTAAAATTTTTATAAAGGTTCGAGTTGTTAATGACTTGAATTATCGAAGCCTCCGCTTGATCGATGTCGAACATAGTCTGAACTGCTTCGCAGTAACAGGCAAATCAATCGGCCATTAAAGGCGTCGTGCCAGCACACCTGAAAGCGCACCTATGCCCACACCGAACGAATTTGCGGCAAAATCTAGCCATTCGGCGTGACGATTTGTGTAAGGTTGGATGAGTTCGATCATACCACCCCATGCTATAAAAAACGGCAGTATGTATAACCATTTAGCGCCTCCCCTAGCGGCCACAGGGAAGCATAAAGCCGCATAGGCTATAAGGTGATGTACCTTATCGGCCTTGGGTGGCCCAGGAAGTTCCGGCAGAGGCGCTAGCGACAATAGCGTAATTATCGCTAACAATAGGCAACTGATGAACCAACAATATTTGGCCGATAGTTGAGTAATTTTGTTCAATATACGAGGCACTATTTTGACTGAGTCCTATTTAATGTGAGTGTTCGCCAGACTAGGTGACTCCTGAATCCATTCTGGAGCCTTGCTAGACGGCTATTAATCAGAGTTTAGGAGCAATTAAGTCTTCCAGTTTTACTTGGTCTGTAGCGAAAGCTCGAATCCCTTGAGCTAACTTCTCAGTCGCCATTGCGTCTTCGTTTTGCATCCAGCGAAAGGCAGGCTCATCAAGTGAAAACTTGGCTTGCGCTTCACCAGAATTATCGATCGACAAATGCTGTAACAATTGACCATCATCGTTGCGTAGCTGTTCCAAATAATTTGGACCAATAGTAAGATAATCACAGCCCGCTAGCGCTTCAATTTCTCCGGTATTACGGAAGCTTGCACCCATGACGATAGTGCTGTAGCCGTGTTGTTTATAATAGTTGTAGATGCGCGTGACCGATATCACACCCGGATCTTCCATCGGCGGGTAACTATCTGGACCACCGTTGGCTTTATACCAATCCATAATTCGGCCAACAAACGGCGATATCAGAAATACATCCGCTTCGGCACACGCGACCGCTTGAGCAAAGCTAAACAACAAGGTTAAATTACAATTGATACCGTCTTTCTGAAGTTGCTCAGCGGCCTTGATACCTTCCCAAGTTGCGGCAATCTTAATCAGAATGCGATCTTTCTCAATGCCGCGCTGTTTGTACAAAGCGATTAGCTTATTTGCTTTAGCTACCGTAGCAGCAGTATCGAATGACAAACGCGCATCCACTTCAGTCGACACTCGGCCGGGAATAATTTTTAAGATTTCACAACCGACGTCAACTCCGAAATTATCAACCGCGTCACTCAAGTCACCATTTGCACTGGCGACCGCTCGATCGATAATGCTCGCATAATTGGCGTCTTGCGCAACCTTTAAGAGCAAAGACGGATTGGTTGTTGCATCTTGCGGTGTGTATTCAGCAATCGCCGATAAATCGCCTGTGTCAGCGACTACCACGGTCATATCGCGTAATTGTTGTAGTTTGTTCATTGTTATCTCTATATCGATTTAGGTGTCTTTGCCTTCGGCGTGCAAGCCTTGAGCGATTTAAAATTACAGCCTTCGGCTAGTTCACTTATTAGACTTGGACTAGTTAGAACAAAAGCCGTTAGCTATCAATCAAAATATCGTCTTGTGTGGCCGAAGCTTTCTCAGTCGTGATTGCCTTAACGGCTTGAAAACCTTTTGGTAATTTACGACCGCGCTTTCCGCGCTCACCCATGTAACTATCCAAGTCTTGGCCCTTCAAACGCAAATAGCGTTTACCCGCATGCACCAGCACATGCTGGCCTTTTTTAAAGGTGGTCGCACCCAATACATATTCAGATCGGTCTTTGAGTAAGGCGCTTGGCACATTGATCAGTTTAACGCCCTTACCTTTACCGAGCTCTGGCAACTCAGTCACCGGATATATCGTTAGATAGCCAGCGGTAGTGACGACCGCCAAGTAATCTTGCTGCAAACTATTTACTCGCAGAGGCGGCAGCGCTTCAGCGCCTTTGGGAACGCTCAACGTGGCCTTGCCTTTCTTGTTCTTGGTCAGCATGTTTTCAACTTCACATATAAAGCCATAACCAGCATCACTCAGCATTACATATTGATCTTTGTCACCCCCCATCATTACCGACTTAAAGGTGGCGCCCATGGGTGGACTTACACTGCTTGTGAGTGGCTCACCTTGGCCTCGTGCCGATGGCAACTTGTGCGCAGGCAATGCATAAGTTCGACCTGTTGAGTCGAGCGCAACGAGCATTTGATTGGACTTACCCTTGGTAGAGCTCAAATAGCTATCACCAGATTTATAGTTCAAGTCTCGCGGGTTAAGCTCATGCCCCTTGGCAGCACGAATCCAGCCTTGAGCCGACAACACAGCGGTAATTGATTCGCTTGGCACTAGCTCACTTTGATCGATCGCCTTAGCCGCCTCACGATGCACAATTGGCGACCGACGATGGTCGCCAAAGGCTTCAGAGTCTTCGCGCAGTTCGTTCTTGACCAAGGTTTTCAAACGCGTATCTGAACCTAATAGTAACTCTAAGCGCTGACGCTCTTTTTGCAATTCTGCTTGTTCGCCTCGAATCTTCATCTCTTCGAGCTTTGCCAAATGACGTAACTTCAACTCAAGAATAGATTCTGCTTGGCGATCAGATATAACGAAGCGGTCCATCAACACTGACTTTGGCTTATCCTCGGCACGAATGATCGCAATCACTTCATCGATATTCAGAAAAGCCGCTAAAAGACCCTCTAAAATATGTAGCCGGTCTGTCACTTTATCGTATCGATATTGCAGGCGTCGACGTACAGTTTGAATTCGAAAGGTAAGCCACTCTTTAAGAGTTTCACGCAGATTATAAACATGTGGGCGACCATCAAGGCCGATCATATTCATGTTTACGCCATAGCTTTTTTCTAGATCGGTGGTGGCAAACAAATGCCCCATAACCGCATCAATATCAACCCTATTTGAACGCGGAACAATGACTAAACGAATCGGGTTATCTTGATCTGACTCATCACGTAAATCGCTGACCATCGGCAATTTTTTAGCCTGCATCTGCGCCGCGACTTGCTCTAAAACCTTTGAACCTGATGACTGAAAAGGCAAGGCATGAACGATGATATTACCGTCCTCTTTGCTATACACCGCTCGCTGTCGAATCGAGCCGTGACCGGTATTGTAAATATCAAGAATCTGAGACTTGGGTGTAACAATCTCGGCCTCGGTAGCAAAGTCCGGACCCTGAACGAATTCACATAGATCTACGACACTTGCTTTGGGGTTGTCTAGCAGGTGTATACAAGCATCAACCACTTCACGTATGTTGTGTGAAGGGATGCTGGTCGCCATGCCTACGGCGATACCTGAACCACCATTTAACAAAATATTAGGCAAACGCGCAGGCAAATTAGTCGGTTCCTGCATGGTGCCATCAAAGTTTGGCTGCCAATCACTGGTTCCCTGCCCTAATTCAGATAATAAACTCTGAGCGTACGGGGCTAAACGAGATTCGGTATACCTCATTGCTGCGAATGACTTAGGGTCATCGGTTGAACCCCAATTACCTTGCCCATCGACTAACGGGTAGCGATAACTAAATGGCTGAGCCATCAGTACCATCGCCTCGTAACAAGCGCTATCGCCATGCGGGTGAAACTTACCTAACACATCACCAACGGTACGAGCTGATTTTTTATATTTAGAGGTGTTATGCAAACCCAGTTCAGACATCGCATACACGATGCGGCGTTGCACTGGCTTAAGTCCGTCACCGACAAATGGTAAGGCTCGGTCTAAAATTACGTACATCGAATAGTTCAAGTACGCTTGTTCAGCAAAATCAGCGAGTGGTTGCTGCTCAGTATGGTCGTTCATTTATTATTTTTGGGTCCAAAAGTACATTGAGAAAAGCAAAAAACAAGACTACTCAAAGCCAACAATTTGGGCAACACTAAAACCCATAATCGACGAAAAAATACCGCCTGTTAGAGAAAAGTATCACCTATCCGCCATGATTGGCTACAATAGCTACTACCGACTCTGGCCACACTGGCCAAACCGCATATTGACATGACTTACCCCGCCGACGCTTTTTTTGACATCGAGACCCTTATTAATGTTGCCCAAGCCGAAAGAATATTGGTTTTAGGCGATTGCGAGACTAATTTTCTTGACAACTATGTGGCACAAAAAAGGATTTTAAACCACCAGTGCACAGTGGTGTATTTGACAACTGCTGAGATCCAACAACTCTGGCTACAAGACCATCCTTATGATGTAGCCATCGTAGTTGATTTGTTTGAGCACATCGACAAAGCCAAAGCAATGCAAGTGCTCTCGCGCTTACGCGATGTGCTCAGCCCGCAGTATTGCATTTGCTTGCCGCTAAGCGCAGACCAAAATAATAGCGACTGGCATTTAACCGACTTATTCGGTTTTGCACTGAGTAAAGTAGCGTCTTACCAACAAGGCGAAATTGAATACGGGTTATTTAAATATAATATAAGTGACTATAAAAAGACGCCCGACTGGCTAAATTCAGATAACTGGGCGAACCCTCAAATGTGGGGTAAGTATTGGTGGTAACTATAGGCTTATATACGATTAAAGTAAGGTCGAAAAATGTCACTTTTTCAATCTAAATATAGAGTCAACATATTTGCCTAAGGTCAAATACAAGAATTCAGTGTACGACCATAAATCGCCATGCTAACATCTCCGCTATAGGCAGCCGTATGTGCCAACCGGCAATACGATTTATCTGCTGTTTATCGAAACGTACAGAATAAATTACAGTGTGCGAACCCTGCGGTTTGTGCTTAAGATTAAGATCTGAGACCTGAGAAGAATAGCTCCATGAAAGCTACCGACATCAGCAATCCAGAGTACTTTCATAAAGTAGTCGATTGCCAATATGCGTGTCCTGCGCATACTCCTGTTCCCGAATATATACGGTTAATTGGTCAGCGACGTTACAGCGACGCTTACATGGTCAATTGGGAGTCTAATGTCTTCCCAGGTGTACTTGGGCGAACCTGTGACAGACCTTGCGAACCCGCCTGTAGGCGCGGGCGAGTAGATGAAGAACCGGTGGCAATCTGCCGACTTAAACGAGTCGCCGCTGATCACAAAGACGATGCTGATGTTGATGCTCGGATGCCAATCATTCCAAGCCAAAAGAACGGTAAAAAAATCGCTCTTATTGGTGCCGGCCCGGCTTCATTGACCGTTGCTCGTGACTTAATGCCACTCGGCTATGAAGTCGATTTATACGATGAAAATCCGAAAGGCGGGGGCTTTATGCGTAGCCAGATCCCGTCGTTTCGATTGCCTGAAGCGGTGCTCGACCAAGAAGTCGACTATGTATTAGATATGGGCGTAACGCGCCATTTTAATACTCGCGTCGAGAGCATGAAAAGTATTCTAGATAAAGGCTATGACGCTGTATTCGTTGGTACCGGCGCTCCCAAAGCAAAAGATTTAGTGATTCCTGGTCGCGAAGAAGCCGATGCAAATGTTCATTTGGGTATCAACTGGCTAGAAAATGTAGCCTTCGAGCATCTCGAAAGTATTGGCGAAAAAGTAATTATTGTTGGCGGTGGTAATACCGCCATGGACTGCTGTCGTACGGCAAAGCGAATCGGCGGTAAAGACGTAAGAGTGACCGTACGCTCTACCTACGAAACCATGAAAGCATCACCATGGGAGAAAGACGACAGCCTAGCTGAGGGCATACCAATTCTTGCCAATCATAGCCCTCGTGAATTCATCTTAGAAGATGGCAAGCTAGTCGCAATGAGCTTCAACATAGTGGCATCAAACTATGACGAAAACGGCAGACGAACTATAAAAGAAACAGGCGAAATCGTAAGGGTTGAATGCACTGATGCAATCATGGCAATTGGCCAGGACAATGCGTTTCCATGGATTGAACGTGACGTTGGTATTGAATTTGGCGACTGGGACATGCCAATTATCGATAAAGTATCGTTTCAATCAAGCAATCAGAAAGTATTCTTCGGCGGTGACGCCGCCTTTGGCCCAGAAAACATTATCACCGCTGTGGCTCACGGTCATCAAGCCGCAATATCAATCGACTTGTTTTTGAACGGCAGCTCGGTTAAAGACGCTCGACCCGCGCCAGGCACTAATTTAGTGAGCTCTAAAATGGGTATTCACCAATGGTCTTATGACAGCGAGGTGATTGATGATGATCGTCAAGCATCGGCACATTTACCGGTCGAGCAAGCTCTTAAAAGTCGAAAAATTGAATCCGAAATTGGTTTTGATTTAGACGCCGCATTTATAGAGGCCGAGCGCTGTTTGAACTGTGATATACAAACCGTGTTTTTCGAAAAGAAATGCATTGAATGCGATGGCTGTACTGATATCTGCCCCACCAATTGCATTACCTTTGTCAATAATGATGAAGAAAGCAGTTTACGCGATAAGCTCAATGCGCCAAGTACTAACAAAGAACAAGATTTATACGTTTCAACCGGTCTGCCAACCGGCCGAGTAATGGTCAAAGATGAAGATATGTGCTTACACTGCGGCCTGTGCGCCGAACGTTGCCCGACCTCAGCTTGGGATATGCAGCAATTCTTATACACAGTAACAAAAGCTGGCGACCAACCGGCGCCAATTTTAGTCGAGCAGACTCGCGGTAAGAAGCAGGAGCAAGCCGCATGAGCCCGATTAACAGCTTGAGCCAAATTAAAAAACCTCCAATGTTAGACTCAGTAATAAACGACTTCGTGATTAAGTTCGCCAACGTAAATGGTTCAGGCTCAGCCAGCGCAAACAGCATGTTTGCTAAAGCGATCTTCCGTATGGGCATTCCCGTTAGCCCACGTAATATTTTCCCTTCGAACATTCAAGGCGCGCCCACCTGGTATGAGGTTCGCGTAAATGAACAAGGCTATTTAGGCCGTCGCGGCGGTCAAGTTGAGTTGATGATCTCGGTCAACCCACAGAGCATGACTCAAGATGTCGCCGAGGTTTGCCCGGGCGGTTACTTCTTTTACGACAATACCTATCCGCTGGACTTCAACCTAGTTCGTGACGACATTCATTATATTGGTTTACCATTAACACTGATCACCAACCAAAATTTTGACAACCCACGCTTACAGCAGCTATTCAAAAACACAATCTACGTCGGCTCACTAGCGTACTTAATTGGCATCGAATTTTCGGCCTTAGAGAGTATTGTTAGCGATACCTTCGCTAACAAACCTAAACTGATTAAACCAAACGTCGATGCTTTGCAATTAGGCTTTGATGAAGCCCAAAAAGCCTTCTCAACGCCACTACCCTTGCAACTAAAACGCAGCAGTAAGAACCACGGCAAGGTGTTATTGGAAGGTAATGCGGCTTGTGGCCTAGGAGCCATTTATGGCGGCGCCACGGTATGCGCTTGGTATCCGATAACTCCGTCTACCTCAGTTGCCGAAGGTTTTGAAAAGTACGCCAAACAACTTCGTGTAGACCCGAATACCGGTGAGAATAACTTTGCCATAATTCAGGCTGAAGATGAGCTATCAGCAATCGGCATGGTAATAGGTGCAAACTGGAATGGCGCGCGCTCGTTTACCGCCACCAGTGGTCCCGGGATTTCGTTAATGCAAGAATTTTTAGGGTTAGCCTATTTTGCCGAAGTGCCTGCGGTGCTAATTGACGTGCAACGAACCGGTCCATCTACGGGTATGCCAACCCGTACACAGCAGTCCGATATCTTGATTTCGGCCTATGCATCACACGGCGATACAAAGCATGTACTGCTTTTCCCAGCAACCCCAAAGGAGTGTTTTGAACTAACCGCTGACGCTTTTGATATTGCCGACCGCTTGCAAACACCGGTGATAATGCTTACCGATTTAGACCTTGGTATGAATGAACATATCTGCGATGAACTAGTCTGGGACGAAAACCGCCGCTACGATCTAGGTAAAATCATGAGCGCTGAAGACCTTGTTAATGCTAAAGAAAAGTGGGGCCGCTATCTGGATGTTGATGGTGATGGCATAACCTACCGAACCATTCCGGGTACCCATGCAGAAAAAGGAGCTTACTTTAATCGCGGCACTTCTCGCAATGAGTATGCGGTTTACACCGAGATCGGTGATGACTATCAACGCAATATGGAACGCTTAGAAGTTAAATGGGCAAGCGCACCAAAATACCTACCCGAACCAATCATTACCGAACGTGATAGCCGTAATAAAATTGGCATCATTCATTACGGCACAAGCTTAGCGGCAACTCATGAAGCAATTGACACACTTAGCGACCACGGCATTACAGCGAATGACTTACGTGTTCTGGCGTTTCCATTTCATGCTGATGTCGAGGCATTTATTGGGCAGCATGAGCAAGTATTTATTGTTGAACAAAACCGTGATGCGCAACTAAAAACGCTGATCGTAAACGAATTAGAAATCGCACCAAAGAGCTTGAAGTCGATATTGCATTACAACGGGGACCCGATCAGCGCGTCTAAAATTGTTACTGGTATTAACGCCGTTTTAGACAGCCAAAAAATGTCAGCCCAAGTCGCTTAAGATATCAAATTTAAAGATCGTACAAAAAGAGAATATTATGAGTTTCTATAAACCAAATTTTCGCCACCCAGCTGCGCCTAGTAACGAGCTAGGCCTAACCACCAAAGCTTATGAAGGCGGCGTATCAACGCTCTGTGCCGGTTGCGGCCACGATTCGATCAGTACCGCTATGATTCAAGCTGTGTGGGGTTTAAATATTGAGCCACACCGGGTGGCTAAAATGTCCGGTATCGGCTGTTCATCTAAATCGCCCAACTATTTCTTAGGTAAAGCCCACGGCTTTAACTCGGTACACGGCCGCATGCCGTCAGTGACCACTGGTGCCAATGTCGCTAATCGCGACCTGATGTACATCGGCGTGTCTGGTGATGGCGATACCGCTTCAATTGGTATGGGTCAGTTCTCTCATGTCATTCGTCGCAACCTAAATATGATGTATGTGGTTGAAAATAACGGCTGCTATGGTTTAACCAAAGGTCAAGATTCAGCAACCGCCGATGAGGGTTCGAAAAATAAAAAGGGCCGCGCGAACCCGTTTGAGGCGATTGATCTAGTGGCTCTAGCATTGGACTTAGGCGCGACCTTTGTGGCCAGAAGTTTTTCTGGTGACAAGGAGCAGTTAGTACCTTTAATGAAGGCCGCAATGTCACATAATGGCTTTGCCTTAATCGACGTCATATCACCCTGTGTCACCTTTAATAATCATTCAGGCTCTACCAAAAGCTACGACTACACACGTGAGCATATACAAGCCGCATCCGTAGTCGACTTTGTACCGATGGCACAAGAGATCACCATTGATCAAATCAAAGGTTCGACCCAAAATGTTGACCTCCATAATGGCGATTCGGTACGCTTAAGTAAGCTGAGCGATAACTACGACCCGACTGATCGACACACGGCGATTCGTACTTTGTTAGAACACAAAGCTGAAGATAAACTGATGACTGGTCTAATTTATATTGAGCAAGAGTCAGAGAATTTTCACCAAATTTTAAACCTACCGCAGACTCCTTTGAATCAGTTGACCGAAGATGTGCTATGCCCAGGTGGATCAGCCTTAAAGTCAATTAATAAAGGTTTGCGTTAAAGATTTGAATTATTCAAACCAAGGTTTCTTTGAATAAAGCCTAATGTCATAGGCACTAAGATACATCGGCTGGTTGATAACAAGCATGACCGGATTATTTACCCCGCCATCGTCCTGAGGGTAGCCGAAGGATCTCGAAGTAAAACTCAAAATCACAAGATATATGAGTTCGAGGTCAACAACTTTGTCGACAAAAAACTATTTTCAAAATCAATTCATAACTCGCTTTATTTATACCCTCGAATTGTTATATTATTACATAACAATGAAGATTCCTATAATACCAATGCTAAATTCAACCTCCTTGGACAAATTCGCCATATTACTATCAGGCGTCTGTTTAGTGCATTGCTTGTTAACACCTGTTTTAATCACATTGCTACCGATCATTTCGCTTTCATCGCTGGTCGAAGACATACTGTTTCATCAGCTAATGCTTTGGCTGGTATTACCGACCAGCATTATTGCCTTGTTCCTTGGTTGTCGTAAACATAAGCAACTTTTGATTGCAGCAACCGGTGTCGTTGGTATTAGCATCTTGGTTGCAGTGGCGTTCTTTGGTCATGATTGGTTTGGCATTGGCGGCGAGAAAATAGTTACTTCTGTTGGCGGCTTAATACTTGCGCTATCTCACTACCTTAACTATCGAGCCTGTCAGACCACTATTTGTGAAGATAATAATTGCTCGACTGAACATCATCACTAGGGAATAGCCTCACCAACTGCAGTTAAAATTGCTCAGATAGAGCTTAAACGATATAGTGCTTTGATGAATAAATTACTAACTATATTGTCTCTTTCGCTAGTATTTAGCGCATGCCAAGAACGACCCGCCGAGCAATCAAATAAAGCCGCTACTGCAACCACGGCCACTGACGTTTCGATTGTCCACAATGCGGCCATTTATACCGCTGAAAAGGACCTTCCTAAGATAGAAGCATTTGCCTATCAAGGGAATAAATTTGTCGCCGTCGGCTCAGTAAATGAATTACAAGAAAAATACCCAGGGGCACAAAACATCGATCTTGATGGGGCCACTGTCGTGCCCGGCATCATTGATGCTCACGGCCACCTTCTAGGCTTAGGGCAAAGCTTAGTTAACGTCGACTTAAGAGGTACCAAGAGCAAGAATGAAATCATTCAGGTTCTTAAATCACGAGCCAGCTCTATGTTGCCCGGCCAGTGGCTTCTCGGTCGTGGCTGGGATCAAAATGACTGGGATGTCATCGAATTACCTACCGCCGCTGACCTAGATCAAGCGTTTGCTGATCGACCGGTTTGGTTGGAACGTGTTGATGGCCATGCTAACTGGGCCAACAGCAAAGCGATGGCAGTCGCTACAAAAGACTTAAGCGGGAGCTGGCAGCCGGAAGGTGGCGAAATTACTCGCGACGAAAACGGCAACCCTAGCGGTATATTTGTCGATAATGCGGTCAGCTTAATCCAAGCCTATGTACCCAACGAAACAGATGAGGAACTGACCCATGCACTCACTCTGGCAATGGAAAAGACCGCTAGTGTTGGCCTCACCGCGATGCACGACGCAGGTACCAGCTTACGAGTGTGGCGTTTACTAGAGCAGTTGAAACAACAAGACGCCTTAGACGTTCGCGTCTATGCGATGGCCGATGGCGCTAACGAAATGCTTGACTATCTATGCGATAACAACGCTATTGTCGACCCGACAGCCATGCTTACCTCGCGCTCGGTCAAACTCTACAGCGACGGCGCATTAGGCTCAAGAGGTGCCGCTCTTTTGAGCGAGTATAGTGACGACCCTAGTAACCTAGGGCTGCTGATTGAAAGCCAAGAAACTCTTACCAAGCATTCAACTAAGGCCGTGAGCTGCGGTCTTCAAGTCAACATTCATGCAATCGGAGATAGAGGTAACCGGGTTACTTTAGATGTGCTTGAAGCGGCAAATGCTGGCGTCGCTGGAGCCAACAATCCGGGCCGCCATAGAATTGAACACTCGCAGGTTATTGCGATTGAAGATTTCCAACGCTTTAAAGACTTGAGTTTAATTGCGTCGGTACAGCCAACACATGCTACTAGTGACATGTATTGGGCTGAAGAACGAGTCGGTGCAGATAGAATAAAAGGCGCTTACGCTTGGCAAAAATTTGCAGAATTAGGTATTCCCTTGGCCTTGGGATCAGATTTTCCGGTTGAGAAGCCAGAGCCGTTGCTGGGTTTCTATGCCGCCGTCTCTCGCCAAGATGACAAAGGCTGGCCGGCCGAAGGCTGGTATCCAAAGGAAAAGCTATCGAGACAACAAGCATTACACGGCTTTACGCTAGGCGCAGCGTATTCATCTTTTCAAGAACATCAGCTGGGCTCTATTTCGGTAGGTAAATTTGCCGACTTTGTGGTGCTCTCTAACGACATTATGACGGTGCCCGACAACGAGATTCTAAACACCAAAGTGCTTAGAACAGTGATCAACGGCAGCACGGTATTTTCAATAGCGGAATAGCTAGACAAGCTCATTTGATTAACTGTACACTAATCAAATGAGCAATATAAATATAACCGCAGACGACACTGATGAAACCCAGGGCGGCGATGACGCAGCCTTAGCTAATCTAGACAAACTCCATGGCGGCGTAAGGATCGGTGCCGGTCGCCCTAAAGGCAGTGGTAAATATAAAGAACCGACTAAGGCAATTCGTGTACCTGAAGGTAGCATCACCTATATCAGAGAATTCTTAGAGAAGTACCCAGATGTCACGGAAATTGGCTCTTATGCTAACCCCGATTTCGATAACCTCGCTCGTCTAGCCATTCCATTATTCAGTTCAACTGTTGCCGCTGGATACCCATCCCCAGCCGAAGACCATATTGAAGATACATTGGATCTAAACGAATATATGGTTCAACGTCCCGACAGTACCTTCATGCTTCGTGTAGAAGGTGAGTCAATGAAGAATGTGGGAATAATGCCCGACGATATATTAGTAGTAGATCGCTCACTCAAGGCTAGCCATAAGAAAATTGTGATCGCAGCGATAGATGGTGAACTAACGGTTAAACGCCTTTATCATCGTGGCGGCTTAGTTAAACTACTCCCAGAAAACCCAGCTTACCCTGAGATTGAGCTTGAGTCTGAAGCCGAACTGGTAATTTGGGGCGTGGTAATCGGCAGTTTTCGACGTTTTCAATCATTTTAGAGAGGCAGGTGACCACAATGCAAAAAATAGATTACTTAGAAGCGCAATCGAAACTGGCTAAAACCATGAGGCAGGTATGCAAGGAGGATACGCCCGTCACCATTAATGGCGCGGGCAAAGATCAAGTGGTGATGATGCCGCTAGACACGTTTCTAAAGCTACACAGCTCGCATGGCGAGGCGCTCGAATGCACCCCTTTCAACTGTCATCACTCAACTTAAGCGCAACTCGCCTTACTCACTAAAGCGTTAACTCGTTCATCAGTTTTAGTAATACGCCATTGGTCCAACCAAAGCCATGCTGAACCT
>JBLHRL010000019.1:0-48264 GCA_047625975.1 Arenicella sp.
ATCTTTGCTAAAGCAAGTTGCTTCAACTTCCTTTGAGAGTAACTCGGCCAGTGTTGTTTTTCCTGTTCCGGGAACTCCGCCAACAATTATAATTTTAGGTTTCATACTCGGATCTTATGCATGTAACAGCTTATTAGTATGCATGCGCGTTTTCGAGATAAATTCGTTTTAACGAACCGGCTGTAACCTTCTATATTATTTATTCTTTTTATCATTTAAGTCCTTTTCTATGGTGTCAAAGTGAGCATGCTCACTTTGTAGAATAGCAGCGTGGTTAGCTATTCTCAATAAATTTGTAAGTTATTGTTTTATATGTAGAAAAATAATTTCCTGGTTACTAAACGCGCAGTATCCAGTAGGGTAAAGTCATTGATTTCGTCGGCCTCTCAATATATACTGTATATATATACAGTTATTGAGGGAGCCAATAATGAGTAGAAAAAGTCCTTTTATCGAGTCAATTCGTAGAACGATGCGCTTACGTGGATATAGTATTCGCACCGAAAAAAGTTACCTTTATTGGATTAGGTTTTACATCCGTTTTCATAATCATCGACACCCAAAGGATATGAATAAAGATGAGATTATTCAGTTTTTAGACTTTTTGGCCTCCGACCGAAATGTTGCCGCTAACACCCAGCGTATCGCGCTTAATGCTTTGATGTTTCTCTATTCTAAAATTCTTGACCAACCGGTCAGCAATATGGGCTTTAAGTTGGCTAGTAAACCTCGCAGTCTACCCACGGTGCTGAGTGTTAATGAAGCAATGTCGGTTATTAGTAAGCTTGAGGGTGCTCATCAACTTGTTGTTAAGATGATGTATGGCAGTGGTTTACGAGTCTCAGAGGCCTTAAGCCTACGTGTTCAGGATATCGATTTTGAAAAAAACAGTGTCACTATTCGTGCTGGCAAGGGAAATAAAGATCGCGTCACGTTGTTGAGTCGGCGAGTAAAAGATAGCTTGCTAACGCAGCTAAATAAAGCCCTTGAAATTCAACAACTGGATAATCTGAGTGGCGTAGGCCCATCGATTCCCGACGCTCTTGGTCGGAAATATCCCAGCGCATTTCGTCAAGCAGGTTGGATGTTTATATTCCCTTCGTTTTCACTTTGCCACCACCCAATTAATAAGCAACTTTGTCGTCACCACCTACATGCTTCGGTGATTCGTAAAGCCCTAAAAGTAGCGAAAGAAACCGCTAACATTCATAAACGAGTTACCTGCCATACCTTTCGTCATAGTTTCGCAACTCATCTGCTTGAAGCGGGCACTGATATACGCACGGTTCAAGAATTGCTTGGTCATACGGATGTAAAAACCACGCAAATTTACACGCATATTATTGGCAAACATTATGCCGGCACCACCAGCCCGTTAGATCGAATATCAGAAACCCGAGCTAGCTATATAAACAAGCCCTGCTCTATTTGAAACTAAGGCGACTCAGTGCGGCAACTAGGTCAACGTCTTAAACATCATCCGCTAAGTTGTGCCCTGTTGAATCAGAGACTTCAGCGCTAGAGCCGCGTTAGATAAGCTTCTTTTTCTGTGAATTACCAAACCAAGTTCGCGTGACAGTTCTAGGCCGACATTCAGTGTTTTTAAAGATTTATCGCTCATGGTTTTTGGTAATAGCGACCAGCCCAGGCCGGCCACGGTGAGCATCTTCAGTATTTCCAGGTTATTGGTCTGCATTTGTACATTTATGCTCAAGCCTTGTGCTTGAAACTCTCTGCGAATCACCTGATGCGTTTCTGTATCGGGGCTAGTTAACACGCAGGGGTATTCAGACAACATTGCCAAGGTTAGCGCCGCTTGGCCTGCTAAAACATGATCTTTGCTGACCATAATATCCAACTCGTCTAGCCATACTGTTTCTTTGGTCAACTTGTCGGGCAGTGTTTTTGGCAAGGTAATCACGGCAAATTCGATATCACCATGTTCAACCGCGGTATACGCTTGGTCAGAATCTTCAAAGCGAATATCTAGCGTGACCTTTGGGTGTCTTAAATTAAACTCTTTAAGCATCGGTGGCATACGATGTAGACCAATGTGGTGAGCAATTGCGACCGATAAGTTACCGCTAATATCCTCAGTCAAGTTTGACGCGTAACGTTGCATGTCTTCCGCCTGATGAACTAAGTCTTGCGCCTTAGGCAACAGCTGTTTGCCGGCTTCTGTAAGGCTGATCTTTCTGGCTATTCGATTAAACAAGCGCGTACCTAACTCGTCTTCTAGCGATGCGACGCGTTTACTTATGGCCGGTTGCGTAACAAATAGTTGTTCTGACGCTTTTGAAAACGACTCATGGCGGGCTACGGCTATAAAAGCTTGTAATGCGGAAATGTCCAAAATGCTCTCTCATTCATTCCAAATTAGAATCCATATTATAAAAACAATGAATTTGTATTATCAATAGCATTTGCTATTATTCACCTAGTTCGCTGTAAAGCTAATTTTGCAGCATAGAAATTATTATAAACCCGCTTATTTGTTGAGGTACCCCATGGCCAAGACCATGTATGAAAAAATTTGGGACACACATTTTGTGCACCAAGAAGAAGGCCAAGCGCCATTAATGTACGTTGATCGTCATCTTATGCATGAAGTGACTTCGCCACAGGCATTTGAGGGCTTAAAGATTGCCAATCGCCCTATTCGTAATAATCACAGCATTTTGGCGACATTGGACCATTGCGTACCAACCAAATTAGCGGATCGCTTAAACTTGCCGGACCCTATCGGTGCGAAGCAAGTGCAAACGATGATGGATAATTGCAAAGAGCATGGCTTGATCTTGTACGACATGAAGAGCAAGAACAACGGTATTATTCACGTTGTTGTACCTGAACATGGTTTCGTTCACCCGGGTATGACCACAGTCTGCGGTGACTCACATACGGCAACCCATGGTGCTTTTGGTGCTCTGGCGTTTGGTATCGGCACCTCTGAAGTTGAACATGTAATGGCAACTCAGTGCTTGCCTCAGTTAAAGTCGAAAACCATGCTGGTAAAAGTTGACGGCGTATTGTCAAAGTTCAGCACCGCCAAAGATATTGCTTTGGCAATCATTGGTAAAATTGGTACGGCTGGTGGCAATGGCTATGTAATCGAATATGCAGGCGAAGCCATTGAGGCACTTTCAATGCAAGGCCGTATGACACTTTGCAACATGGCGATTGAATCAGGTGCTCGCGCTGGCTTGGTCGCCCCCGATCAAAAAACCATCGATTTCTTAGAAGGTAAAGAGTTCGCACCTAAGGCCGAGTACTGGGCTGAAGCGGTTGAATATTGGAAGTCTATACCAAGTGATGATGGGGCCGAGTTTGATTCAGTTATCGAGTTTCGCGCTGAAGACATTGCCCCTCAAGTTACATGGGGCACTTCGCCCGAGCAAGTCGTACCGGTAGACCAATATGTGCCCGGCCCGAGTGATTTCGACAACGAAGGCAAAGCGATTGCCTGTAAGAGTGCGTTGGACTATATGGGTTTAGAAGCTGGCACTAAAATGACCGATATCGAAGTCGATTTCGTCTTTTTGGGTTCGTGTACCAATTCGCGTATTGAAGACTTTCGTGCAGCGGCGGCAATTGTCAAAGGTACTACCGTGCCATCTCGGGTTACGGCCATCGCGGTACCGGGCTCTTACCTGGTGAAAGCACAAGCCGAGCAAGAAGGCTTAGACAAGATTTTTACCGACGCGGGTTGGGAATGGCGTGAGCCAGGCTGTTCAATGTGCTTAGCCATGAATGGCGACCAACTGAAGGTAGGCGAGCGTTGTGCATCAACCTCTAACCGTAACTTCGAAGGCCGACAAGGTAAAGGCGGGCGTACTCACCTAGTGTCTCCGGCCATGGCTGCGGCAACCGCGGGCGCAGGTCGCTTCGTTGATATTCGCGAACTTGAGAACTCTTAAGCACTACCTACGGGTAAGCACTCAGAACGAGGTAAATAAACATCATGCAAAAATACACTAACCATACCAGCGTTGCAGCGTTGATGAATCGCAGCAATGTTGATACAGATCAGATCATTGCCAAGCAATTTTTAAAGAAAGTAGAACGTACTGGCTTTGGGCAACACCTATTTCACGATTGGCGCTTCCACGAAGACGGCACGCCGAATGCTGAATTCGAGCTCAACAACCCTAATTTTGACGGCGCTAAAGTGTTAGTGGCTGGCGATAACTTTGGTTGTGGCTCATCTCGTGAGCACGCGCCATGGGCCATTGACGACTATGGCTTCAACACTATTATCTCTACTAGCTTCGCCGATATTTTCTATAATAACTGTTTTAAGAACGGCATTTTGCCTATCGTTGTTGATGCCGCGACCTTGAAAGCACTGATGGCTGAAATTTCAGCTAACGAAGGTGTTGCGTTCGGAATTGATTTAGTAAATCAAAACGTTACTACCCCGGGCGGTATTAGCATTGGCTTTAATGTTGATGGCTTTCGTAAGCACAACTTGCTTAATGGCTTAGACGATATTGGTTTAACCCTAGCTCAAACCGATAAGATCGATATTTATGAGGCCAAGCATAAGCAAACGTTTCCTTGGTTATGGGCTTCTTAAGCTGCGATTAGTTTAAAATTGATTAAGGGCAACTTACATTAAGGGCAACCCACATTAAGGGCAACTTAGGTTGCCCTTTTTTGATGCTCGATGGCGTGACTATTAGCCTTGTAAAACCTTTTATTTCTTAACTAAAAATCGATATAGTGACTGGATAACTAAAAGAGAATTCTCAATGTCCCAAAACTCGCTACAGAATCAGCAAACTAAGCGAAAAGTCAGCCTTATGGACACCACTCTGCGTGATGGTGAACAAACTCAGGGGGTGTCCTTTGCACCGGCTGAAAAACTCAGTCTGGCACAAGCTCTGCTAGGCCGCCTAAAGGTTGACCGTATTGAGGTGGCGTCTGCCGGGGTCTCTCAGGGTGAGCAAGAGGCGGTCAAGAAAATTAATAGTTGGGCGGCGGCCAATGGCCATTTGCATAAAGTTGAAGTGCTTGGCTTCGTTGACTTAGATAGAAGCGTCGACTGGATCACCGGTGCCGGAGGCAAGGTAATTAACTTACTCGCTAAAGGCAGTGAAAAACATTGCCTTACGCAGCTACGTCAACAACCCGAGCAGCATATAGATCGTGTGAAACAAACCATTGAATACGCACACTCAAAAGGGGTCGCGGTCAATGTTTATCTCGAAGACTGGTCTAATGGCTACGTCGACTCTCCAGACTATGTATACAACTTTGTCGAATCTTTGCGGGACTGCGGCATTGAGCATTTTATGCTACCCGATACCTTAGGCGTAATGTCGCCCAGTGAGGTCACTGCCGCCATTGGCAATATGGTGACACGCTACCCAGAGCTGCAATTTGATTTTCACCCACATAACGATTATGGCCTCGCCACAGCCAATGTTATGGCGGCGGTAGACGCCGGTATTAACACGATACACTGCACCATTAATTGTTTGGGCGAACGAGCGGGTAACGCATCTCTGGCCGAAGTGTCGGTAGTGCTGCGTGATAAAATGGGTGTTGACTTGAACATTGATGAAAAGCATATTGTCGATGTCAGCCAGATGGTTGAAAGCTTTTCAGGCAAGTTCGTTTCTGGTAACGCCCCTATTCTAGGCAAAGATGTGTTTACACAAACCGCGGGCATTCATGCCGATGGCGATAAAAAGGGTAACTTATATGTTACTAAGCTTTCGCCAGAGCGTTTTGCACGCAAACGTAAGTACGCACTCGGCAAGCTTGCAGGTAAAGCATCGCTAGAGAATAATTTAGATGAGATTGGTATTAAGTTAAGCGTTGATGACCAGAAAAAAGTGCTGAAAAAAGTCATCGAGCTTGGTGACTTGAAGCAAACGGTTACCGCCGATGACCTACCCTTCATCATTGCTGACGTACTCGAAAGCCGAGACTCACAACGAGTAATATTAGTCGACTGCAGAACCTCCAGTCAACTAAATGGCGAATCTGAGACAAACTTGAGCATTGGCATTGATGGCACAACTTATACCAAAACAGGCCAAGGCAACGGCGCCTTTGATGCATTCGTCGATGCCTTAGATGATATTTTAGCTCAGCACCCAGGTTTGAATCGCCCCAAACTTCTCGACTATCAAGTGCGCATACCTAAGGGCGGAAAAACCAACGCGCTGACTGAAGCAAGTATTACCTGGGAACTCGAGAACGGCCGCAGAATGACAACTCGCGGCGTTGATTCAAACCAGGTAATCGCAGCAATGTATGCCACATTAAAGGCGATCAATTCGCTAGCCAAATAGGCGCTAGCGGAAACCATGACTCCAGCAATAGACCTAGCAAACAAATATAAGGTGGCCTTTACTGTTCATCAGTACCAACATGACCCGAGTGCCGAGTCTTATGGCGATGAAGCCGCAGCGACGTTGGGTTTCCACGCAAATCGAATTTTCAAAACATTGGTGGTAGAGCTTAACACTGGTGAGCTGGCGGTCGGCATCGTCCCGGTTAGCGGCTCACTCAATCTTAAAGCCATCGCCGCCGCCGCCAAAGCAAAAAAAGCGGTCATGGCAGACTCACTTAAAGTACAGCGAACAACCGGCTATGTACTCGGTGGCGTTAGCCCCATTGGGCAAAGAAAGAAGCTAGCCACGGTCATTGATAGCAGTGCCCATGATTTCAACACGATACTCGTCAGCGCCGGTAAACGTGGCCTAGAAATCGAATTAAGTGCACACGATTTATCTACCTTAACGGCCGCGACCTTTGCGGCGATATCGGCCGTATGAGCCGCGACTCAACAGGCATGCTGCTGGGTTTTATCGCGGTTGTAATGTTTGGCCTAACCTTGCCAGTCACTCGATTCATATCACCCTATTTTGAACCAGTTTTCATTGGCCTTGGCCGTGCCTCTCTTGCCTGCGTGGTTGCTGCGGTTTTACTGCTCGCGTTTAGAGTTTCCTTACCGTCATACGTTCAGGCAAAACGTTTACTGATAGTTGCTTTAGGTGTTGTTATCGGCTTTCCGGTACTCACGGCTTGGGCAATGCAGAGTCTACATGCCTCACACGGCGGAGTGGTTTTGGGCATCTTACCTCTAGCAACCGCAGCGGCTAGCCGCCTAGTCAGTGATGAGCGACCTTCTTTAGGGTTTTGGTTGGTCGGGATCGTTGGTAGCGTGATGGTTATAAGCTATGCCTTATTGCAGGGCGGTGGCGCTTTTTTATTAGCCGATTTTGCTCTTTTTGCCGCCGTTATTAGTGCCGCACTGGGCTACGCGGTTGGTGGTAAGTTAGCCAAGGAAATGGCTGGTTGGCAAGTTATTTGCTGGGCCTTAGTGATCGTTTTTCCGATCATAATTGTACCTACGCTGTACTATTTACCCAGCGAAATACATACTCTCAGCGCGCCGGTTATTGTTGGCTTTTTATACCTCGCATTAGTGAGCCAATTATTTGGTTTTTTTATCTGGTATAGAGCACTGGCCATCGGTGGCGTTGCTCGAGTGAGTCAGATACAGTTGATACAGCCGTTTGTAACAATCGTGGTATCGGCATGGGCATTGTCAGAGGCGATCGACCTACAAACCATTTTTTTTGCGGGCACGGTTGTCGCTATAGTGGCCGCTGGTAAACGAATGCCTATTTACTCTAAACATCACACGAGCTAACCCACTCGAAAAGGCACTGAACTATGAGCAACCTTACCATTCGGCCCGCAACCATTGACGACGTTGAGCAAATAATGCAATTCGTGATCGACCTCGCTGTCTATGAAAAAGAGCCCGATGCGGTGGTCGCAACGCCAGCACACTTTCGACGCGCGCTATTTTGTGACAACCCTCAAGCGCATTGTTTAATCGCTGAATCTGACGGTAAATCTATTGGTTTGGCGATCTATTTTTTCAGCTTTTCAACCTGGCTTGGCGAACATGGAATTTATCTCGAAGACCTTTATGTTAACCCCGAGGCGCGAGGCATTGGTGGGGGTAAGGCGCTACTCAAAGAACTAGCCAAGATCGCGGTGGCAAAGAACTTAGGGCGCGTTGAGTGGAGTGTTTTAGACTGGAATGAACCGTCGATAAAGTTTTACCAAGCCATGGGCGCCGAAGCTAAAGACGGCTGGTCAGTCTTCCGTCTGGCCGATCAAGCCCTCAATGACTTCGCCAACAGCTAGTGCTGAGTCATAGTTCGTATAAAAATCAATTCTTATAAGATATCGCTAACCCGGTCAATATCGTGGTGAATACCATGATCGTCACAAGCGTAAAATTGTACCTGCTTTGCGTGACTCTTAAGTAACGCTTTACCACCGACATCTCCAGTAAGGCCAAGCAACTGATGCTTAAAATCAGCTCCAAAAATAATTGGGTTGCCATTGCCTCGACGGCTGCGGGGAACCACTATCGAGGTAGCGGAAGCTCTTTGTAATAATGCGCGGATAGTGGCCGAAGATATGTACGGCATATCGCCCAAGGCAAACAGCCATGATGTCGATGACGCGAGCGCCCCTACACCGGCGACAATGCTCTGGCTTAAGCCTTGTTCTGCATTTGAGTTTTTTATACAGCTGGCTCCTTCACGCTCTACCACTTCAATTAACAGCGTCTCGTCGTGTCTTACCACCACATGCACTTGATCAAATACCGGCGCGTAAATACCGATAGTTTTGGCTAGTATAGACATACCCTCGTCTAGCTCATACAACATTTTTGCGCCACCGAATCTTGTACCGGCACCCGCCGCAAGAATCACACATGCGACTGATGTAGGTTCAGTCATGGCTAGATTGGGTCACAGACTGCGCTGATTCATCTGCTGAATAATTTCAGCTAAAACCGATACGGCAATGTGGGCCGGCGTATTAGCGCCAATATCCAAACCCACAGGACCATGAATACGGCCAAACAGAGCCTCTCCTACTCCATGATTTCTCAGGCTCTCTAAGCGACTAGCGTGGGTGCGTTTGCTCCCCAGAGCACCAATATAAAACGCGTCTGTAGTAAGTGCATCTGCCAGTAACTCTGTTTCCAATTCATGCTCGTGAAACAGACTGACCATAGCGCTAAACTGGTCTAGCTCATGCACGAACTCGGTTCGAGCTTGTGCTAGCGGCACCGCGTGTAGGCCGGCTAACTCTAATAATTGGTTCGTATGCTGGTTTTGTGCGACGCAAGCGACCTCAAAACCAGACTTAATAGCAAGTTCGGCTAACAGAACCAGGATCGGGCCTTGACCAAACAGTATTAAGCGAGCACTCGGGAAATAAGTTTTCTCGAATGCGCCGGCAGCGGCATGTAGAACGTGTCGATAAGCAGATCGCTGCCCGAGCTGCGTAGCAATTATCGCCAGGCCATCGGCTGTCATAGAGGTGTCAAAATAGACATCAATCCCCGACCCACAGGGCAAACGAATATCGAAAAATGGCGAGTCAAGACCATAACGTAAGGTCGTATTTTCGCAACGATTAATCGCGATTACGGCCTGATCAGCAATTGCCGCTTCAGCACAGCCACCGGTGATCTGACCTAAATAGGTTCCGTCGTCACTAACCAGCATTTGCGAGCCAACGGGGTAAGGCGCATTACCGTCGATACCCACTAATGTCACCAACGCCACTTTTCGGCCAGTAGCCAAGACCTCAATAGCCGATTGAATGAGTTCGGACGGCTGATCAGATTGGCTATAAATAAGTGGCATAACTATTTACGGTAAAATTTAGGGTGAGATTAAAACCGAATGCGGTCGGGGCTAATACCGTCAGCACTGAGAAACGTTTACGCAAAGCGTCATGACTGGCTTTAACGACTAGTTTAGACGACTTGGGCTGTCTGGCAAAGGCTAATAACGCTGAGGCAGTAACGATACAATTATAGCTAAAGTCGAACCTCATTTTATAAACGTTCGCGTTAGCGCGGTATTTTGAAGGCCGTGTTCGCGATATAAGTGACAAGCCAAAATGAACTAAAGTTATAACTAGGTGAACCTTCTGCCAAGTGTAAGTTTTTGTAAGACACGCGATAATGTCAATCGCTACGGATACTGCGTGTTAGTGAAAAATTTGCCGAGGGGCCAGTCATGGGTGATTTTAAAAGTAAACAACGTCTCAAGCTTATGAAATATTCAACTCTGAGTAGATTGCCACAATGGCAAGCGCATTTCTGCGCTCTAAGACGCACTACTAGCCAAAAGAAACACACTATTGAAATCTTCAATACTAGCCAACAAACTAGAGCGGCTATCGTCGTTGAACTTACCGCCGACACCTAGACAGCTAAGTAGACTAACGACTCTTTATTTAACCACTGAAGCAAATGTCAATTCCGCAGCGCATTTTGTCATTGCTTGTACATCAAACATAGTTAGAATAGGCCCGATCAATAATTATAATCAGTAGCAGGAGCCCTATTAATGAATGTCAGTGATGCAATTAAGCAACGTCGCTCTGTCCGTGCCTATCAAGACAAGCCTGTAGCCCCAGAACTACTCGAAAAGATATTTCTTCAAGCACAAGACTCAGCCTCAAACTGTAACACCCAGCCGTGGCATGTCGTTGTGGTATCCGGCAACTCGCGTGACAAAATTGAAAAAGCGATGATGACCGAAATTATGGGCGGCGCAGCGCCAACCCCTCATTTCACCCCGGGAGATCACGGTCTGAATAACGAATACCGTAACCGCCAAATTGCCTGTGCCGTGTCGTTGTATGGTGCGATGGACATCAAAAAAGAAGATAAACAAAAACGCCAAGAGTTGATGGTCAGAAACTGGCAGTTTTTTGGTGCGCCACACGCCGCTTTTTTCTCAATGCCAAAGACAATGAGCGAAATCAACGCCGTCGATATGGGTATTTACCTTCAGTCTATTATGTTGTTGCTGACCGAAAATGGTTTAGCAAGTTGCCCGCAAGGCGCACTAGCTATGTACACCTCAGCGGTTCATGAAATGGCCAACATACCCGAAGGTAACGCAATTATGTTCGGCTTATCGTTTGGTTATGCCGAACAAGATGCCACCATTAACGGCTTCGATGTCGGCCGCGAAGAGCTGAGTAAATCGGTTGAATTTCACAGTTAAAATACACTATTAGCTCGGCTAATCAACGCTCTCTGATCTTTTATGACCTGAGAGCGTTTGCCAGGATGATTAAAGTCTTATCGGCCTTCTAAGTAAAACGCTTAAGCGGGTAACCCTAAAAGCTAAGCTTGATTAACAAACTTGGCAATTTTAGATAATGCATCCTCGGCGTCTTTCAATAGTGCTGAGAACACATGAAACACATGGAACTGTGCCCTATACGGTTGAAATTCTAAGTCGACCCCTTGAACTTTAGCACGCTCACAAAACTCGACTATTTGATCATAAAACATTTCACCCTTGCCACACTGAACTAGCGTCTTAGGTAAACTCGCCAGAGGTGTGTTGAGAAAATTTATTTGATCGTTATCTAAATCTTGTCCTTGCATTAAATGCTCTAAACTTACCTGCAGAAATTCAGCACTGAGGAAATCATTTTTCTCATTAGTAATAATGCTTCCGTCGGTTGCCGTTGGGTCGACCCATGGCGAGATTAAGACTAGATTATCGGCTTGCCTTGCTTCGCCTTTAGCCAGTTTTAAGGCGGTGGCAATGGCTAACGCACCACCCGCTGAGTCACCGGCTAGAGTTACCTTCTTTTGGTCATAGGTCTTTAACACCAACGATGCTACTGCAAGACAGTCATCTTGCGGTGCAGGGAACCGATGCTCAGGTGCTAAACGGTAGTCTGGGGCTACAATCAGACCTTTGGTATTAAGGGCTAACTGAGCCAGAATGGTCTTGTGTCCACGTGGCGAACCGGCAACATAGCCACCGCCATGAAAGTAAACAATAACCGTATCCGAAGTAGCCCCTTCTTTAGGGCTAACCAGCATGCACGGCACACCGGCGATGTCTCTCGAGTTGCTGCTTACCTTGGCCAATGCTGGGTGATATCCGGCCGACTTATCGATAGCCTGACGTAACCATGGCAAGCCCTTCTGCTGGCCTTTGGTAAACAGGCTGCGAGCGGTTCGCACAACCAGTTCGGTTAGCCAGCTTCGGCCTGACATTCTGGTCGACGAACCGATCATCGTCATCGTGTTTTTTAATAAACTAATAATCATTGGCTAGGCCTATAGTGAGTGAGTACACGTAATTTATACGCCAATCTTAGCGACTTGCAAGCACGCGTTGGCGGTAAAAAAAAGGCGCTACTAGCGAGTTCCTTACAAGAACTGGCTGGCAACGCCTTTAACTAAATATAGCTGAAAAATCTAAGCAAATAATTCGCCACTTTCGAGATGTTCTTTAACAATATTAGGGCATTCGAAACGATCACCATACTTTGCTGCTAGTTGATCACAACGGGCAACAAACGCTTCAAACCCGTAAGTATTAACGAACTGAATAAAACCACCACTGTGAGCCGGTGCACCAATACCAAAAATAGAACCAATATTGCCATCAGCGACTGAACGAAGAACGCCGGTCTCTAAACACTTTAATGTCTCGATAACTTGGCGGAACATTAAGCGGTCTTTAATATCTTGATCACTAATTTGGTAGTCAGCGTTGTAATACAAATCATACAATTTTGGCCAAATGTTTTTTGAACCGTCTTCATGATACTCGTAGTAACCGCCACCATGATAACGACCACCACGGCCGTTGTCGGTGATCATGTCTTTTATTACTCGACGAATTACATCGCCTTCGCCCCATTTATCGGTAACGCCCATCTCGGCCCAAGTCTCTTGAGCTTTACGGGATAACTCGAGACTCGTTTCGTCTTGAATCTGAAGTGGCCCGACTGGCATACCAATGCCCTTTCCAAGGCTGTCGATACGCACAGGGTTAGTGCCTTCAGTTAGTAAGTGAGCCGCCTCATCTAGGTAGGTACCAAAAGTTCGTGAGGTGAAAAAACCTAAAGAGTCATTAACCACAATCGGCGTCTTACGAATCTGCATGGTGAAATCGAAGGCTTTAGCTAACGCTTCATCACTGGTTTTTTCGCCACAAATAATTTCTACCAACGGCATTTTATCTACCGGTGAAAAGAAATGTATGCCGATAAAATTCTCTGGCTTAGCACTTGCTTTAGCTAATTCAGTAATTGGCAGTGTTGACGTATTCGAACCCCAAAAACCGTCCTCAGACAAATAAGGTTCAATCTCTTTGGTGATACCGTGCTTAAGACCAATGTTTTCAAATACCGCTTCGATGATCAAGTCACAGCCTTGAAGATCGTCGTTTTTATCAGTTGCTAAAATCAGATCAAGAATGCCTTTCGCTTTGGCCTCGTCCATCTGGCCGCGAGAAATACGTTTTTGCAGCAACTTCTCGGTATAGGCTTTACCTTTGTCGGCGGCTTCTTGAGAGATGTCTTTCAACACCACTTCAATGCCGGCCATGGCTGACACGTAAGCGACGCCCTGCCCCATCATGCCAGCACCTAAAATACCGACCTTACGAGTCAAGTTCTTCTCAACATGTTTCGGACGACTGGCGCCACCGTTGATTTTATTTAATTGAAAGAAGAACGTCGAAATCATGTTCTTAGCAACCGGACCAGTAGCGATCTTGGCGAACTCTCGACCTTCAATGCGCAGCGCCGTATCAATATCTAACATCGATGCTTGAAAAGCCACATCCATCGCCGCCGTCATTTGCGGCATCAAGCCACGAGTCTTTTGACTCAGCATGGCTGGCGCCATAACACCAAGTTGTGCGTTACGTGGCGAGTTGATCGCGCCGCCGGGAACCTTGTAACCTTTACGGTCCCATAATTGTACTGCGGCAAATTCGTCGTCTTTGCTGGCCAGAATAAAGGCCTTGGCCGCTGGCACTAATTCATCGATTGAATCAACCAATTGATCGATCATGCCCACAACGAGCGCCTTAGCTGAGGCTAATTTCTTACTCTCTAAAATGTAGGGCAACGCTTTTTCAACACCAATTAACTTGGTTAAGCGCACCACACCACCACCACCCGGGAATAAGCCTAGTGAGCATTCGGGCAAGCCAATTTGTACTGATTTATGGTCAAAGGCAATTCGATGATTGCAGGCTAAACAGAGCTCGTAGCCGCCGCCTAAAGCCGCACCATTAATCGCGGCAACCACAGGCACAGGAAGTTTCTCAATTCGTCGTAAGCCCGCTTTCATCTCTTCGGTGGCATTAAAAAACACCTCCGCTTGCTCAGGGTCGGCTTTAACCAAATCATTTAAGTCACCGCCAGCGAAGAAAACCTTCTTGGCAGACGCGAACACTACGCCGGTTAAACCTTGCTCAGCCTCTAACTTAGCAATGGTTTCACTCATCGCCTCATGGTACTCGGCGTTCATAGCGTTCACTGGGCCGGTCATGTCCATGGTCACGGTTACAATGCCGTGGTCATCTCTTTCGTATCTGAATACACTCATTTTATTACTCCAAAATTTTTAATTTTGTTTAGGCGTTTTCACGAGTTGAGTTTTGCTCCAAAGCAAGGCTAAAGTGCGTGGAGACAACGAGCTTAAGGCTTCTAAATAATCAGTCATAAACTATATCATTGTCAGTCGAGCACACTTTTAACAAAGGCTTGGAGCAAAAATCGGCGCGTGGATAGCTAAACTATACTCGCTCGATAATGCATGAGATCCCCATGCCACCGCCAACGCACAAAGACAGCATGCCTGTGCTCAAATCGCGACGCTCTAATTCATTTAGCATAGAGCCGATGATACAACCGCCCGTTGCACCTAATGGATGCCCCATAGCAATTGACCCGCCGACTACATTGGTGATGTCATGACCAATATCTAAATCGCGCATGTAGCGCATGGCTACTGAGGCAAACGCTTCGTTGATTTCCCATAGATCAATATCGTCTTTGCTCATGCCGGCTGCTTTTAAAGCTTTTTTAGCCGAAGGGCCAGGGCCAGCCAACATAATAATAGGGTCGCTCGATATAATCGCTGTCGCCCTCACCTTGGCGCGTGGCCTCATACTTAAATCTTTGCCTGCTTGCTCCGAGCCAATTAATACCGCACTTGCACCGTCGACAATTCCTGAGGAGTTGCCTGGTGTGTGCACATGGTTGATACGCTCCAGGGTGTTGTATTTCTTTAAAATAATATCGTCAAAACCATATTTACCCATTTCTTCAAACGACGCACGTAGACCACCAAGGCCTTGCATCGTAGATTCAGGTTTAATGAAATCATCGCGCTCAAGAATGATCACGCCATTTTTGTCTCTCACCGGCACTACAGCACTATCGAACCAACCATTATCGCGGGCACTTGCGGCCCGTTTTTGCGACTCAAGTGCATAGGCGTCTACGTCTTCGCGCGAATAACCATCTAGAGTGGCAATAGTGTCAGCACCGATGCCTTGAGGTACAAAGCCAGATTTAATCGCGAACGCCGCGTCGCCTGACATTGCGCCGCCATCCGAGCCCATGGGCACACGAGACATGCATTCGATGCCGCCGGCAACAATTAAGTTATCCCAGCCCGAGGCTACTTTTGCTGCAGCCGTATTAACCGCTTCTAAACCAGAAGCACAAAAACGATTCAATTGAACACCAGCAACTGATTCGTCCCAGTCGGCGTTTTGCACGATCATTTTGGCAATATCACTGCCTTGTTCGCCAACAGGCGATACACAGCCCATGATTACATCATCAACGTACGACGTATCTAAGTCGTTACGCTGCTGTAATTCACGAAATAGGCCTGCGCCTAAGTCAACAGGTTTAACTTCATGCAATGACCCGTCTTTTTTGCCTTTACTTCGCGGTGTTCGTACGGCGTCATAAATGTATGCAGTGTTACTCATAGGGAACCTCTGATCAGAATAATTATTGATTGATATTATTTTACGCCGCCGATGTGAATCAGCAATGACAAAAGCTATCGATTAAATGTACAATTTTTATCAAATTTTAACATTAAATGTGCTTTAATTCTCGGCATGAAAGAAATCACCATCGATTCAGCGTTTGCTCGCATGTTGCTTGAGGGCGCTCAGGCACAAGGCCTCGAATGCGACCCAATATTGCTAAGCAATGGTATCTCACGCTTAACGCTGCAAAAGCCGGGTACTCGCGTTCGTTTAGAGTCCTTCGCCTCGTTTGCGATCGAAATCATGCGTAAGCTCGACGATGAGTTCCTAGGCTTAGGCGCAGGCACCCAACCTCTCGGCAGCTTTAACATGTCTTGCCGCAGTTGTATTAGTGCGCGCGACATACATCGATCCTTGCGGCGTACCGCCAATTTCTGGAACCTTTTTAATAACACCTTCGAGCATCGAGTAGAAGAAACAGACCAATCGATTGCCTATATATTGAGCCCGATAGAGGGCGTGCAAGGTTTGAACAACTATCTTGTAGAGGCGGTGCTATCGTCGATTCATCGCTTTCATTGCTGGTTAGGCGGGCAGTTTATTCCACTCAGCATGGTCGGTTTAAAACATTCAGAACCAGAATATAGTAGTCAATATAGGGCGTTATTCTACGGCGCACCAATACATTATAAACAAGGCGAGTCGCGCTTTGAGTTTGATCTGCGCCATGCTCAGCTCGAGATTGTTCAAACTCCAGAGACGCTCGATCAATATCTGGCTGGTACTAACCTGTCATTGCTATACCAACCAAAAAATTACCGGGTTATTAGCGATCAAGTTAGACAATGGCTAGAGCGCAATATAAAACAAGGTAATTACCAGGCGACGCTTAAGGAAGCAGCGATTTATTTCGAGATGAGCCAACAGGTTTTACACCGACGATTACAGGCCGAAGACCTGTCGTTTAAAGAGATAAAAATGCAAACACGCCGTGATATAGCGGTGAATTTATTGTTTGATAACAAATACAAAATTGAAGAGATCGCCACCCTTGTGGGCTTTTCCGAACCCAGTGCCTTTATCCGTGCGTTTAAAAGCTGGACCGGTTCAACGCCACTCGCCTATCGGCATGGCAAACATTAAGCAGCTAAATGGTCTAAGCCCTTTAGAAATCGCGTTTCGTGGCTATACTACTTATATCACCGACTAATCGCCTATCGACCTCGAGAACTATCCGCATGACCTGGACTATATTTATTACTTTGGCTTTACTTTGGTGGCTGATCGCGACGTTTATTCTCGCTGGGCCTGATCTAAGCCGTTACGATTCGCACGTTGGCGAGACGTTTGACGCGCACCCAGAAGATGCCGCGTCGACAGAAAAATTCCTTCAGATAATTAAAGGCGTTCGTAACGATACCCAAAAGACTAAGTCGTTGAAGAAAGGCTTCGCACTGGTGCGTAAGTTTGCCGACCAGTTATCAGATGATCTGCAAACGGATACCGCCTTTAGCTCGGTGACAGCCAATGGCGTCAGTTGCGAATGGGCGGTCGCGCCCGGTGTTGATACGGCTAGACGAGTTGTATTCCTGCACGGTGGAGCATTTTTGTTTGGTAGCCCTAAAGGGCACCGAAAATTTTCAGACCAACTCTCGAAAATGGCCAATGCCGCGGTGCTCTCGGTAGATTATAGAATGCTGCCAGAACACAGTCGTATGAAAAGCATCATAGACTCTCAGCAGGCCTATCATTGGGTGCTTAAAAACGGCCCTGAAGGTCCGCAACTTTGCGACTTTTTGATCGTTGCCGGCGACTCAGCCGGAGGCAATCTTGCGCTAATGCTTTCGAGCTGGAGCAAGCGCGGTGCGGCTAAACGACCTGACGGCGTAATCGGCTTTTCGCCGTCTACCGATATGACCATGTCGTCACCCACTATCAAACGAAACCGTGATACCGACAAGTTGCTCGGCGAAGGCCTCGGCTTATTGACCAAACTACCAAAGGCATTACGTATGTGGGTCGGCTTATTTTCTATGCGCATCAACCCGTCGAACAAATTGGCCTCACCGTTGTTTGACGATTTGAGCGATTTACCGCCGACATTACTTCACGCGAGTAGTAGCGAAATGTTGCTTGGCGAGGGTATGCGCTATACCAATAAAGCAGTCGCAGCCGGTTCACCAGTAAGGTTACAAGTATGGAAAAATCAAATACATGATTGGCACCTTTTCAATATGCATACTGGCTCGGCGAAAGAAGCTTGGGGCGAGATTAAAAAATTCATCGATCGCTTGTAAACGCCAGTCTCGACATTAGAAACTAGCAAAAACCGATCGAACTCTTAATCGCGCCCAGCGATGCGCCAATGGAAATTATAGAAGTTGTCGAACTGTCGCATAATTAGAGTAAACTCAAGCTTAACGAAACCAGCTCTAAACTCGAAGAATGACATTTCCTCACGCTATATTTAAAGCCTACGACATCCGCGGGATTGTCGATAATACACTTACCACTGATATCGCCTTTAAAATAGGCCAAGCGGTTGGCAGCGAAGTGATCGCCAGTGGTGGCGATAGCATAGTTATCGGCCGTGACGGTCGATTGTCGGGGCCAATGCTGGCGGAGGTGCTATCCGACGGTTTACGTGCCGCCGGTGTCAACGTTATCGATATTGGCCTTGCGCCATCACCAGTGGTTTACTACTCCAGTTACTCCAAAGGTATCCCCTCGTGTATTGCCATTACCGGTAGCCATAACCCACCCGATTACAATGGCTTCAAGATGGTAGTCGACGGTGTGACTTTGTCGGCCGAGCGCATTCAAGATATAAAGCAACGTATTGTTAACGAAAATTACAGTCAAGGCCAAGGTAGCTATACCCAAGAAAAGATTATAGACGATTATATTGCACGAATCGTTGGTGATATTAAACTCGAAAGGGAAATGAAAATTGTTATCGACAGTGGTAACGGTGTTGCCGGAGCCACTGCTCCTCAGCTATTTAGAGCCATTGGCTGCGACGTTATCGACCTCTTTAGCGACGTCGATGGCACCTTCCCTAATCATCACCCCGACCCAAGCCAAATTGAGAACCTTCAAGACTTAATCGCGGCGGTAAAAGAGCATGACGCTGAGCTTGGCTTAGCCTTTGACGGCGACGGCGACCGACTCGGCGTAGTAACTAAAAAAGGAGAGGTTGTTTGGGCCGATCGACAAATGATTTTATTTGCCCAAGACGTATTGAGTCGTGATCCCGGCGCCGAAATTATCTACGACGTTAAGTGTTCTAGAAACCTACCGGCGGAAATCGAAGCCGCTGGCGGTAAAGCAACCATGTGGCGCACAGGCCATTCGTTTATCAAAGCAAAGTTGCAGCAAACTGGTGCGGCTTTAGCCGGAGAAATGAGCGGGCATATCTTCTTCAAAGAGCGTTGGTTTGGCTTTGACGACGGGGTCTACGCCGGCGCTCGCTTACTTGAGTTGCTGTCAAGAAAGCAACAAACTCCACAACAGATATTCGATGCATTACCAGACAGTGTTAACACACCGGAGTTACGCATCGACTTCGAAGAAGGCGAGCACTACGTATTTATGGACAAGCTCAAGCAAGTCGCCGATTTCGGTGATGCCACCGTGAGTAAAATTGACGGCCTGCGGGTCGACTATGAAGACGGCTTTGGCCTGATTCGGCCGTCTAATACTACGCCTATTCTTGTGCTCCGTTTTGAAGCCGATAGCGAACCAGCAATCGCCAGAATTCAGGCTGATTTCAAGGCGGCAATTCATCAAGTGGATGCTAAAATCGCAACTCCTTTCTAGCCAATCCACAGGCAAAGCTTGAAACTACTTGATATCAAACGGCTGAATTTTGTTCGACAAGGTTACGGCCGCTTTCTCGAAGCGCAACAAATTAGAATGTCGAGTAACTTTGAGGGCCTTCCGTTATTGGCCATTCTTGGAATTATTTGTGGGGTCGTTTCTGGTAGCCTAATCATTCTATTTCGCTTAGTGATGGAGGGCGCCGCAGATCAGTGGCTGCCGAATGGCGATATCGAAAGCTTCGAAGCATTAAGTGGCGTTGACCGCTTTTTGTTATGTGTCGCTGGCGGCCTGATTGTTGGCTTAATTTTACACTTTCTTAAACCTAAAAACCGTGGCGTTGGCGTGGTGCACGTAATCCAACGCTTAGACTATCACCAAGGCTATCTGCCACTAAAAAATGCGGCAGTGCAGTTTGTTACTGGCGCGATTAGCTTGTTATCCGGTCACTCCATCGGTCGCGAGGGCCCAAGCATTCACTTAGGTGCCGCCGCTGGCAGTGCGCTTGGTCGAAGCTTGCGAGTGCCAAATAATAGTGTGCGCATATTAGTGGGTTGTGGCGTCGCCGCGGCAATAGCGGCGGCTTTTAATACACCGCTAGCTGGAGTCATCTTCGCCATGGAGGTGGTGATTATGGACTACACCGTTATCGGTTTTACACCGGTGATTCTGGCTGCGGTAAGTGCCACCACCCTGACTCGCATCACCTTCGGCGACGATACCGCCTTTACTGTGCCAGACTTACAGATGAACTCTCTACAGGAGCTTCCAGTGGTGGCCTTTATGGGCGCCCTGATTGGTTGTTTGGCGGCAGGATTTATCCATTTAACACTATTGACTAGCCGCCTTTTCGCCAAGCAGGCAATATGGGCTCGAACGACCATAGCCGGGGTAATTACAGGCGCAATTGCGTTTGCATTACCCGAGATTATGGGCACCGGTTATGACACCGTTGACGGCATCTTATTGATGCAAGTAAGCGTGGCCACGGTGGTGCTGCTGACCTTTGCAAAAACCATCACTACAGCGATGGCAATTGGCCTCGGTATTCCGGGCGGTCTAATCGGCCCGACACTGTTTATCGGTGCCGCGGCTGGAGCGGCAATTGCCTCTGCTATTGGCGTGGTATACCCCGATATCACCAGCACAGCATTTTATTCCACACTCGGTATGGCGGCGATGATGGCCGCGGTACTACAAGCCCCGCTGGCCGCTTTGATCTATTTATTAGAACTAACAGCTGACCACGCGATCATTTTACCTGGCATGATTGCCGTTATAACTGCATCGCTTGTTACTCGCGTTGTATTTAAAAAATCATCTATTTATCAACATCTTATGCTTTCAGGAGGTCTAGACTATCGTAATAGCTCCCTGTCAAAAGCACTCAGAAGAATAGGCGTGGCGAGTGTAATGGAACGCAACATTATTCAGCACTCTCGAATCGCTTCGATAAAAGAAGCCAAACAAATACTCAAACAAGAGCCTCGATGGATTTTGTTGACTAACAAAGAAGATCAACGCAAAGACTGCTTGCTACCGGCGACAGACTTAGCCCGCCACATCAGTGAGTTAGGGCCGCAAGCCGAAGCCAGCGAACAACATCTGGATTTATTGACCATTCCAGCAAAACGTATCGACACCACCGCCACTACCATCGTTGCCACCTTACAAGAAGCCCATGAACTCATGCAGGCCGAGCAATGCGATGTACTGTTCATAAGAGGCGCACACGGCGAATCTAAACAACGTATCTATGGCGTAATAACACGCGAGCACATCGAAAGTAGTTATCGAGTTTAGCCCGCCTTTATGCAAAGGCAATAAAAAAGCCGAACCCCAAAAAGAGTTCGACTTTCCTAAAACTTAATACTGCCTACTAAAGAGCCTTCAGCCTAGTAATGCTAAGGCATTACTTAATAAAAAGAGCCTTCAGCCTAGTAATGCTAAGGCATTACTTAATAAAAAGAGCCTACGCCTAGCCGATGCTAAGACATCGCGTCTTTAAGAGTTGTGCCCATTTCAGACGGGTTAACTGTCACATGAACACCCGCATCTCGAAGCGCATCAATTTTAGATTGAGCCGTACCTTGACCACCTGAAATGATCGCACCGGCGTGACCCATGCGTTTTCCTGGAGGCGCTGTTACACCGGCAATAAAACCAGCCACTGGCTTAGTCATATGCTCTTTGATCCAAGCCGCACACTCTTCTTCGTCAGTGCCGCCAATCTCGCCACACATAACAACCGCTTCCGTTTCAGGATCTTCATTGAACATCTTCAATACGTCGAGATGCTTCATGCCGTTTACTGGGTCACCACCAATACCTACACAAGTAGATTGGCCCATGCCTAGTTGAGTAAGCTGATGCACCGCTTCGTAGGTCAAAGTACCTGAACGCGATACCACGCCGATGCTACCTTTCTTATGAATATAGCCAGGCATGATACCGATCTTAACTTCTTCAGGCGTGATAACACCTGGGCAGTTAGGACCAACCAAAATAGTTTTGCTACCCATTTTGCGCATACGGTCACGAGTTTTGATCATGTCAGCCACCGGTATACCTTCAGTGATACAAATCACTAAATCCAGTTCAGCGTCAACTGCTTCGTCAATCGCGGCCGCCGCAAAACGTGGCGGAACATAGATAACCGATACGTTTACACCGTGTTGCTCTTTTGCTTCAGCAACGGTGTTAAGAACAGGTACACCTTGAACCGTATGACCTGCTTTACCCGGCGTAACACCGGCAACAAAACAATCTCGACCGAAAGCGTAATCCAAGCATTGAGTGGTATGGAACTCACCGGTCTTACCCGTGATGCCCTGAGTCACAATGCGCGAATCTTTATTAATTAGAATTGACATAGTAAGACCCCTTAAGCTTTAACCGCAGCAGCGATTTTCTCTGCAGCGTCGGCCATGGTAGTGGCCGTTTGTAATTTCACGTCAGACTGGTCCAAAATGGCTCGGCCTTTATCAACGTTTGTGCCTTCTAAGCGTACAACTAATGGCACGCTCAAGCCGACTTCTTTTGCCGCGGCAACAATACCTTCCGCAATCACATCACACTGCATGATGCCGCCGAAGATGTTCACTAAGATGCCTTCCACTTTAGGGTTGGCTAACATGATTTTGAACGCTTCCGTCACTTGCTCTTTGTTGGCACCACCGCCAACGTCAAGAAAGTTAGCTGGCTCACCACCGTACAACTGGATGATGTCCATAGTGGCCATTGCTAGGCCTGCGCCGTTCACCAAACAACCAATATTGCCATCGAGCGAGATGTAAGATAAACCCCATTTTGAGGCTTCGATTTCGTTGGCGTCTTCTTCAGTCAAATCGCGATAGGCGACGATTTCTGGTTGACGGTATAGCGCGTTTGAATCAATATTGAACTTGGCGTCCAAGGCAACAATGCTGTTATCGCCAGTAACCACCAATGGGTTAATCTCAGCCAATGATGCATCAGATGCAACAAATGCTTGATAAAGGCCTTCCAGAAAATCAGCGCCTTCTTCAACCGCAACATCAGGGATGCCCATTTTAGAACATACATCTTTTGCTTCTGCACGATCCAAACCAGTTGTTGGATCTACGAAAATTTTTAGAATCTTCTCAGGCGTTGCTTCAGCCACTTCTTCGATGTCCATACCGCCTTCTGAGCTGCACATCAAGACTACTTTTTGAGTCTCACGGTCAACCAAAGCGCCAACGTATAGCTCATCAGCGATGTCAGCACCTTCTTCGATGTAAAGACGGTTAACAAGCTTGCCCTCTGGACCTGTCTGCGGGGTCACCAACTGCATACCAAGAATGGCATCAGCGTACTCGCGCAATTGCTCTTTACTGGTTGCAACTTTCACACCGCCGCCTTTACCCCGGCCGCCTGCGTGAATTTGAGCTTTAACTACCCATACCTTGCCACCTAGTTCTTCAGCTGCGGCCATTGCTTCGTCTACTGAAAAGCAAGGAATACCGCGAGGTGTTACAACCCCGTATTTCCTCAGAATTTCTTTACCCTGATACTCATGAACATTCATTATGTCTTTACCTTGTTAGGATTAATAAGATCGTGTACTCGCGTTTTTATCAGCCATTAAATACATAGCTGCAAAAAAGTGCCGAAATAATACTCTTTTTTCATTAATTTCGGTAGATCTAGCTGACGATTCCATGCAAAAGATTGCTTGGTTTGCAAGATCGTTTACGGCATCATCGGAATTGTTTTCAAAAATAACGTTTTAAGCGTGCCAAGTACGACAACATGGATCAAACTAACTCGTCATCGCTTACTACAGCCGGCTTTCTATTTGCGATTGGCAGCGCCGCACTATTCGCAATTCGGCCTATTTTCGTCAAGCTGGTGTACGCCCAAGGGATCGACCCAACCACCCTTATCGCCTTCAGAATGCTGTTTTCAGCACCAATTTACGCGACTATGCTTTTTTTATTACTGCGTGATCCGGCTAAAAAAGCACTACTCAGCGCCAAAGCAGTGGTGAGCTCCTGCATTATCGGCTTATTTGGTTACTACTCCGCCAGTTTTTTAGACCTAATGGGGCTGCAATACGTAACCGCCCAGTTGGGACGCATGATTTTATACGTTTACCCAACTATGGTTGTCCTATTGGGTGTTCTTTTCTTTAAGCAAAAAGTAAGTTTAAGAATGTTTATCTCACTGGCCATCACCTACACCGGTGTAGCGATTATCTTCGGTCATGATTTAGGTGAGTTCGGCCGTGATGTTTTTCTCGGTGCCGCGTTTATACTCGGCAGCGCATTATCATTTTCGATCTACCTTATTTTCAGTAAATCTTTGATCACCGAAATGGGTAGTCGAGTATTTACCTGTATTGCTCTGATAGCGGCAAGCTTTGGCATCTTTATCCACTACGCACTTACTCGAAGCGTCACATCACCAGAAGTCAACGCCGAGGGCTTATTTTGGATTTTAGTCATCGCCATTTTCTGCACTGTGATACCGACCTTTTTCACTACCTCAGCAGTAGCCAGGATTGGCGCCAATAAAACCGGCATTGTGGCGATGGTGGGCCCAGCATTTACCAGCACCTTTGCGGTGTTAATATTAAATGAGGCATTTACCACTTTTCACGCGCTTGGCATTGGCATGATCATAGCGGGCATATGGTACTTGCACAGAGAAAGGTCAAGTAACTAATGCTATACCCACCTGATTATATTTGAGTTTAAGCTGAGGGTATCAGTATTATAGAACATCGTCGACGTCAGTTCCGCCAGCGTGTCGTCAGATGGTGTCGCAAACTCGTTTTATGAGCGAGACAGCGCCGACGATTACAACGTATTTTTGATTAAAGCCAAGGCTAAAGGTCCATCTTAGTCACTTGTACGCAACGAGCTTATAAGAAGTACAGCACTGGTAAGATACAAAAAATGTCTAAGCGAACTAGGGTCTTGAATAGTCGACATTAGTGTCAACAATCAATGTAAAGCTAATTGCGGCAAACGCGTCTAGCAAGCACGCCAAAGTAAGCTTAGATTGCTTTGCATAAAGCGATTAATCTTACTTAAGCCGCTCGGCCGCTAGCCTTGACTGGCGCTTGAGCTTTCCTTCAAAGTGGTGAGTGATATAGAGATTATTTTAATTTGGATATGGCGACTCAAGAGCGGCTTATTTGACAATAAAATATCCGCCCATTGGTGCTTTGACGATTTCAAATTAGAGAATCAAGAATCAGACTCGGGGCAGGTAAAAAACTTGAGTCATTAAAACTGCAGGCCATGCGCTAACCATGATCATGGCTTCGAGACTTAGCTCAATAGTATGTGCGATGAAGTGACTCGCATTATGCGCTCTTTAACTATCCCCCTCTCGCACGTACAATGGCAATCTGTGGTTCAAACTCGGTACACGCTTAATGTTATTTGTGAAATTCAGCTCAACCTATAAATCATCAATCAAAAGCCGACTTTTAATCTTATCACTGGTGTTTTTGACACTATTATCAAATGCTCTTGTGGCCTATTCACACGATAGCTTTATCTCTGTTATTGAAACCGTAAAACCCTCGATGGTGACTATAACCGCCAACAAAAAAAAGGGTTTTTTCAAAACAAATGAGCAACGACAACGTGAAGCAGCATTAGGCCAATACAGCGACTTTTACAAGGACGACTTTGCAAAACTTCCGTCTAAACGACATGGAAGCGGCTTCATCATAGCTGGTGACACTAAATATAGTTGGATACTAACCGCTGCGCACGTAGTGCTGGGATCGTCAAAAATTACCGTAACAACATTCACAGGTCAAAAACTTCGAGCCACATTGATTAACAATGACCCCGCAAGTGACGTCGCGTTGCTACGGGTAACGTCGACTCAATTACCAATACTGATCTTGAGTGAGGAGCCAGTAAAAGAGGGGCAATCAGTGATCGGGGTTGGCGCGGCCTTCAATTTATCTATGAGCAGTTCTTTGGGCATCGTTTCGGCCTTGAACGTGACGCTTAACTCATCAATAAAAGTACCTGTAATTCAAACGGATGTCACCGTCAACCCCGGCACATCAGGCGGAGCGATGATAAACAGCAAGGCGCAAGTAGTCGGCTTAATTACAAAAATCTACAGCAATACTGGTTTATTCTCTGGATCATCGTTCGCCCTACCCTCTAGCGACATCAAGCGCCTACTTGCGAAGTGGTCGATTGAAAACTCGCTTGGTGGCTGATCGACATCGAGGGAGGCTCAAACTGATGGACAAACTTCGTTCGTTTTTCAAATGTTACAGTATTGATGAAAGCTAAACGCTCGATAAAATTTACAAAATTAATGTTTTAACCGAATAAATCGGCTACAATGTTAAGTGATTAAAATATTAATCTGGCAAAGCAAAGACGCATAGCTAACAACACAAAAGGGCATTTCAATGAAAATCAGTAAACCTACAGCGAAAACAACACTAGCAATTGCATTAAGTTTGATGTGCACAGGCGCCTTCGCAGCTAATACCGTGATTGGTTCTGTACGTGCCGATTCCACGGTTATTGTTAACCCTGGCGCCGCACAGCAAAAATTCGACAATAGTCAATTTGTGTATATTCAAGGCGAAATTCTAAGCACAGTCGGTTCTGAAAGTGCCAAAATCATGCTCACCTCAGGTGACGCACTAATTACATTAGCACCAAATTCAATTGCCTCTATCAGCAGTATTGCGCCTTTAACGCTGTCGTTAAGTAAAGGCGCGGTTGATTTTACAGCATCAGCCGGCATGGCGGTAACGATTGACTCGCCAACAGGTGCATTTACTCTGACCTCGGCGACCGGCATTAACGCTGTTGTGGTACTCAACGAAGGTCAACTGTCAATTATCCCACGTGTTGGCAATGTATCGGTTCAATCTGAAGCTGGCAATTCTTTTAGCACTGTTGAAGAAGGTAATGCACTAGTTGCATCATCAGCCAATGACGCTAAAGTGGTTGAGGCGGCTTTTCTTCTACCACTTATCGCCACCATTGGTACTACTGGATTGATAGTCGGTGCTGCGTTAACGGCAGTTATTGCAAGGGAAGTAACAAAAGACGATCCTGTTGAAGAACCCCCCGTAATTCCTGTTGCTAGCCCAGGTTAATTATTTAACAAAATCAATTGAATCAAATTAAAGGGTGAGCACTTAGGTGCTCACCCTTTTTTTTAACCGCTTACCAATTGGTAATTTATTGACAAGCTTCGATTAATTAAACATGGTTCAAGCCTAGGCTAGGATAAAAATAGCGGCAATCAACTAATCTACGTTGATACTAAAAAGCCATTCTTTTATTTCTCAGTATATCGACGTAACGGCCTTCTGATTAACTTAGACCTTGAGCCTAACTAACGATAGTGGTTTTTTGCTGCATATACTTAGCTGCGCCGAAAATCGGTAGCACATTGAGCGACGATGCCACTTGTCACTTCAACTTCAGCCTCACGTATCGGACATAGACCTCAATACAGCATTAGAATCTAACTATTGAAGCTAGCAATCAGTTGCGTCAGGGCGTATCGATGTCCTCGATTGCGCCAAACATCTGGTTGGCAAGCGCTCTAACCCAATTGCGGCTAGCTTCACCTTCAAATGGTTTTCTAAAGTCCTGATTGAGTCCTCGTTGAATAAAGGAGGCTACTTGAGGGCGAAACACCGGGCCGAAAGTAGACCAACTCAAAATATTGCCAATTTTTTGATCTACTGTAAAACGCCTATACAGCTCTTCACGCAAGGCAAAATGCAATTCGATTTGCCGTGCAGTAAGCTTAGTACTGAGCAACGCCACACGATTTTCGTTTGATACAAGGTCGCTGACAAAATAGTGTCTATTGGTATCAATATTCAGCCATTCATAAAGAGTGTCTATCGACGAATGTCTATTTCGCAGCCGTAGGGGCACCGCTTGACCATGACCGAACTCCATGGCACTGACAATAAACTCACTACAATAAACCTTTGATCGGTCGACTGGGTCAAACACCGCGTCATACGGTAATTTTTTATCGTGCGCGTGTCTAGCAAATGCCACCATTGACGTACCAAGCTCTGCCGAAGATGGGTTATAAATGGCGGCAACGGTGGTGGCGTTAACAAACTCCGCTAATGAAACTCTCATAACAGAACCAGTTGTAAGGTCAGTTGCCGATTCCCTAAATAGCAATTTTAATTGCACAGCGGCTTGATAAACATACGGCTTACCCTGCTCGATTGAGATAATACCTGCGTGAGAAAAAGGGTGATATTCAGTATCAGTAAAGGTCACAATGAGATTCATCGCAGCGTTATTATCACTAACAATAATTTGCCCTGATTTAAGCGGCACGCCCTGAAAATTAATACCGCCCTCGGCCTCTGATAGCACGGAAGCGCTGTCACTAAGCTCGAGTGTCGACAATGACGCAACGTTAAGAGATACGCAGCCACTGAGAATAAACACCAATTGCAATAAGCCCAAGGGCTTTATAAAATCTAGATGCGTCATCGCTAATCCTTTTTATAATTATTGTCTTTAGACCAATCGGTTGGTTCAAATACCTCACGAGCATCATCAGGCAATGAAACACAGGCCGAGCACAACATCAGCATGCTAAGCAATAAACCGACTGTCACTAACTGACGTATGCATATAAGTCGCTCGCGGTTTTTGCTCATCGAACTGAGTAGCTTAGGCATAAAATCTCGGTAAATTAGTTAATCACTTTAACAGTCACTATCGTAGCTTTATGCAACTGTGTTTTCTATTATGACTAAGGTTCAAGCTTTGGCAAATTAAAATTTGTTGTTGGGCCTCCCAAAATAACTTAATTATCAATAATTATTTGATCTCTTAACGTCCTTCGATCGACTTCACCGCAACTTATTGTTGCCCCTATTGAACCGTACCAACAACCCTCAATTACTTGAGACGTTCTTTTTGATCGCGTTCGGTTCCGCGCTTTATAAATGATTTTACGTGCCGGCGAAAAGTAACATCGAAGCCAGCCCAACTCATTATTGAGTCTATCTTCTGATCTACGATAAAGCATCTAAACAGCGCTTCATATAAAGTGAAATAAGTCTCAGCCATTTAACGCTTGCCACAAGTTAGTCGCGGCTTAACTAATAATCGAATTACACTGGTAACGCATGCAAATCACCTTCTAGGTACAGTTGCTGACAGACCGGCTACTCACCATTGCTAAAAAGTTGCCAGAGGCAACGTTGGTTTGGGTCAATATCTGCATAATAATTCACAATTTAAAATTCGATTTTTACCGTATTACTGCCGCAACAGCGCGCTTAGGAGCTTACAAAAGTAAACATGTTACTCAACAGGTTTAAACGCTTATGATTTACTTCTAACACTCACAAAGGCCAGTATAGAGCGGATACTTTGTTTAATGCTTAACACCTAAACCCAACTCTGATGACACACAGTGGTTTAACTCTTTAGTGATGAATTCGATGCTATCGGCTACTCTGATATTCGATTAATACTGCCAAGTAGATCCACCATTTTTTTTGCGTCTTCAGCCACCGCCTCGGCCGATTCATCGATGGTCAGGTTGATAAGCGATTGGCGATCCGCTTCAGCAAGCTGCGTAAGGGTTTCTTTTCCAGCGTTTTCAAGCTGATCTAGCTGTTGATCACTGATCTCACGCATTGCGTTAAGCAGTTTATCGTTGATTTGCTCTGTAGCTTTAATATCGACTGGCTCAGGCGCTTTAACTTCTTTAGGGCCGTCACTGCAAGCCGCTGCAAATAAGCTGATAGAGACCAGGGTAGCGAGTTTTATTTGTCTGTATTTCATAGCGTTAAGATAAACCAAATTGTGCTAACAAAAAAGCCTCAACGATTTCTCATTGAGGCTTTTTTGAAATTTTGGGTATCGCTTAGTAATTACTTACTAAGCGATACCTCGGGGCGCATAGACATCACTCTTTGCATTCATACAGCGGCGATGTTAACGCGTCGCTGACGCATTATTTAGCCGCATCTTTTGCCTTTTGATCTGCGATTACGCCTTCAGCAACGTTTCGCGGACAAGGGCTGTAGTGTGAAAATTCCATAGAGAACTGACCACGACCGGATGTCATTGTGCGTAAATCACCGATGTAACCGAACATTTCAGATAGCGGCACGTCGGCTTTGATCCGAACACCGGTTGGCATTAGATCTTGCGACTTCATCATGCCACGACGACGATTCAAATCACCGATAACGTCACCAACATTGTCCTCTGGAGAGAACACATCAACGCCCATGATTGGCTCAATAATCTGTGCGCCAGCTTTTGGCAATGATTGACGATAAGCACCTCTGGCAGCAATTTCAAAGGCAACAGCCGATGAATCCACTGCGTGGAAGCCACCATCGGTTAAGGTTACTTTTATGTCTTCGGTAGGGAAGCCAGCCAATACGCCTTTATCCATTGAAGTAGCAAAACCTTTTTCAATTGCTGGCCAGAATTCACGAGGTACGTTACCACCAGTAACCTTAGATTCGAAAGCAAAACCTTCACCCGGCTCGTTGGGCTCAATGATGTAGTCGATTTTGCCGTACTGGCCAGAACCACCAGATTGCTTTTTATGCGTGTAACTATCCTCAATGCGTTGCGTGATTGACTCACGGTACGCAACCTGAGGAGCACCTACGGTACATTCAACACCATGCGTACGCTTTAAGATATCGACTTTAATATCTAGGTGCAGTTCACCCATGCCCATTAAAATAGTTTCACCTGACTCTTGGTCAGTCTCAACAATGAAAGACGGATCTTCAGCCACCATTTTACCAAGTGCAAGGCCCATTTTTTCAGTGGCGGCTTTGTCCTTAGGGAAAATAGCCATTGAAATTACTGGTACCGGGAAAACCATTGGCTCAAGCGTGATCGGATCTTTCGGGTCGCACAATGTGTGACCAGTTTGAGTGTTCTTCATGCCAACAATAGCAATAATGTCACCCGCGCCCGCGGTACTCAACTCGATACGCTCATCAGCGTTCATCTCTACCATTCGACCAACACGTTCAGATTTACCTGTAAACGCATTCATGATGGTGTCGCCTCGGTTCAAACGACCCGAGTAAATACGCACGAATGTCAGCGCACCAAAACGGTCATCCATAATTTTGAATGCTAACGCTTTGAATGATTCGCTTTCTGAAACAACGGCGAAACGACCTGTCTCGTTACCTTCTTCATCAACCAGAGGTTGAGCAGGTACTTCTGTTGGGCTTGGAAGATAAGAAACCACAGCATCCAATACATTTTGCACGCCTTTGTTTTTAAACGCAGAGCCACAATAGGTTGGGAAGAACGTAAGTTCTCTAGTACCCTTACGGATACAATGATGAATTTGCTCCATCGTTGGCATCTCGCCTTCTAGCCAAGCTTCCATGATGTCGTCGTCTACTTCAACCGCTTTCTCGATCAACAGTTCACGGTACTCTTCAACTTTGTCAACCATATCGGCGGGTACATCACCAACGGCAAAATTCAGTGGGTCGCCAGATTCATCCCAAATATAAGACTTACGCTCAAGCAGGTCGACTACGCCAACGAAATCGTCTTCAATACCGATTGGAAGAACCATAATCAGTGCGTTAGCCGCTAGTACATTTTCAACTTGGTCTACAACCCGGTAGAAATCAGCACCCATACGGTCAAGTTTATTGACGAAAATTACGCGAGCAACTTTTGACTCGTTAGCATAACGCCAGTTGGTTTCTGATTGAGGTTCAACACCACCAGAACCACAGAATACGCCGATGCCACCATCAAGTACTTTCAAAGAACGGTAAACTTCAACAGTGAAATCTACGTGCCCTGGCGTATCGATGATATTCATGCGATGGCCGTCCCATTCGCAGCTTGTCGCCGCTGACTGAATGGTAATACCACGTTCTTGCTCTTGCTCCATGAAGTCAGTAGTGGCTTCGCCATCGTGTACTTCACCGATTTTATGGATCTTGCCAGTTAGGCTCAAGATACGTTCGGTGGTGGTTGTTTTCCCCGCGTCTACGTGCGCGAAGATACCAATGTTTCTATATTTCGATAGGTCAGCCATGTTGATCTCTCAAGGTGGAAAGTCACATGCTTTCCGGTTATCAATTAATTCAGTGTTTGCCACAGCGGTTATCTATCGCTAAATAGTTAACGCTGAAAACGTCGTAAGTTTTGATGCATCAAAAAAACGACGGTGCTAAATGACGGCTACCAGCTCATTACTGAACTTTATCTGTAATGAGTTTGATTTATGCGGCCTAGCACCGTTTGCGGCGAGATAATACAACAACTTAGAGGTCACGTCTAAGCTAAAAAACTAAAATTATGATGAATATAGTGAGCTAAGCAGTCCGTCGCTAATCGGGCCGTTATCAAGCCCTGCTCACAAACCTTTAAAAGGCCTAATAGCTACCCTCAAAATTACTATAAAATCTATATAAATCATAACCTTAATCTAAATAAAATAAGGATACAAATTGATACCTTAACGTTTTGTAGTCGGCCGAACATAGAAACGCGCTTTTTTCGAGCAAAGTTTAAATCGCAGGCCAACGATAACTTCTGTACTAGGGCTATGCCGAGACTCTAACAGTAGCCCACGCATGTCGCTAAGGAGTGTTGTTGAACTTGAGCTACTGAAGACGTCGTCGTACAGATAGTCGCTGTGAGGACGCACTAGCTAAGTGCGCCTTGCCCAAATGTTGAGCATTTTGTCTACAGCAATATCAAGCATCCAACAAGATTACGCAGTGCGGAGGCTCACGATGCATTGCATAGCTCATTGACTACCAAAATCACCATCATCTGAGATAACTTGGCATAACTATTGCTTTAACTTTTTTGGGTCACCGGCCCTTTTGATAGCGAGCCGCATTAACTAGCTGCGGCTACCGACAATGCGAGGCTCAGTAGCAATGAATATCGACAGATATATGGTCAACCTCTTTTTCGAAATTAAACGAAATATTCCGCTGCAGCAACAAGCGTCCATGAAGATATCAGACCCCGAACTGGGCAAGGTGATGTCGACACTATATCGCCAAACCGAAAACCAAAATATTAAACTACTGACCCAGATCTTTTTAGAACGTGCCGGTGAGAACTGGCTAGAAGAGGCCGAAAAAGGTATTTCGAAAATCGCTCAACTTAAAAAGCGAGTCCAACAAGTTGAGGTAAGTAAAAACACCTCGAGTCCCGACTCGAGCAAAAAACGCAAACCTAAACTTATATACCGAGGACAAATAGTAGAAGATTGACTTAACGTCAAAGCAGATCGCCGAACAGCACTCTGCTGCTCGGGCACATAGGACGAAATGACGACTCAGTGATAGCGCCAAATAACACTATTACCAATCCGGAATATGACCTAGTCATACACGTTTTACGATAATGGATATGAAATTCTTAAGCCTAAAAACCTGATTCCAGTGCCAACAAAGTTGGGCGAAATAGACTTTAAGCTAACTACTTAGAACAATGAATTAGCTTACATAAATAACTGAAAATATCCAACTTTGGTATTTCCAAAGGAATAAAAAACAATTTATAATCAATCATTCATGAAAGTGCGATGGATTTCTATGCACACAAGATTGTTCTAGTTACCACTGTTTTTTGTTTTTAAAATTTGTGTTTCATTAGTGCTTAGGTTTTGTTATTTGCTGGTTCTTTCACTCAGCTCGTATCTACCCGCTACATTTCACGTACGTCTTCTCGCACATTTATTAAATGATCGTTGAAGAAACTGAACTACAATCATCAAGATTTATAAATTTCTAGGACTTACTATTATGGCAACAACAATTGGAACAGTTAAGTGGTTTAACGAGACTAAAGGCTTCGGCTTTATCGAACAAGAAGGCGGCCCTGACGTATTCGCTCACTATAGCGCAATCTCTAGCGACGGCTTCAAAACGTTAGGCGAAGGTCAAAAAGTCGAGTTCGACGTCAAACAAGGCGATAAAGGCCCGCAAGCCGAAAATATCGTAGTTCTGTAATTTGCTCTAGCTAACAAAAAGCTAAAACCTTATATTTTTAAGCAGATATTTATGGCTTTATGCGAGCCCCGCTAGGAATCAGAAGCCCCGCTAGGAATCAGAAGCCCCGCTGGGAATCAGAAGCCCCGCTAGGAAGTTAACGGGGCCTTATTTTTAGTTCAGCAGCCAATGGCTAAACCTAAAGCCGACTTTTTATTGTGAGCCTAGGAATTAGCAGCTCTAAAGCTAAGGTTGTCGATCCAAACTACGATAGGCAATCGCTTCTGCTATATGTGCTCGTTCAATATTCGCTAGTCCAGCCATGTCGGCAATGGTACGAGCCAACCTCAGGATTCGGTGGTACGCGCGTGCGGATAAGTGTAGTCGTTCGCAGGCCAACTCTAGAAAACTATGAATGTCACCGTCTAAGCAACAAAACTCTTCTATCGCCAACATTGTCAAACTATGATTGAGTTCAGATTGCCTAGTCAATTGTCGCTCACGCACCGCTCTTACCCGCTCACGAACAATCTCGGAAGACTCTACTGTAGAAGATGGTTGTCTTAGCTCAGATACCGATATTCTTGGTAGATGAACGTGCATGTCAATTCGATCTAACATAGGTCCAGAAAGCTTGGCACGGTATTGCTCGACCTTGTTAACACTGCACCGACAACGGTCTGTATCGTCCCCAAGATAGCCACACGGACACGGGTTGCAGGCGGTAACTAATTGAAATCTGGCGGGGTATTGGACTGATTGATTTGCCCTTGCGATATGAATTTTACCGGTTTCTAGTGGTTCGCGTAACTGCTCTAATGCCGATCGAGAAAACTCTGTAAGCTCATCCAGAAATAGAATACCGTTATGAGCCAAGGATATCTCTCCTGGCCGTGGATAAGCGCCTCCGCCGACCAGCGCTACAGCCGAGGCTGAGTGATGCGGACTACGAAACGGGCGTTGTCTCCATTGATCTACGTTCAGTTGGCCTTGTACGACTGACTGCACGGCCGCTGTCTCGAGTGCTTCGCTCAGACTTAAACACGGTAGAATTCCTGGCAATCTTGAGGCAAGCATACTTTTACCTGTGCCGGGAGGCCCTATAAATAAAACACTGTGCCCACCGGATGCCGCTATCTCAAGCGCTCGTTTAGCTTGATTTTGCCCTTTCACGTCTGACAAATCCAAATAACTAGTATGCTTCGAGCTAACACCGTCGCTGGCGGTACAAGGCGACATATCGCCTTGTCCAGCGAGGTGCTGGCAGACCGTCAAAAGGTGCTCTGCTTGTAATGCCAAGCTATTCTCAGCAAGGCTTGCTTCTAACGCGTTATCCAGTGGCACTACTAATTGGCGACCGGCAGCCCCACATGATAAGGCGGTCGGCAAAACGCCAGATACTTTTCGTAAATGACCGTCTAGCGCTAGCTCGCCCACCATCTCAAGATCGTCTACCTTAGCCCCAGATAGCTGACCTGACGCGATTAAAATGCCGATCGCGATCGGTAAATCAAAACGACCGCCTGTCTTGGGTAAATCGGCCGGCGCAAGATTGACCGTAATCCTCTTTGCGGGAAACTCAAAGCCTGAATTGATAATCGCCCCACGGACACGATCCTTACTCTCCTTAACCGCCGTTTCTGGCAAACCTACAGTCGAGAATGAGGGTAAACCATTTGCTAAATGTACTTCCACCATGACCGCTATGGCGCTCACTCCAACCACCGTTCGGGTACGAATCATCGCCAGAGATTTTATCGAAATTGGCTTTTCAAAGCCGTTGTCTGCAGTATTCATTGACAGTCTCCTTGTCATTATTTGGAAGCTATTATTGAATATTCCGGCCAGCTGACTGACAACTTGAGCATCAACAATACCAAGGTCAGCTCCTTGCCGACCCAGTAACTATATCACTTCATAGCCGCTTCTTCGGCCTGGATTTCTTGTGCTACTTCGCGGATAACATTACGGAACCATTTATGTGCAATATTATGATGCAGTAGAGGGCTCCAAACCATGTGTAGCTCAATAGGTGGTATATCAAACGGCACTGGAAGTATCGCTAGGTTACTAAAATGATTTACCAAATGTGTAGAACGAGTCGCAACCGTTGCGATTAAGTTTTGCTGCTGTGTCAATTGAATCGCTGAGATATAGTGACGTGTATAGACAGAAATTTTACGCCTCTTACCAAGGTCATCTAAGGCTATATCTACCCAGCCGAGCTTTTGAATATCGTCTGGGTTTACGCCCGTAGCGACACCCATACCAGTCTTATTGACCCACACGTGGCTAGCTTTCATGTATTTCTCTAAGTCAAAATTTTCACGCAGTGGATTGTCTTGACGCATAACGCATGAGAAGTTGTCTTTCCAAAGAACCGACAAATGCAACGACTGTGGTAATTGATCAAAACGATTCATTACAAGGTCAACATTGCCTAACTCAATATCCTGAAAAGTCACATCACTCGGAGTTAATATATCCAACGCTGTCTCAGGTGCTTCCTTGGCCATACGCATGCGTACTCTGGGCAATAGAGTTGTCTCTGCGTAGTCACTCGCCATCACCCTGAATAAGCGCTTACTATTGGTCGGATCAAAATCAATCGTAGGCTGAACAAAGAGCTCAATTTGAGACAATACGTTTTGCACCAACGGTTGCAACTCTTTGGCCTTATCAGTTGGCATCATGCCATTACTGGTTCGCACTAAGAGCGGGTCGTTAAACACTTTTCTAAGACGCCGAAGACCGTTACTCATAGCCGGTTGGCTTAGGCCTAAATGCTCAGCCGCTTTGGTAACGTTGCCCTCGCGCAATAATACGCTAAAGTAAACCAGTAAATTCAGATCGATATTAGATAGATTCATTCGGTATTCATTATATGAATAGAGGTTAACGAATCATAACTGAAAATGATCATGGTTAGAACAAAAAAAGGGCTGTCGCGTGCGACAGCCCTTCGATACTACTTATTGAGCGAGCTACGTACCGAGCATGCCGCTACTTGGGCACCTTGTATGCAACGCTTTGAGGATAAAGTTTACTTGGTGAACTCTGGGTAAGCTTCCATACCACACTCAGACATGTCAACACCTTCAAACTCTTCTTCCGAGGTTACACGAATACCCATTACCAACTTCAAAACAAACCAGACTATGCCACTTGTCACAAATACCCAAGTGAAGATAGTAAGTGCGCCAATTAACTGGCCTGAGAAGCTTGATCCGTCGTTAGTAATTGGCACTAACAATAGCCCTAGTAAACCAACTACGCCGTGGACCGAAATTGCGCCAACGGGGTCATCAATCTTAAGCTTGTCTAGAGCCAAAATTGAGAATACAACCAATGCACCACCAGCGGCACCAAATAAGGTAGCAATTAGAGGAGTGGGGGTTGAAGGCTCTGCGGTAATAGCTACTAAGCCAGCAAGCGCTCCGTTGAGAGCCATGGTCAAATCGGCTTTACCGAATAGCAGTCTGGCTACTAACAAGGCTGCGATCAAACCGCCTGATGCAGCCGCGTTAGTATTCATGAATACAACGGCAACAGCGTTTGCGTTTTCAACCGAAGAGGTTGCCAATACTGAACCACCATTAAAACCGAACCAACCCATCCAAAGAATAAACGTTCCTAGTGTAGCAAGCGGTAAGTTTGCGCCAGGAATCGCCTTAGCCTTGCCGTCGCTTGAATACTTACCTTCGCGAGCGCCTAGCAATAGAACTCCAGCAAGAGCCGCTGATGCACCAGCCATATGCACAATACCTGAGCCAGCAAAGTCAGAAAAACCAAGGTCGCCAAGCGTATACATACCAAATACAGCACCACCGCCCCATGTCCAGTTACCTGACATTGGGTAGATAAAGCCACACATTACAACCGCGAATGCGAGGAAAGCCCATAGCTTCATTCGTTCTGCTACTGCACCCGAGACGATCGACATAGCCGTGGCTACGAAAACCACTTGAAAGAAAAAGTCAGCTGATGGAGCGTAAGTAGCTGGTTCTGCCGCCCCTGCAACGCCATCGCCGGTGATACCACTGAGTAATGCATTACCCAGTTCTGGGTACATAATTGAATAACCGCAAAGCATGAACATGGTGCATGCAACGGCATACAGCGCTATGTTCTTAGTAAGAATCTCGGTGGTGTTTTTAGCGCGAACTAAGCCGGCTTCTAACATGGCGAAGCCAGCGGCCATCCACATTACCAATGCACCGCAGATTAGGAAGTAGAAGGTATCTATCGCATACCCGTGTTCGAAAATTGTGTTTTCCATGATGAAAGAGTCTCTCTATTTTATAGATGTTGGAACGTTTTACGCTTAGCGACCTAAATCGCTTCTTCACCGGTTTCACCGGTACGAATTCGAATTACTTGAGCAAGTTCTAGAACAAAAATCTTGCCATCACCAACTTTCCCGTTATTCGCTGAACTAGTAATAACTTCAATGGTTTGATCCAACATATCGTTAGACACGGCTACTTCAATTTTGATCTTGGGCATAAAGTCGACGTTGTATTCTGCTCCACGATAGAGCTCGGTGTGGCCTTTCTGGCGACCGAAGCCTTTCACTTCTGTTACCGTCATGCCTTGGATACCGATACCCGCCAACGCGTCTCGCACATCGTCAATTTTGAACGGTTTAATAATTGCTGTGATCAACTTCATAGCACTTCACCCTTTTATAGTTAATTTAATGTTTATTGAATTTCATATCGGGTCGTTGTTGCCGACAATAACTACCGACTTAAACTTCCCCAACATCGGCTATAGATGTTGATGGTTAGTCTCAAGCAAACAACGTGCCAAGTTTAAAATTTTCAACAACACTTGGCTGCTTAGTGATTGGAGTAACTAATATTTTCAAGCAAGCCCGCGTTTGCGCCAAAAGGTGACATTAAAATTACAAGCGCACCAAAATAGTGCGAAATAAAGGCGATTCGATTACAGCCGTTGTTCAAAACAGTGCAAAAAGGTTGGCTTTTGATTTCATGCAAAGTTGGCACGCACCTTGCTTAACAAATCATGCCAAATGTAAATTATTGGCGATTATTATTAAACTAACAAAACATTTTCTCGATGTTAACGAGAGAGAGGGTCATTATGAAAAATTCACTTAGATTAGCTTCAGTATCACTTTTAGCCGCTGCAATCATGGCACCGGCCGCACAGGCAGAGATCACCGCCAATGTTGCCTTAACAACTGACTATGTATGGCGTGGCACTTCTCAAAATCAAGAAGATCCCGCTTTACAAGGCGGCTTCGATTACGGTCATGATTCAGGTTTCTATGCTGGTGTTTGGGGCTCAAACGTAAACTTCGGTGGCGCAAGCACAGAACTTGACTTCTATGCGGGCTGGGGAACAGAATTAGAAAGTGGCGTTGGTGTTGATGTCGGTATCATTCGTTATGCTTACCAAGGCAGCGATATTGCTAGCAAACTAGACTTCACCGAGGTCTACGTTGGCGTAAGTTATTCAGGCTTGGGCTTTATGTACTCGTTTGGTGACGAACTTGGCGACCAATATGAAATCAGCTACGGCTACGACCTTGAAAACGTTTCACTAGCCGCTGCCTACGGTAGCTATGATACAAGTGGCAACGACGACGACTACAACTACTATTCAGCTGGCGTTTCTGGCAGCTTTGGTGGTACCTCAGACCTAGGTTGGGATGTTAGCTACTACGGTAATAGCAGCGAAGCTGATGCCCTTTTTGGTGAAGAAGCCGCAGACGGTCGACTAGTTTTCACACTTTCAAAAGAATTCTAGAATCACTTTTAAAAGTAAACACGATCAGAAAAGGCCGCTAATTAGCGGCCTTTTTTGTGTCTCATAAAGTCCCAGTAGCGTGTACCAGGTATTAATTCAATTTTTACCAAACAATTATTCCGAAAGAATTGCGACTACTTCATCAATTTCAGAAATTAACTCAGCAACAACCTGCCTCTTCACTTGTGTGGTTGGCGTCACTTGTCCATCCGCTTCCATTACTATCTGATTTTTGGCGCCACTAATAGTAAAGCCTTCGATATACAATAAACTTCGAATTCGACGAATAAGTCGCACTTCATGACGTTGATAGTAACGACGATTGCCACGACGTTTAACCGGATTCAATTGCGAAAATTCCTGTTCCCAATACCGCAGAACATGCGGTTTAACCATACACAACTCACTCACTTCTCCGATAGTGAAATACCGTTTGCTCGGTATTGGCGGTAAAGTAGCGTTATCTCCTTGGTCAAGCATTTATCTAAAATCCCGTATGACAGTGTTTGTTCTTATAATTATAGTTTATCAGCTCAGCGATACATTCGTATACAGTAAAGTAACACTAGCAATAAAATTTAACTTAATTTATTTTATGACAAGTACTTACAGAAACTAATTAAAAATATTTTTAAGTATGTCGGCTTTTTCCTCAATCGATTCCTTAAGCTTTTGGCTAGCCTTGAAGGTAACCACGCGACGAGCTGAAATAGGTATTTCTTCTCCGGTCTTAGGATTGCGTCCGGGCCTAGCAGGCTTATCGCGTAAGCCAAAATTACCAAAACCCGATAATTTTACCGAGCTTCCGTCTTCTAAGGCTCCTTTTATAGTTTCAAAAAATTGCTCTACGAACTCTTTCGATTCGCGTTTGTTAAGCCCTAGTTCTTCGTGCAATGAAACTGCAAGCTCTGCTTTTGTAATCGCCATATTTACCCTCTTGGCCTCTCGAAACGAGAAACCTTATTTTGCCCTAGTAAGTTCAAATTAAAAAAATTAGAACTCGCTAGCGGTTAACACATTAACTACGTAATGTTGCGCCCCAGTTTTTTTCCAACAAGGAAAGCGCATCTCCCATCAACTCCTCAGCTTCCTCATCTGTCATTGTTTTATCTTGATGCTGTAAAACTAGACTCAAAGAAATACTTTTTAAATTGTCCACAACGCCTGGACCTCGATACAGGTCGAACAACTCGACTTTGTTCAGTACAGCGCCCAACGCATCTCTTAAAGAGTTAAGTAGGCTCGCAACTGGCAGATCTTGATCTACTAATACAGACAGGTCACGTTTGATACTTGGGAACCGAGATACCGGTTCAAAACTTGGTAATTGGGCATTCAAGGCCAAGTCTAGGTTGATTTCAAAAGCGTATACGTTATTTACCCCAAAATACTTCTCAACGGTCGGATGCAGCCTGCCTAGCCACCCTAACACAGTGTGTTCACCATTTGATTCAGTACGAATTAATGACGAACTCTGACCTGGATGCAGAGCAATGTGCTCGAACTCCTTAAATATAATAGGGTTTTTGTGGCCGGTCAAGGCAAGTACGGCTTCCAAATCAGCCTTAACGTCATAGAAATCGACGTTTTGCACCGTATTGTGCCCCCATTGCGTTGGAACGGTCGGCCCCATCACTACCCCAGATAACTTTTGCTCTTCTCGAAAAGCCTTACCATCTTTATGGTAGCTTGCCCCTACTTCATAGAAACGAATACGATCATGTTGACGATTCGCATTGAACTGCAGAGCTCCCATTAGGCCTGGAATAAGGCTGGTACGCATTACCGCCATATTATCAGCCAGTGGATTTACCAACTTAACCGGCTCTTCACTAGTGAATATCTGCTGAACCGTAGAATCAATAAAACTATAGGTTATCGCCTCGCGGTAATCTCGGGCAACAAATGATTGGCGCACTTGGCGAGAATCTATTCGATCTTCTGAGGCCGCGATCGAACGAGGAGCGATGCGAGGCATCGCCGTTGGAATATTATCATAGCCTTTTACACGAGCGACCTCTTCAACCAAGTCCGCTTCGCGCTCTATATCGAAACGATAGCTTGGTGGCTTGACGGACCAAACCCCGTTATCTCCAGTAACTGAGTCTGCAATACGACTTAATATATCGCCGACCTCAGCCTGATCTAGCGGCATACCGAGTAAGCTTATTAAACGCTCTAAACGGATTTCGACCGCAGGCTTACCTTGTATTCCGGAGTCAACTTTCTGTTCAACAACCGGCCCAGCCTGACCGCCGCAAATCTCGAGTACCAATTCAGTAGCGCGCTCAATCGCCTGTGGTGGTAGTTGTGGGTCGACGCCTCGCTCAAAACGAAATGAACTTTCAGTATGTAGGCCATAACGGCGAGCTTTACCAGAAGCTGACTTGCGAGTGAAGTGTGCCGCCTCTAAAACAATATCAACGGTGTGATCGTCGATAGAGCTAAACAGCCCTCCCATCACGCCCGCAATAGCGATAGGCGCCTGATCATCGGCAATCACTAAGGTGCTACCATCAAGTGTTGCCTCTGACTCATCAAGTAACTTAATTTTCTCGCCAGCTTGCGATTGTCGAATAACGATCTTGTGATTTAATTTAGCTAAGTCGAACGCATGCATTGGCTGGCCAAGCTCGATCATTACATAGTTAGTGATGTCTACAACGGGACTAATAGGACGCAAGCCACTGCGGCGTAAACGCTCTTGCATCCATAAAGGAGTCACTACCTCTTGGCTAATACCTTTGATCACACGGCCGATATAGCGAGGACAGTTTACTGAGTCTTTTAAGTCTACATCGATTGTATCGTCAATGGTGGCCACAACCGCTTCGATATCTAAAGGATGATAGCGGCCGTCAGCAAGTACCTTCATTTCTCGAGCAATACCCTGCACACTTAAGCAATCGCCTCGATTTGGAGTAAGGTCGATGTCGATTAAGGTGTCATCAAGCTGCAAGTATTCATCGACTCGTTGCCCAACTTCGGCATCAGCGTCTAGTTCAATCAAGCCCTCTGAGCTCTCTTCAAGACCGAGTTCAGAAGCCGAGCACAACATACCGATGGATTCGACACCGCGCACTTTGGCTTTCTTAATCTTTAAGCCATTTGGTAACTTAGCACCTACCATCGCAACCGCCACCAGCAATCCAACTTTGACGTTGGCTGCACCGCAAACGATATTCAGTATTTCGCTACCAATATCAACGGTGGTGCAATTTAAACGATCAGCATCTGGGTGCTTTTCAACTGTAACAATCTTGCCGACAACTAAATTATCAATCGGCTCGGCTATGGATTCAACACTATCGACTTCAAGACCCGCATTGGTCAGGCAATCGGCAATCTCTTGGGCGCTTAAGTCAACACGAACCCAATCGCGTAACCATTGTTCGCTAATTATCATTTGAACTGCTCCAAGAAAGTTAAATCATTATCAAAGAAAAGACGTAAGTCAGTAACGCCGTAGCGCAACATTGTTAATCGTTCGACACCGAGACCAAAAGCAAAGCCGGTGTATTTTTCAGAGTCGATGCCGACGTGCCTGAATACCTCTGGGTGAATCATTCCGCTACCCAGCACTTCAATCCAGCCAGTTTGTTTACAGATTCGACAGCCCTGTGTTTTACCATGCTGGTCGACACAAAAGACACAGCTAATATCCACTTCAGCCGACGGCTCGGTGAATGGGAAGTAAGATGGTCGCAAGCGAATCGTCAAATCAGTTTCGAAAAACTGTTGCAGAAAATGTGTAAGCACACCTTTGAGGTCAGCAAACGAAATGCCTTCATCGACCATTAAACCTTCAACTTGGTGAAACATCGGCGTGTGCGTGACATCTGAATCGCAACGATAAACGCGACCCGGTGCAATAATATTGATAGGCGGCTTCTCGCTTAGCATGTATCGCGCTTGCACGGGCGAAGTGTGTGTACGAAGTAAATGAGAGCCTTCGATACCCTCTTCGGTGTCTACATAAAACGTATCATGCATCGCTCGCGCAGGGTGTTCCGGAGGAATGTTAAGAGCCTCAAAATTATGAAAGTCGTCTTCAATTTCAGGCCCGGTAGCGATACCAAATCCCATCGCAACGAAGATATCTTCAATACGCTGCATGGTACGTGTCACTGGATGGATGCCACCAGTACCAATGCCGCGCCCCGGCAAAGTGATGTCAATTTTCTCAGCCGACAGTGCTGCGGCTAAGGCGATCGCGTCCAATTCAGCTTTTTTATGATTAAGCAGTTGCGCAACTTGCTGCTTAACCGCATTAACCTTGTCACCAAACTTAGGCCGCTCTGCATGCGGCAAACTGCCGATTTGCTTAAGTTGGTTGGTTAACTCACCTTTTTTACCAAGATAGTGAACGCGCAACTCCTCAAGTTGTGCCGGCTTTACTGATGCGCTAATGGCGCCGCTGGCTTGCTCAAGAATACTCTGTAGGTTTGAATCGAGTGAATCGGTCATAGGTGTTTTTTCTCTGTCTAGAAATAGCTCTTTTGCTATCGACTCTTGGTAGTACTAATATTATTAAGTTAGTGAATTTGAAAGAGTAGATAGCAAAAGAGGAAGACCAATGGCCTTCCTCTTCGCTTTTGAAACGTCAGTATCAGCCTCTGAAAAACAGAGTCTTACAATCGTTTAAGCCGCTAAAGCCGCTTTTGCTTTTTCAGCTAACTGTGCGAATGCAGCCGCATCATGTACAGCAATATCAGCTAACACTTTACGATCCAACTCAATTTCAGCTTTCATCAAGCCATTGATGAAACGGCTATAATTAATGCCATTCAGTTGCGCTGCAGCAGAGATACGCGTGATCCAAAGACGACGGAATTGGCGTTTTTTCTGACGACGGTCACGATACTCGTATTGACCTGCTCGCGTTACAGCTTGCTTGGCTACACGAAAAACGTTTTTACTACGTCCTCGGTAACCCTTAGCTTGGGCGATGACTTTCTTATGTTTTGCTCTGGCGGTGACGCCGCGTTTTACTCTAGGCATTTTTTAGTTCCTCTCTGAAGAGCTGAAGGCTCCTCTTATCTCCGGTTATGCGTATGGCATCATTCGTTGGATCAACTTAGCGTCGGGTGAAGACGCAAGCGCTTGCTTACGTAAATGACGTTTACGCTTAGTCGATTTCTTGGTCAAAATATGACGCAAGTGAGATTGAGAGCGTTTGAACTTACCGCTACCCGTCTTTTTGAAGCGCTTAGCCGCGCCACTATTACCTTTAATTTTAGGCATTATTTCTCCGAGTGCAAATTGCACCGTTTAAGTCTCTTTTAACAAAAGACTGTTGCCGTTACTTGATAGCTAAGAGAAGTTTAAAAGATGCACTTCAATCAGCCCTAATGTGAGCTCACAACCAGAATGTTCCGATCGGCCCTTACTGCCCAGTACCAACACTCTTAAACAAGATGTCAGCCTTAGGATATTGCGTTGATTTTTTATCAACCCAATTTTTTAATGCGTCTTACTTCTTAAGAGGCCCGAGAACCATCACCATTTGGCGACCTTCCAACTTTGGAAACTGCTCAACAGCACCGAATTCTACTAAATCTGTCTCAACCCGCTTTAACAACTTGATACCAAGGTCTTTGTGCGCCATTTCTCGGCCACGAAAACGAATGGTTACCTTAGTCTTGTCACCGTTGGTAAGGAATTTCTGTAGCTTTCCTAACTTGATATTGTAATCACCAACATCAGTACCAGGGCGAAATTTAATTTCTTTAACTTGAGTCTGTTTCTGATTTTTACGAGCAGCAGCCTTACGCTTGCTGTCTTCATACACAAACTTACCATGGTCCATTATACGACAGACTGGAGGGTCGGCATTTGGTGAAATCTCTACCAAATCCATGCCAACTTTCTGTGACATCTCTAGGGCTGTTGCGCGATCAACTATGCCGGCTTGCTCACCGTTCTGGTCAATCAGTCTAATGCTCGGCGCCGTGATACTGTCGTTCAGACGCTGTTTTTTCTTAATGGCTATGGTAATACCTCTTACTTAATTCAAATTTTAGGCTTAGAACTTTAAAATAGTTTGATTCTCGCCTCAATAGCTGCCTCTAGTAAAGGCGAGCAATTATACATCAACTCGCTAACTTTAGATAAAGACAACGGTAAAAAGCGCCAAATAACAAGTGTTTCGCGCTGCTTACAAAAAACTGGTAGACGCGAGTGGATTCGAACCACCGACCCCCACCATGTCAAGGTGGTGCTCTAACCAACTGAGCTACGCGTCTAAAAATCTAGGAGCGCGACAATATCAAACAGTGCCATTGGTTTCAACGCTTTTTCGCGATTGTTTTTAATAAGTTATCAACTAATCGAGAATGTAAAGAATTGTAGACACAAATAATAACCAATTGCAATTTCAGGGTCGCGCTTCATACTGACTAAAATGTCAGTCGATTCAGGCTGTTATAACTTCAACTAACGCGAAACACACACATGGACATGATGAAATTAGCGACGCAATTATTAGCGTCAAAACTAGGCGACAGCACGGGTCAAAGTAATGATATGGTTGAAAATGTGATTGGCAGTTTGCTCGGCGGCGCAGAAAGTTCGGGTATCGATTTAGGCTCACTAGTTGGTAATTTACAGAACAGTGGACTTGGCGATATCGCAAAATCATGGTTAGGCGACGGTGATAATAGTGGCATCTCGCAGTTACAGATCGAAAGCATGCTTGGCTCAGACAAAATTCAAAACGCGGCCCAAGCGCTTGGTGCTAATCAAAGTGATCTACTTAGAGGCTTGCAAGACATTTTACCTCAATTGGTTGACAAGTCATCAAGCGGAGGAAGCTTGTTAGATTCAGTGGGTGGCATTGGTGGCTTGGCAAGTCTAGCGGGTAAATTTCTTAAATAGAAAGACTAATTGTTGGGAAAAAGCCGCCTTGGATTGGCGGCTTTTTTATGTTTACACCTTAGCTCCTTGATTCGATTCTTTGCACATTAATAGTCGTATTAGAGCTCTGGTAAATTAGGCTTACTCAAACGCAAATAATCAGTTCTAGCGCCGAACAAAGGTAACTCTAATTTCAGCAATATTAGGGCGATCATCATCACGCTCAGCGGTCATTTGACTTATATCTACGCCGTTCATTTTATATAAAGTATCAACCCAAAAAAGCCATTGATTAAAGTCTGCATCTTCGAGCACCACTCGAACCTCAGTATTATTCTGAGTCGGCACCATTTGCTGAATAGACTTTCTTATATTTGCTCTGCGAGCGGTAGACTCAAGCACCGATAGCAGTGACTGATCGGCGCCTGCTGGCACTTGACTAACAGCCAGATTACCGCCGCGCTCAAGCAATTCATCGGTCTGACGCATCCAAACCAAGTTACCGCGCCAACTTGGTAATGCTAATTGCATTTCAGCGAGAGCTTTATAGAGAGGCTGAAATAGCAGTGCGTAAAGCAAAATTATGCTAACCACAAACCCGCCCAGGGCTAAAATTACCCGTTCACGATATTGCAAACTTAGCCAATACTTTGTTAATCCGTCCATTACACTAACCCTACGTTTTTTTGATGCTATAGCTAGCAATAATTATGCCTTCGTCAGAAGCTGATGACTGTAACGTTGCGCTCAAACCTGGTCGTGAATTGAAATGCTTAGTCAGTATGTCGACCTGCGAAAAATCAGCCAGCAAACAAGTAATCACCAACTCTTCGTTGCGGTACGCGATATCACTTAAAGTAACTCGTTGACGTGCCAAAATAGTGGACACTTGTGCCAGTGTACTGTGCACACTCCTCGACTTATCTGGGCCACCCATTCGAGCGATGGCTTGCACCATCATCATTCGCTCAGTGCCTGGCGTTACGTCGCCGAAAACCGGAAAGCGTTTAGTCAGAATGTTTTGAGCCTCAGATTGAATCGAGGCAATTTCAACATGCATAGCAAAATAACGATACGAATCGAAACCGAATTTCAACACCACGCTGAAGACTAAAATCACTACTGGAAATAGAAAAACGGCCTTATTAAGACGACTGACGCGTGGCCGATAGGTCTCAGACCAAAGATCGATCGCAAGCGCCTGCTCATACTCTAACCAGTGAGAGAGCTTGCTTCCAAAATCCCAGAATCGAATATCTCGATCCGGCTCCATAATTATTAATTTTTCTGTCAACTCTTCACTATTGACCGCAATAACGTTACTCAGTGGTACGTTCATCAGCCAGACCTCAATGAAATCTTGATCAATACTAACGCCTTCACCGTTTCGGTGGTTAGCGAGCAACTGATTACCCACCAAGGCAAGTGAACAGTCGGCGGCTTCGTGAAACGGTATCAATGAATGGTCTGGTACCAACTGTCTGATCGGCAAACGAT
>JBLHRL010000020.1:0-45518 GCA_047625975.1 Arenicella sp.
GCGGGTTATGCTCATTCAAAGATTGCCCTAGCAGGCTTAATTTTGATGCTCATATGTTCGGTGTTTGCCACGCTAGGTGTGTTGTACCATGATATGATTTGGCTTTCGTTGATAGCCGTCTTGTTGATAACGGCTGTATCGGCTGTGCTGGTAATCTATCTTGAAAAACGCGCCACCACTTAAACCTATAAAATAGAATAATAAACGTTACTCATAATGGTGAAATCACTCACTAGCCTGATCTTTCGATGGAGAATCGTACTCCACGATATACTCGTGATTCCGGTTGCCTGGTTTGGTGCTTACTGGCTCCGCTACAACTTAGAAACTATTCCCGATATCTTTTTGCAAGGAGCTTTTTTTGCGTTACCTGTGGTGGTCGCAGTTCAAGCGGTTACCAATATTTTCGTCGGCGTACACCGTGGCGAATGGCGTTTTGTGTCATTACCCGATTTGAGTTTAATCTTCAAGGCGGTATTAATAGGTACTGCCGCGATTGCTTTCACTTTATTTTTGGTGGCCGAGAGATTAGCCTATGTACCACGGACAGTTATTGTATTGTATGTGCTGATCCTCGCCGCATTAATGTGTGGCTCGCGCCTATTTTACCGCCTAATTAAGGAGCGCCACTTCTCATCGCAGTCGGGTCGTAAAGTCGTTATTCTTGGTGCCGGAGCGGCCGGCGAGCAGCTATTACGAGATTTAAATCGTAATCATCTTGATCGCTACAATATCGTTGCTTTTCTGGATGACGACCCAAGTAAAATTGGCCGTCAAATTCATCGAGTGCAAATCGTTGCGTCCCCTGATGTATTGCAAGACCTAATTGATCGCTGGGAGATAGATTTAGTTTTAATTGCCATGCCATCGGCTAATGACAAGCAGATGCAACGCCTAGTGTCTATTTGTGAGAAAACCGGGATAGAATTTAAAACGCTGCCAAGCGCGGATGAATTGTTAAGTGGCAAGGCCCAGCTCGGAGATATGCGTGAGGTGCGAATCGACGACCTACTAGGCAGAGACCCAGTGAAACTCGACTGGCACCGGATTAAACACAGCTTGTGCGATAAAACTGTGCTGGTTACTGGAGCAGGTGGCTCAATCGGGTCTGAATTATGCCGGCAACTTGCATCGGTTTGTTCATCGCATATCGTGCTATTCGATCAAAGTGAATACAACCTCTATCGGATTCAGGAAGAAATGACAGAGCGTTTTCCGGAGGTCAAAGTGACACCTGTACTCGGTGATGTGTGTGATGCAGCGGCGGCTGATCATTTGTTTGAGAAATTCAAACCGTCTGCCGTGTTTCATGCAGCAGCCTACAAGCATGTTCCTTTATTGGAGGGCCAAGTACGCGAAGTTATTAAAAATAATGCCCTAGGTACTCGCATTATTGCTGATCTAGCACACAAAACCGGAGTAGAAAAGTTCGTTTTGATCTCTACAGATAAAGCGGTTAATCCGAGTAGTTTGATGGGCGCCTGTAAACGAGTTGCGGAGATTTATTGTCAGCAGCTAGCATCTCGAAGTAACACTAAATTCATAACCGTGCGTTTTGGTAACGTATTGGGCTCGGCCGGAAGTGTTGTTCCTAAGTTTCAACAACAGATTCGCCGCGGTGGCCCGATTACCGTAACCCACCCAGAAATGACCCGTTACTTTATGACTATAACTGAGGCCACACAGCTGATACTTGAAGCCAGTGCAATGGGCGAAGATGGTCGTATTTATGTTTTGGATATGGGTCAACCAGTGCTGATTTCTCACTTAGCGGAACAACTAATTCGTTTGTCTGGCAGGGAGCCTGGTGAGGATATTGAAATCGTCTATACGGGTTTAAGACCGGGTGAGAAGCTGCATGAAGAGCTATTTCATGACGACGAGAATTTAACCGACACTGATGTGGATAAAATTTATCTAGCCGATACCCGCACGGTTTCTCAAGAGTTAGTCGATTCGGTGTTCGCAAAAATTGAGGAGCGTTTAGACCTCTACGATAAAAGCCTCTCTGAATGCATCAAGGATTTAGTGCCCGAGTACCGAGGCCAAGACAGTTTATAGGGGTAATAAATGAAACAATCAGTAATTCATATGACCATAATCCACAGATTTTTCGCACCAATTAAAAGGCTATTTCCTAGTTGGCTGAGTAATTTTATTAGAAGCCTTGCTACAGCGATTATAGGGCCTATAAGATTTGCCTTTCTCTCTGGCTATGTTCGGAGTTCGTTCAAGATGTCGGCGGTAGCAAGAGATGGCAGCGCGGTACCTTGGTATACCTATCCCTTAATTGACTTTCTTAAATTTCGTGATTTCTCGAATAAGACTGTACTCGAGTTTGGCGGTGGCCAGTCGACCCAATGGTGGGCTTCAAAAGCCTCAAGCGTGATTACTCTAGAGGGCGATTTACTATGGTTCGAAAAAATTAAACCTACGATACCGGCTAACGTTGATTTGCGTTATGTGACAATGGATTCGCGGCAAGCGAACGTCGAGGCGGTTAAACGTTCTATTGAAAGTACCTCGATAGAGAAATTTGACATTATCGTTATTGATGGGCTATATCGCGAAAATATGATCGATATTGCGCTTCAATACATGGCTACTGGCGGCATCATCATTTGCGACAACGCTGAAGGCTACGGTTTTGTAGAGGGCTTTAAACGCTCTGGATTGAAGCGAGTTGATTTTTTTGGTAACGCTCCTGGAGTGGTTCTTGCCTCATGCAGTTGTATTTACTTCGATGAACATGCCGACATTTTTTCGGCGAATTACGATATTCCCGCGATCTATAATAATCACTAAGTGGTTATTGCCGAGTGTTGACGGCCTGCTCTTAAGAAGTTATCAATTTTAGCGCGATTTAACTATTTGTCGGCAACGTCTATTGCTTTTCCACAGGCGCCGCTGGCAATCGAGAGACCTGCATTACTAGACCGAATTTAGGATGGTCAAAGAAGTGCTTCTCATTTAGCTTTAGGCGACGATTCTCGGTCAACCTAAAGCCCTTGTAATCAAGGTCGATATTGGTAAACAACAGCTGATCGGCATAAACTTTAATATACCCTTGAGAGTCTGGCTCGACGACCGTGTAGTTTGCAGATTCTTGGTAGGGTAGCGACTCGACGCCCCAGGAGTAATGATGCATCAGTACGTAGTCGGGTGATTGGTTTATAATCGTCGCTTCTTCAGTCAACATACTGGGCTCTATTAACCAAGCTTTAGAGCCAGACTTCATTTTCTTAGGTGCCGTATAGGCGTAACTTTCGGTGGCTGCAGAGGCATTGATATTTTCAAACACCAGCACTTCTACCATATAATCCTTGGCGTTCGCCATACTGGTTGTTATCAGCGCACAAAGCCCTATAACCGTCGTTATTCCGGTTATGGATTGAAATTTTGTAGATTTATCAGTAAAAATAGGATTAGTTAACAATTGATCAGTGCTCATGGTCATAAATTGGTTGCACGAAAGGTCTCGACTGCTTAAGTTTACCTTGAGCTGCACTAAAGCACCAAACCCTATAACGGTAGTAATAAAAATGTCGTCTGATTATCTAAATTCATTGGCCTATAAGCCACCGTTCGGTTTAAGAAATACCCACGTTCAAACTATTTTTTCGAGTGTTGGGCCACGAAAAGCAATGGTGGCTAAGCGTTTCAAAGCCTATGCCAGCGCGGAGCAAAAAATGATACTCGATGGTGGCGACGGCATTCGCTTAGAAGGGTACTTTAACCAAGCGGTAAAACACCAGTCGCAACAGATGGCAATCTTGATTCACGGCTGGGAGGGCAGTCATAACTCAAGTTATATGAAGTCGATGGCGATGCTATTGCTTGAAAACGGTGTCGACGTTTTCAGGCTTAACCTTCGTGACCATGGTGATACTCATCAACTAAACCAAGGTATTTTTAATTCGACCATGATTGGCGAAGTCATCAACGCCGTGGAAGACCTTCAATCAAAGCGGCCGTATGCTCACTATCATTTAGCCGGGTTTTCACTCGGCGGCAATTTCAGTCTTCGCCTTGCCGCTAACGCCCACGGACGCAACATATCTTTGGCTACGGTTAGCGCGTTCTGTCCGGCGATTCATGCCGCACAGAGTAATGTGGTTCTTAATCAACGCTCTAATTGGTTGTATGGGCGCTATTTTGTGCACAAGTGGAAACGCTCGCTACGCAAGAAAATCCAACATTGGCCAGATTATGATTTCGGCCCTGAAATGGAGTCGCTTAAGACTTTAGACGAACTTAATAGTGCGTTTATTCCTCGCTACACCGGCTTTACCAATGTTGACGAATATTTCGATGCCTACGCAATTTCAGGTTCGGTATTAGATTCGACTATTGCGCCTTGTTATTTACACTTTGCTGAAGACGACCGAATTATTCCAGTCGAGGGTGTTGATCAGATATCTAAAAACGCGAACATTCATATTGTGGTGACAAAGTTCGGTGGTCACTGCGGCTATATGAGTAATTGGAAGGGCGAGAGCTGGCAAGATCAGCGAGTATTAGAAATTATTCAGCAGTCGTAATAGGTAACCAGAGTATGCGGCCATTATTACCCGCCGATCACTATCTGACTGGGCCACTATAGCCGATACAACTCGGCGCCATGGATATGCAGCCATTGTTGACGTTGTTTCCAATCGGGCATCTGTTCAGCGACAATCTTCCAGAAGCGTTTTGAATGATTGAATTCATGACAATGAGCAAGTTCATGAATCACCACATAGTCTAGTACCTCGATCGGCGCCTGAACAATGCGCCAATTGAACGACAAGCCACCATTACTGTCGCAACTACCCCATCGACGTTTATAGTCACGCACGTTAATGCTTAGGCTCTTAGAGTTCGGTATGTCCATTAAGCCAGAGAAGAAGGATACTTTTTCTTCTAGTTCTTCATAGGCGACTGATTTGTACCAACGAGTAAGCTTGCTATTAAGTGATTTTTCTAAGGCTAAGTGGCTTTGCTTGATCGGCACCACGATAGAGTTGGCGCTAAGATAAACCGGTTTGCTTGAGCCGTTTACGACGGATAAATTAAAGCGTGAACCAGCCAACAGAAGTTCGGCACCATTTTCGAGCTTTAATTCAGGCTTGGCCGCAGGTAAGGCCGATAAATGCCGTTCAATCCATTGTTGCTTTGCGGTCACAAATTCAACGATGGCGCTATGCCGTATTCGCATTGGTGCGCGTGCTTTGACACCGTGATGCCCAACTTCGATCGATAAGTTTTTTCGTCGCACGCTGCGCACAACTTGAATAACAATATCGCCTAGTTGAAAGCTGTCTGATTTAGTCATACCAATTCTTATTAGTTGCTAATTAGCTCAAATACATCTTCAATTAACGCAAAACGTTGCTCCGCTTCGGGCATCTGTCGACTGACTTGAATAGATTCGGCACCGGTAAAGCGGTATTCGCGTGGGTTGCTGGCTACCGCTCGCATTAATTGATCGATATTGATATTGGGGTTCTTAACAAATTTAATAACTGCACCGGTGGGGCCTACTTCCAATACTTTGATGTCGTGCTGCGAAGCGCCGAGCTTAAGTTCCGCAATTTGAAACAAATTTTTAGCCGCCTCGGGTAATAGACCAAAGCGGTCGATCGTTTCTACTTGTAGCTCTTCGAGTTGCTCGCTACTTATGGCACTGGCTATGCGCTTGTACATCGTTAGCCGCAGATGCACATCGGGTATGTAAGCACTCGGGAAGCGAGCCGGGATATTGAGGTTAATATCGACTCGATCTTGAATGCTGATGGCGCTAACCTTTTCACCTTTCTTGAGTTGACGCGCGCGTTTAATGCTGGCGATCGCTTGCTCTAAGAACGAGCTGTACATACTGTAACCGATCTGGTCGATTGTGCCACTTTGAGACTCACCTAGTAGCTCTCCGGCACCGCGAATTTCTAAATCTTGAGAGGCTAGGGCGAAACCAGCGCCAAGCGTATCTAAGGATTCAATCGCGGTTAGACGCTTTTTTGCATCGTCGGTCATGCTGTTTAGAGGGGGCGCCATCATGTAAGCATAGGCTTGATGATGCGAACGGCCAACGCGGCCTCGAAGTTGGTGTAACTGCGCTAGACCAAAACGATCGGCCTTGTTTATAATAATAGTATTGGCGGTTGGCACATCAATGCCACTTTCAATAATAGTGGTGCACAACAATACGTTGAAGCGTTGGTGGTAAAAATCACGCATTACGCTTTCTAATTCACGCTCGCGCATTTGGCCATGGCCGATGCGAATACGCGCTTCTGGTACCAAATCTTGAATTCGGGCCTGCATTTTATCGATAGTTTGAACTTCGTTATGCAAGAAATAGACTTGCCCACCGCGACGAATTTCTCGAACTAAGGCTTCTTTGAGTAAGGCGTCGTCCCATTCTCGAACAAAGGTTTTGACCGATAATCGCGCTCTCGGAGGGGTCGCGATAACAGAAATATCCCGTAGACCACTCAAGGCAAAATTTAAGGTTCGCGGAATCGGGGTGGCGGTCAGAGTTAAAATATCAACTTGGCTACGAAGCTTCTTTAATTGTTCCTTTTGTCGCACACCAAAGCGATGCTCCTCGTCAATGATCATCAAACCGAGATCTTTAAATTCAACGTCTTTTTGAATCAACTTATGTGTGCCAATGGCAATATCAATGGTGCCAGCCTTAATGCCTTTTATACCTTCGGCCGTTTGTTTTGGGGTACGGAAACGCGAAAATAGCTCAACATTAACTGGCCAATCGGCGAAGCGGTCGGCAAAATTATTGTAGTGTTGCTGGGCTAGTAAGGTGGTTGGTACCAGCATTACTACCTGCTTATCACCGGCAATCGCCATATAGGCGGCTCTCAGTGCGATCTCTGTCTTACCAAAGCCAACGTCACCACAGACTAAACGGTCCATAGGCTTTGCGGTGGTCATATCGCCTATGACGTCATTTATTACTTGGTGTTGATCAGGTGTTTCTTCAAAGCCAAAACCAGCGGCAAAGGCATCGTAGCTATGGTCGGCGGGCGGGAAGCAATGGCCAATACGAGCTAGGCGCATAGCCTGAATTTCGAGTAACTCAGCGGCCACATCGTAGGCCTTTTCTTTGGCCTTATTGCGAAGCTTGACCCAGGTATCACTGCCCATTTTATGCAATGGTGCGGTCTCAGGACCGCCGCCAACATAGCGAGATACTTTATCTAAGGATAATACCGGGATGTAGATCTTGTCGCCGCCGTAATACTCTAAAGTGGCGAATTCATTATCACTGCCGTCGACATTAAGCGTTTCCAGACCTCGGTAGCGACCAACACCGTGATCTTCATGTACCACAGGGTCGCCGATATTAAGTTCGGCTAGTGACTTAATAATCGCGTCCGGGTCGCGATTTTTCTCGGATCTTTTGCGCCGCTGAAAGGTGCGCTCACCATACAGCTGTGACTCGGTTATGATCTCTATCTGGCTATCACCAAGACTCAGTCCTCGGTCTACTTCAGCCACCGTCAACGCTAACTTGGCATCACTTGTTACAAAATCGGCCCATGAATTAACGGTTGAATAAACGCGTTTATTGTCATTCAGTAAACCGATAATACTTTCTCGGCGACCGGCCGACTCGGCGATAATTAGGATGCGCTGTGAGCTGCTGTCGAGGTGTGCCATAAACTCAGCATACGGGTTCTCAGCACGCGGGTTGATACTGAATTTTGGCGCTGGTTTGGTGTCGTAATCGACCAAATGCTTAGCCGATTTAAGGTTTAGATTGAGCAGCTGAGCTCTTGGGTACTGCTTTAGTCCGGCAAAAATTTTATCCGGGCTTAAGAATAGTAATTCAGGTTCCAGCGGTGGCCACTCAGGGTTTAAGCGCGCGTTATCATATCGTTCGATTACTTCTTGATGAAGTGTTTCTGCATTCTCCATGACCCCTTCTTCAAGTACAAAAGATGTGTTGGTAGGGAGAAAGTCGAAAAGCGTATTTGTTTGCTCAAAAAACAAGGGAAGATAGAATTCGCTGCCTGTAGGGGCTAGGCCTTTACTCACTTCACGGTAGATAATTGATTGCTTGGCATCACCGTCAACAGTGGCTCTAAATGCTTGTCGAAAGCGTTCGATACTGGCTGAATCGAGTGGAAACTCTCTGGCCGGCAACAGTTGAATCTTGTCTAAAGTATCGGTAGAGCGCTGTGTTTCGGTATCGAATAGTCGAATAGTTTCAATCGTTGTATCGAATAGGTCGAGGCGAAAGGGCGAGTCCATACCGGATGGAAACACATCGACGATTCCGCCGCGTATGGCGAATTCTCCGGCCGCCATTACACTGTCTACGCTGTAGTACCCAGCATCGACTAAGCGCTGCCTGAATTCCTCAGTATTAAAATCGTCGTTTATCTTTAAGTCAAAAGTATGCGCATCAATGTAACCGGTTGGCGCTAGCCGCTGCATCAAGGCGGTTACCGGTATGATTAATACCCCTTTCTCAATATGCGGCAGACGGTGCAAGGCCAACAGTCTTTGGGAAACGATGTCTGGGTGCGGAGAGACCCGGTCATAAGGTAAACATTCCCAATCTGGGAACGTGAAAATCGGTATATCACCGTCCAAAAAGAACTCTAATTCTTTTGCTACCACTGGCATATGCTGCGCTTCTGAGCAGACATAAATTACGGGGCCATTCTTGCGAGCCAACTCAGCGATTGAGAGGCTAGACGCAGCACCATAGAGTTTGCGCCAATGCAGCACTTCGCCGGCCTTGGTAGGAATAATTGGATTATTAGTGGATTGCACGACGATTTATTACGGCTGTCAAATATGATTAAAAAAGAGGCGGGATAATATCACTTAGAGTGTGAAAACGCGTTGCTATTTTAGCGCTAACCATGATCCCGCTGATTGGGCTGCACTGCGAGATGCTCGGCTACCAACTTAGCGACGCCTTTTGGGCTTCGCAGCCAGTTAAAATGATCGGCTGTGGGTCGTCCAATATCGTTACCCGTTATCAGTGTTTTAGTCATCCGATCGCTGTCAATTTTTGCCAGTAAATGATCGGTCGCGAGTACCGGAGCGAGTTGATCATCGGCGAAATTGATCGTCAATACATTCAGATCAGCCAGCTTTGGGAACGGCACGTAGCAATGCTTACTGTTGCTCAAGCGGTAATCACCAGTTCGTGCATTGGTGGCCCAATCATGCATCACTCCTCGAGCTTCGCGTCCACCAAAGCCTAGTTTTCGTCCCGGAAAGTAGCCAACGATCGAGCTAATAATCGATGATGCTTGAGCAAACAACAGCACAGCCCAGCGATACGGTGACGGCCAATTTTTGTAATGAACAGAACACGATGCCGCTAACACTAGAACCTCTGCTTGATCTGGATTTTGGCTCAAGAATAACGAGCAGACTTGGCCGCCCAAACTGTGCCCAAACAGCACCAATTTTTGTTCCGGGTAGCGTTGCTTTATTGTTAGAATCGCCGCAGGTAAATCTATTTCAGCCAGTGCGGCGTAACCGAAGTTGTTTGCTCGGCTAGCACGAATCGAGCTTAGCCCATGCCCACGCAAGTCATAGCAGGCGGCTATAAAACCCTGCTCAGCCAGCTCATACAGTAATTTTTTATATTGTTTGGCGGCGACGCCCATTGCTGGAACACAGAGAATCAGGGTGTCGCAACTAGCCGGTTCGACAATTGATATTACGTTTCCAAGTTCGGCGCTATCGCCTTGCTCGAGGCTGCGCCGACTAGTGAACTCAAGTTTGTGTGCATTGAATGCCATGCTAATACGGCACCTTATCAATAAGTAACAAATTTGTAGGCATACTCACCTACCAAAAACTGGGTTGTTCAGAGCTCATGCCATACCATTCAGGGAAAAACAACATGCTCATTAGTACCGCAAGTTGAATCGCAATAAAGGGGACTACGCCGCGATATATATCAGCCGTTTGTACCTCTTTAGGAGCAACGCCCTTTAGGTAGAAGAGGGCGAAACCAAAGGGCGGTGTTAAAAATGATGTTTGTAAGTTCATGGCCACCAAGATCGCAAACCAAACTTGGTTTATGCCGAGTTCAACTACCACCGCGTAGACTAATGGCAGAACAATATAAGAGATTTCGATGTAGTCTAAAAAGAAGCCAAGTAGCGTGATGAGTAACATAATCGCAATCAAGAAGCCCCATTTTTCACCAGGGATAGAGAGCAACATGTGCTCCACTTGTTGTTCACCGCCGGTATACGAAAAACCCATAGAGAAAATCGAAGCACCCAAAAGTACCGCGAACACCATAGCTGTGATTTTGACCGTATCATGAGCGCTTTCCCACAGCATTTTTATTGAGAACTTACGATATAAAATCGCTAATATGACCGCCCCTAGGCAACCTAATGCTGAAGACTCGGTCGGTGTCGCGACGGCGTTGAAAATTGAACCTAGCACAACTAAAATTAATGCTAATGGCGGAACTACGGCAATTAAGGCGTTGATGATGACCTTTTTTCGCGACTGATTTGGGTCTATCTGCGGTACTATGGGTGCGGCTTCAGGGTAAAATTTGCAATAGATTACTACGTAGGTAATGTAGGCAGCGATCAGCACTAGTCCGGGTTTTAATGCGGCTCTGAATAAGTCGCCAACTGGCACGTTCAGTACATCGCCGAGAATGATCAAGACAATAGATGGTGGAATTAGCTGGCCCAAGGTGCCGGCGGCGGTAATGGTACCAGTGGCGAGTTCGGTTTTATAACCGTGGCGCAGCATTACAGGCAACGAAATAAGGCCCATAGCGACTACACTGGCGCCTACTACGCCAGTGGATGCAGCCAGCAAGGCACCGACTAAAATGGTTGAGATAGCCAGACCACCCTTCAGCGAGCCAAATAATTGCCCCATCGACTCGAGTAATTGTTCGGCTAATTTGGTGCGCTGTAAAATAATGCCCATAAAAATAAACAGCGGGACAGCCATTAGCACTTGGCCTTCGCCATAGTCGCCCATATTGGCGTAAATACGATAGGGAATCTGAGCTAGTTGACTGGGGTCAGCGAACAGCGCAACGAAAGCGATACCAATGGCCGCAAAAGTGAATGCCACGGGGTAGCCAAATAGCAGCAGTAATAGAGCAACTGCGAAGATAGAGATGCCGATCATGTTTGTTTACCGGCAGACGGATTCAACCTGAACTCTATCCATTTCTCTAAAAACGCTGCGATTGCGGCCAATAGTAAAAACAAAAACGACAGAGGAATAACTGCTTTGATGATCCATCGGTTTAGTAAACCGCCGGGATCTTGTGAGCGTTCGCCAATGCCGGTGCTAACCAGCTGGCTAAAAAATTGGTTTACCGAGTCGGGCTGATGGCCTAATTGGTAGGCCGCGCTGGTGAACTGCCAACCAGTGTAGATGATCACTAGACAGGTCGGTATCAAAAATAATGCCGTGCCTACTAGGTCGACGCGCTGTTGATTTCGAAGCGACATTTTTTCAAATAGCAGATCAACGCGCACATGCGATCCTGATTGCAATGCGTATGGTATGCCTAATAAGAAAATCGCAGCATAAGCATGCCAAGTGAGCTCTTCGAGTCCGATTGACGAGGCGCTGAAAGCGTATCGGGCAATAACGTTGTAGCACATCAATGCCACTAACATAATCAGCAAAGCACTGGCTAGCGCGCCTAGTGCTGACACTAGTCGACTGACTAGTGTGATAAAAATTCTTGTCATTAGCCTACCCCTTAAGTCTTATTCAGCGACCGAGTCTAAGTACAATTGATCGCCAATGGTAGTCCAAGCTCTGGCTTTTATCAGGTAAGCCTCTCTCGACTCAAGAATTCGTTTAGCAATCGAACTACGTGCTTTTTCCTGCTCAATCAGTTCAGTATTTGATTTCTTAAGCGCTTGCATTACGGCCGGTGGAAATTGTTTGATCTGCACGTTTGGATACTGGCTTGAAATAGTCTGCCAGTTATCGGCATTGGCGGCAAAGGTTGATGTGGTCATATTATACGAGGTCAACTTGGCGGCGTTGAGTAAGATGGATTTCGCCCATTCAGGCAGTTTCGCCATGCTGTCTTGATTGAAGAAGTACATCAACTCGGTGCCTGGTTCATGCCAGCCGTTGTAGTAGTAGGGCGCTACTTTATGAAACCCCATTCGTAAGTCTAAACCAGGGCCAACCCACTCGAGTGCATCGATGGTGCCACGTTCAAGTGCTTGATATAGCTCGCCAGTCGGAATGTTAGTTGGCACACCTCCGACTCCGGCGATGACTTTGCCACCAAATCCGGGGATACGCATTTTTAGGCCTTTGAGGTCGTCAACGGTATTGATCTCTTTTCTAAACCAGCCGCCCATTTGCATGCCTGTATTGCCGCCAAGCATAACTTCGATATTGTGCTTGTCGTACACCTCATTCGCCAGCTCCAGGCCGCCGCCTTGATAGAACCAAGCCCATTGCTCCTGAGTGGTCATGCTGAATGGCATTGATGAGAAAAACAACGCATCGGGGTCTTTGCCGCCGTAATAGTATGACGCGGATTGGCCGATATCGTATTGGCCGCTCTTAACGAAATCGAAGATGCCAAACGCTGATTTATGCTTATTGGTACTGTCGACAGACAATTGTATTCGGCCATTAGACATTGATTCGACTAGTTCTTTGTAGTCATCAACTGACTCGCCAAAGATTGGGTAGCCCTTTGGCCAACCATGAGCCAGCCTTAGGCTAATTACTTGGTCCGGCTCGGCTACTTTGCTGATCGTCGAGGTATCAGCGCGTTGTTCGGAGCTAGAGCATGCTCCAAGTAGAAATAGGGTGCTGATTACCGCAAATACATATCTGGTCATAATTATTATTATCGTTGTGAAACATCAGAAACGACCAGTATTGTAGGGCTAGCTGATATTTAATTCTAGCCTTTGCTCTGCTTGATAGCACGCAAGGTTGATATCGTCGGCTTCAAGTTGTAGATTATCGGCTATTAGCTTGATCACGACACGTTCGTCCATCTTTATGTCATGATCTGCTGTCGCTAAAAGCCAAAAATCATTTAACAGATGCCTACGCTCCATAACGCCCCAGTGGCAGCATAATTTTTTTGCCAGACGTTTTAAGTCATGATCACTCATGCTAGCCGTACGCGCTGAGGTGACTAGGCTGGCGATTTCTTGGCTACTCAGAGTGTAGCGTGAGCGAAATATATCTATCATATGAGCAAGCTCTAGATGGTCTTCATCACCATCGGCCCGAACAACCGCGAACATAAGAATTGCGGCAATTAAATGTAAATCAACATCATCACCGGTTAGTTGCTCCTGCAAACCATTTTTTTGGCTCTCGAACGCTTGTGTAAACGTCATAATTACCCCCCCAGGTACCCTTGACTATAACCAATTAGTGAATAATAGCTCACTAGCATTGCTCACACTATACACCAGATGGACTAGACGAGTCCGAGGCTGTAGACACGTTGGAGCAGGCCCTATGGGTTTACAGGTACTGGTAAGGTAACAATCTAAAGGCCCAGTTGACGTTTCGCTTGTTCGCGAGATTGCGCTACTTCTGCATCGTTTAAATAAAGTAGACCACCCACTTTACGCACCAAATGTCGTTCATGTGGGTCAATTGTCTCATCAGCCAAGGCTAACATCCATAGATACTCGAGTAATTTCATGCGTTTAGCATTACCCCAGTTATCGCAAATGTCACGGGTAAAGCCTTGCAAGCTAATCGCTTGGTCAGCCGTATCCTTGGCTAATTCGAACAGTTCATCGACCTCATCTTGATTCAGCTTGAATTCACGCTGCAAAATTTTGCCCATCTGTTCGAGCTCTACCTGGTCGATAACGCCATCTGATCGAACCACTTCAAACATTAACGTAGCGGCGGCAAGTTTCAAGTCTTGGTCGCTTGGTTGTTGATCTACCTTGGCTTTTTTAAACAAGGTTTTTAATTTATTAAGCACTGTTATTTCCAGTAATTATTTACAATAAATGGTTAAGTTGAGGATCGTTTACGCGAGGTTTTAAAACAAAACTATGTCTATCGGTATGGATTTTCACATAAACGCGATGACTATGACATAAATATTAGATTTGAAACCTTGAATAGCGTCGCAATCAATCGCATATTACACACATGTTTATATCCGAGGAATAATTGTGAGACGTATTTTCTATTTTCTAGCCACAAACGCCGCCATTATGGCCGTTGTCAGCATTGTTATCATGTTTCTACCGGCCGAATGGCGTAGCCAGAACACAACTTTTCTGATTATTGCATTGGCGTTTGGTTTTGGCGGTTCGGTGATTTCACTGTTAATGTCAAAATCAATGGCTAAACGTGGTGCTGGCGTTCATGTTATCGAGACACCCTCAAATGAAACCGAGCAATGGCTAATGTCTACCGTTGCTCGCCAAGCAGAGCAAGCCGGCATTGGCATGCCTGAAGTAGGTATTTTTAATACGCCGGATATGAATGCATTCGCTACCGGCGCGAATAGAAACAACGCCCTAGTCGCCGTCAGTACAGGTCTGTTGAACAATATGAGCCGCGAAGAAGCTGAAGCTGTTATGGCCCATGAAATCGCTCACGTGGCAAACGGAGATATGATTACTCTAACCTTAATTCAAGGCATCGTTAATACCTTTGTTATCCTCTTAGCGCGCGCATTAGCGTTGGCAATAGACCGTGATGGACGTGGTATTGGCTATTTTGCTGGCTACATTGGTGGTCAAATAGTATTTGGGTTTCTAGCTAGTATTATCGTCTCGTTCTTCAGTCGTCAACGTGAATTTAGAGCTGATCAAGGTGGGGCAGAATACGCTAGCCCGGCCGCAATGATTGGTGCTTTAGAGCGGTTAAAAAAAGGCAGCGCCGGCGAGTTGCCGAACCAGCTAGCGGCGTTTGGCATTAATAGCAATGTCAAAAAGATGTTTTCGACTCACCCTCCATTAGATGACCGAATTGCCGCTTTGAAGAACAGCATGAAGTAATGTTTTTGTAATTGGCTTAGAGGCATCTAATTTAAAATTTCAATTAAACGCGCTTTATCGACAATTTCTTGATCGATAAAGCGTTTGCTTTGTTTTAGCAACGGTAACAATACACTATCGCTATAGTCGCAACCGCTGGTTAACGGAGGTTGCTGATTGCCTTTATTCGCTTGGTGGGCAAAGTGCCCTAAGCCCTGATGGTGGTATTCAACAATTACCTGATAAGCTTCTTTCCAAGCCATTATTTGAGCGAAATTATTGCGTAATGTTCGTAATATTTTTAATCCTTCGTAGTCTAAATCACCCCAAAAATAACAACTCGTTTGTCGATCCGAAGCCTGGTACCACCAGTCTTCAAATTCAACCACAGCGTCTGGCGAGACTAGATTAATATATAAAAATTGGCTTTGGCCACGCTGGCGAATTAGGCTTGCGGTAGCGCGATAACCAGCACTGTAAATAACCGCCGTAGTGTCTTTTCTAGGGCTTTTTTTAAGCGCGTCGACCAATGTTATAAAGCTATCAAAATTCTCTACAAAGATAGCCGATTCTAGTGTTTTTGGGGCATAGACCGACATCATAATCATGCGATCGCGGACGGTTGTCTGAGCCTTAGGAAAAACATCATAAATTAGCTTACGACGCATATCTAAAAATTTAGAATCGCCCCAAAAACACCGCGCCGATAAACCGCGGAGACTAATATTTTGCTCAGTTTGGTGAAGTGTCTCGATTAGCTTTCCGGATTTTGCAAAGCTCGCTAAGATTTGCTCAGCGTTAAAATCTCTGACTTTTATCGGCTGAGCTAGTGAGGTTGCTTTAAAGTGCGGATAAAGTTCAAGCCCGGCCCGCCATTGGTGGGCATAAGACTCAACCTTGGGACGCGCTAGCCAGCCCCGAACGAGGGCTTCTTTTTGACGATTGAAGTGCAGAGTCGGCTGATCGTATAGCCGCTCAGTAGTTCTATTGCGCTTATATTGTATCTGCTCTATCACATTGTGATGGCGATACAAGGTTTGCTCTATAAGAGTCCATAAAGACTGATGATTGTTATTCGATAAATCGTATAACTCAGGCCATTTTTCTGGCTTAATTTTCTGCTTAAAGCGAACGGCTGATGGCCGATCACATTGGTCGATAAAAGCATTAAGAAGCCGCCCTATTAACGCATTTTCGGCCAGCCAAGAAGGAACTGCGCGATGGTCCTGACTCAATTTTCAACAAACTCCTGCATAAAATCCAAGCTTGTTTGTACTCGAATGTTACGGCGATGTTGCGCCCATAACTCTTTTATCTTGTCTTGATTGCAAATTTTCCTATCGACCAACACTTGGGTTTCCAATTCGCCGATTTTAGACGCCGCAGGGCACTTACTAAAGATCGTTTGATGGCTGATCAGATCCATGAACGGCCCAGATTTACTGGTAGGCATTATAAAAATCAATTGCAGACCCAGTTCGTTAGTTAAATAGTTGATAACCTCTCGTGACCGAGCTTCGTCCATTTTTGAAAACGCTTCATCGACCAATACCATGCGGCAATGGGTCGAGCCCTGGTTAAATTTAAAGGCCGAGGTCACGGCTGCTGACCTGATGATATAGGCGGGCGTTTCTAACTGGCCGCCTGAGCCTGTTCCATATTGACTGAGCGCGATGGGCTCTTTACCTTTGGGAGTTTTATAAATCTCATAGGCTCGATAGTGTCGATAGTCACTCAGCCTTTTAAGTTCTCTAAGGGCTGTTTGCTCGTCGTTGTCTAGTAACATCGACAGTAACTTGTCGCGCACCTGAGTTGATTTTTCGCTAAGCTTAGCCTCAAACAAACTGCTGCCATCACCGAGACTCGGTAGATTTATTACTTCTTTGAAAAAGCGTTGGTATTCTTGGAACTCAGGTACCCATTCATAGCCGAAGTGATAGCGTTCTTGATCAGTACCAAAAAGATGTGATTCTAGCTCCTTATTAAGCTCGTCTAAAATTCGCTTGCCGTCGTTAATAGACTGGTATATCGAGTGACAAAGGTTAGTAACGAAGGCGGTATTGAAGCTATCTCTAAGGTCAACTAATTTTTCATGTTTACCCACTAAGGCATTGTTTTGTAATCTATTTATTGCTGATTTAACTTCTTTAAAAACCAAGACAATTCGCTGAAACCACTCTTGGTTATGAGCTAAGTTGCCATCACTACCGGTATCGATCATGTAGACAATACTGTCTTCGATTCGACAATGTTGGTTGTGTAACAACACGCATTTATCGAGCTGGCGTTCTAACTTATTGCAGTGTTGTTGATACGATTCTAGCTCAGACTGAAAATCGTCGTTAGGGTCGCTCGCCTTAGCATGTTGCAGAGCTCTAGATTCAGCTTGCTCGAGTTCAGTTTGCGAGTCAAACTCTTGGTAGATACTCGAAATTGATTCAATTTCGAGCTCTCGTTGCTGTTGTTGATTTTGCAGTTTTTCTTGCTCATTACTGACGTCTTCAGCCTTCTTCCTAAGTGCGTTTTGCTCACTCTCGAGGCGGCCTAAGTTGGTCTGTAGGTCTTTTGATTGGCGTTCTGCCAGCTCAAGAGCATCACGTTTGAGTTGTAACTCTTGCTCTAACTTACTGAAATCGTTAAGGTCGATAGACTCTAAACTGTAGCGATCAGATTCTATCGAGCGGAAAAGGTCTAGCATCCGGCGAATCACATCAGAGATATGAACCGCATTGATTTTCTCAATAGTTTCTAGGCAAATAGCGGCGAGTCTAGCCGACTGCTCGGCTTGGTAACTCGATGCCTCTAACTCATGTAATTGCGCTTGTTTGGCTCGCAAAGCTCTCTCCCTAGCGCCACGCCCAAAGACTAGGTCTGAATCTTCGATATCACAGCGAAAAATTGCGTAACCTCCCGAGCCTAGGCCATCGGGTGTAATGCCTCTAGCCGTCTCGCGTAAAGCTTGTTCATCGTCGACGCGTACTACATTACCGTACGCGCCTTTAACGTAGTATTCGGCTATCTTGTGATCAAACGTCATGACATTGAGAATTGACTTAGCCGGCGTCGAGAACCGGCTGGCATCACGTTGCGCCTTCCAGCCTTGGATAACCTTGGCGCCATTTCGACGCCCCGGTAGCTTACGCACGATACCTGCGGCCTCGGCTTCAAAGTCTGGCTCGACAATAATACAGAAGCGACTGCCGCCTAAATAGCCTTCAATTGACATTTGCCATGCAGGATCACTGATGTTGATATAGTCACACAGTACATTTGGGCGAGCTTGTGGGCATTGTTGGCTAATCGCTTTCAAGGCGGCTTCGACAAACGGCGGATAGCTAACAGTGTGGTTTTCCAGTCTAAGAACTTCACGCTTTTTGAGATGGGCCTGCTCAGCTAGGCGACTTTGCTTTTGCCTACGTTGAGCTACTAACTCCAGTGCCGAGTCGCGAATGCTGGGCACCTTATTAGTCTCGTCAGTATCCGTATCGGCAGTGCCATGCAGGCGATTTGCCAGAGCCTGATGCGACTTTTCGAGATCGATAAGATTGTCTAATTTTTGCTCGAGGTTAGCGATACCTGCGAGGTCTTGCGTTAACAGCGTTTGCATATCAATACCAGTACTAGAGTCGCTCTCTGCTACAGCACGTAAGTCGGTATTAAAGTCTTTACGCTCTACGGCGGGCAGCTCAATGGCTAAGGCTGATTCGCCAAGTTGATCTTTGAGCTTTTTAGCCAACACTCTGTTTAGGCTAAAGCGTTGATCTTGTTCGAGAAGAGGTCGCGCTTGCTGGCTGAGACGCTCACTGTTTAGCTCTATCCTGTGCTCCAACTGATCCTTGTCTTTAAGTGCCGGAATGCCTTGGCGTTGCGCCTCTAATTCAACCAACTGGCTGTGTAAAGAACTGCGTTTATCGGCTATGTTATTGAGCCGAGCTTGGCTTTCATTTTGTTCTAAAGAATTAGCTTGCTGTTTGCTTTTGGCATCCAAGTAATCGCGCTGCTTAACCCATGCCAGGCGAACCAGTTCGGAATAATCACACAGTCGCCAATTCAGCCAATGTTCGATGTAACGCTGAGATAAGTCTTCGGTTTGATGTAGGTTGCCAATTACATCACCGATCTGTCGAGTTTCGGCTTCCATGCTATGAATTGTCTTCATGAGTTCAGAGACCTGTTTTATGTCCTCACTCAGATCACGTGGTTCTAATATTTCTTTAGCAACAAAGTCGTTGATACTTTTAACCGGCTTATAGGCCATGAAGTTAGAGAAAGTTTTCGCAGCATGTTGAGCCTCTCGCTTTGATACAGACCCTTTTTGGCCGCGCAGCGCGCCGTAGAGCCGATTCAGGTAAAGGCCCTTTTTGTCGTACATTTCGACATGACTTTTACCATAGTCACGTATTAAGTTGTGGCCAATATCGTCTAAGTTTGTGACTTTGCCATGTTTAACAAAATGATCAATCGACAATTCTTGATCGGAGATCACGTAGAAAGCCAACTGGCGCTGGCGCGCTTGGCGTTGCTTGCCAACCGTTTCTATTGCCGCGCGCACCGCCATCACAGCGGTAAAGCGCGTTCCGGTTTCGCCCTTTGTGGGGTGAAAGACGGCAACAATATAGCCATCAGTCGGTTTGGTTCGGGCATAGCTACCATCATCGCAGCCGAGAATGTAAGATGCGAGGGTGCGAACCTGTTTGCCGCCACGACCGCGCTGAGTAGTCTCGTCTTGGCCTGGATTATAATTAAATAGATTTTCGTAAGAGGCGGTCATTAATGACTGTAAAGCATCGGCCGCAGTAGTTTTACCGGAACCATTGCCACCGGAAAATAAATTGACTGGGCCAAAATCAAAATCGAGGTTTGGGATGTTACCCCAGTTAACTAAAATTGCTTTTTTACAATACATTGCTATTCTTTTTTATCGTTCTAAGTCTAGTAGTTCTAGTTTTTATAGAGACCGTCTACGCGTGAGTAGGCAACGGCTCTAGCGCTGGCTCGATCTGCGGTGGATAAAGCTGATCGAGCATCGCTTGATTGACAAAACGGGTGATGCTCGGCTCGATACGTAGCCAGCTATCTTGGCTTATCTCCAATGCTAAATCGGTTTCAGGGTTAACTTTAATGAGCCGTAACTGGCGTAATTGACGAAATAGCGACTGCCTCTCGCCTTGAGACTCTGGCAACGATTGCTTTAGCAAATTTTTCATCGTTATTACCAGTTCTTCCAACGGCAATAATACTTGGCCAAGCTCATCAACCTTGCCCTCGCGTAAGGCTTTTTCGTATTCAACTCGCAAAATCAAAATAACCGCCATCGCATTTGGCGACGGTTTGGTTCTAAAGCCAGTTTGGAACGGCGAGTCTTGACTATTGCCGTCAGCAACACCGGGCACCACCGCGGCTGGAGGAAATACTCGAATAAAGCGAAACTGGCTATCATGAACTAATACCAAGTGCATAGGAGCTAGGTAATCTTCAACAATATCAATGCATTGAAGATATCGATCGTAAAGGCTGGCTTCAATTTGGCTTTCGTTACGGCTTATAACTCCATAATCAAGCAGCCGAATTATAAGCTCTGAAAATGCGCTACTGGTAAGCCCAACGGTATCAAGATTTTTGTCGAGGAGGTCGGTTATTTTATCCATAATTCTTTTTTTATGATCTTCTTCGAGATGGTACTGACGAAAGAGTGTTGTCGATAAGCTCAATTTCATGCTCATCAAAGCGCTGGTAATACTCGTTACTTGCCGTTTCATTACCCTTGCGGCTTACCTTGAAGCGCAAATCCGAACTAAGGTTGTTAATACCTCCAACCTCTATCGCATGCGCCATCGCTAGAAGCTCGTCAGCGCTGTTAATCTGTAGTTCTTTGGTTGACAGCTTTTGTCCGTCACGCAGTGTTCGTAAAATATAATCGTTAAGGCCTTGGCTATTCATCACGAAAGCCTGATCTAGCAACTGTTGAATCATTAGCTCTCGCTGGGCATCTCGGTCGGGAATCAAAGCTTCAGCGACGTTATTATCGACAATTTCTTTGCTTTTTCGTTCAAGCAATTTAACCTGCTGCGGGTCAATTAGACGAAGTCTAAAACTGGCGGCTAGGGTCGACGCGCCAGAGATACGTTGGGTATAGTCAGCGGCTGATAGATCAGCGAGTTCGCGACATATTTCGACTAAATTACTGTCTTGCTGAGTGTTTAAGTAACTCAACTGGCGAATGATAATGTCGGCTCGTTTGGTGAAACCGTGTAGCGCTCGGCGCAATGCCGGAAGCATGATGTCGGAGGCATTGTGCATCCGCCGTTCAATGCTGTCTAAAATAAAGTACAGATAAGACTGATGAGACTCGCAAAGGTCAGGTACGGTGCGACGAAGATCGGCTTCAGCATCGCGTTTAAATTGATCTTTTTTTCGACGAATTGAGCGAATACGCTTATCGATATGATCGCGATGTTTTTCAACACTGTCGGCCGACAAGCGTACCTGTATATCGGGTTGAAAGCGCTTTTCCATAAAATCAAAAAACTGCTCAGCGGCCTGCTGTACAAGTTGTTGTGACTCCATTTCTTGCACTAGCGCACGCTTCTTTTCCTCAAGCTCTGAGATCACGTCGGTAAAGTCGGTGACGATACGTTCTGAGTAGTCGAATGCGTCTAATAGGTCATACACTTGACCACGGCTTACAAAGGCATCTAGGGCGTTTAAAGTATTGCGGGTATTACGATGACGAGTTCGCACACGAGCGCTATCGGCTTCAAGTAAGGACTGCGCAAAGATACGGCCCATTCGGCTAAAAGGAAAGCTTGACTGTAAGCTGGCCGTATCTACTTGGCGTTCAATCCAACCATGGTCAGTAAGTTGTTTAAGTACCCAGTTGGCATGCTCTCGTGCGCTTTTGAAGCGTTCTTCAACACTAGTGTCGGCGAGTTCGTCTTGACTGAAGGTGACCTCGCCGAGTTGAATCAATGCTTCTTCGATGATCTCAATAGTTTGTTCTCGGGTAAGCGAATGGCCATAGTCGGCCGAGGCACCATATTGTCGGCTGTAGAGTAGCCCTAAGCAGGCACGAACATGCTCGCGGTATTTGCCGGAGAGCGGCTTAAAGAACTGAGTTCTGGAGTCGGTGAAAAACATAATATAAAGTATAGGCGGCGAACCAATTTGACTCCAGTAATCTATTCTGAGCCATCTCGAACCTTATTCATACTCAGTCTATTGTGCTAAAAAGGTAGACCCAATAAACTTAACAGTAAGGTAGAAAACAACATCAACGCAAGTTCATCATAAGTAGTATGCAAGTACGTAAGCGGTCAACAGCACGGCAATCCAGAATGCCGTCTGTCCAATAGGTTGTGATTTAAATGGATGTTCAGACCGGCTATCTCGGTCGTTCGGTTGCGGATCAAAAAAACGACGACTAATGGTACGCAAGCTGACTATTCGATTAGCGAACTTGGTTTCAAGCGCTGTGGCTATGTTGCCGAACACTACGGTCACCGTATTTGCAACCTTAGCCATCGCGACTCGCCATACCCAGTCGGTATCTAAACTAATGGTGCGGGTGCGCTTCATTAGCGGCAGCAAAAGAAAGAACGCGAGACCTGAAAATAGCAACAACTGCAAATAGAATACAACCTTACTGGCGGTGTATGGCTGATAGTCTACAGGGTAGGGCAGTAGACGATAAAAGAGATCTGGGAATACACCGATTAAGATGCACAGCAGCGATAAAAAAATCATTGCCGCTGCCATATTCCACGGCGCATCTTTAGGTCGCATGCCCGAGTCTTTCTGAAAGAAAACAAACCATGGGAACTTTATTCCTGCATGTAAAAACACACCAGCGGAAGCCGCAGCAAGTAAGAAGTAGACCACCACAAGACCCTGATCAACAGCGGCCTGGGAGGCTAGCGTCTTGGTCACAAAGCCTGATGTGAGCGGAAATCCAGAGATAGCCAGCGCACCAATGATGCCGCAAATTGTGGTGATTGGCATGGTCCGATACAAGCCACCGAGGTCGGTACATTTGGTTTTGCCTGTACGATAAATTACAACACCGGCGCTCATAAAAAGTAGGGCTTTGTAGATGATATGTGCAAACGCATGACCAGCAGCGCCGTTTATCGCGGTTTGAGTACCTATACCAATGGCACAGACCATAAAACCAACTTGATTAACGATAGAGTAAGCTAAGATTCGTCGGGCATCGTTTTCGAGCAAGGCATAAATGATCCCGTACATGACCATATAAAGACCGATCCATATGAGTATGGGTTCGCCAGGAAAAAGCAAAATAAGCGCAAGCACGGCTGTTTTAGTAGTGAAGGCTGATAAAAACACTGATCCAGTTGGGCTAGACTCAGGATAGGCGTCAGCCAGCCACGCGGAAACCGGTGGTGCCGCCGCATTAATTAAGATACCTATCAGCAGCATCCAGGTATCGAAGTTACTCGCCAGCATCGGTTGAATATCAATAGACCCGGTATGCACGGCGACCCCCTCAATACCGACCTTCAATATGATGCCGCCGAGCAGGTGCATAATCGCATAGCGAACACCAGCCGCTCGGGCGGCAGGAGTGCCTCCGCACCAAACAATGATGGTCGAAAACAACGCCATCATTTCCCAGTAGATAAACATGGTTATTAGGTCGCCGGCAAAACACACACCGATAGCGCCAGCAGCATAGGCTTGCGCGGCCGCTAATTCGTACCAACGCGCGTGGCGGAACGCATACAAGCCTCCAGCAAAGGCCATGATTGCGAAAATTGTAGCAAACAGGCGACGTAATGCGCTGCCTTCGACCGGCTCGATTTGGTAGCCTAGAAAGGATACCGTCGCCATAACACCGTCAGGAACTTGCCATACAGCCCAAAGTGTCGCAATTGGTGCTAGTAAAATAATGGCGGTACGCCAATGTCCGCGAAGTAATCCGGTCAATAGCGCGCTGGCAACCAGTATCAGCGCAGGGGATAGAACATCACTCATCATCTAACCCATCGTTATAGAAGTTCTCGTCGCGCTTCAGCAACGCACCGAGAACCTTAGCCACCAAGACCATAGCAAGGCAGGCTAGAAATCCGTATGCAGCCGCAAAACCAAACCATGCGTCTATGCCAAAATAACCTTTTACTTTGATCACCAGTTGCGCCAAAACAGTTAACGCAAGAATGACGATCGAGACACGCCATAGAAGTCGAATTGTAGACGCGCGTACTAGCCAACTATTGTCTGGTAAATCGCTCATGGAGAAACTCCTTGCATAATTTGCTGCTCAAGTTCGAGTACCGGTCCATTGAAGAAGAAAAAGCCAATAGTCAATGCCGCCGTTATAGTTAATGCTAGCACCGCAAAGAAAGGGGCTTCGCCATGCGGCTTGGATGATGAAGATTCATCTTCGGGCGCGAACCAAGCGAGGTAAATTATTGGCAAAAAGTAGGCCGCATTGAGCACGGTACTGAGAATAATAGTTGTAATAGCGACGTAGTTATCGGCTTCGAATGCCCCCGCCAGAATGTACCACTTAGAGACGAATCCACCGGTAGGTGGCACGCCAATCATACTCAGTGCGCCGATAGTGAAGGCGGCCATGGTCCAAGGCATGCGTCGCCCGATGCCGCGCAGTTGCCATAGCTCGGTCTTTTTTGAAGCGGTATAAATTGCGCCCGCGGCAAAGAATAGAGTGATTTTGCCGAAGCCGTGAGCGACGATATGAATCGCCGCACCGATTTCAGCAAGCGGTTTAAGGATGGCCGCTGCCATCACCACATAAGACAGCTGAGCGATAGTCGAATACGCTAGCAGGCGCTTTAAGTTCTGTTGTCTAAGTGCGACTACACTGGCCATGATGACCGTGAACGCCGCGGCGTATAGCAACCATGCGCTACTTGGCTCGGAAAACAGAAAATCGACTCCAAATATGTAGACGATTATCTTGATGATAGAAAATACACCGGCTTTGACCACAGCTACTGCGTGTAATAGCGCGCTTACAGGAGTTGGCGCGACCATCGCCGCAGGTAACCAGCGATGTACCGGCATCATGGCTGCCTTACCGACACCGAAGACAAATAAGCCTAATAGTAAGCCAACGGCAGGTCCAGTAAGTTTGCCATCGAGTATGCCGCCAATGGTAAAATCGCCAGTACCAGCAACCATATAGGTCCAGATGATTGCCGGTAATAGTAGGCCGATTGAGGTGGTCAATAGTATGCCAAGGTAGACGCGTGCCGATTTCACCGACTTTTCGTCACCTTTATGTGCAACTAACGGGTAGGTCGACAGAGTCAGTAGTTCATAAAAAAGGAATAAGGTGAATAGGTTGGCCGCAAAGGCGATGCCTATTACCGCGCTAAGAGCGATGGCAAAGAATACATAAAAGCGTGTTTGGTTTGCCTCTTTATTACCTCGCATATAGCCAATTGAATACAAAGAGTTAACTACCCAAAGCCCTGAGGCTAGCGCGGCAAACATCATCCCTAAAGGTTCGATCTCAAACGCGATCTCGATTCCAGGAACAATTTCAAGAAGGCTAATAGCCGGCCGCTCGCCGGCAAATACAGTTGGCAGTAGGCTCCAAACAATAGCAACCAAAGAGAACGCAGTAAGCATTGTTATGGTTTCGCGTAAGTTGGCGCTTTCGCGTCCCGCAAGGGCGATACCGATAGCACCGAACAATGGTACTACCAACGCAGCGAGTATTAGGTTTTCAGGGATCATGGGACATTCCCTAGTAACAGTCCGGCGGCGTCAACCGACAATGACAATGGAAAGTCAGACGAGAGGCCAAAATAAATATTCGCAAGAGCCGCTAGGCAAGTTACAGCGAGCAATTCAATCGGCGCTTCGCTAACGGTCGCGGCACCATCTTTGGGTAATTGGAAGTACGCTACCTCAATGACACGCCATATGTAAACAGCGGCCATCAATGAACTGACGACGATTACCACTGCTAGGCCAACCCCTAATGCGCCCTCGTTGAGAACCGCTGAAATTAGATACCATTTACTAATAAAGCCAGCTGTCCCTGGTACTCCAATCAAGCTAAGACCTGCTAGGGTGAACGCTGCCATAGTCCATGGCATAGTTCGGCCAGCACCAGCGAGTGCTTCAAGCCTTAACGATGAAAACCTCATGGCCAAACAGGCAACCGATAAAAATAAGGCTCCTTTCGCAATAGAGTGATTAAATATATGCAATACGCTAGCGGTTAGCCCAGCTTTACTGACAAGGCTAGCGCCGAGCGTGATGTAGCCAATTTGAGCAATAGAAGAGTAGGCAAACAAGCGCTTTATGTTAGGTTCAAACATCGCCGCAGCCGAAGCGACAAGAATTGCAAGAATCGCCAAAGGCATCATGAAATAGGCAAACTGCACCGCGTGACCAACAAGGTTGGGTTGAAACACGAAAAAATCGAAGCGAATTAAAACGTAAAGGGCTACTTTGGTTGCGCAAGCGGCTAAGAAAACAGTGACCACATGCGGGGCATATGTGTAAGCGTTTGGCAACCATAAGTGTAACGGGAATATAGCCGCCTTGAGTGCTAGGCCAATGGTGATAAAACCGGCCGCTACCAAAATTGGGCTTTGATCTGAGACGTCCTGGATCCGTACCGCCATGTCGGCCATATTCAAGGTTCCTGTCATCATGTATATCAAGCCGATACCGATCAGATAGAAGGTTGCGCCAATGGTACCCATGATTAAGTACTTAAAGACCGCTGGCAGCGCGCGCCTATCAGGTCCGCCGGCGATAAGAACGTAGCTCGCGAGAGACGATATTTCCATGAAAACGAATATATTAAAAGCATCCGCTGCTACCACAATACCAACTAGGCCAGCGAGCAATAGTAGCCACGCTGAATAGAACAGTGGCTGCCGACTTGTTTCTACTTGGATGTCTATACTTCTGCGCCCACCCAAAAGAGCCATCGAGGACGCCCCGGTGGTGATAAGTAATAGGATGGCGCTAAACGCATCGACACCTAAAGCAATACCATAGGGAGCCGGCCAAGAACCCATATCATAGGCAAAATCATTACCGTCGCTGACCCCGAGTGCTAATGCAATTGCGATCGCGAAAGCCATTAGGCTGGCGGCTGTAGCCGCTGCCCATGCTAAGCCCGGTGGTCGTAACAGTACGATTAATGGAGCACTGAGCAAAGGCACTACGACTTGTAGCGCTGAGAGATGTTGTACTATGCTCATTGCGTTTGGTCCGCCTCAAAAATTTCATGTTCTTCGATCGAGCCATAGGTTTCCTTAATGCGAACAACAATCGCAAGGCCCACGGCGGTAGTTGATACGCCAACAACAATAGCGGTAAGAATCAATACTTGCGGAAGTGGATTCGAAAAAAGTTGATCAGCAGCCATACCCTTGAGAATGATTGGCGCAGTACCACCTGCAACTTTATTCATGGTGATGTACATCAAAAAGACGGCTGACTGAAAAATTGCCAGCCCCAATAGTTTTTTGATCAAATTACCTTTTGCGATTACCGCATAAAGACCAATCACTAGTAGGATCGCGAAAACCCAGTAATTGTAATAACCTAGTAGTTCCATCAGCTCAGCCCACGCGCTGTAAATGCATGAAAAATAGACAGTAGGGCACCACATACAGCGATTCCGACACCCGCCTCAATCGCGATAATACCGAGTTGCTGACCTATAACAGGGTTACTGTGTAAAACTGAGTAATCAAGGAAGTTTCCACCAAGTAACATACAAGCTACACCCACCATGCCGTAAAGCATTGCCCCGGTAACAGTCATGCCTAATAATGCACTGCGAGGGATCGCCGCAAGTGCGGCTCTTTCACCTTCGAGTAGGGCATGGAGAATGAAGCCAGTAGCGATGATAGCCCCTGCTTGGAAGCCTCCGCCAGGCCCATATTCGCCATGAAACTGCACATATAATCCGAAAAGAATAATAAACGGAATAAGTAAGCGCCCAACTACTTTTGGAATAAGGTGATGACGCAAGCCTTGATTGTTTGCTGGGTGCACACTGGGCTTGATACCCTTACTTGCACTGAGCAAAAACAATACGCCAATACAAGCCGCGAATACGACGAAGACCTCTCCCAGTGTATCGTAGCCACGATAACTAGAAAGCACCGCCGTCACTACATTGGGAATATCGATGTAAATTGGTGTGTTTTCAAAAAACCATGGCGCGATATGTTGATGTACAGGTGCGTTCGGGTCTCCGAGTGGCGGCTTATCAAAGGTCGCATAAATCAACACCATGGCGGTGACACTTACAACTCCGATGGTTAGCCACTTGGCTCTATTCTGTGATTTTTCTCGCTCCGCGGTTAGCGAAAGCGCACTGAGAAACAGTACCGTGGTTACGCCAGCACCAATGGCTGCTTCTGTCAGCGCAACATCGGCGGCATCAAGTAAAAAGAAATTTGTGGCCATCAATAGACTGAATATCGAGGTTAGCATTACGGCCACGAACAAATTTTCAGCTCGAACGATAGCGATTGCGGTGATGACTAACAATGTTAAAACGAATACGCCGAAGATAATAATCATTCTGGAAGTGTCTCTTCGCTTTTGATATTCTCAGTATCCGGTTTTATACCGGATAAAAGTGCCGCGTTGGCGAGTGCGTAAGTGGCTGTAGGGCCGGTTAAAAGTAAAAACACAAGAATCGCGAGAAGCTTAATGGTGGCTAATGTCAAACCTGCTTGAAGCATCATTCCAGCAATAATTAAAATTGCTCCCATGGTGTCAGTCAAGCTCGCTGCATGCATTCGAGTGTAAAAATTAGGCAATCGTAACGAACCAATTCCGCCGACAAAAACGAAACCACCACCAAATAGTAGTAACACCCAACTCAATGTATCGATAATCAGGTCAATCATATTATCAGTCCTCGTCTACTACTGATTCGGACGCTGCACGCTTTTGCACAAATTCTAGTACCGCTAGCACCCCAACGAAATTTATTAAAGCGTAAGCCAGTGCTAAATCTAAGAAGTCTGGGCGGCCAAACAAAAACGCCACAACGGCAAGCAATAGAGCGGTTTTGGTACCGATCATATTAACCGCCAAAACACGGTCATATACAGTCGGCCCTAGTAGCGCCCTGACTAGCGCTAATGCCATGGTTATTAGAATTGCAATTGAAACTATCGCGTACATAATCATCTTGAAGTTAACGCCGCCGCACGGCTGTTTGCGTCACTTAAAAGTAACGCTTGAGCGCCTTCACGTGTCAAGCAGTGTACTTTAAGTCGACCCTCGTACACATCTACAGTAACGGTGCCTGGCGAAAGCGTAATTGAATTACCTAAAATAGCCTGCCCTATTGGGCCTTGAGGTTCGGCGTCTATTTCGACCAAAGTGGGGCTGATAGGTAATTTTGGGTCTAACACAATCTTCGCCACTTCAAAACTGGACTTGAAGATTTCGATTAGCAACCAAAACCAATAGCCTGGCAAGCGTGGAATAATATGCAGACCCGACGCTTGCCGAAAAAAGCCAATTCGATGCGCAAGATAAACGCTGAGAGCGCATGAAAAAGCACCTAAACCAAGTAATAGCGGCTTATAAATACCTGACCATAGAAGCCAAGCAAAAATTAAAAGCGCTAGCAAACTGCAAGCTCTGATAGCTCGTTTGGTTTGAATTAGCATATTTGTAAAGCTCGATTAGGATTTTTTGCAGGGATAATTATTACGTAATGACTGGTAAACAACATCACGAGCAGGGTGCTCCGTATCATCTATTTTAAGGTCTTGATCAAGGTCTCGCACAACGTTAGCGACTACTTCTTTGAGAAGTACTGGGTCGCCAAGGCAGAATTCGGCATAACCCGCAGCTCGTTGACTATTAAAGCGACTTGATAAGCGCGTACGAATCGCTCGCTCAGCAATTGTCTCTATTCGATCAGATTCTGCTTCAATGTTGACCATGACTCGAATGTCAGTGGCAACAGCACCATCGATGAAGCCTTGTATATAGCGGATGCAATATTGACCGTCAATGCTGTCACTGGCATCTGGCAATACTTTGCAGTGTGAGGCAAGCTCTTGAGCGGACAAAACTTCAATCGCATTAGCATTCTTTACGGGCACTATAATTAACGTTACTCCGAGCAGCCAAAAACCAAACTTTTTCATCAATTTGTATCCTCTAAAAGACTTCAAAAAACGACAGCGACTTCGATTGAGAAGCCACTACTTTAGGTTACAAATATCATACACGAAAGTTATTTGGTATTTAGTGATTCGCAAAGTAAATGGTTTATAAAAGTAGGTTCATGCTGCACCGCCTCAATCAAAGAAGTATTCAATTCCAATCTAAATAAAGCTGTCATTCTTAAAGCCAAGAAGTAGGTCGATCGGCGTGCTTGAATCAAAGTAGCGCAACTCTATATTCATGGTCAGTAGCGGCGCGATCCTAGAGGCCTCTAAGAACACGGCTCGGCTATCCGTATTATTTAGATCATTGAAGATGCCTAACAGTAGTTGTGAGTCGCTAATGTCGTTGAAGGACAACCGAGCGCCGATAAACGCATCATTTTGAAATATCGAGCTAGCGTTTTGGTCTCGCTGATCGCATGAGTATTCGCTTAACAGGCCCAGATCGTATATCGAATGAAAAATACCGACTAAGGTGTATTCGGTACCAAATGTGGCGGCGACAAAATCTTGGTAAAAGTGGTCATCAAAATTTCGGTGAATGGCTTCGAGCTTGAATAACCAGCCGCCAGAAGTAAGCTGCACATCAACGCCTAACTGGTCAATCTGTGGGTAATAAACGGTTGTAGAGCCATTAGTAAAGTCAGAAAAACGGAAGAAGTCTGACTCGCGTGATGTTCCGCGAAACCAAGATAAACCTAGCCCCCAATTGCCGATGGTATTACTGTATCGAGCGGCAAGGTCAAGCTCAGGTTGCTCAGATGGTGACTCGTAAAGTGCGGTATCACTAGTAACGATGATACCGCCTGATAAGCGGTCATCAGCCCCTTCAAATGTGCGTTCACGAAAGTAGGGCAGTGCAAACGCTTCGAAACTACCGAAATCGTTAAAGTAGGAATAGTGAATCATCGGCTGACCAAGCTTGTCCTCACCGTCGATGTTTTCGACGCCGTCGGTTTGATTGATAATGTCGACTAGATGTTGTGATTGGTGCCCCCCCCAAATACTTGCGCGATGCCGACCGAGAGCTCATATTGCTGCCCAAAATGTGACCAAGTCAGCTGCCGTATATCAAGGTGTGAGCGTTCGCTGTCTTTGCCGTCGAAACGTGCAAACGGTTCAAATACAATTTGATCATCACCGTTGTTCTACTGACTAAAAAATTCGGCCGAGAGCCTTGTGCTGCTTTGCAGTCGATTAATACCAGCTTGCCGGTTTTGCTCGAGAAATATCCGCTGTTGAACCTCTAGACTGCCGTCAAAGCTCACTTTTTGAGCGTCCGATCCGCCGCTTATAAAAAACAGAGCAAGCAGGACTAGATTTGATGCAGAGACGCTAGCGCGCACGTTTCAATCTGTTTTGATTGAAATCGTCTTTACTTAGCCCGACATCGAACTCGAGATCTTTAATCATGATGTCTGTGCTCTTGCCGGTTTTATGATTGACCATATACTGTTTGTCAGCGCGCCAATATTGTTCGTTGTAAAGCTAGTAATCGCTAATGGTTAAGGTTTTAAGCAGTGAGTTTCGACGATCGTGAAAATCTATTTTGTGGGCACGGTAGTGTTCTTTGTCGATCCACGCGTCGGTTCTTGTATAGCCTGAATAAAGGATCTACCGGATCCATACTTACTTTTAAATATCGCTTGGCCGTTTATTGTATCGTCGCCCAAGTAATTGAAGTTGAACTTTTAAAGCTCAAATGATGAGAGGTCTTCAAAGGCAAATTCGCTAGCTAAGAAAGGGCCTGATTTATTTCTAGAGGCAATACGTTTTAGGCGCTTTATAGCCGCTAGATAGATCCATTGATCATCATTGCCTGTGGCGTGAGAGAACGAAAGTAATGCCGTACCTCTGACATCGAGCGGAGTATCAAAAATAGTTAGCGCCTTATCGCCGTCACCACTGACTTCAAATGATTTGCTGCGCATCTGACGGACAATCTCCTGGCCTTTACGAGTTCGTAAGGTCATGAATATTTCGCTTTGGGAATTACCCCAGCCGATATCACGTGCTTTCGTTTCCTTTGCGATCGCTAAGCTTCTCTCTTCAGCGGTTTGAGCGGTTGCAGGCAGCGTCAATGCGAATAACGTAAGGCCAATAGCCTATGCGAATAGTTTCATTTTTTGCTCTTTAATATAGGTAACAAAGGTAAGTTTGGAGCTATTAATTTCTTTGAGTATAACTAAAATTATATCGAGGTTACGGTGTCTAGAACGTCACCCTGAATGCCGTTTATCGCCGGATTTAATCCGCCTCTGTGCTCGAGAACATTTTGGCCCTTACCGTCGTTCGGTACCCTTTCGGTGTTGTTGACGAGAACTGGCGGAACAACTTAGTGAAGTAACTTACATCAGTATAGCCAACTCGGTAGGCTATTTCACTGATGCTTAAGTTGGTGTTTTGCAGCAGGTCGCGTGCTTGATTGAGGCGTCGACTCTGTAAATATTTGAGTGGCGAGAGGTTGGTTGCATCGCGAAAGCGGCGATTGAAATTACGTTGGCTCATGCCCAGTACCTTGGCCAATACTTGCATTGATACGTCATGATTGCTGAAATTATTTTGTATCCATAATTGTGCCTGAAGAATACTCTCATCAGGATGGTTGCTATTATCTTGCTGATTAAAGCTTAGCTTATCAAACGGTTGCCTTACTTCATGTGAGAAATGCTGCGCTAGATGATCCGACACCTCTTTGCCAAACACTCTATGTACATGATGCAGGTTTAGATCAGTTTGGGCATTGATACTGGCGGCGCAGAATAATCTACCGGCGGCGGTAATAAAGTGTTGCCGCTTTAGCTCAACTTCGGGATAGTCGGCAGCAAACCTCTCGAGGTGATGCCAATGAGTCGTCGCGGGCCGCCCGTCAAGCAACCCAGTTTCGGCAACAAAGCAGACGCCAGTACCGGTGCCGTTGATGATGGCCCCATGCTCATACTGGCTGCGTATCCAAGCAATGATAGTGGGATTGTTTTTAACCACTGGGGCAGGATTACGCCATAGCGCTGGTATATAAACAATGTCAAACATCGAACCGTCTAACCCTTGGTCTGGTTGAAGTGATAAGCCAGAAGCCAATTCAATTCGATTTACGTCGATAGCTACTTTTACTAGCTCAACATCATTGGCCACGCTTAATTTACGCATTCGTGCAGCTTGTTTTGCGGCAAAGAATAGCTCATAAGCATTTGTTAAGCTGGTTGCCAACATGTTGGGTAGAACGAGAAAAGCTATGCGCATATCAATGAATAAACTATTTTTTGGCTTGAATGCCGTTCATTATGGCTAAAATGGCATAATAAATCGACAGGTTGGACTCTATACTGCAAAGAATTAACGTATCTTTGTCAAATAACGGCCATAAGGTCATCGGAGTAGTCATGAGTCACTTACCAGTTATTGTCGGTTTTGGTGGTTATAACGCCGCAGGAAGAAGTTCGTTTCATCATGCGTTTAGGCGCACCGTTCTTGCCAGCTTAGACAACGAAAAACGTGTTAAGACGCTGTTAAGCCTCGCCACTTTAATGAATCTGGTCAGCCACCATGATGGTCATTATATTGACAGTGATAATGTGCCGATGACTGCCGAGCAAGTAGCTGAGAAATATCAAACGACGATTGAGCAAAACACGTTAATCAGAAGGATTCATGCTGAATACTTCGACGTTGATGCGGTATCAAGTGTTAAAGATGTGCAATTAAATAGCAGTGAGAATTCGGTCTTCACTATCAACCGTCGCGATCTGCCAAAACCGCTTCCGAGTAACTGGCAGCTTGAAACGCTTGATGATTCAACCGTCAAGGTTAGTATCTCCGGGGGGGTATCGATCAAGATGGAGAGCTTTCGAAAGTTTGATATACAATCAGCCGGAATTCTACCAACGGGCTTTATACCTGCGGAACAATACAATTCAAGATTTCACCCCAAAGGCCTTCAATTAACGGTATTAGCCGCGTCTGATGCGATCAACTCTATCGGCATTCCCTGGGACGACATCATGACAAAAGTTAGGCCCGAGCAAGTAGCCGTTTTTGCGGCTAGCGGTCTAGGCCAAACTGATGAATTTGGCGTTGGTGGCTATATGCAAGCGCGCTTACGTTCGAGCAGACCGAGTTCAAAGCAAATGGCCTTAGGTCTCAACTCAATGGTAGCCGACTTCGTAAATGCCTATGTCTGTGGCAGTGTTGGTACTACGGGTGCGGCTTCGGGTGCCTGTGCGACCTTTTTGTATAATCTTCGCTTAGCGGTTGACGATATTAATGCCGGTCGTCACAGAGTCGTAATATGTGGTTCTAGCGAAGCGCCTGTAACGCCTGAAGTAATGGAAGGTTTTGCCGCTATGAGCGCGCTTGGAACTGACGATCGCCTGGCTAAACTAGACGGTGGTGATGTCTGCGATCATCGAAGAGCGTCACGGCCATTCGGAGAGAATGCCGGCTTTACGATGGGTGAGTCTGGGCAATTTTTCGTGTTGATGGACGATGCCCTTGCGGTTGAGTTAGGCGCTGATATCTACGCTGCTGTGCCGAATGTATTTGTTAATGCGGACGGTTTTAAAAAGTCAATTTCATCACCCGGTGCTGGTAACTATGTAACCATGGCACGTGCCGTTGGTGCGGCTCGTGAAATCGTCGGTGATGAGTCTATTCGCCAACGCTCATATATCCAAGCGCACGGCTCAAGTACGCCTCAAAATCGCATTACTGAATCCATGATTTTCGATAAAGTTGCCGCCGGTTTTGGTATTGAAAATTGGCCGGTAACCGCGGTTAAAGCGTTTGTTGGTCATCCATTAGGCCCCGCCAGTGGCGATCAGCTTGCAAATACCTTGGGTTCGTTTGCCGACGGAATAATCACGGGTATTAAAACGGTCGATAGTGTTGCCAGTGACGTCGTAGATGAACGTTTAGAGATCCTGCTTAAAGATAAAAAAGCCGTTATGGACGTTGCTTTTCTTAACTCAAAAGGCTTTGGTGGTAACAACGCAACGGCTGTAGTGTTGTCGCCAGATACTGTGGAGTCAATGCTTGAATCGCGCTATGGCGCTGAAAAAATGACTGCCTATAGAGACCAACGAGAGCTAGTGCGTGCCAATGCGGCGGAATATGATGTCGCCGCAAGCAATGGTGATCTAAAGGTTATCTATAATTTTGGTAACGGCATTATTGAAGACCATGAAATATCGATTACAGACCAGTCTATGACCATCGATAATTTTGCAAACTCGATAGATTTAAAGTTTAAAAATCCATATTCGGACATGACTAGTGGTTAAATCTGAGCAGCAGTTTCGCAACGCCTTAGCGCATGAACTGAGTTTTATAGGAGAACAGGTATCGCTAGAACCTATGCAGTTAAGTCATGTGAACGACTTAAATATTGCTGCAGCAGACGGAGAGCTATGGCGTTTGAGCGTCACCAGTATACCTAAGGAAGAGGGCATGCTCGCGTATGTTGAGCATGCCTTGAGGCAACGTGAGGATGGCCATGAGTTGCCATTTGTGGTGCGCCGCTTAAGTGATGATCGGATAGTTGGAACTACCCGTTACTATCAAATTAAGCCCGAGCATCGCAATTTTTCGATTGGCTTCACTTGGTACTCTGAATCAGCGCAGCGAACCGGTATTAATACCGAAGCTAAATTGATGCTGTTGCAACATGCATTTGAAAGCGCTGGCTGTATCAGTGTTCAATGGCACACATACCACGGTAATAAACGCTCTCAGGCCGCTCTATTGCGGCTAGGAGCTAGCTTTGAAGGCGTGCTTAGAAATCATATGATCCTAGCTGACGGGCGTATTCGCCATACGCATTGCTTCTCTATGCTAGACCTTGAATGGTCCGACTCAAAAAGCTATCTTCTTCAGCGTTTAAAAAAATATTCGCGGAAAAGCATTCAAAGTACCGACTGATAAAGTCACTTTCGAGAAGGTATAAAAAAGCCCGAGAGCATTAACACTCTCGGGCTTTTTTAATATGCGTTGTTGGCTTACGCGCTTTTATCGAGTATCGCCTGAATTTCTACCACCCTTCGTTGTAAGTTCAACTCTTGGCGGCGTAAATTTAATTTTTCTTGTTCGATCTTAATTAATTCTTCTTCAATCGTTATCTGCTTTTTCAATGGCGCCACGGCGGCCGCCTTTTTTTCGCGTTCGACGCGTTGTCGTTCAATCCGCTGGTTAGCTAGGCGACGCTGCTCGGCACGGTCACGTTCAGCACGCTCAGCACGTTTTTCGGCCTGCACGGCAATCTCCTGAGCTTTCTTGGTCGCTTCGAGCAGCGACAACGATGAAGAGTATTGAGTGCTACAGATTTTCTTAGCGGTACTTTCTTTAGTGTCTCCACAAAAGCCATCGACGGCTTTGCCGCACCACTTATTAGCGTCGGTTTTACGTTGAATTACACGCGTGCTTTTATCAGCACAGGTTACGTTGGCAACCCAAAAAGCTTGTTCTTTTCCATACTGTACCAAGCTATCGCTTGAGACGCTGGATACTTGAGATAAAGCGCTCCCAGCAAACAGCGCAGAAATCATGAAAAGTATCGCCGAATTCATCACTGTATTCATTACTAATGTTCTCCTTAAGGGGGTGGTAAGTTGTATTTAATTAGTGGTTTAATTGGCGTTAAGTTGCCGCTTTTGCAACTCTAATTTTTTGCGCCTCAATTCTAAACGTTTTTGATCAATTAGAATACGCTGTTCTTCAATCTGCATTTGTTCACTAATTAAATTTTCTCGGCTAGCGACAGAATTTTGGTTATTTTTAGACACGCCAGTTGATCCCTTGGCGCTAAGGTCGGTCTTTATACCGGCTATTTTTTTTGCCTCTTCTTGGGTCGCTGATCCTTTTGATCTCAAGGCTCTGAACGTTAATGGCAGTATTGTTTCGGAGCCAGAACTGATGATTGGATTAGCGGCTTGGGTTGTTGCTTCGGCCGCTTGCTCAGCAACCTCGACGGACACTGGATCCGCCTTGACTGATGAGACCAGCCGACCGCTTTTAAAATTTATGAGTTGTCGGCTAAAATCGTTGCTGCATAGTTGGCTAGACAGTGAAAACTTATTTTTGTCACATAATGTTTTGATATCGAATGAGCACCATTGGCCATTTCTGATTGGCCTAACCATAACTCGAGCTTGCACAGCGGCTTCGCAATCGACAACCACTTCCCATAAGCGTTGCGGCCCGTCTTTAAACACTTCTAGCGACATCGATTTGACTGGCGCAGCCAACGTCGCATTCGGTAGGGCTGACAGGCCTAGGCTAGAGATGAGGATAAGGTTTAAAAATAGTTTCATAATGTTTCTCTATTAAGGGGGCAGAATCAGATGCTGATAAAGGTCAGCTTATTTATTAGCCATACGAACCGTTCTCTGGCGCTCTTTTTCAGCCTGCTTTTCAAGCCTATTGGCCTCAGCCGCGAGTCGACTGTTCAGACCGATGTGAGATTCACCGCGTTGATTGGACAATTGAACTTGGTTTTCACGCTCTTGAAAGCGCTTTTTTTGCTCAGATGTCAGCAAACTAAAGCAACGAGGGCAACTTACACCAGGTATATATTCGATGCAGGCTTTGTCGTCTTCGGTAATCGGGTGACGACAGGCGTGACATTGATCATATTGTCCTTTTTCCAAATCATGGTTGACCGCCACTCGGTCATCGAAAACGAAACATTCGCCGTTCCATAGTGTGTCGGCTTGATCGACCGTCTCAAGATACTTAAGAATCCCTCCCTTGAGGTGGTAAACCTCGTCGAAACCACGCTCTTTCATAAACGCAGAGGCTTTTTCGCAGCGTATTCCGCCGGTACAAAACATGGCGACTTTTTTATGCTTACTCGGATCTAGGTGTTGATCGACATAAGCCGGAAACTGACGAAATGTTTCAGTATTCGGATTGATCGCGTTTTCAAAGCTACCAATATTTACCTCATAGTTATTGCGGGTATCGATTAATAGTGTGTCAGGATCACTGATTAGCTGATTCCAGTCGGCGGCATCAACATAGGTCCCGGCCACGTTATTAGGGTCGATATTATCAACACCCATAGTAACAATTTCGTTCTTTAACTTAACTTTAGTGCGGCTGAATGGCTGCTCTTGGTGGAACGATAACTTGTGATCGACTCCAGCAAAGCGAATATCTTCTTTTAGCCAATTCAGAAACTCCAAAAGCGGCGCGTGTTCACCAGAAATAGTGCCATTGATGCCTTCTCTCGCCAGAAGTAGGGTGCCTCGAATACTACGGCTCAATAACTGATCTAAAATTTGGACCTTCAGTTCTTGATAATCGTTGAGGGTGACGAATTTATAGAGCGCGGCAACCGCTATTTTATTTTCTGTGGTCATTCTGGTTCGCTTTCCAGAACGTAAATCTGGTGCAAGTAATTTTAATGGGGTCGAATTATCTTATAGCTTTGAACTTGAAACAATGTGGCAGGCTGTCAATTACAGGTTAAATCTCAATTATTGACTAATTTTAAACCGAGATCAGCTGTTTTACCGATTTACCAGCCCCTCTGCCAGCTTACACTCTGGATTTTCCAGAACTGTTGTTCGCGTCTCAAGAGTATTGAAAATCGGTGAGTATCGGTGCTTAGTCGGTTTGCCTCAGAAGATAAGTCAATACCTCGACTGGCGATGGCCACTGACATCTCGACAGTGGCGACATCCTCGATAACTTCGATCTCTCGAATATTACTGAAGATATTGATTCTTTGATTGCGAATCAAATGCAGCTGTATTAGGCCCTTAATGCTCACTAAGTCATTACCTTGATGGTCTAGATATGATGGGCTTAAGTATTCCAATATCGAGCTTAGTGAGCGCTCTTCAGCGCCTAGTTCAATTGCCTTTAAAGTATTTCGCACCTTATCTTCATCAGAAAGTTCCGACCGACCGCCGCAACCGATGATGGTTAGCCCAATAATAAGCACCAAGCCTGCAAGGTGTATTGCTTTTTTGCTAATCATTAAGATAGTTTAAATCAGATTCTCTATTTATAATTAAGCCTATACTAAAGACGATGAACTATTTGAGCCATTTGTTTTTTTCTCAACGTACGCCGATGTCGTTTACCGGTAACTTGATGGGCGACTTTAAGCCCGACAATGAATTGAAGAATCGTTTACCCGAGCAAATTCGGCTAGGTATCGAGAACCATCGTTTGGTCGATAAAGCTACCGACGACTTTGCCGCTGTAAAAGAGTTAAGACCATTATTCTCAAGTCAAAGACGTCGCTTTGCGGGGGTAATCACTGACATTGCATTTGATTACTTTCTTATTAAACATTGGGCCGAGTTCGCTAAGGTCGAACGTCAGCGCTTCGTTGAAGATTGTTATGCTGGGCTAAATCAATGTTTAGAGCATATGCCGCCGCGAATGCAGTACGTGGTCACCAATATGCATAAACATGATTGGTTAAACACTTATGCCACCCTAGATGGTCTCGCTATTACGTTAGATCAAGTAAGCAAACGAATCCGTTTTGAAAACCAAATGAACGGTGCGATTGAAGAAGTAGCCCAACATTATGATCAAATAGAGATAGTGTTTTTAGACTTATTCAGACATCTACAAGGACAGGTAAGCGATGCCGCAATTGAGACTCAAGCAAGCTAAGTTATGAGTAACCAGCGTCTACTAATAGCGCCTGCGCAAAGACACTTTCATAAGTCCTTAGACGGCTGCTGAGAAAACCTAAAAAAAGCGGTGTTTTGCTTTGACAGAGGCAAGCTGTGGCTATATCATCGCGCCATCTGGAAATATCTGGGTTTGTTATCAGCTTTATAGATTCTTCAATGCATTTAAGTATATGCAATTGGAGCGCTCTAGCGGATTTAAGCCAAGCTAAATAAACATTATCTGCGAGGTCTATTATGGCTGTACAAAAGAGTAAAAAATCAACTTCACGTCGCGGCATGCGTCGCTCACATGACGCTTTGGACGAACCAACGTTGTCAACCGATTCAATGACTGGCGAAATGCACCGTCGCCACCAAGTAACAGCAACTGGTTACTATAAAGGCAAAAAAGTAGTTAATGTGAAAACAGTTAACTAGCTTTACCGATCAGGCAGCAACTTATAAAGCTGTTAAAGAGGCCTCGTTTATCGGGGCCTTTTTCATTTTGTCATAAAGCGTTCTCTCTGCTGATCATAGAAGAAAGAACTCTAAAAAAAGTACTCAAGCAAGAGCAGACGGTCGTATGCCTGTTGTTTGCTAGAATCACTCTACTGCTTTATGATTAGCCTTGCGAAGAGCTAATAATAAAAACAATCATCGTCGCGCAAAAAAAATCATAATCGCCTAATACATGTATTCAGAAACTAACAGTACTACCATCGCTATTGATGCAATGGGTGGTGACCACGGGCCTAGAGTTACGGTACCAGCCGCCATCAGTTTTCTTAATAAAGTTAATGCTAATTCTCACACTGTGATTCTAGTTGGCAAGCCTGATCCTATTAATCAATTAATAGAGCAACATAACGGCACCGGCCTTATAAAGAGCGGAGCACTGATGCTGCATGAAGCGTCAGAAGTTGTCGAGATGGATGACTCTCCAGCGTTAGCGTTAAAACGTAAGAAAGATTCCTCCATGCGTGTGGCTATCAATTTGGTTAAAGACGGCAGCGCGCAAGCCGCTGTAAGTGCCGGCAACACCGGTGCACTAATGGCTACTGCGCGGTTCGTGTTAAAGACTATTTCGGGCGTCGATAGGCCAGCCATTATATCGACAATGCCGTGTCAGGATACGAGTCAGACCGTTCATATGCTGGATCTTGGTGCCAATGTTGACTCCAGTCCTGAAATGCTGGTTCAGTTTGCGGTTATGGGCTCAGTATTAACCGAGTTTGTAGACCATAAAAAGGCACCTCGAGTCGGCTTGTTAAATGTCGGTGCTGAAGAGATTAAGGGTAGTGAAAAAGTAAAAAAGGCGTCTGTTTTATTAGCCGCTAGTAATCTCAACTATGTAGGTTATGTTGAAAGTGATGAGCTTTTCAGCGGAAAAGTTGATGTGATCGTCTGTGATGGCTTCGAAGGCAATGTTGCCCTCAAGGCTAGCGAAGGTACTGCAAAGATGATTTTTAGCGTTCTGCGAGAAGAGTTCAAGCGTAATTTTTTGACCAAAATACTGGCTTTATTGTGCCTGCCGATTTTAAAAGCAATGCAGTCTCGGCTTGACCCGAGATTACACAATGGTGCCACCTTGATTGGCCTCAACGGTATCGTCATTAAAAGTCATGGTGGCACCGATGAGCTCGGTTTTCTGCATGCAATCCAAGAGGCCAATAGGCAAGCTGAGATGGATGTCATTGGGCATATCAGTCAAGAGATATCTAAGGTGTTTTCCTTAGAAAATATATCTTAAAAACAATAGATTAGAACAACAACCTAGATTATTTATTATGTCATTTTCAATTATTTTTCCTGGCCAAGGCTCTCAAGCCATTGGCATGATGGGTGAATTAGCTGCAAAGCATTCATTGGTAAAAGACTTATTCGTTGAAGCGTCGGATACCTTAGGTGTTGATCTATGGGCGATGACGCAAGAGGGGCCAATCGAGCTACTCTCTCAAACTGAAAATACACAACCCGCGTTATTAACAGCGGGGGTTGCTGCATGGCGCGTTTGGAATCATCTGGGTGGTCAGGCTCCAAAAATTATGGCAGGGCATAGCTTGGGCGAATATACCGCTCTAGTCGCCGCTGGCTCATTGTCTTTTACCGATGCGGTTGCTTTGGTTCGCGACCGGGGTCGTTACATGCAGCAAGCTGTTCCAGCCGGTGAGGGTGGCATGGCCGCTATTATCGGTCTTGACGACAAGCAAGTGATTAGAGTTTGTGCTGAAATTGCCGGCGATGATGTTCTACAAGCGGTTAACTTCAATGCTCCTGGCCAAGTTGTTATTGCTGGCAGTTTAGCGGCTATCGAACGTGCAGCACCGGCCATGAAGGCCGCTGGCGCTAAACGTGCTCTTCCGTTGCCCGTTTCGATCCCGGCCCACTGCTCGTTAATGTCGCCAGCATCAACGCGCTTAGCCGAACGTTTGGCTGGTATTGAGGTAAGCGTACCCAAGATCCCAGTGCTACATAACTGCAATGTGCAGATTGCGCAAAACGCTGAACAGGTCAAAGCCAACTTAGTATCGCAACTTGATTCGCCGGTTAGATGGGTTGAATCGGTTGTTACCATGCATCAACAGGGCGTAGACTCATTTATTGAAAGCGGCCCAGGTAAAGTATTGGGTGGCATGGTCAAGCGTATTATCAAAGGCGTTAGCGTCGCATGTATCGACAAGCCAGAAGCGTTCGACTCACTGATTTAAATTTATAATGTATCTAGAGATATAAACAGGAAAATTGAATGTTCGATCTTAGCAATAAAGTTTGTTTAGTTACTGGGGCCACCAGAGGTATAGGCCAAGCGATTGCTAGCCAACTAGGTGCTCAAGGCGCCACTGTTATTGGTACCGCGACCTCTCAGGCGGGTGCTGATAGCATCAGCCAAACATTGAAAGACCTAGGCATTACGGGCGAAGGTATGGTGCTGAACGTATCAGAAGGTGAGTCGATTGATACGGTACTAAAAGCGATAACCGAAAAGTACGCAGCTATCGGTGTGCTGGTTAACAACGCCGGAATTACTCGTGACAACTTAACCATGCGTATGAAAGAAGACGAATGGGACGACATTATGACAACTAACCTAAAATCGGTTTATCGTTTGTCAAAAGGTGTATTGCGCGGCATGATGAAGGCCCGTAATGGCCGAATTATTAACATAACCTCGGTGGTCGGGGTTTCGGGTAATGCCGGTCAGGCGAATTATGCGGCCGCTAAAGCCGGTGTTATCGGTTTTACTAAATCGTTGGCACAAGAAATTGGCTCACGAGGCATTACAGTTAATGCCGTGGCGCCAGGTTTTATTAACACTGATATGACCAAGGCATTAAGTGAAGAGCAGGTGGCCAAAATGACCGCCAATATTCCGGCTAATCGCTTAGGCGAGCCTTCTGATATAGCCGCATCGGTAGTATTTTTAGCGGCCGATGAGAGTGCTTATGTGACCGGCACAACCATGCATGTGAACGGCGGCATGTACATGACTTAACGATTATTAGAAATAACCGTAGGTTATTGGCCAAACCAACAGTATTTATTTTGCAAATCCGTGGCTTTTTTATATAATGCCCCGTAACAGAACACCTACTAACAACGATTGCTGGGTTTTAAATATCGTTGTTGGTTTTTTAATAGCAGTATTTATCTAGCAGGATGTTGGAATCGGTCATTTTGACCGTGCACAACTAAATGTTAATTAGCTCCATTACATAGAGGTACACTCATGAGCAGCATTGAAGAACGCGTAAAGAAAATCGTTATCGAACAGTTAGGCGTAAACGAAGACCAAGTAGTAAACAGCGCATCATTCGTAGACGACTTAGGTGCCGATTCACTCGACACAGTTGAATTGGTAATGGCTTTGGAAGAAGAATTTGAAACTGAAATTCCGGACGAAGAAGCTGAAAATATCACCACCGTTCAACTAGCAATCGATTACGTAAATAAAGCTAGCTCTTAATAGAGAATTTGTTAAAAGCGTTTAAAGTACGCCTCAGACCATCGAGATTTACTTTAACAAGATAAAAAAGCCACTTTAGTTCAAACTACAGTGGCTTTTTTACTTATTGAGTCTCGCTCTCTGAGCCTCGTAGACCTGCATGTCGGTTGTGCTTTTAATAATTAGCCGTTGAAAACTATACTAAATAGATAAATACATCATGAGCAAAAGACGAGTTGTAGTCACAGGCATGGGCATTGTTTCTCCCGTGGGCCTAACAGTTGATGAAAACTGGAAAAACATTACCGGCGGCGTAAGTGGTATTAGCAAGATCGACCTGTTTGATCCTAGCGGATACCCTTGCCAAGTTGCTGGCCAAGTTAAAGGTTTTGATCCCGCCAATTATATGCCAGCCAAAGACGCTAGAAAAATGGACCGCTTCATTCAGCTCGGTATGGCCGCTAGTCTTGATGCATTTAAAGATTCAGGGCTCGAAGTTACTGAACAAAACGCCGAACGGATGGGCGTTTATATTGGTGCTGGTATCGGTGGCATTGCCTCGATCGAAAAAGCCACTGTGACACTGAAAGAAAAAGGTGTTCGTCGTGTTTCACCGTTCTTTGTGCCGAGTTCAATCATTAATATGATCTCAGGCAACTTGTCGATCAGCCTTGGTTTTAAAGGGCCGAACCTTTCTATGGTAACGGCATGTACCTCGGCCACCCATGCGATTGGCGATGCTGGTCGCATGATTGAATATGGTGATGCCGATGTAATGATCGCCGGTGGCGCTGAAGCCGCAATTTCGCCGACAGCGATCGCCGGCTTTGGTAATGCTCGAGCTCTATCTTCTCGTGACGTAGACCCAGTACAAGCATCATGCCCTTGGGATCAAGAGCGAGATGGTTTTGTGATGGGTGAAGGTTCGGGCGTAGTGGTATTAGAAGAATACGAGCACGCTAAGGCTCGTGGTGCAAGAATCTATGCTGAGCTTGTTGGTTTTGGTATGAGCGGCGACGCTCACCATATGACCTCTCCAAGCCCTGGCGGTGAAGGCGCGGCACGTTGCATGGTGAACGCCATGCGCAACGCCTCAATTAACCCTAAAGACGTACAGCATCTCAATGCGCATGGAACCTCTACCCCCTTGGGTGACGCCGCTGAAACCAATGCTACCAAGCTTGCCTTCAGTGACCATGCCTACAACATTGCGATAAGTTCGACTAAATCGATGGTAGGACACTTGCTTGGCGCCGCTGGTGGTGTTGAAGCGGTGTATACGATAATGGCATTGCACATGCAAACAGCACCACCAACCATCAATCTGCATAACCCTTCAGAAGATTGTGATTTGGACTATGTTGCGAATACTGCGCGCGCGATGAAAATTGAATACGCGCTCAGCAATTCATTTGGATTTGGCGGCACCAACGGTACCTTAGCGTTTAAACGCTTTAGTTAAGTTTCATTGACGGTACTGGTAAACGGTAAGCAAAACCCTCAAACCTCGGTTTCAGACCGAGGTTTTTTATATGGGCAAAGCGTATTCGAGACCATTGCCGTAATCAATTCAAAGTCTTGTTTGCTCGACCTGCATATCAATCGCTTGCAGCGCGGCTGCGACGTGCTCAGTATTCCGCTCGATACAAAGATACTGCGCGAAGAAATTCAATCTCTGATTAAAGATCAAGAGAGGGCTGTTTTACGAGTAACGATAAGTATGGGCGTTGGTGGCCGAGGTTACCTTAACCCGCAATCGCCGGTACCGACCCGAGTACTGTCGTTACATGACTATCCCAATCACCCGACCTCAAACTGGGACGAG
>JBLHRL010000021.1:0-42842 GCA_047625975.1 Arenicella sp.
TTAAACTACACTTATATAGTCAAAGCTCAAAAATGGTGGTGGGGGCTGGATTCGAACCAGCGTACTCAGAGAGAACGGATTTACAGTCCGTCGCCTTTAACCACTCGGCCACCCCACCATCAATTTTAAATCTGAACAACACCAAGTTAAATTATCTTCGGTCTTGAGACCTTAGGTTACTAACTGGCCACACCGATAATCTTCATGAGTTAGGTTACGTAAACCCATCTAATAAAAATAAAAGCATGGAGCCTGCAGTCGGAATCGAACCAACGACCTACTGATTACAAGTCAGTTGCTCTACCTACTGAGCTATGCAGGCCTGTCATGTTCAGGGAGCGCATTTTAGGTGACGTTAATCTGAAATACAACGATTCTTTTTAAAAAAATGATGTTTTTTTTAAAGCTAGGTACAGAGACTAATATTCAGCTAGTCGCCGCAGTTAAACAAGCCCATCTGAGCCGAGGGCTCGCCCCAATCCATCAAGCTCAGCTGTGCCAACATTCGGTCGTCATTGCCTATCCCAAAATGCAGCCAATAACTGTCAGGCAAGACTACATTTTCACTCCTCCGTTGCACGTCAGCCAAATTATCGCTGAACAGTCTAAACGCCGCGGCAGCACTTTCAGGAGTGCTGTATATTCCAAGCGAGATCACCATCGATCCGTTATCCTGTTTACGTACAAAATGGTCTAATATTTTCTGCCGCTTCAGATCAATGCGTGCGCTGTCAACCTCCGACTGATCCTCAAAGGGACCAAGGTAGATTCGAAATACATTAGACGCTTTACTGGCTCGCTTTGACTTCTTGTAATCGACGTCAGCATTAAATAATACCGCCTGAGCAAGTTCGTAATTAGCTTGATGTACAAATGGTCCAATCCTATAGCAAGCCGCTGCAGCGACGACCAGGTTGCTGCCCGCGAGACTTACCTCCGGGGCTTTAGATAGACCAAGCGACTCTGAGTTTAAGTTTTCGCTTACCGTCTCCGTTGGCTGGCTATAGAAACGACCTTCAATCTCCCTGTTTAGCCTAACAAAATGGGGGTTGACGTCCTCTCTAGCCGCATACACATGTGCGGCCGAAGCTGTTTTATTGGGCCACAATACGGCGGCTACATTAAGCAACACCAAAGCGGCAATGGAATACAGAAGAAAGCGAGTCATATTTTTGAGAGAAGTATTAAACCATCAAAGATCATATTTGATTGTAGCTCAAGATCTAAACTAGAACCTGATTGAATTTTTTCCGCGTCGCCACCCATAATCAGTAACCGAGGCCCTTTGCTGATATCTATAGCCTCATTACGCCTAGCCGTAATTACGACAGAGATTTCAGCGACAACACGCTCTATTGCGCCCAGTAGACCGAACTGAACACCGGCATTAACGCAGTCGCGGGTATTTTTACCAATCGCTGAACTGACCATTTTCGAGGTCGACTGAATGCCCGCGGTATGCTCTAGCAATGAGTCATGCATGGTAACAAAACCCGGCAATATAACTCCTCCTTCAAAGCAGTTTTCGGCCGAAACCCAGTCAATAGTGACCGCCGTGCCCGCATCGATGACTATTAAATCACCTTCACTAAACAGCGATCTTGCGCCTAGTGCGGCTACCCAACGATCAACACCGAGCCGGTTCATGTCATCGTAATGATTGCTTAGGCCCCCAGCGTTAGAGGCGACCTTGGCAATCTGAGCCTTGAGCCCAAATAATGATTCAACCTCTTGCACAATGGACTCTCTAACTCGCTCGCTGGCGACACATGACAGCCAAACGCAATCTACCATACCAATATAGCTTGAAATAGCAGACCAATCATCACCATCAATTGTGCCACTGGCGCTGATGCTACCTGATCTATTCGCCGCAAACGCCCATTTAGTTCGAGTATTGCCAGCATCAATTAATAATATCATTGACTGACCACTAACCGCACGCTGACGTTGCTATCGGCAAATCGGTGCTCGCAGCCATTGTCATCGATTATAAGTAGTGCACCAACACTGTCGACAGAGGTCATGATCCCTTCAATTAATTCGTCGTCATTGCCAACAGTAACTCGCCGACCTGAATAGCTACTCGACGCATTCCAACGATCGACCAGCGGCGAAAATCCACTATCAGAAAACTGGCCCAACATTGCTATAATGCTATTCGCTACTCGCCCGATCAAGTCATTGCGGTTCGGCAGAACACCCAGTGAGTCCAAATCAGACCATCGGTAAGTTGAGTCGCTGGCAGACCAGTCAGGCTGATGCACATTTAACCCAAGGCCAATCACGACATTGCATGCACCGGAAGACTCACCGGCCACATCAATCAAAATGCCAGCCAACTTATTTTCGCCCAACAATAAATCATTCGGCCATTTGATTTTTACATCAAGACCGTAGGAATCGTTTATCGTCTCGACAACGCACAATGCCACTGCCAAGCCTAAACCGGTGATAGTTTCCGGCCAATGATCGAAACCCCAACTGATTGATAGCATGACATTTCGGTATGGCGCTGATTGCCAGTCATTACCGCGCCGACCGCGACCAGCACTTTGAGCTTCAGCAATACACAGCTTGGCCTTGCCGTTAAGGATTTCCTGGCCAAGCAAAAATGAATTGGTCGACTCGATAGACTGCAGCACCTCGACAGATTCGCAATAGGCTGGGTCTAGGTGAGCGGCGATATCTCTATCGCTGAGCAAACAGATTCCGTCGGCAAGTGTGTAGCCTTTACCCGATACCGCCTCGATCGGCAGACCGTTTTCAACCAGCGCCTGAATCCGTTTTTGCACAGCCATTCTGGATATGCCGAGAATTTCACCAATTAAGGTGCCTGACACAGATCCAGGCCGATTTAAAAGCTCAATTAATGTATCTTGATTTTGCATCACCCTAGTGTAGCAAAAAGAGAAGGGCTGGGGTCCGTAACTGCGAGAGCGATTAAGTTTTATAGCGCTAACAGCAACCAGTAAAAGACACCGGCTGGTGCTCAGATCAACAATTAGGTTTGCAGCATCAAACCGCATTCGCGATGTTCTTCGCCCTTGGTTGGGTCAAAGTAGTCGCTATTGTCAGGCAGATCGCGATCATAAATGTACTCCTCAACGTCAAGCTCATTGAGATGAAACATGGGCGCAACTCGAACCGTGCCATGACCGCCGAAGGTAAAAACATCAAGATTTTTGCGGTGAGAATTTTGATCCTGCCGAATGCCATTTAACCAAACGTCAGGTTTTAATTCAGACATTGCACGATTAAAAGGCTCGAGCTTCACAATCTCAGAAAATTGATCGTGCTCTGAGGTGTCTAGCGATGGAATTGGCCCATAAACAGCGGTGTAATGTGCTGCCGACATCTTCGGCGAATAAACGTGGAGATTTAAGCCCAAACGTTCAACCACTCTCTCGATGTGACGATACGTTTCAGGTGTATTGAACCCGTGATCGACCCAAATCACAGGTATGTCTTTTAGCGGCTGAGTTACCAAATGTAAAAATGCCACCGCTAGCGGTCTAAAATTAGTAAAAATAACGGGGTTGCTAGCGTGCTCAACCGTAAAACGCATAATTTCACTAGGCTTACTGCCTTTAAATCGCTGGTTAAGAGCCATCAAATTTGCGCCATGATGAAATGTTAGAGGCCTTTCAGTTGTTGCTTCTACTAATTCTAAACTCATCTCTCGCCGCCTGGCTCGACACCAGTGATTCATAAATATGAAATCCAGTATAATGCAACGGCTAATTTAGAAAAAAGAAGTTAAATCTATTTACTTATACGCTTTGATTCTAAGTGGCTTACCCCAGTCTTTGTCAGTATCGATTACCTAACAGATAAATGACGACAGAACACTCAGCTTTTGGGGGTTTCAGTTAGTTAATAGTACCCTCTCACTAGAGCAAACATTGTTTCGGTGGTGTCGGTTTTAACTTCAAGCCAGTTCGACTTTATTAAGCTCAAAACTGACTGCGCACCGATTTATAAATTTTCTTTGCCTTCACTCGTACCATACAACTCAAAAGGCTCTAACTTTTAAAGAGCTTTAACGCTGAGCGGACTTAGCTGATGAGTCGAAAACCAATCACTTTTTGGTGCACCCTGCCCCGATTTTTGATTACCCGCTTTAGCAATAAAGTTATTTAAGCTGAATTCCACTACTTTTAGGTTAAGCCAGATGAAAGCTTAAACAATAAACGAGCCACTGTATTCATATCGTGTGTGCAATCCGCTAAAACCTCAGCATAACGCGATCACGCAACTAACTTTGGCGCAAGTTCTGAGTCGAACCGATGGGAATCTTGCTGTAATTAACCAACAGCAATGCCGTGGTGATCGTAAACATGATGGCCCAAGGCATGCCCGATAGAAGTAAATTCTCCGAGAAGACTCGATAAGAACATCATATAAAGACGCTCGCATTCAGGTTTGAGGCAGTGTCATTGAACTGTGGGCTTGATTATACGTATAACTCCAATGGCAGCTTGACTGGCTAGATTATCAATACGTTCCTCCGCTATGCTGGCGATTTACATTACTAGGCTTCCAGTCAACCTAACCGAAATCGATAAAAGGTTGCGCCGGATGTCGATTGGACCGTCGGCTTGGTGCCGAGCTATTTACGTATTAACTCTCTTTACGTCACGATGATTGTTTAATTTTTAATATAATGCGAGGTAGTTTGCACAAAAAATGTCAGTTTCTGGGGTAGGTTTTTAATACTGCGCTAAGCCAATCACATTAGAGTTTATCGATAATGAATTGAGTAATCGCACGACGTGAGCGAACAACTTCTCGCGACACTCCGTCAATACAATTATGACGAAGACTATTGAACAGTTTCAGTTTCACTGTTGGATTAAAGGTCTCAGCGGTCGGCGCGAGTGCTATCGCATCGTCTCTAGAGTGAATCAGTAAAACTGGCAATTGCATGGTTTTCAAGACTTTTTTTGCGGCCACGCTAGCTTTATAAACTTGCACCGATGTGTTTAACGGTATTCGACCTTTATAGACAAGTTCATCCTTGTTAATAGCGTTCTGTACCGCCGAATCTGAAGAAATTAATGACACATTCATTTCACGAATCGTCACATAATGACTCCATCTCGGAACATGTCTAAACAAAAAACGAGATAACGGTGCGATTACAGCAGCTAGGCCTAACTGCCAACGCTGAACGTTGTGACCAACATCAAACGCGGTACTCAAACCAATAAATCCTGCTACCGTAGGCTCAAACTTAAAGTCTTGATCAAGTTTTACGGTCGCCAGCGCCATCAACGCTCCACCGAACGAATAACCCATCAACACAACTTGCTCAGCATCTCCAGCTCGCCGATTAACTTCATCGCAAATCATAGCCACAAGCTGCCTGTACTCGGGAACCATACAATGCTCAAGCAGCGAGTCTTGGCCATGCCCTGGCAATTCTAAAGACACCAGAGAAACGCTTAAAGACTTGACCATATGCCTTAACGCTGCTTTTTGCGCATAGGCATGACCGCGCAAACCGTGCAGATAAAAAACCACTGTCTTCTTTGCACCGATTTCAAACGCTTTCATCGCTAAAAACCTATTTTTTGAAGCTTAGTTTTAGGCGGCTTGAGCATCTTTATAGGTAAGGTATGCCTCATAAGTACCAACATAATGTTCAATTTTACCTTCGCCGATCTCAAAGATTTGAGTGGCTAAACTTGATACGAATTCACGGTCATGGCTGACAAAAATCAAGGTGCCATCATAGTTAGCTAGTGCAAGATTCAGAGACTCAATTGACTCCATATCCAAATGATTGGTTGGCTCATCCATTAAGATCACATTGGGGCGCTGCATCATGATCTTGCCAAATAACATACGACCTTTTTCACCACCAGACAGCACCTTTACAGGCTTCTTAATATCGTCTTTCGAAAACAGCATCTGACCTAAAACGCCACGAACAAATTGCTCATCTTCTTCTTCTTTACGCCATTGATACATCCAATCGTAAACATTTAAATCGGTCTCAAAATCATCCGCGTGGTCTTGTGCGTAATAACCAATTTCTGCATTCTCAGACCATTTATACGCACCGCCACTGACCGGCAACTCCCCCATTAAGTTGCGCAGCAACGTAGTTTTGCCAACGCCGTTTTGGCCAATAATGGCAAGCTGCTCGCCTACTTCTACATTAAAAGTCTCGCCACTAAAAAGAGTTTCATCAAAGCTCATTGTCAAGGCTTCTACTTCCAAAGCGTTGCGGTAAAGCTTTTTATCTTGCTGAAAACGAATGAACGGGTTAACACGACTCGATGGTTTAATGTCATCAAGCTTAATCTTATCAATTTGTTTCGCACGCGAGGTTGCCTGTTTTGCTTTTGATGCGTTGGCCGAGAAGCGGCTAACGAAGTCTTTTAGTTCAGCAATTTGTGCTTTCTTTTTGGCGTTTTCAGACTGCATACGCTCACGCACCATAGTCGCTGCGGTCATGTACTCGTCATAGTTACCTGGGAACAACTTCATATCGCGATAATCTAAGTCGGCCATGTGGGTACACACCGAGTTAAGAAAGTGACGGTCATGCGAGATGATAATCATAGTGCTTTTGCGCTCTTGCAAAACTTTTTCTAACCAACGAATAGTATGGATATCTAAGTTATTGGTTGGCTCATCGAGCATTAAGATATCAGGGTCCGAGAATAAGGCTTGAGCTAAAAGAACGCGTAGCTTCCATCCTGGCGCGACTTTGCTCATAGGGCCAAAGTGCTGGTCAATTGGAATACCAACTCCCATCAGTAATTCTCCAGCACGAGATTCGGCGGTATAACCGTCCATCTCAGCAAACTCCATCTCAAGGTCGCCAACTCGCATACCTTCTTCTTCACTCATTTCTGGTAAAGAATAAATACGCTCACGCTCTTGCTTAACTTGCCACAATTCGTCGTAACCCATGATCACGGTATCGATCACATTTTGCTCTTCATAGGCAAACTGATCTTGGCTTAGCTTACCAATACGCTCGTTAGGCGTTATCATGACATTGCCATTGGTCGGCTCAAGAGTGCCATCCAATATCTTCATAAACGTAGATTTGCCACTACCGTTAGCACCGATCAGGCCATAACGATTCCCATCGCCAAAGTTAACGGAGATGTCTTCGAATAGCGGCTTATCGCCGAACTGCATTGTGATGTTTGCGGTTGAAATCATGATCTACAAGTGGAATGGTAAGTTAACTCCCCGCGGCACGCGGCGGGAACTATTTTTGCACACAAAAATTGATTCGGTGGTAAGCAACCTAAAATCAACGCTCGCTAGCGATTTGATCGGCGTAATATACCGACTTGATGCCTATTGGCATAGCCTAGAACGGCTAAAAGCCAAGGTTTAAGCCTAAATTCAGAGGTCTAAAAGTAAGAAAAGCCCGACGCCTTCGCGCCGAGCTCTCGAAAAAATGATTTTAAAGGCGTCTTGATATGATCAGTTGCCTTACAAAAAATTAGAAGGTTAATTGAAAGCGAACACGCAGCTCGTTACCATCGTCATTGTTTAGATTACTTTCGCCATCAGTGTAGTTGACACCGAAACGAAGGTTTTTATGCGCGTACCAATTAACACCCACGGTAAATGCTGATGCATCTGTAGAGCCCAATTCGATATCACTATGACTGCCGTCACCATCTTCATAGCGAGCAACAACTTCCCATGCGCCGGATTTACTTTCAGGCTTGACACGCTTAAATGCGCCACCTTTGTAAGGCCGCGATTCACCGGTCAATACGTAACCAGCTTGTACATAGTAACCACTCAGATCGTCATTACCCGCCTCTTCGCCGTCAACGTATTCAAGCTGTGCATGAAATGGACCGCGGACAACCGCAGCTTCAAAACCAAGCGCTGTATCATCGTTAATGTCTTTATAAGCCAAGCCGAGGTGCACTAGGCTATTTTCGCCTTTAAATGCGGTGGTATAACGAGCCGCGAAACCAGTTTTAGCATCTTTTTCATCATCGGTGAATACACCAATTGCATAGCTTGAGTTATCGCCGATGTTACCGTGTAATCTCACGCCTTCTGCACGTCCTACTGCATAACGCTCAGTAATCGCAGATCTCTCTAATACGCTAATGCCTTTCGAAGACGTAAGCTCCTCTAAGCCAAACGGCATTTTTTGGTTACCAATGGTAATATTAGCGCCTTTACCAAAGCCGGTATAACGTAGGTATAAATCTTCGACCCCGCCGCCATTAACATTAAATTGCGACTTAAATGCCCAATCTTTAGCGATATTACCTTTAACGTAAACGCGGCCACGACGAAGATCAAAATCATTCTCATCAACCGTATCATTCAACTCAGATCGGTTGTAGTCGTACATGATGCGACCACCAAATTCAAATTTATAGTCGCCGCTAGATACTTTCAAGCCACCCTTGGTGGATACCTTTACTTCGGCGTTGGCATTTGTAGATGCAAACGCAGTTGCGGCGATCAACGCCGCGATCAATTTAATTTTCATTTAACTCAAGCCTCTTTATTTAAAAAATACAGCACTTATGGAAACTCTTAATGTTTGGAGATTTTATATAAGTACCTAATAGTTGTGTCTACTTAATGGACAGGCATAGTCTGCCGAGACTTGGTTACAACTATATGACAGTCTTGATGGTCATAAAAAAGCCGAGTCTCCTCGGCCTTTGCTAAAAATAAAACCTGAAGATCAGCTACGGCTCCTCTTCACGCTTTTTTTTCTCGGCTTCGCGACGCTTTCGCCACTCGTCAAATGAAACCGTTGCACCTTCAGGAGAAGCAGCATCAACCGAGTTTAAGTCTTTTTCAACCACCGGCGGGCGGGTAATATCACCGGCGTCAGCCACAGCACTTGTCGATGCCGCCTTTTTATTGCCACCGCAGGCGCTGATAGAAAAGCAGACAAATAGAAGCAGGGCTAGTTTGCTGATAGAGTTCATGGTAATTGTCATTGTTGTTATTGCTCATTCTCAACCAATTGGGCTGCGATGATAGCAAATATACCGCAATAACAAAAACTCACTAACCGTCATTTAATTGTCAACCAAGCTGACCAGTGGTCAGCGAGAAAAAACATGAGCCAGCAGCGACAACACTTAATTCTCGGTCCATTAGCCGGGATACTACTATACGCGTTTATGATTTACAGCGGCATCGGTGCAAGCCCAAGCGCCACCGCCGCGATCACATTGCTGACAGCCTGGTGGTGGGCTACCGAAGCACTACCGGTGCCCGCGACCTCGCTAGTACCTTTTGCACTATTCCCATTGGCAGGCGTACTTAACCATAAAACTGCAGCAGCAGGCATGGGTTCGCACATAATCTTGCTTATGCTTGGCGGCTTTTTAATGGCTAAAGCATTAGAGCGGTCTGGTGCACATAAACGCTTCGCGATTGTGATTTTGCAAACAGTTGGTATTAGTAGTGTTAAACGGTTGATAGCCGCGTTCATGCTTGCCGCTGCATTTCTATCGATGTGGATTAGCAATACCGCCACTTGCTTGATGTTAATGCCCATCGTTCTAGCGTGCTTAAAACAGGTCAATAATCCAAAGCTTGCCGCGCCATTAATAATTTCAGTTGCCTACGCCTGCTCTATCGGTGGCATCGCCACCTTAGTTGGCACACCGCCGAATGTGATTTTCGCCGGTGTTTACGAAGAAGTGGCTGGAAAAGAATTTGGTTTTTTAGACTGGATGATGATCGGTCTACCAATCGTAATGGTGATTTTGCCAATTACGTGGCTGTGGTTGAGTAGAAATATAAGCGGTAGCTGTGAGGTTTCACTCCCAGTAATAGGTGCTTGGAGCAAAGACGAGAAGCGAGTGATATCGGTATTTTCTCTAATAATTTTTTTATGGATATTTCGGTCACAACCATTCGGCGGCTGGACCGAGGTGGTCGGTGTAAGCGGGGTTGGCGACGCAACTGTGGCGATGTTTGGTGCCACTTTGATGTTTGTCATCCGCTCGGAAAAAGGTGACGGTCTGCTTGATTGGCCAACCGCCACCACAATACCATGGGGCATATTGCTAATGTTTGGTGCCGGCATTACCATTGCCAAGGCATTCTTTGAGAGCGGCTTAGCCGAGCTTATTGGCGGCGGTCTAAGCGGTGTTGTCGCGGCACTGCCTATTTATTTGGTGATCCTATTGTTGTGCCTAAGCGTTACTTTCTTCACTGAGGTTAATTCCAACTTAGCGACCACAACTCTGGTACTACCGATACTCGCCGCCACGGCAACCAGCACCAATACCCCAATCGAATTACTGATGATTCCAGCCACTATTTCAGCTTCTTGCGCCTTCATGTTGCCGGTAGCAACCGCGCCCAATGCTATCGCCTATGCGACTGAAAAAATTAGCATAAAGGAGATGATGCGTGAGGGTTTTATGCTCAACATAGTGCTTGCGGTGGTTATCAGCGGTTTATGCTTCTTACTTCTTTCTTAAAGGCTTCAAGAGCAAGCAGATTAAGTAAGATCAAACGAAACCTAATCTAGGTTTCTCATTAGGCCCAACAGCATTATCGTCTCGGTGACTATTTGCAGATCAAGCAGAAACTGATCGATGGTTTTAAACTCATTGGCGTCTGCACCCGTGTGTTTGTCGCCAGGCATTGCCAGTCCAAACTGAACGTCGTTGGGTAGCGAGCACATCGAGCTGTTGGCACTCAACAGCGCAAACTCACTCGGCAGATCGAGATTGTCTGAGGCCACATCAAGCAGCGCTCCAAGCCAGCGACTAGTGGGCTGTCGATCGTTGCTTTGGGTACTGCTAGGCTGAAGTGCAGCACTGGCAACAGGGTAGCTTCCAGCTAAAGTAATATTATAGCTAGGCTTAGTTCGCCTCTGCAAATAATAGGCAATAGCGCTAGAGGCTGTTAAATCTTGGGAAGCGCCAGTAGTATCGACCAATAGTTTGACGCTGTTAAATAGTCTGATTTTTTCTTCTTTGATCGTTCGCATCCCAATCATGCTCGCGACAATTCCATTTTTACTGCCAACTACCCCGCGACCATAAAGCTTGTTACCCACCTGCGTCATTTTAAACGGGTCTAGCTTAGTACCGTCTTTAAGCACCCAAAGGTCGGGATCAACCGGCATAATATCGCCATGGGTATGTAAGCCTATTTGTATGCCACCTTTGCTAGGTAAGCTTACTTCATAAACCCGTCCATCAATGTTTTTGTAATCGAGCTTAAATTCTTTGGCATAGGCTGCAACTGTTTTTTGCAAGCGAATGAAATTGACATTTTTATGCGACTCTAAGCCAACTTGCCTAACACTCGGAATGGACACTAACTTTGCCAGCATACGCCTAGCTTCGCCGCCATACTTTAGGCGTGCATAAACGCCCAATAGTCGATAGACAAGCAATGCCTCCTGTGGTTTTAAACGTTTGTTGGCAGCGAACTCTCCAATTGCCTTGTGCTGCTCTTCGGTAAACAGTCTCTGGCCAGTACTGTAGACATCAAGTGCGAAAAAACTGAAACTATCGTAGGGCTTCCCTCGATAACGATCTAAGATTTTAGTCAGTGTTTCGGCGCTTAGATTGTCTACTCGAGGCGACTGAGCAAGCGACTCTGGTAGTGAGCCCAGATTAAAGCCCAAAACAACCAACATTAGCGCTAATTTTAGCTTGTGAATACTAAATACAGAGCTCATTGGCGCTGACCTTTACCAAAATCGTGACTTAGCCTCTGATCACGGCAGAGGGGATACATAATATGCTCTGCCAATGAGTCGCATAGTGGTACATTCGGGTATACAAAATCATCCATTTGCTTAGTTATTCGAAGATTTTTAATACCCCCCTTTGATGCCGTGTTAAAAACTGGAGTGATTGACATGACTTGATCTAAGTCCACTGGCATCAAGAGAAATTCGAGAGCGCCTGCGGCTGTTTCGGTGGCAAAGCCTTGCCGCCAATGCTGATTGCTTAAAGGCCAACAAATATCTAAACAAGAGGCAAAAGGCGGACTTCCTTGGTTATCATTAATGCTGACCAAGCCAATGAATTCCGGTCTATCAAAGCTCTCCGCAGCCCAGAAGCCCCAACCAAAAGTGTTAATATCATCACTAGAATGTCCTATTGAAGCCTCCCTTTGTGGCGTTGACAGTATACTTGAGAAAGATTCCATCACTCTCGGGGCGGCATTAATATCAGCAAACAATGGCCTGTTTTGCGAGCGCCACTGGCGAAAACCTAGTCGCTCGCTGCGCAATGCCACCATTCTCCAATCTATTTTTCGGCCGCATAGAAAGTTAATCCTGTGTTCACTAATAACCTTAGTACAAACCGGAGATTATTAATACCGTCAAAATCACCCTGAAACTAAATATAAGTAGAAGTCAGTATCAAAGAATGCTGAACTATTGATTATATTGTCAGTTGTTGAGGTCTCGCTAGGTCGCTAATAGTATCCTTGGGTGGGTCATTTTCATCAGTTACTTTCATCGAGATTCGCGGTAACATAAGGAGTGTTAGAACCCTGCACATCGGCAACCGCAAATCTGAGACTCAATTGGTATGAAAATCGGCGTAGTAATGGACCCTATCAGCTCCATCAATATTAAAAAAGACAGCACTTTTGAAATGCTCTGGCAAGCTCAACTTCTAGGCTGGGATATCGAGTATCTAGAGATGAACGACTTATCGATCGATAACGGTATTGCCTATGGTGACGCTCGCTTATTGACGGCTTATCAAAATGCCGATCATTGGTTTGATCTGGCAACAATTCGACGCATAAAACTAGGAGACCTAGACGCAATTTTAATGCGTAAAGACCCTCCGTTTGATATGGAGTTCGTTTACTCGACCTACATTTTAGAGTTAGCCGAACAACAAGGTGCACTTGTTGTTAACTCGCCGAAAGCTCTGCGCGACTGCAACGAAAAGGCTTATTGCGCTTGGTTCCCGGAGATTTGCCCAGACACGATCATTACCCGCAAGAGCAGTGACTTTCGGGCATTTCTAGCCAAGCATGATGACATTATTGTCAAGCCGCTTGATGGGATGGGTGGCGCCTCAATTTTCAGGGTGCAGGCGGGCTCACCTAATGTAGGTGTAATTATTGAGACGCTAACACATCATGAAAGTACCTACGCTATGGCGCAGCGCTATATGCCCGAAATAGTCGATGGTGATAAACGCATATTAATGGTCAATGGAGAGCCAGTTCCCTATGTCTTAGCTCGTATAGCCGCTAAGGGTGAAACTCGAGGCAATCTTGCCGTCGGTGGACGCGGTGTTGCGCAAGCGATTAGCGAGACCGACCGCTATATAGCATCGATTGTTGGGCCAGAGCTGGTTAAGCGCAAGATTATGTTTGCAGGTCTAGATGTGATCGGTGATCGCCTAACCGAAATAAATGTCACAAGCCCCACCTGCATTATGGAAATCAACCAGGCCTACGACACTAATATCGCTTTTGATTTACTCAAAGCAATTGAACAAAAGCTTTCCCGCTAATTTATCTAGGTGAGTACCGATACGCAAAAAGACTTGCTCAGAGTAACCGCATTTTTCTCGGTATTGCTGCATGTGGTAGTCATTCTTGGAGTTACCTTTAAGTTGCCCGACATTACCTCACGACCAAGCACAGATAATACCTTAGACGTGGTGTTATTGAACTCCTCAAACAACCAAGAGTCTGACCAAGCTGAAATTATTTCAAGCTCGAACAACGCCGGCGGCGGAAAGTTTGATAAGGAGTCGGAATCTCCACAAGATTGGAAACCGGTGGCTCCGTCAAAAGACCAATCAATTCAAAAAATTGCCAATCAACAACGTCAAGCTGACATTACTCCCGACCAGCTCATCACCGCCAAAGATGGCAAGATCAGTATTCGCCGCTTAGTGCTACAAGAAAAAAATTTAGAAAGCAAGAAAGCCACCAAAGGCCCGAATAAATTAACCATTGAGACTCGAAAACGCGAGCGCGAACGATTGTTAGCCAAGATCAGTCAAGATCAGCTTGATTATGGCAAACGCCCTCAGAAAACGTTCCTGTCGCCGACCACCAAACAACATGGTGCGGCTGAATATTTAGATAAATGGCGAAAGCGTTTGGTGGCAGTGGGGAATTCCAATTACCCAGTTAAGATCAAAGCCAACAAACTTGATGGAACCTTGATCGTGTCGGTAGAAATTAATCGTAACGGCACCATTAATGACATCGAAATTCTAACCCCGTCAGCACACAAAATTTTGGATGACTCTGCCTTGCGCATTATTCGTGATGCCTCGCCCTTCGATGCATTTCCTGACGAGGAATTTTTCAGGAAAACTGATATTTTAGTCATTACTCGCTCGATTCACTTCTTGAAAAACAATCAAGTTACCAGTTCTTCCGCTGGCCGCAAACGTGGCTAGAAAAAAAGACCTCCAAACCCGAATCGATAATGCCGAAATATATTTAGCGTTCGATATTGGTTTAAAACGCACCGGTGCTGCGAGTGGTAGCCGATTCACCAAAAGCGCCACACCCGCCGGTTTAATAGTGGTCAGCAATGGTCGTCATGATTGGGTTAGTGTCGACTCATTAATCCAAGAATGGCAGCCTGATGCGATTGTAATTGGTGCCCCACAGAGCTCGGACCCACACTTAAATAAAGCAATTAACCGCTTTAAAAGCCATATTCATCGTTGGCATAAACTGCCAATAATTGATGTTGACGAGCGGCTAACGTCATCCGCGGCCAATCACAGCCTTAACCAGCGGGACTTAAGCCTGCAACGCAAGACAGAGCTGCGCGATCAAGTCGCTGCCAGCCTTATACTTGAGACGCATTTCAACTCGCTTAGCGAATAGTCTCCGCCGCCAAAGAGCCATCGAGCTTTGGCATGTTGCTTAAAAGCTGTGGTATTCTTGCGCGTAATTAGCCGATGAGACAATTCAAATGCTGCCATTCAAATCTCTTACTTCCTCTACGCAACTGACGCCCGAAATTATCGAACAAATATTCGTCGTAATTGATCAGATGGCAGCAAAAATTGAAACTGAAGGTCGAATAGATTTACTCGACGATAAAGTCGTTGCGTTGCTATTTTTTGAACCCAGCTCACGCACTATGATGAGCTTTCAAAGTGCCGCTCAACGACTTAAAGCTGGCATGGTTTTTGCCCAAAATGCCAGCAGCACTTCTTTCGAGAAAGGCGAGAGTTTAGAAGATTTGATTCGAATGGTTGAAGCGTATGCCGATATCATCGTCATGCGTCATGCGCAACAAGGTAGTGCCGATATCGCCGCTAACACCAGCAAAGTTCCGTTCATTAATGCCGGTGATGGTGGTAACGAGCACCCGACACAAGCACTGATCGACGCTTACACAATTGATAAAGAAAAAGGCCGTCTACACTCTCTCGATATTGTCTTTGGCTATGACTCGCTGCAATCGCGTAGCATTCATTCCTTATCGCGCTTACTGTCTCAGTATAAAGGCAATCGCTTTACCTTTACCGGGCCCCAAGAACTGGAACCGAGTGATCTTCTATTAGCGGAGTTACGTGAGACAGGCACTGAATGCATTATCGCCAGCGAGGTTAATTTACATGACGGCTACGACGTCGCTTATGTTAATCGCCTACAAGAAGAACGCTTTGAAAATAGAGTGGTTTTTGAAAAAAACCGGCAAAAATATAGATTAAATAAAATTGATGTCGAAAACTCTGGCTGCCTGATCTTAGACCCACTGCCACGTATTGATGAAATCTCAACTGAGGTTGATGAATTACCCAACGCGGTTTACTTCAAGCAAGCAAGCTATGGGGTACCAGTGAGAATGGCGCTATTAGCAATGCTATTAGGCAAAGCTTAACTAGGCGAAACGGCACCCGGTGACAGCGCCACGACTCTAGGTATCGGTATCGGTACTGATACTAGTAATCGTCTTCCGCTATTTCAACACCGGCTAAGGTTTCGCCAAATTCGGTGCTATCAGCATCTTTGCCTCGCAACTTAATCGCCAAGCGCAAGTCGTTTTCAGATTCGGCGTTTTTTATCGCGTCTTCATAGGTGATTAGATCGCGTTCGTGCAGGTCGAACAAAGCTTGATCAAAGGTCTGCATGCCCCACTCTACAGACTTCTCCATGGCACTCCGAATTTCATCAATACGATGGTCTTTAATCATGTCGGAAATCATCGGACTATTGATCAATACCTCTACCGCCGGCACTCTTCCCTCTTTGCCTTTAATTGGCAGCAAGCGTTGAGAGACTAGTCCATAGAGGTTCATTGATAGGTCCATAGAAAGTTGATCGCGACGGTCAGCTGGAAAAAAGTTAAATATTCGATCCAGTGCTTGATATGCGTTATTAGCGTGCAAAGTGGCAATGCATAAATGCCCTGTTTCAGAGAATACAATCGCAGCATCCATCGTTTCGCGAGTACGAATTTCACCAATTTGAATGACGTCTGGTGCCTGCCTCATAGCATTAATCAGTGCTATTTCAAAGGAATTGGTATCAACCCCGACTTCTCGCTGAGTGACAATCGACTTTTTATGAGTGTGTAGGTATTCGATCGGGTCTTCGATGGTAATAATGTGATCTTGAGAATTACGATTTCGGTAATCGACCAACGCCGCCATTGACGTACTTTTACCGGTACCGGTACCGCCAACGAAAATCAACAGCCCGCGTTTTTTCATGATCATCTTTTTCAAGACATCCGGAATTTTCAGCTCTTCAGTAGTAGGGATAGTCGTTTTAATGGCACGTATTACCATTCCAACGCTGTCTTTCTGAATAAATACATTTACCCTAAAACGCCCGATCTGCTTAGGGTGAATAGCAAAATTACATTCTTTTTCGCCCTCAAATATTCGGCGTTGCTCCTCATTCATTATGCTGTAGCACAACTCTTGAGACTCTTTACGGTCTAATGGGTTGCCGGCGATCGGAAAGATCTTTCCGTCCACTTTAAAACTAGGCGTAGCATTAGCTGTAATAAACATGTCTGAGGCATTTTTCACCATCATTGCACGCAGCAAGTCGGCCATTTTATACATTTGAGTAACTCCGATTAGAGATAATTTTTGCTAGCTATCAACAAGGTTCTACAAGAACTTGCTCTTGTCTACCGCGCGTAAACGAGCGTCGCCTGGGGTAATCAGGCGATCTCTGACCAAACGCTCTAGGCACTGATCAAGCGTCTGCATGCCGTCCTTTTGTCCGGTCTGAATCATAGAGTACATTTGTGCAATCTTGTCTTCACGAATCAAGTTTCTAATCGCCGGAGTGCCCACCATAATCTCGTGTGCTGCGACTCGACCGCCACCAATTTTTTTAATCAAGGTTTGTGCAATAACCGCCTGGATCGATTCCGAGAGCATAGAACGAACCATTGATTTTTCTTCGCCTGGGAATACATCGACGATACGATCAATGGTTTTAGGGGCTGAACTAGTGTGCAAGGTAGCAAGTACTAAGTGGCCTGTTTCGGCCGCCGTCATAGCCAAACGAATGGTCTCCAAGTCGCGTAATTCGCCGACCAAAATAACATCCGGATCTTCGCGCAAAGCTGACTTCAAGGCGTTGTCAAAACTGTGTGTATTTTTATTTAACTCACGTTGATTGATGAGACATTTTTTACTCTGATGTACAAATTCGATCGGATCTTCAACCGTCAGAATATGCGACCGCTGCTTTTCATTAATATGATCAACCATGGCCGCCAATGTTGTTGACTTACCCGAGCCTGTAGGCCCAGTAACCAATACCAGACCTCTAGGTTTACTAACTAATTCTCGAAAAATTTGCGGCGCATTTAGATCATCTAAACTCAATACCACCGACGGAATGGTTCGAAAAACCGCCGCCGGACCACGATCTTGATTGAACGCATTGACACGAAAGCGGGCCACATTCGGGATCTCAAACGAGAAATCCACTTCAAATTGTTCTTCGTAGGTTTTACGTTGTTTATCGTTCATAATATCAAAAATCATTTTCAAAACAATTTCGTCATTCAGCGTAGGCAGATTTATCCGCTTCATCTCACCATCAACACGAATCATTGGAGGCATACCTGCTGAGAGATGTAGATCTGACGCTTTGTTTTTTTGGGCAAAGGCGAGTAATTCGGCAATATCCATACCTTCTCCAGGGCTATTTGCTGTACATTTTAGGTAGAATTAATAGAACCAAGTATAACCACAAATTTAACCATGAGTAATAGCGATTACGCCAGTCAAAAATTAGCCAACGTACGAGAACGTATCGCAAGTGCCTGTGACGCTAGCAAGCGACAGCCGGATACAATTAAATTAATCGGCGCGAGTAAAAAACAAAGCAGTGAATTGATTAGCCAGTTTGCCAAAGCAGGCTTGAATGACCTCGGCGAAAACTATTTGCAAGAGGCAATTGACAAGCAGCTCCAGCTGCCAAACTTACAGGTCGATTGGCATTTTATCGGTCAAATTCAATCAAATAAAAGCAAATTAATTGCCACTCACTTCGATTGGGTTCATGGGGTCGACCGCCTAAAGATAGCCAATCGTTTGGCAACACAACATGGTCGCCAAACGCCGATCAACCTGCTAATACAACTCAACCCTGATAATGAAGGCAGTAAAGGCGGAGTCTCGCTCGCCAACGCCACCGAACTGTGTCAACAAGTAAGCGACCTCGAGGGCGCGCATTTGCGAGGATTCATGATGATTCCAAAGGCACGAGAACATCCAGATCAACAGAGAGCAGTGTTTGCTCAAGCGCGCGAACTACTGGAGCATTGCAATCAACAATACGGCCTAAATCTAGACCAACTATCAATGGGTATGTCCGGTGACCTGGAAGCGGCAATAGGCGAAGGCAGTACTATGCTTCGAATTGGCACTGACCTATTTGGCGCTCGCACTTAACACAATCATTTGACGCTAACCCGCGCGACTCATCATTAGGCGTATCGAAGACTAAGACCGCTGAAAGGCATTAGTGAGCGATTAGGCTTAGCCTAATGCTTACTAAAACGGTACAATTTAGATATATCTCTTTAACTTTTTGCAAAATCAAACAGTGACTAACAGAATTGGCTTTATTGGCGGCGGCAACATGGCGACCAGCCTAATCAGCGGTATCGCCGCGCAGGGTGACGCGTCGCTCAAAAACCTCTGGGTGTTCGAGCCCAACGCCGAGAAAGCGAAGACGTTAGCGCTGGAATTTGGCATTAACCGAGCTAAAGATAACGCCGAGCTTATCGCCAATTCAGATATCGTCGTTATTGCCGTCAAACCTCAGGTGCTGCAACAAGTTTTAACGCCCTGCGTGAATGATTTCAAACAGCAGCAGCCTTTAATTATATCGATCGTCGCCGGCATAGCGGCAGCATCGATTGAAAAATGGCTTGAGGGCGATTATTCAATTGTAAGAGTTATGCCTAACACTCCTGCATTGATAGGCATGGGCGCATGCGGCCTTTTTGCCAACCAGAAAGTGGACCAACAACAGCGTAATGCGGCGGCCAAACTATGCAACTCCGTCGGAATCTCGGCCTGGGTTAATTCTGAAGCAGATATCGATAGCGTAACCGCACTTTCAGGTAGCGGCCCGGCTTATTTTATGCTGTTTATTCAAGGGCTAATTGAGGCCGCTGTAGCAGCTGGCTTGAGCGCCGATACCGCTAGAGCATTGGCCGTTCAAACCGCGGCCGGAGCGGCTCAATTAATTTCGGCGAGCAACGATACGCCACTGCAAACATTGATAAACAATGTGACTTCGCCCAATGGCACTACCGAGAAAGCATTGCAATCATTCGCTAACGCTAACTTAAAACACGTAATCGCTGACGCGTTTGACGCCGCGCGCACCCGATCCGACGAACTCGCAAAAGAACTCGGTTAATTTATGCCTTATATTCAAAATGCCAGCGCCTTCCTGATTGAAGCTATTTTTAATTTTGCACTCTACGTGGTGCTATTACGGTTTTGGATGCAATGGGTACGAGCCGATTTCCGCAATGATTTTGGTCAATTTATTGTCTCGGCAACGAACCCTATGATCGTACCTATGCGTCGGCTTATCCCTAGCCTTGGTGTTATCGACACTGCGACGGTGCTACTTGCGGTGAGTATTGCGGTGCTTAAGTTCTATGCGCTGGTGCTAATCGCTGGCGGTGGCCTGATGTCATATTCGGTGTTAAAGATGCTAGGCATCGGAGTTGCAGCGGTCTTAGACTCAAGCATTTATGTTTTTCTCGGTGCGATCCTGGTAGGTATTATCTCTAGTTGGATAAACCCGCAGAGCTACCATCCTATTTTAAGCATTGCTCGTTCAATTAGTGAACCTTTGTTAGCACCTGCTCGCAAACTAATACCATCTATCGGTGGCATCGATTTTTCGCCGATGCTGGTAATCTTATTTTTGCGCTTCAGCCAAATATTGTTTATCGCCCCTTTGTATCGTCTAGCGATTTAGACACACTACTGTAATGATTGCCAATACTTCAGAACTGAATCCGCTGGTCGAACCGCAACAAGTAAGGTTTGAGGAAACGCTAGTCCTTGAGAGTAATGGAAGTTTAGACGGCTATACTTTGGCGTATGAAAGTTACGGAACTCTAAATGCCGCCGGCGATAACGCACTACTAATATGTCACGCACTGAGCGGTGATCACCATGTGGCAGGTCGCTACGATGATTCAGGTAAAACTAACGGCTGGTGGCACTTATTAATTGGTCCAGGAAAACCGATTGACACTAATAAATTTTTTGTCGTTTGCAGTAATAATATTGGCGGCTGTCATGGTAGTACTGGTCCCAGCTCTATCAACCCGATCACTAACAAACCTTATGGCACAGACTTCCCTTTGGTTACGGTGAAAGACTGGGTCTATACACAAAGCAAGTTAAGTGACTACCTCGGCATCAAGCAATGGGCCGCGGTAATCGGTGGCAGCCTCGGTGGAATGCAGGCAATGCAGTGGAGTATTAGCTACCCAGACCGTTTGCGACATTGCATCGTGATTGCCAGCGCCGCTAAGTTAAACGCGCAAAATATTGGCTTTAATGATGTCGCTCGTCAAGCGATACGCACCGACCCAGATTTCCATGATGGCAATTATTATCAACACAATAGTTCACCTGCACGAGGCATGCGCGTCGCTCGTATGATCGGTCATATAACCTACTTATCTGAAGATATAATGGCTCAAAAATTCGGCCGCAATCTTCGTCAGAAAGCCAAGTTCGATTACGAGTTCACGCCTGAGTTTGAGGTGGAAAGCTATCTACGTTATCAGGGCGATGCGTTCATCGATAAATTTGACGCCAACACCTATTTATTAATGACCAAGGCGCTGGACTATTATGACCCTGCAGCCGAAACAGATGACGACCTGACGAAAGCACTGGCTCCAGCAAGCGCTAATTTTTTAGTGGTTTCGTTTAGCAGTGACTGGCGCTTTACTCCCGAGCGGTCGCGCGAGATTGTCAGAGCGCTGCAAAGTAATAAATTGCAGGTAAGCTACGCAGAAGTCACCAGCCCTCAAGGTCACGATTCTTTTTTATTACAAATAGATGATTACACTAGAGTGGTGCGATCGTATCTAAATAGAATTGATCGCGAATCTATTAGAGAAGCTATTCATGTCTAAACTTTTGAATACCTCAACCCTGTCACGTTATGACCACCAAATAATTTCACAATGGGTTGAGCCGGGTAGCCGAGTAATCGACTTAGGCTGCGGTAATGGGTCATTACTGAAACATCTGCAACGCAGTAAAAACGTCACCGGCTATGGGGTTGAGTTAAACCCGGCGATGATGGATCAGTGTATTGATAACGATATCAATGTTATTCAATTCAACCTAGACCAAGGCTTGGAGCACTTTGACTCTGATTCTTTTGACACAGTTATTTTATCGCTAACCTTGCAATCGATGCGTAAGCCACTAACCTTACTCGAAGAGATGATGCGTGTTGCGCGTCAGGGTATCGTCACCTTCCCGAACTTTGCGCACTGGCGTAATCGCTGGCAGATCGCTTATGGCGGCCGCATGCCGGTCAGCGATGAGTTACCGTATAAATGGTACGACACACCCAATATTCACCTTTGTACGCTGAATGATTTTCATCAGCTTTGCGAGCAACTAGGCTTTCAAATAGAGTCATCCATCGCAGTACGCGCCGATGGCAAACAAACGCTTGGTTTAAAAGCTATGCCCAATTTATTTGGCGAAATAGCACTATGCCGCTTTAGCAAACGCTGAGTGTCAAGCTAACAAACCGAGACCTTTACCGCATTTAACAGATATAATCTAATCTACCCGAACCAAACTAACTATGACCAATAACGACATTCTTCGACGATTGCGTTTCGCATTCGATTTTTCTAATAAAGACTCGGTCGCATTGTTCTCGCTAGACCCAAGCTCGAGTGCTGAAATGACACAGCCTACATTTTTACAACGCTTAGCCAAAGACGAAGACGATGACTTTATTCCCTGTAACGACGACGAGCTAGCGGCTTTTCTAGATGGATTGATTGTCTCCAAACGAGGGGCTCGCGAACCAGTACCGGTTGCTGCGATTAGAGCCCCACACTTTCGGATCAGCAAAAATGACGTTCTCAAGAAATTACGAATTGCGATGTCCTTTAAAGAAGAAGATATGCTTGCCACTTTAGAACAAGGCGGCACCAGCATGTCTAAAAGTGAGCTTGGCGCACTGTTTAGAAACCCTAGCCAAAAAAACTATCGCGCTTGTGGCAACCAAGTATTACGCAATTTTATCAAGGGTTTAACAATGCAATTGCGGCCAGACGAAAAAAGCTAGGAACATCGCTAGCAAAATTAGTATAACTACAGCGGAAGATAAATAATGTATTTGCTGAGGTCATTGTGAAGTGAGAATCACATTTTTAGTCAACCATGACCTGCCTGCTTTATTGGCATTAAACCATCTTCTGCCTTCGCTAAAGCAACATAATATCATCGTTTTCTTTAGCCTAAAAAATAGCTCTATTAAAAACAATAAGCTTGCCGAACTTGCTGAGTTTGATTCTCAACAGCTGAGTGATTGTTGGCCCTTAGCTAGCTTTAGTGACGTTGGTGCTAAGCAACTAAACCAAGTAAATACTGTTGGTTTCCAGCAATTCTGTGCGACTAAACCCGATTTAGTAGTGTCTATTCGCTATATGACGATATTAAAAGAGGCTGTAATAAACACACCAAGGCTCGGCATTATGAATTTACATTCAGGGCCCCTACCAAGCTATCAAGGAGTTATGGCTACGTTCTGGGGACTGCTTAACAAAGAGAGTCAGATTGGAACCACGCTGCATTTTATTGAAGATAACGAAGTCGATACTGGCTCGATAATTCTAAGCGCTACAAGCAAAGCAAACTATCAACGCTCATACCTATGGAACGTACTAAATATCTACCGGCGCGGATGCGACAACATAATCGAAGCAGTCACGCGATTGAGTGCCGGCGAGCGACTTATGTCTAAGTCGCAGTCTGGGACAGCTCACTATTATGGCTTTCCTAGCGCTGACATTGTGAGGGACTGCGGCTTCCGTTTATTTCACCAGAGCGATAACGCGGCAGAATTTTTCGAATCGAGCTAGCCCGTAATTGGTCTTATTAAGCGGGGCTATTAATTAGCACCATTAATTAGCAGTAGCGCCCTTCGACTCGCCAATTCTTACACTCGGCATTTGCGCTAGCACACAGCCCAGCAACATCATAGAAGCTCAGACCATAGCCGCTAAAGGCATTTTTTTCAGACAACCACAAGTAGCCAGCGAAAGCACCAAATACCACCTCCAGAGATAAAATTAACGCTGCGCTAAATAGCTCTGCGTGATTCATTATAATCACCTGTAAGGTGTAGGCAATTCCAACTACGACAACACCGCTGACTATTGGCCACAGATAACCAATCGCTTCAGCAGGTAATATTCTCGATTCGTACAGCATGGCAATTGCGAGGCTGAGTGTCGCGCAGAAAAAAACTGAAAGAACGACAGTACGATTTGATCGAATTTCGCGGCTTTCTCCGCAATTACCAGCAAACCTACCATGGCAATCAAATCTCCTTTCAAACTCCCTAAATGCCCTCCACTCGTCATCAGGTAGAAGCCGACCACTGCGATTAGGCCTCCAGCCCAAATAATAAAACCATATCGGTAACCGAGAAAGTAGCCGATCAGCGGCACCACAATAGCGCGCCACCAAATAGAAGAGTCCCAAAAAATAGGCCCATCAAAAGAGCTGAACGACTAAAAACCGCGGTAGCTGTTACCGATTTCATTAATAGCATCACCGGCAGCAGTGTTAATGCACCTAAGGCAAACCTAGGCACATTAAACGCGGCTAGGCGGAGTTACTGCATGCCTAGTTTCTGGGGTACAAAACCGAAACCCCATATTACGTCGATAAGCAGTAACACAAGGTTTACCAGTATTGGGTTTTTCATACTCTCGGCCAAATCTATTAAGTTTAGTTCTTTATTCTTAGAGATTTGAGCTGGCCGCGTCGATTTCTTTATCGGTCATTGGCTCGATACGCTTAATCTTAATCATGAACCAAGCAAATAATAGTGTCATTATTGGGCTGAGAAGATTAAAGAATGCGAATGGTAAATAGGTAAAAGTGCCGATCCCGAGTACCGCAGCATGATACGCGCCACAAGTATTCCAAGGCACCAGCACAGACGTAACCGTACCGGTATCTTCAAGTGTGCGGCTCAAGTTTTCTGGCGCATAGCCCATCTCTTTATATAGGCCAGCATACATACGTCCAGGCAATGCTACCGCGATGTATTGGTCTGAGGTACTTATATTGGTAACAATACAGGTACCGGTGGTGCATGCAACCAAGCTGAAGAAACCAGTCGCTAGTGATTTAACGGACTCCATAATGCGCGAGATCATACCTGACGCTTCCATTACACCGCCGAAGGTCATGGCGGCCAAGATAAGCCAAACAGTGCCTAGCATTCCGTACATGCCACTAGAGCTGAAGAGGTCGTTGAGCTGAGGGTTGGCGGTGACAATATCTACACCACCATACAAAGCACCCATTACCAAACGATACATAGGGTATGAGCCTTGGCTGACTATTTCGGTAAGTAACTCATACTGAAATACCAAGGCACACATGACGCCAGCAAGAATTCCAACGAACAAGGCCGGAATCGCTTCAACTTTATTAATGATTAGTGCTAATGTCACTGCCGGTGGTAACAGCAGCCATAAGGTTACATTAAAACGTTGATCAATCGCATTTAACACGATGCTGGCATCAACCGAAGTAGACGAGGTATCTAAGTTAAGTCCTATAACGGTAAATAAAATAAGGCTGATTACAAATGATGGTCCAGTAGTCAGAAACAAATAACGAATATGGTCAAACAACGGGGTTTCGGTTACCGCCGCAGCTAAGTTTGTAGTATCAGATAAAGGTGAAATTTTATCACCAAAGTATGAGCCCGAAATGATTGCGCCACCAATTAGGCCATCAGGAATACCAAGAGCACGACCAATGCCAACCATCGCCACGCCAATCGTCGCGGCCGTTGACCATGAACTCCCGCTGACTACCGAGGTTAGTGCGCAAGCGAGACAACATGCGACTAAGAAAATAGTCGGGTTTAATAATTTTACGCCGTAATACACTAACACCGGAACGGTGCCGCACAGTAGCCAGATGCTGGCCAAAGAACCAACCAATAAAAGAATTAGAACCGACGGCATGGCATTGCTGATTGTTGATATCACACTGGCTTGCTGGGTCTTCCAAGAGACACCTCTGATCAAGCCTATTGCCGCCGCAAAGCCAGCCACCAAAATAATTATCATCTGGCTCGAACCGCTCAATGCCTCGTCGCCATACACGAATAAAACGTTAAAACCAAGGGCTAAAATCAGTACCACAATTGGAAGAAGCGCAATGCCTAAATGCATGCTTTTTTGCTCGACCTCGGGGGTCGATGAAGGGTTTGCCATGAATCGCCTATTGGTTACTTTTTTATACTTTAGCTCTTTATCATAACCACGTTGTCACCACACGCCCACTGAAATTTTTGTCGTTTTATACTTACGCGACCTATATTTTGTGAAAATGCCTGATTTAGCGACCTTAGTCCGTTGAATCTGTTGTCTTAATAGCTTGTTGGCATCAAAAAAACGGCGTAATATAAAGTTTGTTGCTTATAACTCACAAAGCATCGTCTTAAAAACAACAAAACAAGTCCCCATACAGATGAATCGCAAAGATTCACAGGAGAGTTTCAAGTTATGAAAATGTTTCAACCAAAATTAATTGCAGTCGCTGTTGCTATGGCAGCCGTCGGTGGCGTTTCAACACCATCGTTCGCTCAGTCAGAAGCCCTCGAAGAAATTGTTACCATCGGTACACGTGGAAAGCCACGTTCTGCAACCTCATCAGTTGCTCCGGTTGATGTTATCTCGGCAAGTGATTTCGTATCACAAGGCGGCGTTGACACCAGCAATCTTTTACGTAACGTTGTACCTTCGTTCAACGTCAACGACCAACCAATTTCAGACGCGGCAACATTAGTTCGCCCGGCTAACCTTCGTGGTTTAGCACCTGACCATACATTGGTGCTGGTTAATGGCAAGAGGCGTCATCGCGCATCCGTGATCACATGGTTAGGCTCAGGCTTAGCTGACGGTTCACAAGGTCCTGACCTATCTGCAATCCCATCATTGGCAATGCAAAGCGTTGAAATCCTACGTGACGGTGCGGCAGCACAATACGGTTCAGATGCGATTGCCGGTGTAATCAACTTCAATCTTAAGAACTCTGCATCTGAAGGTTCGGCGGAAATCAAATATGGCCAATACACTGAAGGTGAGAACCAATACACGATTGCTGTAAACCAAGGCTTTGCGCTTGGCGAAAACGGTTTCCTTAACTTAACCGCTGAACTTACAGAAGCCGAAGCAACAGACCGTTCAGTACAACGTGCTGATGCAGCAGGCTTGATTGCGGCTGGCGTCCAAGGCGTAAACACTCCGGCGCAAGTATGGGGCACACCTGAAATTGACGGCGATATTAAATTATGGGCTAACTTCGGTGCTGAACTAGGCAACGGAATGGAGCTTTTTGGTAACGCCAACTACAATAATAAAGAAGCGACTGGTGGCTTTTACTACCGTAACCCGTCAAACCGTGGCGGTGTAAACGCCTCTGACGGCAACTTATTATTCGCTGACTTAACCGCTGATGGCTCAGGTAACTGCCCGTCTAACATTCCAGCAACAGCCGCTGGCTTAACCAGTGCTGCTTTCAGCGCTGCTGCTGCTCGCCCAGAGTGCTTTAACTTTGCCGAGCAAATCACCGGTGGTTTTACGCCGAGTTTTGGCGGTGAAGTAACAGATACTTCTTTGTTGATTGGTTTACGTGGCGTAACAGACGGCGATTTCGGTTGGTCAGTTAATGCTTATTACGGTAATAACGAAGCTGATTTCTTCATCAACAATACGGTTAACGCATCTCTTGGTTCAGCGACACCCCGTGACTTTAATCCAGGCGCTTACGAGCAGCAAGATCTTAGCTTAAACGCTGATTTCACAATGCCTCTTTCAGACACTGTTTCATTCGCATTTGGTGCTGAGTATCGTGAAGAAGAGTTCTCTATCATTGCTGGCCAACGTGAGTCATATATTGACGGCGGCCTAGGCTCTCAGGGATTTTCAACTTCAAGTAACGGTTTCCCAGGTTTTTCACCTGCGATTGCTGGGTCGTTTGATCGCGCTAACACGTCTTTATACGGCGATTTAGAGTGGCAAGCGAGCGACGCATTATTAGTTGCTGCGGCAATTCGTTTTGAAGACTTTGACGGTTTTGGTAGCACTACTAACTACAAACTGGGCGCTAACTACGCACTAACTGATTCAGCCGGTATTCGCGGTACGGTTAGCACAGGCTTTAAAGCACCTACTCCAGGTCAATCAAATGCGTCTAACATCTCGACTCAATTAGTAAACGGCATTTTGACGAACCAAGGTGTGATTCCATCGACTAGCCCAGCTGCACTATTACGTGGCGGCCAAGCTCTTGGTCCAGAAGAGTCAGAAAATATCACCTTTGGTGGTTTCTTCTCAGCGGGCCCGGTTGACATAACGATTGACTTTTTTCAGATCGATCTTGAAGATCGTTTGAATATCTCAAACACTTTCAGCTTAACTCCGGCTGACCTTGCAACCCTATCGGGCCAAGGTATCGATGCGTCTGATCTTGCCACCTTCTCGTTCTTTACCAATCAGTTTGATACGGAGACTCGTGGCGTCGATATCGTTGCCACTTGGAACACAGACTGGGCAGGCGGCGCGACAACTTGGAACATGGCGTTCAACACTACCGAAACGACTGTAACTCGTCGTAACTCTAATTTGTTGAGTGATAGTCGTGTACGTCAAATTGAAGACGGTGTACCGGAAACTCGTTGGAACTTCACAGCAAACCATCAGATGGATAAAGTTCGCCTATTGGCACGCTTGAGCCATTACGGTGACTACTATGATAACGAAGCAGGCGGCGTGTTTGGTTCAAACAATTTACTTGACCTTGAGATTGGCTATGCTTACTCAGACAAGATTGACTTCTCCTTCGGCGCACGTAACGTGACTGATGAGCAAGGCGATCGTGCTGCTGACGTTGGTAGCTTCGATTTTGGTGCGGTACTTGGTTTGGAATACAGCCAGTTCACACCTTTCGGCTTCAACGGTACATTCTTGTACGGTAAAGCTAGTTACGCCTTCTAGGCTAGGTAGCGGAAACGACGGCAATGTCGTTAGTAAATAACTAAGAAACGGGCGCCTTTGGTGCCCGTTTTTTTGTTTGCTCTAGCGCAAACTAATAACAATTTATTGCTCGTTTCATACCGGCGTGATGCAATTCGGAATTAGCGACGATTTCCGATATAGTCGACCACTAAGAAAACCAAACCTCTCGAAACTCTTGAGGCAATTGATACTAAGAGTATCCTGCAGGCTAATTGAACAACGACTCATCAGAGATAAAAATAATTATGGAATCAATCGTCAACTCTATTAACAATGTAGTTTGGGGCACATGGGGGCTTTCAGTATTTCCCGTGCTGGTGGTACTGTGCCTGCTCGCCGGCCTGTTTTATACCATTCAGACACGATTCGTACAGGTTCGCTTATTTTCAGAAATGATTCATTTACTGAAATCGAATAAAAGCTCAGCTCAAGGTATTTCTTCATTTCAAGCACTCACTGTTTCGCTTTCAGGGCGCGTTGGCACAGGAAACATTGCTGGTGTCGCTACCGCGATTGGTTTTGGTGGCCCGGGCGCCATATTCTGGATGTGGGTCGTCGCCATTCTAGGCGCCGCAACAGCCTACATTGAAGCCACCCTGGGCCAAATATACAAAGAGACCGACATAGAGACTGGCGAGTACCGAGGTGGCCCTGCGTTCTATATAGAAAAAGCCATGGGGCAAAAATGGTATGCATGGGTTTTCGCCATTGCTACTATCATCGCTTGCGGCTTATTACTGCCGACCGTTCAATCAAATGCTATCGGTGGCGCTATCGCGCAAACTATTGGCGAGGGCACGCAGATCGAGACCTCATTGGGCGTGTTCAGTTCTACCAAGATCATCACTGGCTTAGTGATCGTCACTATGTTCGGTTTTATTATTTTTGGCGGTGTTAAACGTATTGCCAACTTCGCGCAAGTAGTGGTTCCTTTCATGGCACTGGCTTATATCTTGACCGCGTTAACAATCATTGCTTTAAACATTGACCAACTACCGCGCATTATCGGCATGATCGTCGGCGATGCATTTACGCCTATGGCTGGCTTAGGCGCGGCGATAGGTTTAGGCGTGAAGCGTGGCGTTTATTCCAACGAAGCGGGTCAAGGGACGGCGCCACATGCGGCGGCCGCGGCCGAAGTCGATCACCCCGCACAACAAGGTTTGGTTCAGTCATTTTCGATTTATATCGATACACTTTTTATCTGTACAGCAACCGCCTTAATGATTCTAATCACGGGTATGTTCAACGTTGGTTCAGCCGAAGCCGGTTTCTATGTTCAGAACATCGCCGCTGAAATTTCAGCCGAAGGCCCTGCTTTTACTCAAATGGCAATCGAAAGTGTGATGCCCGGTATCGGTAACCCGTTTATCGCTATCGCTCTATTCTTCTTTTCGTTCACTACTCTGCTGGCGTATTACTACATCGCCGAGAGTAATGTCGCCTATATTCGCCGATCAATTAAAATACCAGGAGCCACTTTTATATTAAAACTAGTTCTAATTAGCGCGGTATTCTTTGGCACCATCATTCAGGCGAAAATAGTCTGGGACCTCGGCGACATAGGCCTAGGGATTATGGCGTGGGTTAACATCATCGGCATATTAATCATCTTTTTTATGGGTCGTCCGGCGATGAAAGCACTTAAAGACTACGAGCAACAAAAGGCTGCTGGCGTTGAAAAGTACACCTTTGACCCGAAAAAGCTCGGCATTAAGAATGCTCACTTCTGGGAAAATAAAACGTAATCAGTGAAAGCTACTCTGCACCAAAAAATAAAAGCCGCTAAATGCGGCTTTTATTTTGTTAACTAATGGTTATCTATCCTCAGCAAAAATTTAACCATCGTCGAGTAGGCTACGCAAATCAGCAATCGCCGAGTTAGCACGTGCTATATAAGAGCTCATTACCAGCGAATGGTTGGCAAACATACCCATTCCTTTGCCATTCAAAATCACTGGACTGCTAACGCCCTGTTGAGTGGCCTCAAGCTCACGAATCACTTGTCGCAGTGTTGGTATCGCATTTTTGTCTTTTAACACTGGGCCAAAGTCCAGTTCGGCCGCATGTAAAAAATGAATCAAAGCCCAAGAGGTACCGCGGGCTTCGTAAAAGTTATCGTCTATCTCAGTCCATGGTGTTTGAGCAATAATTTCAGCGTCACTGACCGTCGATTGCTGAGCGTTACGGTCACCAGCTAAATCAGTATTAACTCTAATTTGCGGACGCGCCTTACTGAGCCGTTGAGACAACGACCCTAAACGCTTTTCAACTAAACTTAGCCATTCGTTGAGATTGTCGGCGCGGGCGTAAAACTGTGCGTTCTTTTGAGAAGGGTCACTCAAACGGTCTAAATATTTCTGTAGAGCATCGACACCTTCTTGATACTCACCTTCAGCTGACGGAAATAACCATGCGTTACTATCGACGTTAAACTTAGGCTCAGCAACTTCTAAATCAAGGTCAGCGAGAGATTGCGTTTGCGAACGGCTATAGTCATTACGCATCGACTTAGCTAAATCGCGGACTTGCTGCAGCACGCCAAACTCCCAGTTTGGAACGTTATCAAGGAACACACTTGGTGGTGTAATATCGTTTGATAAATAGCCACCACGCTTGTTAAGCAATGTTTCGATTGACCCAATTAGCGCCTCCGTAGTGGCAACCCCGACTACCGGCTGGAGGGTTTCGCTTGATCGTTGAGCAATAGGCTGCGTAGGCTCGTGGCTCCAATACCATCCTAATAATACGAAGAGTAATAAAATGACAATGGGTATAATAACCCAAGGCTTGCGGATAAATTCCATGATGACCCCAATAAATAGAAACTGATAAGCGATGTGGTTTACCTTACCTAATCGAAAATGGGATCTATTAGATGAATTTCAAGTGGATTTTCTTAAAAAATATGAGCTTGGGCAATTAGAATGAAAGATAATTTTAGCATTGAGTTAATCAGCTACGCTCAGTATGACGGCTTTAGCGACGTCGAAACGACCCAGCAGGCTAACCTTTTCACTAGCGCTGAGCACCATGCCTAGATAGGGAGAAGCTCCAGGCTAAAGCAAGCTAAGTATCTGCCCTGCTACTTACCCCACCTAATAAAAAGACTATTTGTCACTAATCGCTTTACACAAATCTGTGATCGCCTGCCAATCGCCATCACCGACTAGATTCGATGGTGCAAGCCAGCTACCACCAACGCACATAACGTTAGGCAGTGCTAAAAAATCCAGGTAATTTGACTCACTTACCCCACCCGTTGGGCAAAACCGCATTTCTCCAAATGGGCCTCCAAACGCTTTTAAGGCACCGATGCCGCCGACCACTGTGGCCGGAAACAACTTACATTCGCGTAAACCGTATTCCATAGCCAGCATTACTTCAGATGCGGTGGCGACACCGGGTAGATAGGGAATGCCTTGTTGCTTGGCGGTCTTCAACAAACTTTCAGTAATTCCAGGGCTAATTATAGCGTCGACACCAGCCTTGACGACAGCCACCATCTGCTCCGGCAAATTAACCGTACCCGCCAATACCACCATACCGGGGAAATTTTTCTTGATGACTTCTATTGCTTTAATTCCATAGGCGTTCCTCAAGGTGATTTCGATGACATTAACGCCCCCGTCTAACAACGCTTGGGCCAGCCCTAAAGCTTGTTGTTGGTTTTCAATAACCACCACCGGCAGTACTTTTTGACCGTTTAACATCTCGCTGACTAACATTTTATTGTTCACGTTAATGTCCTGTGCATTATTCTTTTGCTGCTTTCTTCAATCATTGTCTAGCCTTATTGTTAAATTATGAATGATGCGCCGTTTGTTGATTCACCAACCACTGCGCGCATTTTCTCAAACAGGCCTCGGCCTAAAGTTTGGCGTATTTTAGGCTCATCAGCCGGTTCACGTAGCGCTAGCTCTGCTTCACTTACCAAAGTACATAGCTCACCAGTGTGGCTATTAACCCTTACTACATCGCCGTCTTTCAAGTAGGCAAGTAGCCCGCCTTTCTTTGCTTCTGGGCTTACATGCATCGCTGTAAGCACCTTGCCTGACGCGCCAGACATACGGCCGTCGGTTACCAACGCAACTTTAAAACCTTTGTCTTGTAAAATACCTAAATAAGGAGTGAGCTTATGCAGCTCCGGCATACCATTTGCAGCAGGGCCTTGAAACCGCACTACGGCAATGTGGTCGCAGTTCAAATCGCCAGCTTCAAAGGCGACTTTTAACCCATCTTGAGTATCAAAAATTTTGCAAGGAGCTTCAATTACTTGATACTGACTATCAACCGCCGAAATTTTAACCACACCGGTGCCGATATTACCAGTGACAATTCTCATACCACCCTCGGAGGCAAACGGAGCTGCGGGTGTGGCCAATATAGTGTCATCACCACTTTCTACAATTGGCTCGCCCCACGAAATATTTCGCTCAGCATCAATTTTTGGCTTTCGGGTATAAGCATCTAAGCCTTCTCCCATGACATTAACCACGTCTTCATTAAGCATATTCACCGAACGCAATTGACTGACTAAGTACGGAAGACCACCTGCATGCTCAAAGTGATTTACATCCGCTTGGCCATTCGGGTAAACATTCGCTAACAATGGCGTGATACGAGAAATATGGTCCATATCCTGCCAATTTATTTGAATACCTGCGGCGGCAGCCATAGCGATTAAGTGGATAGTCAAGTTGGTTGATCCACCCGTGGTCATCAGCATTACCATGGCATTAACCACTGATTTTTCAGTAACCACCTCGGCTATTGGGCGATAATTAGAGCCTTTAGAGGTTTGGTCAAGAAGCTTACGCACTGATTCTTTTGTTAGTTCAGTACGCAATAATGTGCCTGGGTTAACAAAAGAGGTTCCCGCTAGCTGCAGGCCGAGCGCTTCCATTAATGTTTGATTAGTGTTGGCGGTACCATAAAAAGTGCAGGTTCCAGCGCTGTGATAGGAAGCCGATTCACTTTTTAACAACTCGGCTTTATCTATTTCACCCGCTGCGAATTTCTGCCGCGCAAGTGCTTTGTCTTTATTCGGAAGACCCGACGGCATTGGTCCCGCTGGCACAAACATCACCGGCAGATGGCCGAACTGTAATGCGCCAATGATCAAGCCTGGAACGATTTTATCGCATACACCAAGACACATCACACCGTCGTAAACGTCATGGCTAAGAGATACTGCCGTTGCTAGCGCTATTACGTCTCTGCTAAATAAGCTCAACTCCATACCAGGCTGGCCTTGAGTAACACCGTCGCACATTGCCGGCACACCGCCTGAGACCTGCGCTGAAGCACCTAGGTCGCGAGCCGTAAGCTTAATAATATTTGGATATTGGGCAAACGGTTGATGGGCTGACAACATGTCGTTGTAGGCAGTAACAATACCAATATTCGCACCCTCGCCAGCTGGCATAGATTTCTTAATCGCAGTCGACTCGGCCGCAACAACGTGGGCCCAGTTACTGCATGATAATCGTTCTGGAGCAGGCGGCGCGTTACGCATCTCGTCAACCATAGCTAGATATTCAGCTCGCGTGTCCTTGCTTCGTTCAATAATGCGATCGGTAATTTCTTTAATACTCATAATTTTTTCAATATTGGTAAATAACAAATAATCTTAGACACTAGCGCATGTATCAACTAGCAAACTTAACAACTTTTTTCGCACCTTAGTCTGCATAGTAAACGTTCAAGCCGATTCGGTCTTGAAACAACACGCTCCGTATCGGCAGCAAGGTCGTCTCCCCCCCTTCGCAGGCCGATTCAAATACAGCTCTTTTATCGTCACCGGTGAAATGTAACGCTAAAAAGCTGGTATTCAGTAATATTGGCAAACTCCAAGTAACTCGCTCTACTTGAGTACTTGGCGAATGGCAGCTTAACAAGGCCTCATTTGAATCAATATCTACCAGCTCAGCAACATTATCGGCATCTGGAAAAAATGATGCGGTATGGCCATCATCCCCCATACCCAGAATTACAATATCAAAAGACCTTGGCGCATCGATAGTTGAATTGGTAGCCTGCAAGTAATCTGCTATCACCAATGGAAGCGACTCATGGGCCGAATCAGCCACTTGATAGAGAGGCACAAAACGAACTGAATCCGGCAACTTATTAAGCAAGTAAGTCTTAATGAAGGCCGCATTAGATAAAGCATGGCTTTCACCGACCCAACGCTCATCAACTAGGGTAATGATTACCTTAGTCCAATCGACATCGTGCTCCGAAAGCGCTTCAAATAAAGGCTTAGGTGTTGAGCCACCCGACAAGGCAAGTACCGCAGACCCTTTTTCGGCAATAGCGTTAGCCATGTACTTTGCCAGTTCGCAGGCTAGATGTTCGGCTAAGCTCTGAGCGTCAGCGCCTTGGTGAAATGTGTAATTCGCGTTCATAAGCATTTTAACTCCAAGGTTAAGCTTCAAAGTCTTGCCACTTTCGGCCATCTTTTATCAACAATCCCAGAGCATCATCGGGTCCAGTTGAACCAGCCTTATATTTCTGTGGTAATTGTTTAGCGGCTTCCCAACCGTCAACCATGCCATCAACCCATTCCCACGCGCCGCGTAATTCATCAGAACGCATAAACAAGGTTTGATCGCCACGCGTAACATCTAAAATCAGTCGCTCGTAAGCGCTCGGGCTTCTGTGATCTTCAAACGCCTCTTCAAAGGATAAGTTAAGGCCAACATTTTGCAGGTCCATTACCTCGTTCAAACCGGGCACCTTATTCATCATCTTCATTTCGATGCCTTCATTAGGCTGAAGTCGAATCACCAGTTGATTACTATTAAGGGCGTTAGGATCAACATCAATAAACTTAAAAATCACTGGCTTAAACTGAATCACAATTTCAGAATAGCGATCGGCCATACGCTTACCAGTACGCAGGTAGAACGGCACGCCCTGCCATCGATTATTTTCAATTTCAGCTTTGATGGCTACAAAAGTTTCAGTATTAGACGATGCTTGAGCATCTTTTTCTTCTATGTAACCTGGTACTAATTTGTTATCGACTGAGCCTCTAGTGTACTGACCACGAACCGTATTTGTATGCACACTTGAGGCATTAATCGTCTTCAAGCAGCGAATCACTTTTAGCTTTTCGTCGCGAATATCATCCGCGTCATTCCGAGCGGGGAATTCCATCGCCACCATGCAGACCAGTTGCAGCAGATGATTTTGTACCATGTCACGCAAAGCGCCAGACTCATCGTAGTAACTCCATCGGCCACCAGCGCCAACGCTTTCAGCAACGGTAACTTGAACATGATCAATGTAGTTACGATTCCAAAGTGGCTCAAAAAAGATATTAGCAAAGCGCAGTGCGAGTAAGTTCTGTACTGTTTCTTTACCGAGGTAATGATCTATTCGATAGATTTGGTGTTCTTCAAAGGTCTCAAATAATGTGTCATTAATGACGTTAAACGACGCCAGTGACTCACCCAATGGCTTTTCGACAACAAGGCGAGTGCTTTTGGTAACCACACCAGCTTCACCCATCGCTTTACAAATAGGTGCGAAGATCGATGGCGGTGTAGAGAGGTAGAAGACAATCTCCTCTGGGCCCATCTTCTTATGCAGCCGTTTGATATCTAATGCCGACGTCGCGTCACCGTCAAAATGCATAATACGTTCAGAAAAAGTGGCCCAACTTTGGTCATCGACGGCCTTTACGTATTCACTATTTTCGGTCCAATTTCTCATATTGGCGAGAAAATCTTCGTAACTATATTTACCTCGGCCAAAGCCGACGATCTTTGTGCAATCGGCCAATAGGTTTTCTTTGTGAAGACTGTAAAGCGCGGGGTAAAGTTTACGAAAGGCTAAGTCACCTTCACCACCAACGATTACTATATTGCATATATTAAGCATTAAAACTCCTTTCTTCACATCGACCGTAGAAACTCATTTTGTAATTTCTCAGCACGATTATGTAATTTATTTACATATTTTATGTAAAATGTTAGATTATTTCAAACTGATTGTGGTTTTATTCGCTCAAGTCGACGAAAAACGGTGTAAAAGACTGCGAAATCGAGTGAAACTATATAAGCAGGTGTTTTACCGAGCTAAAAAACGTCGGTAATGGATTAAAATAACGACGATTTACAACCGATATAATATCTCGACTTACGTCTGATCATATCACCACATTTATTAATCAACAGACTCTCATTATGAATGACCAGCCTATTTTAATCGCCGACATTGGCGGCACTAATGCACGCTTCGCATTGAGCACTGAAGCACCTCAGCATTTCAACGCTGCGCAAACGCTAGAAGCGGCTGAATTTGAACACGTAGACGATGCCATAGACACGTATTTACATTCGCATAACATTAGCCAACTGAGCGCCATCACCTTAGCGGTTGCCGGGCCAATAAAAAACGAAAAAGTTGTCTTCCCAAATAGTCACTGGGCAATCGACTGTGCCGATCTGCGTAAACGATACAATGTCGAACAAGCCAATCTATTAAATGACTGGGAGGCGATTTCTTACAGCCTCAGTAGCCTTACTGAGAATGATGTGACTGATATCGGCGGCAACTGGAAACCATTAGCTAAAAGTGACTTTACAGTGGCAGCACTTGGCCCTGGAAGCGGCTTGGGTGTGTCTGGTTTATTGCGCCGAGATGACAAACTAATCCCGCTTGTGACCGAAGGTGGTCATGCTGGTTTTTCGCCAGAAAATCAATTGCAGGGTGAAATATTGAACTACCTGCATCAAAAATTTGATGACCGCATCTCGCGTGAACGACTTTTGTCTGGCCCTGGATTGGTAAATATTCACGAAGCCCTATGCTCAATTCATGGGCAAGATAACCCAGGGCTTATCGCCGCAGACATCGCCGTTGCAGGTATTAACAAAACCGACCCAATTTGCCAAGAGACCTTTGACCTATTCTTCGAAATGCTTGGCCAAGTTGCTGGCGATATCGCGCTCGCATTGGGTGCCAATGATGGCATTTTTATTGGCGGTGGAATTTGCCAACGCTACCCGACGCAGCTTGCCGATAGCCGTTTTCGAAAGGGTTTTGAACACAAAGGTAGACACAGCCATTTAATGGCTGATTTGCCAACATGGTTAATAACGCATAAGAATCCAGGACTGCTAGGTGCTAGTGTATTCGCTCGAAAACTTGCTGCCTTTGGCCAAACAAGCTAAGACGCAGGCCATGGCACCTCACCCTTTTTATAAGCCAGGGCCTTTTGGCTGCCAGCCTTTAAAACCATAGAAAGCAATATAGAAATAACAGATCATTGGAATCACGAATGATATTTGTAGATTGACCGAATCGGCAATAACGCCCTGTAACAAAGGAATGATAGCACCGCCGATAATCGCCGTGCACAACAAGCCTGAGCCTCGGCTAGCTAAAGAGCCAAGCTTGGCAATTGCAAGACTGAAAATGGTTGGAAACATTAGCGAGTTAAAGAAACCAACCGCAATCAATGCCATCCAGGCTGAATCACCGTCAGTGGTAATCGCAACAGCTAATAGTGCAATTGCGGCGAGTCCGTTAATCATCAACATAATATGCCCGGCTACGTAAAACATTAAGGCAACGCCAAGAAAGCGACCTACCAGCGCCAATCCCCAATAATTTGCGACATACTTAGCCGCTTGCTCTTCACTTATGCCAGCAATGTGAGGCTCGCCCAAGAAGCTTATAATCAAGCTACCAATTGATACTTCAGCACCCACGTAAACAAAGATGGCTACAACACCAAGGATAAGATGCTTAAAGTTCAAGACATCAGCATATCGGCCTTGGTCGGCGCCCAATTGATCTATATTAGGAAGTTTAACGAACACAAACACCAGCGCTAAAAGTAGCAAGGCTATGCCCAAACGTGCGTAGGGCATTTTAACAGCGTCAGCACCCGAGGCCGTATCGGCTACCGCCCCAAATATCAACGCCGCACCTATAATTGGGCCTAAGTAAGCACCCGCTGAGTTAAATGCTTGAGTCAGCGTTAGACGCCGAGGTGCAGTCTCGGCTGGCCCAAGCAAGGCGACATAGGGATTAGCCGAAACTTGCAATAGGGTGATGCCAGCCGCGAGTATAAATAACGCGCCAAGGAACATCGGATACAATAATATATTTGCCGCTAAAATAAACATAAAGCAGCCAGTAGCCGCGACCGTTAAACCAACAACAATGCCTGTTTGGTAGCCTAGCCTTTTGACTACGCTGCCAGCCGGGATTGAGCACACACCATAGGCGGCAAAGAAACAAAACTGGATCAACAGTGCTTGCGTATAATTCAAGTCAAAGACGTTTTTTAAGTAGGGAATAAGAACGTCATTGAGCACTGTTAGAAAGCCCCACATAAAAAATAGTGAGCTAAGAATGATCAACGGAACAGTGTAATTTTGACCGTCAGGTACTGACGTTCCAGCGTTGCTAGTAATTGGAGTTTGAGCCATGACTTGATCTCTCGTCTTTTATTAGTTTTTTATACACCGTTTTAATAGTAATAAACAGTCTCCTTCGAGAGCAAAGAGCCTCCAAATGAATAAATAAAAACAGCATCCTTGCTAAAACAGCACGTCCATTCCACGAAAACTTTTACTTACCGCTAATGGTTAGGGCCAGAACCTACTCTGCGATACGACGCATCAAAGCGATGCCCAAATTCCATCCTTGCCTAAAGCTCAGCCTGCTTTAGACAATTCAACTTCAACGCCTAATTCGAGCATTCGGCTTGCGGTGTCAATCATTCTGTTGGAGAAGCCCCACTCGTTGTCATACCAAGCGAGAATCTTAACCATATTGCCCAATACTCGAGTTTGCGTAACATCCGCTATGCTCGATGCAGGGTTATGATTAAAGTCACTTGAAACAAGCGGTAAAGTATTAATTTTAAATACACCACCGATAGATTTTTCAGCGGCTCGCTGTAAAATTTCATTCACTTCTTCGACTGTAGTCTCGCGTTCGACATTCACGGTCAGATCTAATAGCGAAACGTTCAGTGTCGGCACTCGAATAGACAAACCATCTAATTTTCCAGCTAAGTCTGGCACAACTAAGCCAATCGCGGCCGCCGCCCCGGTTTTAGACGGAATCATCGAATGAGCCGCGGCACGAGCTCGACGCAGGTCAGTGTGATAAACATCATTCAAACTTTGATCATTGGTGTACGAATGAACGGTGTTGGCCAAGCCTTTTTCGATCACCAATTCGTCGTGCAGTGCTTTGGCAATTGGAGCCAAGCAATTGGTTGTGCACGATGCGTTAGACACTAGTACATCGCGGGCGTTAAGCACATCATCGTTTACGCCAAAGACAATCGTGGCGTCGAGATCTTTACCCGGCGCAGAAACTAGTACTTTCGTTGCCCCAGCCTTTATGTGAGCGCCAGCACCTTCACGCGTAGTGAAAAGACCAGTACATTCAAGAACTAGATCTACACCCAGCTCTGCCCATGGTAAGTTTGCAGGGTTACGCTCTGAAAGAACCTTGATTTTGTCACCGTCGACCAGCAAAGAATTACCTACAACACTGACCTCTTTGGCAAACTCGCCATGCACAGTGTCATATTTTAAAAGGTGGGCATTAATCTCCGCCTCACCTAAGTCATTAATAGCAACCACCTGAATTTGATCGTTTTTATTGTATTCGTATAGAGCGCGGACCACGTTACGACCAATGCGTCCAAAACCATTAATTGCTATCTTATACATGACGTTTTCTCAAAATTTGCTAATTACCAGTGAAAGATACATTTCTCACCCTTTATCGATTAGAGATTAATCCTAACATAAAATGTAATTTTATTTCAATAAAAGCGGTAATATTAAATATTTTGTAATTTGACTACATTTAAAAGTAATTAAATTATTTAAGTATCAAATTAAATAAACTCGGAAAATCACTAAAATGCTGACTCAATTATAGATAATGTGAAATTGGGCTAGAGTTTCTAGAATAATTGACTATTATTGAAACTTAATTACAAAAAATAGAATTGAGCTTCTTTAATGGATTTAGTTAAGTAAACCACGAGAGATAGCATTGGAGCCGGAACATGCACGAGAAAGCCTCTTTATTGCAACTAATGAGTAGCGATCAAATACGCTTAAGTAAGTCCGATAAAAAATTGGTCGCGATCATTCGTGACCAACCCAGTTCGGTCATTCATAAATCGATTGCCTCTCTCGCCACTCTGGCTGACGTTAGTGAACCGACTGTGAATCGCTTTTGTCACAAGTTAGGGTGTGATGGTTACCCTGATTTCAAACTACGGCTTGCTCAAGAAATTTCATCAAACGGCCGTCTATTCGTTGAAAATCTCGATCGAGATGACAGCACTAGCATTGTTATCAGTAAGATCATGACCTCGATTCAAGGTAGCATTCAATCCTTAGGCAATACCATTCGTCCAGAATCGTTAGACGCTGCGGCTAATGCAATCGCAAACTGTAAAAGTGTCAACTTCTTCGGTATGGGTGCGTCTAGCTCGGTTGCGCTCGACGCACAGCACAAATTTTTTCGCTTCGGTATGCCGGTTATCGCTCACGCAGACTTCATTAATCAACGCATGATGTGCTCGATGCTTGATAAAGACGACGTAGGCGTGTTTATCTCTTACACCGGCCGCACCGACGCGATGATCGTAAACGCCGAAATAGCCCGAGCAAGAGGCGCCACCGTTATTGGCATTACCTCACTGGGCTCACTGCTGTCAGGCCAATGTGATTTTGTTTTAAACGCTATCGCTACCGAAGATACTGACTTATTCACACCAATGACCTCGCGTATTATGCACCTCGCTGTGATCGACATGCTAGCCACCAGCGTAGCGCTGAAAATGGGTAGCTCGGTGGAAGATAATTTTAAATCTATTAAGAAGAATTTAGCCTCCACTCGAATAGACCGATACTAGGCTGGGTCAAAACGCTATAATTAGTGAATATTCACTTCTAACCGAAATCACTAATGAGTCTCGACAATATTCGTATCGTTCTGGTACGCACTTTTCATCCAGGCAATATAGGCTCAGCCGCTCGCTCTATGAAAACCATGGGTTTAACAGACCTAGCCCTCGTATCACCCAAAGATTACCCGTCTGATAACGCTGAGAAAATGGCCGCTGGCGCGACCGACGTATTGGCCAATGCGTCGGTGCACGACTCGATTACTGACGCGATCAAAGACTGCACTGCAGTTATCGCCAGCACCGCTAGACCTCGAGGCTATGACCTACCCGAAGTAAACCCAACAGAGGCCGCTGAAATCTTGCTTAGCGCCGCCAGCACCAACCCGGTCGCGTTGATCTTTGGGCCCGAGAGGATGGGCCTGCACAATGACGACATTCAATACGCTAAGTATCGCGTGACTATTCCAGCCAACCCAGATTATAGCTCACTGAATATGGCTTCGGCAGTACAAACGCTTAGTTATGAGATATTTAAAACAGCGCAAGCGCCTGCCACGCCAAATAGTGAGCGAGCCTCACGAGAGCTGCCAACATCGAACCAACTTGAATTTTTTTATCAGCACCTAGAGAGTGTGCTTCGAGACATATCGTTCCTTCGGCCTCACCAAGGCGAAACCCTGCAACGTTTGCGCCACCTATATAGCCGCGCCGAGCCTGACGTATTGGAGCTTAACATTCTTCGTGGAATTCTAAGCGCCACACAACGAACCATTAATAGAAATAAGGGTAGCGAATAGACCTCATTAAACAGGTCTAATATCGGTCCATGCGGTTACCAAGATAAGCATCAAAATCTCTTATATGTCTTAATTACGGCATAGAGAAATCACTATTAATCGCGTTAATGCTTACAACTTCCTACCTAAATCTTTGTGCTGTAAGGGCTTTAAAATATATATTTTTGAATCCAAGCGATGAAAAACAATATCTAAGTTTACAGAAGTGGCCATACTGCCTCTGTAGAATTTAGACGAAATACAATATTATGAAAAGTCTATCCATTAGTCTTAGTCTTAGTCTTAGTCTTAGTCTTAGTCTTAGTCTTAGTCTTAGTCTTATCGGCATGTTAATCGACAGCAGAATCAGCAAACATGCCGGCCGATCTTAAAA
>JBLHRL010000022.1:0-41641 GCA_047625975.1 Arenicella sp.
GGTGACGTCAGTAAGCGCTATTTGCTCACCACCATTTGTTCCTATGATGGTGAAAGCGTTGAACAACCCGTCTGTATTACTTAGTGGCATGACAACTGGAATCATTGGCTTTGCAGTAGGAAATTTCTTAGGCATCAGCTTAGCGTTATTTTTACAAAGCTTGAGTTAGAATAAACCCAAGGTTAGCGCTGATTAAAATTAATGTGATAAATTTAACTACATTATTACTAAAGTAGAAATAAAAAAAGTTACCGAGGGGCTCTATGACGCATCAAATACACAAACCTATGCCGCAATCAGGGGTAGACAAACAGCAAATACTGTCTCAGTTAGACGACTTCAAATCAGAGGACCCTGAATATAAAAATGGTAAGTTATGGAGCCTTGTTTACTATATTGATGAGGCGCACCAACAACTTTTAAAAGATTCGTATTTTAAATACTCTTCTGAAAATGGCTTAAACCCGACTGCGTTTAAGAGCCTCAAGATAATGGAAAACGAAATAATTAGCGCAACCGCGAGCATTTTGAATGCCACCGACGAAGTATGTGGCGTAGTAACATCGGGAGGTACTGAAAGCTGTTTATTGGCGGTTAAAACGTATCGAGATATGGCAAAGGATCGGCGCCGGGTTAAAAAACCTGAAATGATAATCCCCGAAACCGCTCATGTGGCTTGGTATAAAGCGAGCGAATACTTCGGTGTTAAAATTCGCCAAGTGCCACTAGACGCGAACTTAGTGCCCGATCTCGACACGCTTAAAAAGATGATCAACCGTAATACGGTTATGATTCTAGCCAGCGCTCCTGAGTATCCGCACGGCACCATCGACCCCGTTGAAGCAATTGGTGAAATTGCACAAAAACACAATATTCCATTGCATATCGATGCCTGTGTTGGGGGGTTCATTCTGCCTTTCATGGAAATGAACGGAGAAGACATTCCAAAGTGGGACTATCGCGTGCCTGGTGTTACGTCTATCTCTGCTGACGTGCATAAATATGGTTACGCCGCAAAGGGCGCCAGTACCATTACCTATCGCAATCTAAACTACTTACGCTATCAGATTTTTGTGCAGCCAAATTGGTCTGGCGGTGTGTTTGCGTCATCCGCTTTACTGGGCACTCGCCCGGGCGGTGCCTATGCCGGGGCGTGGGCCGCGCTGCAGTATTTCGGTATTGATGGCTATCGAAAATTAGCCCATGAAACACTGCAAGCGGTAAACAAATTAAAAGATGGTATTCGCAACATCCCAGAACTTGAGATTATGGGCAATCCGCAAGGACCACTTTTCGCCTACCAATCCTGCGACGCCGAAGTGAATATTTTTGCGGTAGGCGACCAAATGGATAACAAAGGCTGGAAGGTTAATAAAAACCAAAAGCCAGACGGTTTGCACGCCATGGTAACGGCGCAACACTTAAAAGTGGTGGATGAATATCTAGTTGACCTAAAACAAGCTGTAGCAACTGTTAAAGCGAACCCAGAGCTGGCCAAGCAAGGTGGTGCAGCGACTTACGGAATGATTGCTCACGTGCCATTACGCGGCATGATTAAGAAAAAGGTATTAGAAATGTATTCCGAACTATATCGTGCCGGCGGCGGCGCTATGGACCTGTCGGCGCAACATAACTCTGAACCCGAAACGCAACAAGCAAAAAGTTTAGTTGATCGTGCTTTAGCTTGGTACGTTAGCAGACAAACTCATAAAGCGTCGAAGTAAGAAACTTGATCTGGCCTATAGCGTCTAGCCAATAAAGACCAAGGCGTCTTTAGCAACCCGCACTATCGCGTCAGGCAGCGCGTCTACCGGATTAATATTCATGCCTGTAGTTCGAATATTTACGGGGTTATTTTTTCAATTTCTGTAACAAAACCTCTCTATTTAACGACCTAGTTTAGTTCCGCTGAGATGACCTGAACACTTTGGTCAACAGTATTAACTGGCTCGTAACCAATTGTAATATGTCGCACCTTATAGATAATTGATGGTTGATACCTTGCGCCCATAACACTCCACAAGTTATGTCTATCAAGCAAACTAGTGTTCTCGATTTCAAAGGTCAGACTTGATACAGCGTCAGGCTTACCGACTGTGTTGTGAAGATTAAAAGATGAGTTTGCCTGAAAAAAGCCAATAGTTGAACTTAGATACTTTAGGGATTGCTGATAGTCGAAAAAGTATGCCGTGAACAGTAGATCGAGATTGAAGCACTGAACTGGATTAGCAGTGGCAATTTCTGGCTCGCTAGAGCGGCGTTGCGTGCTGAAGTATTGATCGCCAAGCTCATGATCAAGATTGATCATTGTGATCACTACCTTGTTGATATTTTCTTTTGGTGCGACGCCTTCAAAACCAATCAAAGCGTTGACGATGACCGCGCTATCGTTGAGGTTAAACTGAGACTCTAGATGTTGATCTAATTGCTGTTTAATAAATCTTAAAGCATTTTCTATCATTACATTCTCCCGTGATTAAATTCTCACCGTAATTATCAAGACTGCATTCCTTTTTATCTGTCTTCGCATCTAAAATATCCATGTGATGACTACTGGCTGAAACCAACATACGCTTAAACGACTTAAGTTTCTTTTGATCGACATACAAAAGCTAGTATTTATTAGTCACCAAGTTAACACTAAGCCATAGAGTTCAGAGCATGGTCGTTTTTTGTGGGCAGGCTTCGCTGCCAAGCCAAAGTGTTATGTGATTGCTGAGCGTTAGCCATCGGTCATCCTAAACGTTAGCCCTCGGTCATCCCGAGCGTTAGCCTTCCGTTATCCTGAGCGCAGCCGAAGGACCTCAAAACCATAACTAGACCCTTCGGCTCTTTTATTAACGACGCTATAATAATCATGTAAAATAATAGCGATGACTTACTGAGAGTTAGCTTGATTATCAACGACCTGATCTAGCTTCGATTTAGGCTATTCGATACCATCAAATTCGCCTCTCATATTAGCGTCATACACTTCACCACTGTCCGACATCAACACGTAAAGAGTCTCACCTTCACCCTCATTGAGAACCGATACAACATAGTAACCTCGGCCTTTCTTATACATAGCCAGGTCCGCCCTAGGGATGGTCGACCAACTTTCTGTCAACTGACCAAAACCTAAGCCGGCATCTTGTCGAGACATACTGATTGTCGCTCGTTGAGCGATGATCAACGCGACCGATTCTGAAACCTGTCGAGGTGGTTGATAATCGTGATCGCCATGCGCTGCCGCGAACTGAGAAACAAAAAAAAGGATGCTAAACAATACTGATAGTAGTATTTTCATGAGGTTATTCTCTTGCTTAAATTGTTAATGCTTAGTCGTTGAGTTTGGCATCGGCGTTGATAGACGGCGTAGCAGAGTCGCCAATACCAAGATCAAGATCAAGTTTCTTTTTGTAATTAGATAAGGGCCGTTTTTGAGCATCGATATCTTCATGCGCATGGTGGTGATCATCTTGATTCAATGGGAATTCGTCTGGATGTTGCGAATGTTCATATCCGTGAAGCTGCATCAATAGCAATAGGCCGCCAATAAACATCAGAACAAGATTGCAAACTTTACTGAACTGCGCAAACGATTGACGTTTTCGCCACGCTGCAAGAATCAACAGCATAACGCTTAGTGCCGCAATTTGACCAACTTCAACGCCAACATTGAACCACAGAATTTTCAACACTAGGTCAACATCTCCTAGCGGCAGCTGTTGTAGTCGTGTGGATAATCCGAAGCCGTGTATAAGGCCAAATATAAACACCATCCAGACTAGGTTTGGCGAAGCCATTTGTAGGTATTTCTTAAAGCCATCGAGGTTGTCAAAGGCCTTGTAGCAAACCGTTAATGCTATTACCGCATCAATTAGAAAGTAGTTTGCCTTAATGCCGTAAAGCGTTGCAAAGACTAGAGTAATCGAGTGGCCGACCGTGAAAGCGGTGATAAACTTGAGGATCTCTTTGAATCGGCTGAGGAAAAAAACTACGCCAAATAAAAACAGTAAATGATCATAGCCGCTGAGCATGTGCGTAGCGCCCAACTGCATATATTGCAGGTACCCCGCATTCAATATTCGCGCTTGATCCTCTGTCGACATGCCATGCGCAAACGCACCTACACTAAACGCCAATAGCGCAATTACTGGAAATATTTTATTCATCAATACACTGTTTTATAGTTTTTCAATTGGGATAAATAATGTTACCTGGCTGTTAATTATCGATGACGATTCTCAATTATTAACGTCGTGTAGTGGCGAAAAGTATACAGACAATAGACGCCAACGTAACGGACCAACGTGGTAATGCAAAAAAATGCAGATACTGATAACTGTCGAACTACAATTATCAGATCAGGGTTGCTGTATTTATAAGCATAGCCTCGAACATTACCTGACCTAAGCGGTAAACAATCAAGAGTGTTTAAACACCATCTACGGTACAATCAGGAAATGAGCAAAACAAACACATTAAAAGCCATTCCTATTACCGTCAAAAGCGGTGAAAAAATGCAAAAACCACAGGGTTTTACCGCTATTCGCGATGGCATTAAACATCAGCCCGATGCCAGCCCTAACCCGCTTGGACGTAAACCGGATTGGATACGTGTGCGCTTGCCTTCGGGCGGTAAATACGAACAGGTTCGCAAAAACGTTAAAGCTAATCGTCTGGCCACCGTCTGTGAAGAGTCCAAGTGCCCAAATATAGGCGAATGCTGGAATGCAGGTACAGCCACCATTATGTTGATGGGCGATGTCTGCACCCGCGCCTGTCGTTTTTGTTCTGTAGATACCGGCAACCCTCGCGGCTGGCTAGATCTAGAAGAACCCGAAAATGCAGCCGAGTCGGTGCGTTTAATGGACCTGAAGTACATTGTTTTGACATCAGTCGATCGTGATGATTTAGACGATGGTGGCGCGGCTCATTATGCGGCTTGCGTTCGAGCAATCAAAAAGGTTAACCCACTAACAGCAGTCGAAGCGCTAACACCTGATTTTCAAGGGCGGCTTGAATGTGTTGAAACAGTGGTTGATTCTGGTCTCGAGGTATTTGCTCAGAACGTCGAAACTGTGAGACGTTTGACTCACCCAGTGCGTGACCCTAGAGCCAGTTATGAGCAGACCCTAGAGGTACTTGCACATGCTAAAAAATACCGGCCGGATGTATTGATCAAAACAAGCCTGATGCTCGGTTTAGGTGAAACGGATGACGAAGTACTTGAATGTATGGACGACCTTCGTCGTATCAAAGTCGACATATTAACCTTGGGTCAGTACCTGCGGCCAACCGTAAATCATTTAGAGGTAGAGCGTTACGTCACCCCAGAGCAGTTCCAGGTGTTCCGTGATGAAGGCCTGAAAAAAGGCTTCCTTGAGGTGGTCTCAGGTCCGTTAGTTCGCTCTAGCTACCGAGCTGAGCGTGTTCTCGAAAAAAATAACGTAGGGTTAGCATGAACGGCTGGCAAAAAATTTAGATTCAATCTTTAACCTACCTGAAATACCAATGCAAGACTCTGACTTAAACCTCGGATCAGCTGGTTTGACGCGCTTAGCTGAATATTTAGACGCTTGTTGCCGACAGCACAAAACAGTCACTTATCTTGAAGCAGCCAATGCGATTGATACACAGCCTCCGCATCGTATTCATCGGCTCACAGTGATGCTTGAAGACTTGTTAGAGCATGATCAAAAGTATCAACAACCGCTGCGCGCCGCATTGGTGGTATCTCGCTCTGGGGGGCGCATTCCAGGCCAAGGCTTTTTCCTTAAAGCGCAAGCGCTAGGGGTGATGCAGGCCCAAACCAACGAAGACTTTCATCAACAATGCCTAAGCCGTCTATTTGACCAATAAACCAGTCATAATAGAAGCAAAAATTAAGCCCACAACAAACACCACTTTCTCTAAGTTTGCTAATTTTATTGCCGCGACACTTTGCCCAAAGCAATAGCCATCCAAGCCGTATCGTCTTAGCCGCTCTCGAATGCACCCTGGAAAATACCGCCAATACTGGTAATTAAGCCGCTTATCCATAAATGAATTATGTGCTGGGACAAGTTTCGGCTAAAGCCAACCACAAGCTTTATAAGCCCTAAGACGCGTCACCCTAACGATTCAGCTGCCCCCGTTTGGTTAAGAGTCCGCGTCAAGTTACTGCTTACTGAAAACACACAGCATGAGTAGTACCGATAACCATACAGTCGAAAATAAAATCTTATTCGCTAAAGTTTGCTTAACGACAAGTTTAGCCTAGTAGTTTGCTGAACCGAATACGGCCTAGAAAAAGCTCAAGTTGTACGTCTGACTAAGGTAATTATTTAATCAGACGCAGCTACTCCCATTGTTACGAATTAAGCTCGCGTGCGGTCATCTTCCCGAGTTGAGACATATGTACTTCATCAGGGCCATCGGCAATTCGGCAAAACCTTGCGATGGTAAATGCTTCAGGAATCATGGTGTCTTGGCCAACACCTTTACCACCGAATATCTGCATTGCGCGGTCGGCAACATCTTGACACATCTTTGGCGCTACAATTTTGACCATCGACACATACGGACGGGCGGCTTCTAAACCACCTTCATCCATTTTTTCAGCCGCTTGCATGACTAATAGACGGCATTGTTCAATATCACAACGAGAACGAGCTATTTCATGCTGAACGCTGGTCTTCTTAATTAAGCTCTCACCAAAAGCAACCCGCTCTTGCGCTCTAGCGCACATCAACTCGAGGCACCGTTGTGCTAAGCCAACAAACATCATTGCGTATTGAAAACGCCCAGGCCCAAGGCGGCCTTGGGCTATTTCGAAACCGCAGCCTTCTGCTTTGAGCATATTGGTCACAGGAACTCGAACGTCTTCGAACAAAAATTCAGCTTCACCGCCTGGAGAGTGATAACTATCAAACACCCTAAGGGCTCGAACCATTTTTATACCTGGCGCATCGCGTGGTACTAAAATAGTTGAATGTTGTTGATGCCTTGGTGCCTCTGGATCAGAGCGCCCCATCACCAGCATAATTTTACAACGCTCTCCAACAGCATTGGTGGTCCACCACTTGCGGCCATTCAATACGTATTCATCACCATCACGGCGAATTTCTAATTCCATATTGGTGGCATCAGAGCTTGCTACCTGAGGTTCAGTCATAGCGTAGGCTGAGCGAATATCGCCAGCCAATAAGGGTTCAAGCCATTGCTTTTGTTGCTCTGGAGTACCGTATTTGGCTAATACCTCCATATTGCCTCGATCTGGCGCGTTACAGTTAAACACTGATTGAGCCCAAACCACTTTGCTCATAGTCTCAAAAAGTGGTGCTATTTCAATATTGGTTAAGCCTAGACTCCATGGTTTATATTCATCTGGCAAAAATAAATTCCATAAGCCCTGTTGTTTGGCTTTTTCACGTAAGCCATCAAACCAGGGTGGTACCTTCCATAGGTTATTCTGGTCAAGAGTGAACTCTTGCCAATCGTGCTCGCGCGGGTAAATATGCTCTTGCATAAATGACTCAAGCTGCAAGTTTAACTTATTTGATCGTTCGCTTATTTGAAAACCCATTGTGACTCCTTAAGGTTGTTTTGTCGCCGCTAAAGCAACCAAAGGGCTGGCAGCCCCTTATTGTGATTAATACTAGTTGGTTGTTCTGTCAATACGTTTTATCGATAGGTGATTGCCTTGTTCTCGTCGCCTTCAGGCGCGATCGCCGATAAATAGGAATATTCGTTAAAGCTGGATAAGGCAATCGATTGTTGATTATGGATTAATCGCGTAATTGAACAGTTGATTACCTTTTCGAATAAAGGGTACACACTGGGTGTCGGCAAGCCTAAAGTATGAGCGACTAAGATTGCTAAAATACCCCCTGACGTGAATACCCCTGCGGTACACCCTTTGCCATTACTCTGCTTTACTTGTTGCAATACCTCGGTAACACGGCAATGCGCCGCAGCCCAAGTCTCAAGGCCCGCATGCGCGACAAATTCAGGGTTTTCGATCCAGAAATCGAAGCTCGCCTTAATTAGTTTTTGAAACGCTTTTTTATCGCTTCGAGCGTGCTTTAGAAGACTGGCTAGCTCTGGATGACGCTCGATCAGCATTGGCGAAAGCAGGTTCACTTGCTCTTCAGTTTCTAACTCATTCCATCGACAGTCTTGCTGAATTTCAGGCGACACTAACCCACTCGATTTATAAACCGCACACACGGCTTCGGCGGTTTGAACTTGTCGTTTTAAGGTTCCAGAATAAATAAAGTCGAATGAAACACCGGTTTTAACTAAGTACTGCCCAAGTAGATGGCCTTGCCAATAGCCTATCTCGGACAACTGATCATATTCCGCCGAGGCAAAGGAAGCCTGACCGTGGCGTACACAGAGAATTTCAGCCATTGGGATCAATCGCCTCGTGAGTTTTTAACCGTTCTAGAAAATTGTGCTTAAGGAATACGATTTTTGCTTCTCCGTTATTTTATTGTTTGCGCAACGACTCACCAGAACCCAAGTCTAGCTTGACTATATTGCCATTAGTAACTAAAAAATTATCGGGCTCAAGTCTGTGAATCTTAAAATAGTTGATGCCGTATCTTAATGGACATTATTAGTGTTATACAAGCAGGATATAAGCCGCACATAATTTACAAAAATACCAACTTACAATATGGTGAAATTTTAAAACTACAATTTGCTGAAGTGTCCAATAAGACACTATACCAGCCCTACTTGGGTCTTTTAACATTTTAGCCTTGGCTACTTTTTCTATTGCGATCAGCTCGCAAAGTTGTTCCTAGAGTGTCTGGTTAAACATGATCGACCTAGCGCCGACAGGTAGTTGGCAAATACGAGAGGACATAGAGACTAATCACAGAGGAAAGAAAAGAAAACAGGCTTAACTATCAACAGCTCGATGCTAAACAACGAGATGCGACATGACTAAACAGCCAAAAGACCTGCCAAAAAGTGCCTAAGCACTTCGTTAGCTAGGCAACCCGCAATCTCAGGTTGCCTTAATCGTCGCGGCTGAACTCCCTACCCACCCAAAGGTAGTAGATTGTCGGTATTACGATGAGTGTTAGAATCAAGGTCGATAACATGCCGCCGATCATCGGTAGTGCTATCCGACGCATAATATCGGCGCCCGGGCCATCGCTTAAGAATACCGGTGTCAAGCCTACCAAAATGGTGAACACTGTCATCAACTTCGGTCGGACTCGCATTACGGCGCCGTAGCTTATAGCATTACGCAACTGTTCTTTGTTCTCTGGTACAACTTTTCTGACTTGGGCATCAATATATAACAACATGATGATGGCGGTTTCGACCGCAATGCCACCAAGGGCGATAAACCCAACCGCCACCGCTACGGAATAATTGTAGCCTGCCAACCAAATCGCCCACAGCCCGCCGATAAGACCAAATGGTAATGACAACATAATAATCAATGTTCTATCGATTCTACCAAAGTGCATCATCAGCAATAGCAAGATCAGCGTAATAGCACTAGGGATGGCGATTTTAAGCCTTTCACCGGCCCTCTCCATCTGCTCATATTGCCCTGCGAACTCCACCGCATAACCTGCAGGTAGGTCGACCGACTCGGCAACAAGGTCTCTAGCTTCATTGACATAACCGCCGAGGTCACGACCGCTTATGTCAACGAACACCCAACCGGTTAAGCGTGCGTTTTCAGAGCGAATCATTGGCGGCCCTTGACTGAATGAGATGCTCGCAAGCTCTCCCAGAGGGATATGGGCACCAGACGGAGTGGGCACTAAAATGCGATAGAGGTCATCGGGTGTCTCTCGAAAGGGCCGGTCATAGCGTAAGATGATATTGTAACGCTCGCGACCTTCCACCGACTGCGACAGCTTCATACCGCCAAGCGCAGTTTGAATCACGGTCTGAAACACACTCATGTCAATATTGCGTCTTGCAAGCTCGGCTCGGTCGGGTTTTATATCCAAATATTTACCTCCTAACACTCGATCTGCAAAGGCCGAGCGTGTGCCCGATACGCTACTAACAACCTGCTCTATTTGACGCGCAATTCGTTCGATCTTAACTAAGTCATTGCCAGTTACCTTGATGCCTATCGGTGTTCTAACGCCGGTTGAGACCATATCCATTCGAATTTTGATGGGGTAGCCCCATGAATTCACCAGGCCCGGCATTTGTAGCTTATGATTTAATCGATCGACAATATCATCAACCTTTACTCCGACTCCCCATGTGTCTTTGGGCTTCAGCTTAATCCAGGTTTCTATCATCGTAAGTGGAGCCGGATCAGTCGCTGTATCGGCCCGGCCCGCCTTACCAAAGGCCCGCTCAACCTCGGGAACTGACATAATAATTTTATTGGTCTGGCCGAGCAATTCTCGCATCTTAGTCGATGACACCCCCGGTAGCGTAGTCGGCATATATAACAGCTCGCCTTCGTAGAGTGCTGGCATGAATTCCGAGCCTAAATATTTAATCGGAATCGCGACGCTAAATGTCAGTATCATGGCTATCGCCACGGTGTGCCATTTGAAGTCCAGCGCGGTATTTAGAAGCGGCTGGTAAAGCCTCACAAAGAGTCGATTTACCGGATTAGCCTGCTCAGAACGGAACCTTCCACGCATAAGGTAGAGCATTAATACAGGCACTAGCGTAACCGACAAAATGGCGGTAAACGCCATCGCGTAGGTCTTAGTAAAGGCTAACGGGCTAAATAGACGATAGCTTTCACCGGTTAAGGCAAATACAGGCAGGAACGAGACGGTGATAATAAGCAACGAAAAGAAGATCCCTGGACCAACCTCCTGTGCTGAGGTTAGAATAGCCTGATGTCTGGCCGCCTTGCTTGGGTCAGGGCCTAAGTCGGCCAGTCGCCGACTGGCATTTTCAACCAGAACAATCGACGCATCAACCATTGCTCCAATAGCAATAGCGATACCCGCCAAGCTCATTATATTGGCGCTAACACCTTGATAGCGCATAATCAGGAAAGCACCTAAAATACCTAATGGCAGTGTGATTAGCGCTACCAGCGATGAGCGCACGTGCAGTAAAAATATTAGAATAACCAGCGCAACAGCTAGGCTCTCTTCGAGTAGCTTTTGTTTGAGGAAACGCACCGCGCCTTCAATTAATGGAGCACGATCATAGACGGTGACTATTTCGACCCCTTCGGGCAGACCTTTTTGTAACTCCGCAAGTTTCGATTTAATCCGATCAATGACTTCAAGCGCATTTTCACCATCGCGCATTATGACGATACCGGCGACCGTCTCGCCGTCTCCATTAAGCTCGACTATCCCGCGTCTTAGCGCAGGGCCTTCGACAATGCGAGCGACCGACGACAGCAACACCGGGGTTCCATCACTGGCATAGAGTACTACCTTCTCGAGATCGAGGCTTTCATCAACGTAACCCGAGGAGCGAATAACGTATTCGGTCTCACCTTGCTCTAAGACACGGCCGCCGACTTCACTGGAAGCGGCGGTGACAGCTTCTAAGACGCGGCGAAGAGGAATATTAAATGAGCGTAGTAAGTTGGGGTCAATTAACACTTGATATTCGCGTACAAAGCCACCTACGGAGGCAACCTCAGAAACTCCTTGGACACTCGACAGCTCTAGCTTTAGAAACCAATCTTGAAACGAGCGTAATTGCGCCAAATCGGTTGTACCCGTTTTGTCTACCAGCGCATATTGATAAACCCAGCCGACCCCAGTCGCATCTGGGCCAATTTTGGGAACCGCTCCGTCAGGTAATTGCGAGCCTAAGCCCGACAATGCTTCGAGGACTCTTGATCGAGCCCAGTAGAGGTCAACATCGTCTTCGAAGATGACATAAACAAAACTAGTGCCAAACATCGACAAGCCTCGTACGTCTTTGGTTTTCGGCAGCCCGAGTAGATTGGTCGACAATGGATAGGTCACCAGGTCTTCAACAATTTGTGGGCTCTGCCCCGCGACGTCGGTGCGAACAATCACTTGCGTATCGGTCAAATCGGGCACCGCATCTAACGGGGTGTTTTTTACCGCCATCCAACCAGCTACGCCCAAGGCTGCGCACAGAACCAATACAATAAACTGGTTAGACAGCGACCATGCAATCACTTCAACAATGGCTGAACGCGACGGATCTTTACCTGCGATCCTATCTATATCATTTTGATTATAAGAGTCGTTTTGTAAGTCGTTATGGTTCATAGCGCGCTCTATCGATGACTAGAATGAGGGTCAACAGTAAGCTCTGCCTGCCCGCTTGTTAGCAGTGGCCAAGCGAACACGACTGACTCGGCATTGCCATAAGGGTTTACTGGATCTCCGTTTTTTTGTAGCCACAGCTTTTCTGACCCTAGATCACGGTAAAGCGTCAAGCCTAGGTCTGAATAATGCTGTGGCACTCCCTCAAGTATCCATGGTTTGATCGCCTGCATAAGTGCGGATAGATCAGCTGCCAGCGCTTGGCCTTTTGAACTTATCTTTGCATTAAGCAAAGCGTTCTTACTCTGATCTAGAATTATTATTAAGTCTGTGTTCTTGTAGCGTTGAACTAATAAGTCTATTAGCGAAATCGCAGGATCGACAAAGATTGGGTCAATGGTCTCACCGTCGATTAAGGCCAGATGAAAATAAAGTGCCATGTCTATTAAATGATCAATTTGCGCTAAGCTAGTGGCGTCTAATTCGAGGGCTGATAGTGACGTATTGGAGTCGTCGTTTGGCAAAATTAGCTTGTTTTCGAGCGGCTGAATTAGCTCTACAGCTTGCACCGGCGGTGTCGATAATTTTGATAGCCCTTCTCGCAGATTGACCTCGCTATCGAGCATGAATTGGCCGCTAGCGACTACCAAATCACCTGCGTTTAAACCGCTCAATATTTCAGTATGACCGTCGGCTGATATTCCAGTGGTTACCGAAGCCGATCTAAAGCGGCCAGCCCCGAGTGCCAAGATAACGTGATTGCCCCGACTGTCCCGCAATATAGCCTCACTGACAATTGATAGACGTGTTTGCTTGTCAAAGTCTAAGGTAATATCAGCATAGGCCCCAGGCTGTAAGTCACCACTGGCGTTGTCTAATTCAATTCGTACTTTTGCAGTTCTCGTCTTTGGGTCAATGGTTGGATAAATATAATCTACATTGCCGTTCGACGGTGCATTAGGCGCGCTAGGAAAACGCAGGCTAGCTGAAATACCACGATTAATCAGCGGTAAGTCGGTTTCTGGAATGCTGGCGATCACCCAAACTTTATGGTAAGACTGTAGCCCCAGAACGGGGGTACCTGGCTTCACATAATCGCCATTCCGAACATGCAGCTCAGCAACAATTCCATCGGTTTCGGCGTACACCGGCACATTCATAATCACCGTTTTTCGTTGGCTTAATTGCCGTAGTGGTTGCTCCTGCATGCCGATCGACAACAAGCGTTGTTTGACTGATTCGATGCGCGTTAGATTACCAGTAGTCAAGGCACTCAAATAGTCTCGCTGAGCTGAAATTAAGTCAGGGCTATAGATTCGATAAAGTAAGTCACCATTAGTAACCGCATCTCCTTCGGCACGCACACTAAGGTCATCGATCCAGCCTTCAAGGCGAGACACACTTACATTCTTCAACCTTTCGTCTGCCTCAACCGTACCAAAAGCTCGCAGAGTTTGTCCGAATTGAATGATTTCGGCAGCTGAGGTTCTCACTCCCATAGTTTGAATCATGCTACCAGACACGATAATTGTATCCTGATCTGAGACCTTATTTACGCCATCGCCTAGGGTTTTAGCGTTACCGCTAACCGGCACCAGGTCCATGCCACAGATTGGGCATGAACCGTCAGCGTCAGTGGCAATATAATGCGGATGCATCGAGCAGGTATATTCTTCTAATGCTTGACCTGATTGCACACCGTCTGGAGCTGTATCACTGCATGCAGCAATTAATAGAGAGGTGATCAACAGTAAACCTAAAGCTAAATTTTTCATGGTGTCACCAATAATGCGTCCATTTGTGCTGCGGTGATGCCACTACGGGCTTGCTCTTCGGCAATTTCTGCACGCAGTTTAAGTACCGCTATCTCACCGTCGATAACGGGCGTGTAGTCCCCAGCCCCCGATTCGTAATTGATTCGATGCGCTGCTATTTCGTCATTTATTGCTTCAATTTTTTGCCACAGAATTATCTCAGCCCTATTGGAGGCAGTATGGATAGCTTGAAAATAACTGTATTGAGCAGATGCTTGACGCATCGCATCTTTGAGTCTGGCCTGCGCTGCAGCGCGCCGTGCCTCGGCTGCACGCAAACGAGGTTCCTGTTTCGTCTTAGCCCAGAATGGCACCGTCACAGTCACCATCATTGATGCCCAGTCATCGCCGCCAAAATCATTGCCAACGTCGCGTTGCTGATACGTCAATTGCGCGCCCCATTCAGGTTTCCAGAGTGATTTTGCTTGATCAACACCGCCATCACTAACTCTAACAGAGGCTTCAGCCACTTGGCTGGCGTGAAAATCCATGGTATTGCCAGACCAACGGTCAGCATTAAACGCGGGCGGACTGGTGAGCGGAATGCGGCCAAGTAGGTAGATCAGCCTGGCGTCAACTTGAGCTGATTGTGAATCTAGATCTATCAAAGTTCGTACTACTTCAACACGCTCGGTTTCAATCTCGGCAAGGCGAAAAACTGAGGGCCGACCGCCTTGAACTGCCGACTCTAACGCGTCAATCAGTTGGTCGTATTTTACATCGCGTTGTTTAGCCAAAACCGCTTGCGACTTTATACGAGTTTTCTTGTATAGCAACGCTATCAGTTCTGAACGCATCGCTGAGAAAAGCTGATCACGCTTCTGATCAAATTGTCTCGCCTGAGCTTGCCCAATCGCTAACCTCGCTTGTCTAATCGCACGGTTCGGGAAGCTCTGCTGCACGCTGATCGCCTTATTGGTTGGCAAGAATTCATTAAATGAAGGGTCAAAGATCGGAAAATTATTGATGCCTAGTGAGATTACCGGATCAGGCAAGCCCATAGCTGCTTCCGAAAGCTCTTCAGTCGAGATAGCCTGATAACTCAGTATTTGTAACTGAGGGTGCAACTCAAGCAGACCCTCGAGTTGCTCAAAACTTTGCGCTTGCAGTAGCAGGCTGGCCGGGAGAAATACAAGTAAGGTGACGATTCGGACCAGAGGTCGGGCAAATAGCCACGACTTTACCCTAAGGAAAATAATTACCGATAAAATACAGCGGCTAATATTGTGTGTAACACACATAGCAAACGCTGAATTGCAGCATCTGCTCGGCACTAAAATTGGGGCGGTCATTGGACCCTCCTGACAAATTGTTATAAAAAACGATTGAATGTCAGAGGGTTATCTTGGTGGCTGATGGTCAACGCTGGTTTGCGTCGAAATAAAGCGGTTGATGCGAGAGTGAGGTGAGGTGTGGGGCTGAGTCGAAACCATTTCAAGCGGCTTAAACGACAATAGTGCAAGGCCGATTGCCGAACAAAATATCTTACAAATACTCGACCCACTTAATTGGTCTGCAGGAGTATCTGCAAGCTGATGACACGACATCAAACTTTCAGCCATATCGCGGTTATCAGCAACCGGTATTTCAGTCTGTAAGCCGATCTGCGGTGAGCTTCCCATACCTTCCATCGCCGGAAATGCATGAACCGCAGCAAGCGATGACATTGCGGTATAGCAGAGAATCGAAAGTGCCACGAATATTTTAGAAAGTGTGCTCATATTATTACTAATCATACTACTTAGCGCTTATCGTAGGTTAATAGATTTTTAATAAAGAAATAAATTTAGTATAATCAAATATTTATCTAATATTTAATAGGTAAAAATTTACTAAAAATCTGACGCATTACATGAACTTCTGAGTTATTAATCGCAACATCGATTGACTCGTTTACTTCGTACTGTGTCACGTTGTTCTGCAATATCCTGCATTTGCTGTTTCGCTTGCAACAATTCATTAGCGGAAAGCGTCGATGGCGTACCCGCCATGACCGCTTTCAACCAAACTTCACAGCACCATTCTAAGGTGATGGTCCTCGCAAGCGCTTTTTCAAGCGTAGTAGCGACGGTTAGAGAACCATGATTCTTCATCAATACCGCGTTGTGGCCAGGCAAGGTAGTGACTACTGACTCTGCTAACTTTATTGAGCCGAATGTAGCATAGGGTGCAACCGGTATTTGTCCACCCAAGTCGACCATTTGATAATGAATCGCTGGAAGCCGGTCGACCAGCGTTGAAACCGCGGTGGCATGCACTGAATGTGTGTGCACAATGGCTTGGATTTCTGGATCCGATCGATACACGGCTAGGTGTAATGGCGTTTCAGAAGACGGCAGTGATTCACCATCAACCCAATCACCAGCAATGCTCACAACGCAAATATCGTCTATCGTTAACGAGTTATAATCTTTACCGCTAGGTGTAATTATTACTTGATCGCCGAGCCTGACGCTGACATTCCCAGAGGTATTGACAACTAGGCCTGTAGTTAACAGCGATAATGCGGTGGCTGCGACCTGTCGGCGCAACTCCGCGTGTATAGGAGATTCAGTCACTGGCGTTACTCACTAAGCTATCTTTTTCAGCTTGAACAACTAAGCTATCGAGCGCAATTGTAATCGCATTACGTATGCCCGTGTCGCGGGCGTCGGCATCAGGCATTGTGTCACCGGCAGCAACGTTGCTTACGTAACCATCAATACTGACTATGCAAGCCGCAGAGACATTATTCAAACCTGCAACAACCAGCACAGCGGCGGCTTCCATTTCAAAGGCCAGAACTCCTGCATCTCCATACATGCTTTGTAGCTCGCCGAGATTAGGGCAGGTAAAAGCATCTGAAGTATGTAAAATTCCGGTATGGCTATTCGAGCTTGATGCACTTGCAATACGCCGAAGTATCTCGTTTAGCTCGGGATTCGGCACCGCAGGGAACTGCGCAGGAATAAATTTGTGTGATACGCCCTCATCTCGAACCGCACCGCTGGCGATGACTAAATCACCTGGTTTAACATGCTCTACTGCTGAACCTGCTGTGCCCACTCTAATCGCGGCTTTGACACCAAGCTTAGGCAGGTCTTGCACCACCATAGTCGCACCAGGACTCCCGAGCCCAGTAGATATGACTGACATTTTAATGCCCTTGTAAAAACCGGTATAGGAATGAAACTCTCGATTAGCCATAACTAATTCGCCCTCACTAAACCACTGCTCGGCAATCATTGCCGCTCGCGCTGGGTCGCCCGGCAATAGAACATAATCGCCGACTTCACTAGACAAGCAACGCGTAGCCCTACACTTTGCTCTCTGCGGGTCATCTATTTTCGGCAAGTCGCTGGCTTGGGTGCGCCATGCATCGGATATTTTCATAGTATGTCTATTCTCTAAAGTATCGGCGTTTAGCCTATACGGGCCTAAATTTTATAAGGACGCAAATTTTACAACTTATCTTTTTACGACTTATAGTTTACACAATAGCGCCGGGCACCTTTTCAACCGCATCGGGATATTGATAAATTTTATTAGAGTCAAAGACTCCTCTGTCAGTAATGATTTTAGTGACCAATTCTGGTGGCGTAATATCAAACGATGGGTAATAGCCCTCAACCCCAATAGGCGCTGTTCGGACCCCAGCCCAGTTAACAATTTCCTCGCCATCTCGATATTCAAGTTCAATATCAGCCTCGCTGGTGCTCTCTCGATCAGGCCCACTTTGTCTTAGGGTGTAATATGGCAAGCCGTTTGCCTGCGCGGCCAATGCGTATTGATAGGTACCAACCTTGTTACAGACAGTACCATCCATACACACTCTATCAGCGGCGGTAACAAATGCGTCAACCTCTCCTTGGCGCATCAGTAAGCCGCCCATGCCATCGGTGATCACCTTAGCCTTAAAACCAGCTTGCAGTGCGCACAGCGCGGTTAAACGCGCGCCTTGTAAATAAGGCCGAGTTTCACTGCAAATAACGTTGATGCTTTTTCCACGTTTGGCGGTTTCCATTAGTAGGTAAACGTAAGATCGATCGGGGAAGCACTGGGTCAGAATAGTTGCGCCGTCTGCCAGTAAGTCACATGCGTTTTTGCCAGTTTCATAGCCCTGTTTTGCCAGCACAGTAGCCGCGTGATCAACCAATGCTATTAGTGTTGACTGTATCGGCATACCCTCAGTAATCGCTCGCTCAGCCTCACTTAAACATGCCTTCATCATTCGGCCGATGGCTAAGCCTGTTGGGCGTGTTTGTATCAGGCGTGTGGCCGCGAGCAGTAAGTTTTGCAGCTCGGCCATATCATTAGCCAGGCCTTGAGGGGCACTTAAGGCGAGGCCATAACCCGCGGCGATAGAAATTGAAAACGCGCCTTGAATCACCATGTCCTCTATCGCTTTGGCTACCTCTTCAGTGCTTTTGAGTCGCAGGTATACTTCGCTAAGCGGCAGCTGCCGTCGATCTAGCATGAGTACATGGTCACCTTGCCATTGCGCCATACCCGCGCGGCGCATGGGCAATGGGATCGCTTGGTCGGTAAAGACGCCCTCCCAACCTAGTTGCGTATCAGCCATATCAGCCATACCTGACCGCTGCGTGATAAGTTTCCAACACTACGGCGCGCTGAGGATTGCTGCCGCCTAACAGAACAGTGTCATTTAATACTGGTTCTAAGTAAGCTTGTACCTCAGCATAATCACCGTCGATAAATGCTAAGGTGGCATTTAATAAGTTATCGAGCAAGCTAGGGTTTCCCTGCGGCCCTATTTCAGCACGCAATAAAGCCACTTCTTCATCTCGACCCGATAACGCTGTTAGCAATACTCGATGCATATCAACAAAGCTAAAACCTAGTTTAGGAAAAACCTGTTTACCATAATCAAGCGTTTGCTCGACAAAGACTAAACTAAGCGGCATTTTGTTCAAGCAGCAGCGCCAAAGTATTGATGCATTGTCAGAATACGTGGTTAATGGCATTGGGTCCGAGACGCTCGGGTCTAACTCTTCTCGGTACAATTGTTCTAACGACGCTTGATTAGTGTTGCCGCTCTCTAGATCCAGCAAAGCCAGATGCCAAGCGAGGTGGTGGCGCATATCAGAATGAGTACCATGATCAGCTAACCAAGATTTTAGGAACTCAGTGCCGGTTACGCCATTATTTTGCTCTTTAAAGACATGGCTTAAGGTGTGCGCACAATTACCATTGGCTGATTGCGTCCAGGCGGCAAGCGCAAGCTCTTCGCCGCTATCGGCCACCCCACATTCAGCCTGCGAGAATGCTAATGCGCTTAGGTACCACCAATCGTTTTTTGGCCAGTATTTTTGATAACGTAGCAATAGTGCAAGACAGCTTTCACGCCAATCGTGTCGCTGACTAAATGCCAGCAGCCCGAATGGACCAACAATTAGAGAAAAAACAAATCTATCTAACGGCCATTGATCAATATGCGCTAACGCTATTCCCAACGCAATAGGGTCAAAGCTGAGGGTCGCGGTCAAAACTAGAATCGATGAGGCCTCACGATCGCTGACCTCACCGATTAGCGCCTGAGCGGCGGCTAGAGAAGTCTCTGCATCGTCAGCAAAGCCATGAAACTTTTGCTGCTTGGCTAAAGCCGCGTGGGCAAGCGCAAAATTTGGAGCTCGTTCAACCGCCTGACGCAGCTCAGCAATACCACTAGTGTCAAAAGTATCGGCGCAATGCAAGCCGGCTTGCCATAGGCTTAATGATGAGCCTGCATTACTCACCTTTAAGCCATAACTATCATTAGTGGTATTCAATTTTGCATACTCTCCGTACTGTAAACTGGCTTAAATTTTCTCTAGAGCCTGATCAAGATCAGCGAGCAAATCTTCTATATTTTCGATGCCAACAGATAACCGCACTAAGCCATCGGTAATACCCGCCGCTTCACGCACATCTTTGGACAGCGAACGATGGGTCATGGTTGCTGGGTTTTGAATTAGACTGTCTGTTGCGCCTAAACTAATGGCAATAGAGGGAATTTTTAACGCATCTAAAAATCGATGTGCCGCCGGAATGTCACCCTTAACCTCAAAGCTAACTAGGCCACCGAAGCCATTGTGCATTTGTCGTTTAGCAAGCTCATGATAGAGGTTATTAACTAAACCAGGATAAAGCACTTTACCGATTTTTGGATGCGATGCCATATATTCTGCAACTGCCATTGCATTGCTAGCATGGCGCTGCATTCGAACCTCTAACGTCTTTAAGCCGATGTTAATCTGCCAGCTGTCTTGAGGACTCGGTGTTGAACCAAGTTCTGATCCTAATTGGCCAAGTTCACCAAAGAAATTGACAAAATCAGCATGGCGACTAACAACGATTCCGCCGGTGGTGACTCCATGACCGCCTAAATATTTGGTCGATGAATGAACTACTAAATCGGCACCAAGGCCCAGTGGGCGCTGATGGTATGGCGTGGCAAAAGTGTTATCGACTATCAACCATGCCTCATTTTCATGCGCCAAGTCGGCTAAAGCGGCAATATCGTGTATGTCCATTGTTGGGTTTGACGGTGTCTCGATATAAACCACATTTGCTTCTGGGGTTGCTAAAAACGCGCGCGTCCAGTCTTCGACATCAAAACTATCGACGAAGACGGCTGAAATACCAAAACGTGGCGCAATCTCGGTCCAGAAAGTATGTGTACCGCCATAGATACTGGTTTGTACTATAGCCACATCGCCCTGTTTCATTCTAGACAGGACGGCCACATTAATAGCCCCCATACCGGACGCCGTGATGTAGGCATCAACAAGTTCATTGACCGGCCTTTCAGGCGCAGCTTCAATTAGGTCTAAGCCCTCCAAATACGAAATTTTTTCGGCTAGTTGAATCGAATTGGGATTGCGGCCGCGCGTATACACAAAGCTCTCTGTATCCTTAAAGCTAAAACAGTCAAGTGCAGAAGCCACATCATCGAAGCCGAAGGTGGTGGTTTGATAGATTGGCATCACATGGGCTCTTAAGTGGTGTTTATGTTCTGCCACATGGTTCACCAGCGTTCCAATACCCCGAATTTTGGCGATTGTCGATTGTTTGCTTTGTTCTTTTTTCAAGTGAAAACTCCAAAACTGTAGTTCATTATTGAGGGTTATCGGCACCCTAATGTCGGCGCTCAGTATAGTCTATAATGAGGCAACTATCGATTAGTCGAATCTTAAAATTATGCGTCAACAGAACAGTCTAGGTATTATAAACAACAGCACTAATAACAAGAATTTGCTGGGATTTTGGCAGCTTCTCAGCATCTCTATGGGGCAAGTAGTCGGCGCTGGCGTAGTTGTGCTAACCGGCATCGGTATTGGCATTACGGGCTACGGCGTTCCATGGGCATTTGTACTCGCATTAGGTATCGTCTTTCTACCATCACTTTGTATTGCGGCCTTGGGCGCAGCGATTCCTTCGACTGGCGGCACTTATACCTATGTTAGAGACTTACTAGGTAATAAAACCGGTTTCTTTTACTTAGCATTGCTGGTTGCTGGCCAGCTTGTATTAGCTACCTATGCTCTCGGTTTTGCTGATTACGCAGCCGAGCTTGCACCGGGCATCAATACCGGTCTAATCGCCGCTATTGCGATGATTTGTTGCTATGTTGCCAATCTCTTAGGCGTGCAAGTAGCCGCTCGATTTCAATTAGTAATGGTTGCTCTACTGGTATTTTCACTAGTAAGTTTCGTTATTATTGGAATCACTTATGTCGATGATTTCTCGGTTTACAATAACATCGAGACAGTGATGCCGGCCGGTGTTGGCACTTTTATCAGCGCCGCGTTCTTATTGCGTTACGGCATGGTGGGCAGCGAGTTTATTTCCGAACTCGGTGGCGAATCCATTAACCCAGGCCGCAACATCCCCTTGGTTATGATGACCTGTCTGGCATTCGTGACGATACTTTACGTTGGCGTGGCCATTGTTGCTACAGGCGTATTGTCGCTAGAGGCGGTAAAGGGTCAGTCATTAGCCTTCGTGGCGAAAGAAATATTCCCTCATTGGTTCTACCTATTTTTCGTGGTTGGCGGAGTAATGCTGGCGTTAATTTCCTCGCTAAATGCGATTTTTTCTTGGTGCACCAAAGGCCTCTATATCGCCGCCCATGACGGTTGGATTTCCGAGCGACTAGCGGTAACAAACCGCTTTGGCACTCCCTACCTCCTACTAAGCGTTTTCTTTGTAGTCGGTATGGCCCCTATTGTTACCGGCACCTCACTTGAATACATCACCATTCTCGGCAATGCCGTCGGTATCGTATTTGGTATTATTCCTGCATTGGCCCTTTACAACTTAAACACACGAAGACCTGAAGCCTATGCGGCTGCAAGCTTTAAACTGCCTGTCGCGTTGATGAAAACATTACCGCTAATGGCCTTGGCTATTTACGCTTATGGGGTCTATCTAAGCTCGATAGATTTCATTAGCCGCGACCACCTATTGGCGTTTGCGGTCTATGCGGCTGCGGTTATTATTTATGCCAAATGGCGCGAGCCTACGGTATTACAAAAACGTTCTATCAATAGTGGTTAAGAAATTCTTATGAGACAATATTTAGTCGGCTGTGCGGTACTGATACTGCTTATAAGTTCGCACCTCAATGCCAGCGAGCGAAGCACCTCGAAAGTTTTTGAAAAAATTAAAAACGACCCCGTATTACTGCGCCAATTTCTATACCGATTTCCCAAGGGTGGCGATATACACAGTCATATCGATGGTGCTGTTTATGCCGAAAATATGATCAAATGGGCCGCCGCCGATGGCCGTTGTGTCAATCTTGACTCTATGCAATTTAGTCTAGCGCCATGCGATCCAGAAAATCAGCGCCCGGCTGTCTCTTCGGTAATAAACGACGGAGATACTTTTGGTCGCATCGTGGATGCTTTTTCAACTAGAAATTATCAATTAGCTAATCGATCAGGAGCCGATCAATTTTTCTCAACTTTCTCCAAATTTTATATTGCTACCATTGGGCGTGAAGGGCACATGCTTGATGAAGTGACTCGCCGTGCCGCTAGTCAAAACACGCACTACCTTGAGTTGATGCAGTCTTGGAATATGGGCGATGCTCGAGCTAGTGCGCAGCAGCTTGATCAACAGCAACGACTGATTGGCGAAGCCACCATAAAGACTAGTGCTCAGATCGACGATATCGAAGCTAGGAGGCGCGATCTACAAAGTTGCGGTCAGACTAACGAAGAGCAAGCATGCCGAGTTCAAGTTAGGTATCTGGCTCAGATATTGAGAACTTTTCCACGAGATCAAGTGCGTGCACAGACTAAACTTGCCGTGAATTTAATGCAAACTGACCCAAGAGTGGTAGGGCTAAATTTTGTTGCGCCCGAGCATCACCCTATTAGCTTGAGAGACTATTCCTGGCAAATGAAAATGATTGCTGAGGAAACCGCTAAATTAGCAGAGGATAAACGTAACATCAGTTTGCATGCGGGTGAACTCGCACTTGGTTTAGTACCACCCGAAGAACTTGGTTTTCACATCAGGCAAGCAATTGAGGTTGCTGGCGCAAAGCGAATCGGTCACGCCGTTGATATTGCTCACGACCCTAACGCTAATCAGCTGCTAAAGAAAATGGCCAACGACGGCGTAGCGGTTGAAATCAATTTGACCAGTAATGATGTAATCCTTGGGGTAAGTGGTGATCAACACCCGTTCCGTTTATTTCGCCAGTTTGGCGTGCCGCTTACTCTTTCAACCGACGATGAGGGTGTTTCCAGAATTGATCTCACTCATGAATATCAGCGGGCGGTTGAAAGTTATGATTTAAACTATAAGGACATCAAGCAACTGGCACGCAACGCACTAGAATATTCGTTTATCGAGGGTGAAAGTTTATTTGTCTCTAGCAAGGTTAGTCAAATAAGACCTGAATGTGGGAGGCATCCGAACAATAACCCAACTCTGGAATGCCTCGGTTTTTTACAAGCCAATGCAAAGGCGGCAATCCAATGGCATATGGAATTGAAGATGCTTAACTTTGAACAACAATGAGATCTCTATGATTAGAACTAAATTTAGCCGAAAAAATACCGCCGAAAATGTTACGCAAGGCATCGACTTATCAGGCAAAAACATCGCTATTACCGGAATTAATTCCGGACTCGGTCTGGAGACAATGCGAGTTCTTGAGTCACGCGGCGCGCATGTCATTGGCATGGCTCGCTCGCTAGACAAAGCACAAGAGGCAGCAAAGGTAAACGGCGGAAACATAACCCCATTAGCCTGTGAACTCAGTAATTTTGAATCGGTAAAAAAGTGCGCTGATTCGATTAAGAATTTAGCCATACCAATCGATGTCTTGATTTGCAACGCCGGCATTATGGCTTTGCCAAAACTAGAGATACAGAATGGGTTTGAGCAGCAATTCAATACCAATCACCTTGGTCACTTCATACTTGCGCATAATCTTCTAGGCCAGGTAAAACAAGCGGATCAAGGCCGCATAGTGATGCTTTCGAGTGTCGCTCACAAAATGGCACCGGCTAACGGTATTGATTTTGACAATCTTGATGGTTCTCAGGGCTATAATAATTGGAAATTCTATGGCCAATCAAAATTGGCAAATCTATTAACTGCGGTGAGCTTAGCTAAGCGACTAGAGGGCACCTTGGCAACCGCAAATGCGGTTCATCCTGGCGTAATTAAAACCAATTTAGGCCGTAGCATGACCGGCGTCCAAGGATTGCTTATAAACAACCCACTTTCGAGCTTGCTACTCAAAGTCGCAATGGGAGGTAAATCTGTGCCGCAAGGTGCTTCGACACAGTGCTACTTAGCCAGCGCGGCGGCAGTAGTCGGTGTAAGCGGAAAATACTTCTCCGACAACAATGAAGAACGGCCTAGCCGCTTGGCTCAGAATGACGCTTTAGCTGATCAACTGTGGGATTTTTCGTGCGACACTCTACAGGATTATCTATAAGACTATCCTAGCTAAATCAATCAACGCCATAGCGGTTATAGCGAACTTTCAACAAAGCGAGCAAAAGCATAATCTTTATCCGAAATCCCGCCAACATCATGAGTGGTTAGCTCAATGCTCACAGTGTTGTAAACGTTGAACCATTCAGGGTGATGATTGTGTTTCTCGGAATACAACGCCACCTTAGACATAAAGGCCCACGCTTGAATAAAGTCATCGAAGCGCATCACCTTAGCGAGTTTTGAATCACCTTTAATTTGCCACGGAACACTCAGGTTTCGATTCAGATTTTGTAAACGCAACTGGCACTCTACCGAACTAAGCTTGGTCAATATAGGCATAAATGCCCTCCTTCGAATGAACTACTAATTATTAGATATTAGCCATCGACTAAACCCAGCTAGTGTCGGCGAACAACTCCGCGTCAATCGGCACCTCTCGTCGATACTGTAAGTAAGCCGATGGCTGTTGAATATTAAGCCTTTGCCGTGCTTGTTCTAGCGGCTCATCGAGAAGCGCTAGATAATTTTCGGCGGGTAACCACTTGGCTTTTTTACCATTTCGGTAGGCCTCCAAAATCGCCTTGGTTTGTAGCTTCCCAAGTGCTAACTTTCGGCAATCGATAATCTTGAAAAAAGCGATTAGCGCCCAGCCAAGGCCTTTAGTTTGTGCATAAGAGAATGCCACTAAGCAAGCCTCGTCTAACGGTTCATCTGGGCTGTAACCGGTTAATACATGCCAAATATCATGAATATCTCTAGTACGCCGGGCATACCAAGCATGCGGATGTTCAGAGCTGCTTCGCTGCCCTTCTAAATTGCTCGCCTCGGCTAGCCCATCAGCTGAATAGCCAGTCGCTGTCATCATAGTTTTGTAGTTATAGCCAACTGTCCCGGCGACAAAGCCAGTGAGGTTTTTAGTTTGGCTCAAATGCGCTGCAAGTTCGACTTGCCTATAGGCCAATTGACCGCCATTTTTAGTCGTCAGCAGCCGATTGTAGCCTGACTCGTTGGATTTGCCATTCAGAGATTCCATAATAACGAAAACTTGCGGTGTGTCTTTTGGGTCGGCGATCAGTTTTTTGGCCGCAACTAGCGCGGTCCACCAGTCGTTTTTATATTTGATTGCTTGATCCATATTATCTCTCCAGCAGAAGTAGCCTCTATGGCTATTCTGTAATTTATGTAAACAAGCGTACACTATAAACTTTATTGATTGCTTGTCAACAACTGTACACATAATTATTTTAGATACCAAAACCCAATAAATAAAGGGAAATTTAGCTTTTATACTGGAATTTATTTACTTACGTAGCTCCCAGAAAATTACGATATAATGTGAACACTTGTACAACCAGTTGGAAAAACATGATTCGAATTCCGAAAAAACATCGCCGTAAAGATAATAAGACTATCGATACGCGTCAGGCCCTATTTGACGCGGTGCTCGAATTGATGAATAGAGATAAGAGTTTTGAAGCCATCAGCTTGCGCGAAGTAACCCGCGAGGTTGGGATTAATCCGTCGGCTTTTTATCGGCATTTTGCCGATATGAACACACTAGGCCTGGAGCTGGTGAGCCTTTCATTCAAGACATTGCGTCAACTCCTCAAAGATGTCCGCGCCAATCCGGTTCAAAGTTCGAATGTGATTCGTAAGTCAGTCGAGACGTTCGTTACTTATGTTCTAGCTCACCCCCGTCACTTCCATTTTGTAATTCGCGCTCGCTTGGGTGGCGTCGCTGCAATTCGCGCCGAAATTGATTCGGAACTAAGGCTTCTAGTGAGTGAATTATCGACTGATCTTGCCCGTCAATTGAACACCGACACCTGGACTACTGAGGAATTGAAAATGCTAGCTGGCCTTATGATCGGCTCAATGACTCGCATCGTTGAACAACTATTGATTGATAACCGGCATGATCAAAATATCGTCGATTTAATTGATTTGGGCGACAAACAATTACGCCTAATTCTGCTCGGAGCGTCGCAGTGGCGTACTCAACCCTAGGACTCTGTGGCGTAATCACCATAAATAGAAAAGCAGTAATACCTGGGCACCGATCACCAGCGCAACGCAAGATAATAAATCGACGGCGAGCGTCGATTTGAATGTATCAATAACCTAGAACTAGGCATTAAGATAAGTCAGACATCGCTGCATAGCCGGCCTAGTTCATACGGTCAAAACCTAACCCAAATTTAAGCCACCCTATACAAAGCACAAACTTTGTTGCCTGAGGGATCACGCAAGTAAGCCAGATAAAGGCTTCCGGTAGGGCCCTCTCGAACACCTGGAGGGTCTTCACACGTGTTGCCACCGTTGGCTATGCCAGCGGCATGCCAAGCTTGCACTTGCTCAGGGCTCTCGGCCGAAAAACTAATAGTGCTACCGTTCGCATTGCTCGCTGGCTCGCCGTTTATTGGCTTTGTGATCGAAAAAATACCTTTTTTGTCCATCCAAAAGACCCGACCTAGTTCATCTACTCTGCCCGGCCGATAGCCTAAAGTGGTTAAGATAGCATCGTAAAATTTTTGCGATTCTCCAATATTATTGGCACCGAACATAATGTGGCTGTACATGATTTAATTCTCCAAATCAGGATTATTATTGAATCTCATTATAAAAGATAATCATAGACCCGCAACAATCTTTTACGGCCGTGCAACACCAATTTTTTGATAACGAATAAGAGCGGCGTAAAAAAGTGGCGTCATGATTAACCATGGGAGTTGGCCCTGTAGCGTGATTGTACGATCCATAAACTCAAATAGTATTGGATTAAACCAAGGGCCTGTAGGCGCCAATGGTGCCCATGAAAGAGCTTTTCCAACGGCTAACTGATCGTGATATAAAAACATTTCTACCAACACATTCTGGCCTATGAACCAAGCGAGTAGGATGAAAAACGCAGACCAACGCCACTGGTCTAGGTGGTTCGAACTTGTACCTAGAATTATATGCAGCAATAAAATGCCTCCAAGGCAAATAGAGCCGGCGTCTGCGAGTGAATTTAATAGCCAGTTTAGGTGATATGGAAGATACGTATTGAGTACCTCGGAACGTCTGTCGTAGACAGGTGCTCCATCAAGCCAACCATAGGTAAACCAAAGTTCCCAACCGACGGCACAAGCAAAAAATGATGCGAGATAGACGACCGGAACCCAACTAGGTATAAGCTTCTTTTTCAGTAAAAACGGTATCAGTAGTAGCGGGCCAATAGCGCTGATATAGACAACCAGAATTACTCTCATATGTTCGATAGTTAGCTGTTCAATAGTCATTAAATCACTCTCAGTTGAGTGGCACTCGCAATTACGTGAATACCGACAGTCCACATACTATCAGTAAAAACCGCTTGCTAAAAAAATCAGTGGCACCCTGCCCTAGCTATTTTAGACAATGTTAGTTTGACAGTTTCTTTGTGCCATGACTAAAATTATGAAACCATACGGAGGCCGACCATTGGTGATCCTGGGTACGTCAGAGCGCCTCGAAAGTCACCTCGTATACAACACTAAAGCTGCGGTAGCAGCCGTTCTAAAAAATGGATAAAACCTATAAATACTTCGCAATTTTTAAGCCTTACGGGATCTTGAGCCAATTCTCTCGTCCAGAACCTCATCATAAGACCTTAGCGGATTTGGGCTTTAGGTTTCCACATGACATTTATCCTGTAGGACGTTTAGATCAGGACAGTGAGGGTCTTCTGATTTTAACTAATGATAAGACGCTAAACCATTTGTTGTTGAATCCTGAATTTAAGCATCGTCGTGCTTATGCAGTTCAGGTCGACGGACAAATATCTGAAGACGCCATTCAACAGTTAAAAAATGGAGTAGATATTAAGTTGGCTAAGAAGATTTATCATACGATGCCAGCAAACGCTAGGTTATTGCCAGAGGGTATCGATATCGCTGAGCGTGACCCTCCTGTGCGTTTTCGTAAGATGATACCAACCAGTTGGCTAGAATTAAGCTTAGTCGAAGGTAAGAATCGTCAAGTACGTAAAATGTGTGCAACAACAGGCTTTCCCGTATTAAGGTTAGTTCGCACTCGAATTGAAAAATTATTGTTAGACGACTTGAAGTCTGGAGAGGTAAGAGAGATGGACGGTAAGATATTAAAGCGGCTATTAGGTGTGTAAGCCAAAATAAAAACTACTTTATCGCTGCATAGCTAACTTGTGGCTCGATTCGCCTTTTACTGATGTCGCCATTATTTGATGCTAGTTGCTTGGCGCTATCACAGATATTGATTAACGGTTAATATAATTGTCACCTGACTCTCAAGCTACGGACATTATTATGAATCTGAATTCTAGCAAACACGCCCTACTGGCGACTTTCATCTCATTGATACTCATCGCCTGCGGCGCCGATACTTCCCCCCCCGTGAGTGATACCGGCACGGTGAAGCCAGTATCAAGTAGCGTGGTCAACAGTGACGATGTTAACACCCAAATCAGCGCATTCTTTAAACAGTGGTTCGATCGTGAGGTTGCCCAAGATCCAGAGACTCAATCGGCGTTAGGCCTTAAAACTGACGATCAGGATAAATGGTTTGATCGCTCCGATGCCGCGAGCTTGGCCAATATTGAAGAGGCAAAAGCAGACTTGCAACACCTCCGGAGCTTTGACCGCACGGCACTAAACAGCGTCAATAGCACTAGCTATGAACTGCTCGAGTATCGGCTGCAAGAGACCATTGATGCGGCACCATTCCTGCGCCATCCTTACGTAGTCGATCAGTTTCGCGGCCAGGTAACTGACCCTGTAAGCCTGCTTTTAAATGCGCATTCGATCACCACGCTTAAAGAGGCACAAGACTATGTCGCACGTATTCATGGCTTGGGCGATGTTTATACCGAAATGACGACTCAACTGATCGACCGCGCTGAGTTTGGCGTTCTGACACCAGCTTTTGCCTACCCCGACATGATCGTCGACATTAGCGGCCTTGCCACCGGTATGCCGATCGACGAGTCTGGCAAGACGCATATTTTATTCAACGATTTCTCCCAAAAAGTTAAAGCACTTGGGCTTGATGAAGAGGTTTCAGAAGGCTTGATAGCCGCTGCCAGCTCAGCCCTTATTGGTTCATTCAAGAGCAATCTAGAGACACTACTCGCTGAAATCAAACGCCAATCAAGTATGGTCGATGGCAACAAAGGCGTCTGGTCTTTACCTAATGGCGAAGCCTTCTACAATGCACAAATCAAACAATACACCACGCTCGATTTGACCGCCGATGCGGTTCATCAGCGCGGGCTCGAGGACGTAGCACGCATCCATAAGGAAATGCGCGGCATTATGCAAACTCTGGAGTTTAAGGGAAGCTTACAAGACTTCTTTGTTTTCGCGCGCACCGACCCGAGTAACTTTTACAGTAATGACGATCAGGGCCGCGAAGCCTTTTTGACTGATGCTCGACAACAAACGGCTGATATTTTTGCGGTAGCAGACCAGTATTTCAATCGCCTACCGAAGGCCTCAATGGAGGTTCGTAGAGTTGAACCGTGGCGCGAAAATTCGACCTCGATTGCATTCTATGAGTCCCCTCCGCTGGACGGCAGTCGACCAGGTTACTATTATGCCAACCTGAAAGACATGAGCACTTATCAGAAGAGTGTCTCTACCGCGATTACCTATCACGAAGGCGTGCCCGGACATCATTTTCAGATAGCCTTGGCACAGGAAATGAAAGACCTACCCGACTTTCGAAAGCATAGTTTCTACGGTGCTTACACCGAAGGATGGGCGCTTTACGCAGAACGCCTGGCCAGAGATATGGGTTTTTATCAAGACCCTATGAGCAACTTCGGTCGTTTACATGATGAAATTTGGCGGTCGGCACGATTGGTGATTGATACTGGCATCCATGCGAAAAAATGGACCCGACAACAAGCAATTGAATACTTTCGTTTCAACACGCCACTGTCAGAGGGCGATATGGTGACCGAAGTTGAACGCTTCTTTGTGTGGCCTGGACAAGCACTGGGTTATAAGATCGGCATGATGAAAATACTAGAGCTACGCGATCGAGCCGAACAACAGCTTGGCGATCGATATGATATACGTGAATTTCACGACGTGGTTATTGGCAAAGGCGCGATGCCACTGCCAATACTCGAAGCCGAAGTGAATGCCTATATTGACGCTATATTGACGCTAGATTGACGCTAGATTGACGCTACAATGAATTCAAACGACAGCTAAAATTAATTAAACCATTGCTATATATATCTGGGCTCGAATAGCCCAGATATATAGTTTTTTCAGTTTTTAGTACCAGGCATGATCTCAAAACCAGCATCAAATTTAACTAAGATCGACTGTAATTTCTTCAGTACAGATGGGTCACCTTCAAAGCGTAACTTACCTTGTTCGGCCATACTTTTATAAGTCTCCTGCTGAGCGATTATTTGAGCCATATTGGCGCTGTCAACGGTTATGGTTAGGTCGACGTCATGGTTTAAATAACCTTTGATACTAGTAAGCGCACCATTACTTAATTCCAGTGCATATTGTTGCTTAGTATCGGTGATTAGATAGTTAATTTTAAACGCCATTCCTTCGGCTTTTCGAGCATCCATTAAAATGCCAAGAAAATCTAAGTAATTGCTCATTGTTAATGCCCTTACCATATCCGCGGTCAAGGTCTTTGAAACAACCCCTTCAGGTATACCGACACGTAACTCTTGAGCCGCTGCCAAAAAACTGTTTCTAACACTCGGGCTCTCTTGTTGATAGCCAATTTGCTCAAAGCTGTCGGCAAGCAATAATTTTGCATCTCGATTTTTGGGCTCAGCATAAACTAACTTGTTCAAAAGCTCTTGCGCCAACTTGTAGTTGCCATCAGCGATTAAGGCTTCTGACTTTTTGATAATTTTCTTGGCACCGCCCATCATCTCAACGAATAACGGCGCGGAATCGCTTGGTGATACCGGGATTAAGGTCGCCGGGTTGGCATCCCAATAGCCCAAATAGCGATTCAAGACCCCACGGCTATTGTGCTCAAATGAGCCATGATAGCCTCGAGAGAACCAGTTTTTCTGTTGGCTAATTGGCACGCTATAGACATTGTGTATCTCATTGATGGTAACGCCGCTATTGGCCAAATGGAGCACTTGGTTGTTTAGGTGGGCGTACATATCTCTTTGGCCTTTCATTACCTCCTGAATTCGCTCATTACCCCAACGTGGCCAATTATGCGATGACACCATTATCTCAGCTTGCTTGCCGTAATCATGTAATGCTTTATTGATGTACTTTGACCAGGCCAATGAGTCACGCACCGGCGCGCCTCGCAGAGTGTATATATTATGAATAGACCCAGTTATATTCTCGGCGGCCCAAAAGGTTTTTAATTGTGGGAACCAGGTATTCATTTCAGCCGGCGCTTCGGTATTCGGCGTGAGTTGAAACTCCATTGTTACGCCGTCAATTTCCAGCACTTCTACTGGTTTTTTTATTACCACGTTTGGCGCGATTAAACTGATAGTGCCGGTTGGTAGACCTTTACCTATCGCTTGATCAACATGACCAGTCGGGGTTGCTGGCAAAGTTAAGCCATATTGATAAAACAAGCGACGACTCATCGCATTACCAGCGTAGATATTTTCCGATATAGCATGATCCATAAAACCGTCTGGAGCGATTAACTTCACCTTACCACTGACCACGTCAGCCTCATTTACTAAGCCTCGTATACCGCCAAAATGATCAGCATGATTATGTGAATATATCACGGCTAAAACGGGGCGATAACCGAGCTGCTTTGTTACTAAATCTAGCGCCGCTTTAGCCGTTTCCGAATTGGTCAGAGTGTCAAATATAATCCAGCCTGTATCCCCTTTAATAAAGGTAATATTGGCGAGGTCAAAGCCACGAACTTGGTATATCTTGGGACTTATTTTATATAAGCCGAAGTTCATATTTAGCACCGCATGCCGTTGCAGCGATGGGTGTATGCTGCTGTAGTCTTGCTCTGAATTAAGAAAATCAAAGCGTTTCATATCCCATACTAGGTTACCGTCAGAGACTATTTTCTTCGACGCCGGCGCGGCTATAAACCCCCGAGCTTGCTCTTCAAAGTCTCGCCGGTCATCCATCGCAAGTAGTTTAACCTGAGCTTTGTTGTAAGCGGCCGTATGCACCGAGGCTGGTTTCACTTGCGCTGTGGGTTCGGCTGACGCCGAGACACAAAGTAGGCAAGCGGCGGCGGCTAAAATTCTTTTAAAGTTGAGCATATTTTTTCCTGACTGTTTTTTCCAATCTTATTATCGGTATTACTTGACGCTGAAATATTAACATCGACCATCATCATAGACCAGTGTCGACTCCGCGCCTAAGTTTGTATTACCAGCGATACTTCAGACCAGAACATCGACTACTGGCTATTACAAGTAGATACGTTATAGCCGTTTATTGCTTAGGGCGCGCACATCACCTCACTGATCGACAAAGCCTATGCCCAAATCAGCCTTCCCGAAAACGCATTTACTGTTTTACTCAAGGTGTTCCCGTATCAATTTTATGCCTTCTTGGCATTGGCAAGCGTACCCACCATCATCTCGGTGATCATGTATAACCTGTCTCAGACACCACAGCTCTCACCTCGTTTGGTGCCGAGTATGATCATTTAGCACACGTGACAACTCAGGCAGCTTACGCAGCGGTAACTGGGCTGGTTGCCTTTATAGGCTTTTAGACTAGCGGGTGTCTAGAGTCGCCTTATATATACCAATGTCGATCTTAGTATTGTTCGCTGACTTCTCTGTACTAATAAAAGTTTTGAATAAACGTCCGAAACAAAAGACAAAACTTTAAGTTCGTTTTAGCCCCGATAGGAAACGATCTTGACTCTCCGAGCAACATATAGACGTGGTAAACCAGAGCGCAGCGGCATACCCTCCGTGACACTGAGCGCAGTGAGTCATCTATTGTTGCTCATTAGTATCCCATAACTGTCCTTAACTCCTTTGGCTCTATTACTAGCAAGGTTTACTCAGTGCATAAAGTGGCCGATCAAAAATGAACGTCTAATTTTAGTTTTTGAACGGAGCGGCGGTATACTCAAAAACAATTAGTCTGTAGACTCCGCAAGCTTAATTATCAACCCATTCGGACTCTGTTTTGATCTCCACAGCAAACATCACCATGCAATTTGGCTCAGAGCCGTTGTTTGAAAATATTTCAGCCAAATTTGACAAAGGTAATCGCTACGGTTTAATCGGTGCCAATGGTTGTGGTAAATCGACCTTAATGAAGATTATGAGCGGTGAGCTAGAGCCAAGCTCGGGTAATATATCGATTACACCGGGTAAAAAACTTGGCACCTTGAGCCAGGATCAGTTCGCTTTTGAACACCATAGCGTTATTGATGCGGTAATTATGGGTGACCGCACACTCTGGAAAATCAAATGCGAGCGTGAACGCATTTATGGCTTGCCTGAGATGTCCGAAGCCGATGGCATGAAAGTAGGTAATCTTGAGGCTGAATTTGCTGATATGGACGGCTACACAGCCGAAAGTCGCGCCGGTGATATTCTGCTCAATGCCGGCATTGAAGAATCACTGCATTTTGGTCTAATGAGTGACGTTGCCCCCGGTCGTAAACTACGAGTGCTGCTGGCGCAGGCGTTATTTGCTAATCCAGATATCTTATTACTCGATGAGCCAACTAACAACCTAGATATCGACACTATTAACTGGTTAACTACTGAGCTCAATAAACGCACCTGCACAATGATCATTATCTCGCACGATCGATACTTTTTGAATTCGGTGTGCACACATATGGCTGATATCGACTATGGAGAACTGCGAATTTACCCCGGCAACTATGAATACTTTCTCGCGCAATCAAGCCTAATACGTGAACAATTACTTGCTGGCAACAGCCGCAAGAGTGCTGAAATTGATGAATTACAAGACTTCGTCAACCGTTTTGGTGCCAATGCATCTAAAGCTAAACAAGCCAGTTCTCGAGCCAAAAAACTAGATAAAATCAAGTTAGATGACGTTAAATCGTCAAGCAGAATGACTCCCAAGCTTAACTTTAAGCAACATAGAAAATTACATCGCAATGCGGTAGTGCTGGAAAATCTATCGCATGGTTTTAGAGGAAAAACATTATTTACCAGTAATGATGTGATCTTCGATGCCGGTTCTCGCTGGGCCGTGCTAGGTGAAAACGGAACTGGGAAAACGACATTTTTGCGTTGTCTCTTGGAGCAATTCACGCCCAATAGCGGTAGCTTTAAATGGTCTGAAAATGCAGTTATTGGCTATTGTCCACAAGATAATACGCAGGACTTTGATACCGACATGAGCTTGTTTGACTGGATGATGCAATGGCGCACTCCCAATCATGACGATCTCAAGGTGCGCGGCTTGTTGGGCAATTTATTGTTTACTGAAGACGACTTTAATAAGAAAGCCCGAGTTTGTTCAGGTGGCGAGAAAAATCGACTGTTGTTCGGTAAGCTAATGATGCAAGACACCAACGTACTGATTTTAGATGAGCCGACCAACCATATGGACATGGAAGCCATCGAAGCCTTAAATAATGCATTGAAAATTTATGAAGGCACCTTAATATTTGTCAGCCATGACCGCGAGTTTGTTTCGACACTTGCCAACCGGATACTCGAGATCAAAGACAGAGAAATGATTGTTTACGAAGGTACTTACGAAGAATACCAGTCTAGTAAACAACGCGTATAAGGCTTTTTCTGGATTTTTACTTAACTAACCCTCGGCCCATCAGCCGAGGGCTTCAATCCGTTACAGACGATGTCTAAGGCATACTCGACCAGCTCTTGCTTATCGATATTGGCACTGTCGAGTAGTGCGCTTCCGTCTTCGTCTTGTAATAGAATCACTCCATGCAGAGAACCACGCAAAAACATGGCTGTTTGTAAGGGGTTGCTTACCTTATTGGGATCTATCGAGCCATCTTTGACACCGGCTAACAGTGAATTAACCATAATTTGCATGGTTTCTTCTTCGGCCGCCATTGCTTCAGGGTCACGTTTCACTTCATTTTTAGCTAAAGTCGACTGATTATTCAGGCTTATGTCGAGTGACAAGCAGTCGAAATGATCTTTATCGTGTCGGTAAAACTGATAAAACGCTTCACCGACCTGTCTCACACGAACAATCCCTGCCGCGCCTAAATCAATATGCGCGAGCATTCTGTCTCTCAATGCTTTGACACTTCGGATCTTTAACGAGCGGTGAATGTCTTTCTTGTCTTTGAAGTAAACGTAAAGAAGCGCGCGACTAAACCCGGCTTGGTTAGCGATATCATCCATCGACGTATGTTCAAAACCTTTTTCTGAGAACACCACCTGAGCCGCGTTAAGCAGTGCTTCGCGGCGTTCAGCTTTCTCATTTTGGTTTCTTGATCTAGATTGCATAGGCTTAATCATACTCGAATAACGATAAACATTTTGACTCTACGATGGCTTTATTAGCGATCCAGAACGATGTCATCATCTTCATCACAATATTTTTACAAGTTTGTTATTAACATAGTGTCAATAAATGGCATAATGTCAACAACTATAAATTTAAATCAGATAAGCAGGGTACTCATCAATGGATACTAGACGTCACGTAATACCATTATTCATCGTAGCGGCACTGCTCGCGATAGCCCTTTTGTTTACCAACAAATCCGAGCAGCAGCAAGCAGATCCAGTAATTACCGTGCGAACAGCGACTCTATCTGGTGATCTTCCGATCAGACGCTTACAAATATCTGGAACTACTCAATCGGCTGAAACAGCGATGCTTCGTTTTCAAGTTGCTGGTCGAGTTACCGAAAAACGAGTTCGGCTTGGTGAAATCGTCTCCAAGGGTGCAGTGCTCGCCCGACTCTACAACCCCGAATTTGAACCGATGATTACATCGGCCAAGGAAAACCTAGCCCGTTTTACCACCGAGATGAGTCAGCTTAAACGTGACTTTGCCCGGGTAGACGTTTTGTACCAGCAGCGAGCTGTAACACTGCAAGAATGGGAAATTGCACGCACCCGCCTAATCGCCAGCGAAAAAACCGAATCTGCTGCGAAATCCGAACTAAATCGTGCCACCAAAGTCGCCAGTGAACTGAGCCTCGTTGCCCCGTTTGATGGTGTGGTGACCGATATATTGATCGACGTTGGCGAAGTTCTGATGTCCGGATCGCCAGCGATTCGCTTATCGAACCCAGACTTAGTCGAGCTCAAGCTGGCGGTCAGCGATACGATTTTAGGGCAAGTAAAATTAGGTCAATTGGTCCAAGTTAACCGAGCACTTCGAGCTTCTGACATCGATACCGATATCGAGGGCATCGTCAGCGAGATAAGCCCACATCGTGAACGAGGTTCTTTACCAGAAATTATTGTCCGTCTGAACGCGGCAGAAATAGGGCCAGGCATCGCTGTCAACGCTAAACTTGAAGTACTTTCAAGCCGTGGATTAAACGTACCCATGCGCTCTGTTTTAATGACAGGAGAAGACAGCATCGCGGTCTATCGTGTAAGCAATGGGATCGCCAATTTAGTGCCGATTCGAGCGCTACGTATAAGCACGGATAGCATCGAAATTGATCAAGGCCTAGACCAAGGTGATGCGGTCGTAATCGAGGGAGTACCGCAACTTTTCGACGGCGCCAAGGTTATTGAAGCCTCGACTACGATTGAAAATAATGAGGTGATTAAATGAGTTATCAAGCATCTAACGAGAGCCAGTTGGACGGATTAATTGAAACTGTTATTAAGTATCGACGTTTGGTTTTTAGCGTGGTCATTCTATTCATAGCCGTTGGCTATTTCGCATTAGGCTCGATGGCGCGCCAAGAAGACCCAAGTTTTCCATATCGTGCTGGCTTATTAAAGGTTTTTTACCCCGGCGCAACACCGCTGCAAATCGAAAAATTAATCACCGAACCGATCGAGGAAGAGCTGGCTCAGGTTGCCGCAATTAACAACGTCATTTCAACCTCTCGTGATGACTTGGCAATTTTCAATATAGAGCTAGAAGATACTGTTTATGACACCGACGGGGCTTGGGACCGCGTTCAAGATGCAATTCAGCGAGCCCGACTACAGTTCCCTCAAGGCGTTAGCCGAATTGAGTTTGATGATCGTCAAATCGATATGCCAGCAGCGGTCTTTAGCCTAACCGGTTCGTCCGACCCAATCTTGCTAGAACAAGCGGCGTTAAAACTAAAGCGTGCGCTTGTTGGTATGTCTGGGGTGTCTCGTATCGAGATTGAAGGCGCGCCTGAAAAAGAAATAATAATCAAACTCGACCAAGATACGATTAACCGTTTAGGTATATCAAGGCAATACGTTGCTGAAACGATAGCGCAGCGCAATGAGATTGTGCCAGGCGGTACAGTGTCGAGTCGCGACAAAACTATTCGTCTGAATACGCAGTCTGATTTTGCTTCGCTTGAGGAACTGTCGCAGACAATGTTGGCTCTCCCTAGTGGCCAATTGGTGTCGCTAGAATCGATTGCAGAGGTGGTCTTAGAACCCGGTTTACCATTGGCAAATCAAGCTTTTCAGAATGGTAATCGAGCCGTTTCGTTAGGCGTTATCGCTAACCGTGGGCAGGTTGATATAATCGCCTTTGGCACAGAACTTAGGCAGCGTGTTGCGCAGTTCAAAAGCACAATAGCGCCAATTAAAATCGAAGAGAGTTTCTTTCAGCCAAACTACGTACAAGACCGTTTAGACGGTTTGCGCGGCAACCTGATATTAAGCATGTTGGTGATCGCGGCAATTATTTTTATGGCAATGGGCTGGCGTACTGGTGCGCTTGTGTCCTTGGTATTACCGGTGGTGTCTATGATCACCTTAGGACTTTACAGTATGGGTGGTGGCGTGTTTCATCAAATGGCGGTTATCGGCGTTGTAATCTCGCTCGGCATACTGATTGATAATGCCATTGTGGTAATTGAATACATCGAAAACGCAACAAGACGAGGGGCTGAAATTGGTCAAGCCATGCGTGATTCGATTCGAATGATGGCCAAGCCATTACTCGCGTCTACTGGCACAACCGTGGCCGCGTTTATTCCTTTACTGTTGGCAAAGGGCGGCGTCGGCGACTTTACTCGGGCGGTACCCACCATGGTTATCATTGCGATGATCGTCAGCTACATTGTGTCAATTTTTGTACTGCCATTAATTGCCTTTTACTGGCTAAAAAAACGTGACGGCCCACAAGGCATGGCATTTAATATGACCGACCGCATCGCGGCGCGTAGCGCCAGTCTAGTGGCACAAAGCCCAATACGCGTGTTGCTCGTTGTCGGTTTGCTAATCGCCGTTTCGGCAGCGACAGCACCGTTCTTAAAGCAAGAGTTCTTTCCGTCAACCGACCGAGCACAAATTGTCATCGACATGGAGCTGCCAAACAATACACCATTAGCACTGACAGCCTCTGTTAGTCGTGAAATTGAAGATAGGCTGATGCAGCATGAGGCGGTCGAATCACTGTATCGATATGTCGGCGGTGCTGGCTTTCGCTTTTATTACAACATGGGTGGCGCACCAAACGAATCTCATGTGGCTCGTTTCACAATCAATACAGTCAGCGAGAAATACAATCAGACTTTAGTAAACTGGGTTAGAGATGAGCTGAAACCTCGCTACCCTGACGTAACATTGGTTCCGCGACTACTCGGGCAAGGCCCCCCTCGCCCCGCGCCGATTGAGATTCGCGTAAAACACTCAGACCCAGCGATCCTCTATACTGCCTCACAGCAGATTAAAAGAATTTTGCTTTCTACCTCTGGCGTTACTGAGTTGCGAAGTAACTTAGACTTGGGCACACCCGAGATTAAAGTTGATATTCAAGATGCTGCCGCCCTAAGTTATGGTCTGCTACCCAACCAAGTGGCCGCCGCCGTGTTCGCCGAAAGTAGAGGTATCAACGCGGGCCAATATCGCTATGACACAGACCCGATTCCAATACGAGTTCGTTCAAGCAATGGGCAACGTAGCGACATCGATGTTGTCGAGAATCAATTTGTCTACAATCAAAATCAAGCCGGTATCCCATTAAACCAATTGGCGTCGCTGCAAGCCGCTTGGACACCGACCAGTTTGCGTCATCATAATTATTCTCGCACGGTCACTGTTTTATCACAGGTTGCACCTGGCTTTGGCTTTAATCAGGTGCTCGCTGAGTTTAAAAAGAAACTCGCTAACGAAGAGTTACCGCAATCAGTCATCTTAGAATATGGCGGTGACGCCTCGGCCTCTTCCGAGTCTAATAGCAATATCGCCGCCGCGGCACCATTGGCATTTGGCTTATTAATCTTTTTTATGATGTTCCAATTTAATTCGTTTCGGCGCATCGGCATCGTTTTTGCGACCATACCGCTAGCCGCAGTTGGCGTAATCCCGGGTTTAGCCCTGTCAGGCCAGCCTTTTGGCTTTCAATCACTATTGGGTGTTATCGCGCTTCTCGGTATCGTCGTTAACAATGCCATCGTACTAATCGATGTGGTCGATCAGTCACTGAATCAAGGCGATGATATTAATCAAGCCGTCACCACTGCACTACATAAACGTACGGCGCCGATTCTATTAACCACGGCGACCACTATCTTTGGCTTGCTACCGCTGGCGCTATCATCGTCCACATTATGGCCGCCGATGGCATGGGCCATCATTTCGGGCCTGCTGTTGTCAACCATGCTTACCTTGATTGCCATCCCGGCGCTGTGCACTTTAACTCTCGGGCGTAAACAATCTCTCACGGCCCCAATACGTATGAATCCAACTATTAATTCAACTATGGGCAGTCTGTTACTGGTAGCCACCGTTGTATTGTTTATTCCCTTCTCACAACCTGTATCCGCACAGCCGCTCAGCGGTGCTGAAGACGTTGCCGCCAACAATGTTGTCGGCACCGCCATAAACGATCAAACGCTAAGCGATAAAATTTTAAGCAATCAAATTATAGGCGACCGAGTTATAACATTAGATGTCGCGGCTATTATTCAAGGTGTTGCCAACAATGCCGGGGTCGAGGTAACGCGCTTTCGTGCAAAAGCCGCCAAGTTTGATTATCAAGCTAGCCTTCGCAGCGCTTGGGCTCCCAGCGTTAGTATTGGAGGTCGATACAGTAAACGTGATGATGCTTCTAGCATTAACCTTGCAGACCCGTTCGGAGCGGTAGTCGTGTCCGACGACTCTTCCTACGTTTATGAAGCCAAATTGACCCAACCTCTATTCAGGCCTAGTCAACAACGTTACGATACCAAGGCCGCCGCCTTACGGCGAGACAGTTCAAATCTTCAGTCAAAAGCCGACTTGCATCGTACTGAGGGGCTAGCACTGATTGAGTATATCGAACTATTAGTGTTGGCTGAGGCTCGAGCCTCCTTGCTTCAACTTGAGACTTCATTAGATTCACGATTACAACGTATTCAGCTAAATGTTTTAGCGGGGCGGACTCTTAAAACTGATCAACTTCAAGTTAAAGTAGCGCTTAACCGAGTCCGGCAACAACTTGTTGAAAACAATTCAGCACAGCTTAACTTAAAAGCCGCATTACGTTTGAGCCTTGGCCTTGATAGACTTATTACGATTCAAATAGATGCAACTGGGTTATCCAGCCTTGGCTTTTTTACTGACGGTCTAGAACAAGTGAATACAGCGTTGCAACAGCAATTGTCTTGCTACCAAAGGTCAGA
>JBLHRL010000023.1:0-39351 GCA_047625975.1 Arenicella sp.
GCGTAGTTAAAGAGTAGGTTTATTTAGATCTAAATTATTAGATCTTTAATGTTGTTGTCTTATTTGTAGGTCTCTAATGAATAGCAGTCTTGTTGGAAAGTTAATTGTAATTACAGTCATGATGTTTGGTTTTGGCTATGCGTTAGTACCTTTGTATGAAGCGTTTTGTAAGGTAACTGGCTTCGGTGGTAAGACTGATATTATTCAAGAAGCAGCGGCAAGTACGGCTGAGATTAGCGATAGAGATGTTGCGATTACTTTTACCACTCATACAAGTACTAATTTGGCATGGGAATTTAAGCCAATAACGCGTGGCTTAGACGTAAAAGTTGGTGAAGTAAAAGAAGCTTTATTTTATGTAAAAAATTATTCAGATAAGCCTATTACTGGTATGGCCACATTCAATGTGACGCCACCAAGAGCGGGTTTTCATTTTAAAAAAACTGAATGTTTTTGCTTTTCCAAGCAGGTTTTACAGCCTGGCGAAGAGCAAGAAATGGCAGTTAGGTTTATGCTTGACTCTGAATTACCGGAAGACGTGCATGAACTAACATTATCCTACACATTTTTCGATAACGGAAAATACGCAGGTCAATAAATAAAAATATAAAGATGGTTGATCAACGAGGAAACCTATATGTCTGAACATTCTAAAGACCATTATTTCGTCCCAGACGCGAGTGCATACCCGTTTCTGTGCTCCATTGCCTTGTTTTGTATCGCCATGGGCGGTGCGAGTTACTTAAATGGCTATGCATTTGCACCAAAACTGATGAGCGCAGGCTTTGTTGGTATGGCGGTATTACTTTTTATCTGGTTTCGTAAAGTGATCATCGAAAGCCCTGATTATAATCTGGATGTCGATAAGTCGTTCCGTATGGGTATGTCATGGTTTATTTTTTCTGAAGTAATGTTTTTCGCCGCCTTTTTTGGCGCTCTGTATTACATTCGAGTATTGGCTATTCCTTGGCTAGCAGACACAGAACTCCTATGGCCTGGGTTTGAAGCTACTTGGCCATCTACTGGACCTCTAGGGGCCGAGTTGATTTCGGGCGTTAATCCGAGTGCAAATTCAATCGCCGAAGGGTCTCAATTTGCCTTAGTAGACCCTTGGCATTTGCCGTTATACAATACATTATTGCTACTTGCCTCGAGCGTTACCCTTACTATCGGGCACCACACTTTACGTGCAAGCAAGCGCGGTCAGACATTGTTTTGGTTGGCTCTCACTGTCGTCTTGGGCACTTTCTTCTTGTTCCTTCAAGTCGAAGAGTATATTGAAGCTTATACTGAGTTAGGTCTTACTTTGGGAACAGGCGTTTATGGCTCAACCTTCTTTTTGTTGACCGGTTTTCATGGTTTTCATGTAACCTTGGGTGCGTTCATCCTATTGGTGGTTCTAATCCGCTACATGAGAGGGCACTTCACTGCTGAAAAACACTTCGCATTTGAAGGTGGCGCCTGGTATTGGCATTTTGTTGATACTGTTTGGGTGGGTCTATTTATCTTCGTTTATATTCTCTAGACAGAGTTACATTATAAAATATAAAAAGGCGCCTAATTGGCGCCTTTTTTTGAATTTGTCAATAGAGTAATTATTTTCGAGAATGCTTACTCCCTTTGTTGATCAATTCGTTGTTGCTGTTCTTGGTTGAATTTTTGTGGATGTACTGAATTGCTTGGTTTGATCCAGCCCATTTTAACCGACAAGGCAATGAAAACGAATAGGACTACCCATATGCCTATACGCCAGGTCAATGCCTTTACAAGGCTGTCGCCTTTATCGTTTTCTTCTGGCGATTTCAACAGATGAAACAAGCCAACGCCTAAGCTGACCAGCATGGCTAGGAGTAATGCAATAATTACAATAGTGCTCATATAAATGCCTGCGCATATCTAGAATTTACAGCGTCTGTGCTATGGTTCGCAAAGTTTACCCTATTTGAGTCGAAAATTTGCGAAAGAGCGATCAATCACCTGTTGCTGCACCTATTTGGAGGGTGTCTTTATTATGTATTATCGCGATTTTGATGGTATTGGGTATGTTGCGATTGGGGGTTTGGCAATTGGACCGCGCAGACCAAAAACGAGCCATTGCAGACCAGCTTGAGGTGCGTTCAAAACAAGCGGCGGTTCCAATCATTGAGGTTGTCGATAGCTCAGATGTGGATAGTTTGCGCTTCAGAAAGGTGCTGCTGAAAGGGCGCTATCTTCAAAATAAAAATTTTTATGTCGATAATCAAGTTGTCAACGGTAGGGTAGGGTATCAGGTCTTTACACCCTTTAAGCTGCAGCAAAGCGATACCGTTATTATGCTCGCCAGAGGGTGGGTTTCAGTGGGTGAGTCGCGGCAAAAGTTGCCGATTGTAGTAACAGTAGATGGCCCGTTAACGTTGCAAGGGCGCCTCAATGCGGCGCCGGCGCAACCGCCTCTATGGGACCCGAAGTATGCTGTTTCAACGGGTGATGTATGGCAGTACTTGCCGTTGCTCGAAGTCGCCGCTGTTTTACAGGTGAAAGTATTTCCATTGGTGGTAGAATTGGAGCCTAGTGCGGGTGACAATCTGGCTCTAGTGCGAAAATGGCCTGAGATCGATGATCAACAGGTTGCTAAGCATCTAGGTTATGCTTTTCAATGGTTTGCAATGGCAGTGGCATTTTTCATTGCTTGTTTGGTGCTTCTCTTTCTGAACGTTAGAGAAGCTTTAAGAGAAAATAAAATTTAATATTATGACTGATCAAAATCAACTCAGCGCTTCGAGCAAGAAAACACAATTCTGGAATCGGTTACAAATAATTATGGTGCTTGTGGTGTTCATTGCACCTCTAGCGGGAGCCTATTTTTACAAACCCAGTAGCTTCAACAACTATGGTGACTTGTACTTACCAGCGCGCCCAGTTGCCAACTTAGAGATGCAAAGCGAAGAGGGTAAGGTTGAGTTGGATGCTTTTCGTCGTCAATGGGTTCTTTTAGTAAAAGCCAATGGCCAGTGTTCTCAAGCCTGCGAAGAGAATATACTTAAAATACGTCAGATACGTTTTATGCAAAATAATGACATGACACGCATACGCACCGTTTTTCTGCACACCGGCTTAAGCGCGGCGGTTGCCAGCGATCTTGATGCCAAATATAGTCCGATCGAAACTTACGCTGTCGAGAAAGCTGCATTCCAAAGTTGGACTAAGATACTGACCCTAGACGATGCGCCGATCGAAGCTGAAGTTGATCGATTCTACGTCATCGACCCGGCTGGAAACTTAATGATGAGTTACCCCGCAACGGCTGAACCTAGTGCCATACAAAAAGACATTAAGCGACTGCTTAAGACATCGCAGATTGGCTAACTAATTTCAGACAATTTACATCGCTAATAATTTACCTAAATTTAAAAACACCATGTCGCAAATTGACACTGCAAACAAATCACTGAGTGGTGCTATTCAACAGTACTACGACTTAACTAAGCCGCGTGTGGTAATGCTGATTGTATTTACCGCATTTGTTGGCATGCTATTAGCGGTACAAGGAATGCCTGATCCGTTGACGGTGTTGATGGCCTCACTCGGTATTGGTTTGGCCGCATCTTCTGGTGCAGCGATGAATCAAATTATCGATATGCGCGCCGATGCTATTATGGCTCGTACCAAAAATAGACCACTGGCTACCGGTGGTCTAAACGTGTGGCAAGCGATTGTGTTCGCCGCGCTCCTTTGTTTTCTTGGAATGTTGGTGCTGGTTAGTTGGGTAAACCAGTTGACGGCGATCTTAACTTTTATATCGATGGTTGGTTACGGAATTGTTTACACTGTTTTTTTAAAGCCTGCTAGCCCGCAAAATATTGTCATAGGTGGGGCAGCAGGTGCGGCACCACCGTTGTTGGGTTGGGTCGCTATGACTGGTTCTGTAAGCGCCGAAGCATGCTTACTATTTTTAATTATTTTTGCTTGGACGCCGCCTCATTTCTGGGCTTTGGCGCTATATCGGCGAGAAGAGTATGCTGAAGCCGGTGTGCCAATGCTGCCGGTAACGCACGGGGAAGAATTTACCCGTCTACAGATATTGCTTTACACCTATATATTGGTGGCGGTAACGCTATTACCATTCACTATTCATATGTTCGGTGGTATCTATTTGTTAGGCGCTCTTTATCTTAATGGCCGATTTATGTACTACGTATTTAAGTTGTACAAAAATTACAGTGATGAGCTGTCCCGTATCACCTTCGTCTATTCAATTAAGTATCTTATGTATCTGTTCGGTGTGATGCTGGTTGATCATTACGCTTGGGACCGGTTACTGCTAGCTATTGGCTAGTTATTTTTACCGAGTAATACATAAACGGCGCCAGTTCCGCCATCATTCGCTGGCGTAGACACCACCGCAATGACATGTTGATTTTTGCTCAGCCAGCCAATCAACATGTTTTTCAATACAGGTCTACGACCAGCAGAATTGCGGCCTTTGCCATGCACGATGCGTATCGCTCTGATATTAATCTTAGCGCACTGGTTTACAAATCCATGAGTCTCTTGCTTGGCTTCACCGGCAATTAGGCCATGCAGGTCTAACTCATCTTGAATGGCATAGTCGCCGCGGCGAAGTTTTTTTAATAAGCGACTAGAGAAGCCTGAGCGTAGAAATTTGAGTTCGTCGCCACTTTCAAAACTGGCGCTTTCGTCAGACTCTTCCAGCAACTCATTCATTACCCGCTGATCATCAAGCAGTCTCTGTCGAGGAGTGGTGTCACCTGGCTTACGATATGGCGCAATTTTATCTTGCTTGAGCGGCTTAACACCAAGTCCAATTAAGCGCGCCATACTGTTGTCATCTGAATCCAAAATATTGCTCTCAGGCTTGAGCCTTAGTTGCTAGATTCAATGTTTTTGAGATACTTATCGGCATCTAGAGCCGCCATGCAGCCTGAGCCGGCCGAGGTGATTGCCTGCCGATATACATGATCCATAACGTCACCGCAGGCAAAAACACCAGCCACACTGGTGGCCGTGGCGTTGCCTTCAGTGCCGCTATGGACCTTGATGTAACCACCGGCCATATTCAGTTGTCCCTCAAAGATATCTGTATTTGGACTGTGCCCGATTGCGATAAAGGCACCATCGGCTGTTATTTCGCTAGTGCTATTGTCTTTGGTGCTTCTAATGCGCACACCGGTCATGCCCATGTTGTCACCAAGTACTTCATCGAGCGTTGCGTCCCACTCTATCTTGACGTTTCCGGTGGCGGCCTTTGCCTTGATATGGTCAATCAAAATAGCCTCGGCTTTGAACTCGTCACGGCGATGAATAACCGTCACTTCAGAGGCGATATTAGACAAATAGAGTGCTTCCTCTACGGCCGTGTTGCCACCACCAATAACAACCACAGGTTTGCCTTTGTAGAAAAAGCCATCGCAGGTGGCGCAGGCTGACACGCCCTTGCCCATAAACGCTGTTTCAGATTCTAAACCTAGGTATTTAGCGGATGCGCCAGTAGCAATAATAAGTGCATCACAGGTGTAGACGCCAGCGTCGCCTGTCAGCGTGAATGGTTTGCTCCTTACGTCAACGGTATGGATGTGGTCGAACACGATTTCAGTTTCGAAGCGCTCGGCGTGGCGTAACATACGGGCCATTAATTCATTTCCATCTACCCCCTGATCATCGCCAGGCCAGTTGTCGACTTCTGTTGTGGTGGTTAACTGCCCACCCTGTTGCATGCCCGTTATTAATACTGGATTCAGGTTGGCTCGTGCAGCATAGACCGCAGCGCTATAGCCAGCAGGGCCGGAGCCGAGGATAAGAACTTTGCAATGTTTTGAGTCAGACATGAGGGGCGATCGCTCCGAAGTGTTGATATTGTCGTTTTGTTAAATTTAGCCGAGAATTCTAATTAATTTAGACGCTTATTAATAGCGGGCAATTTAATAATTTCACGGTGATTGCAACTCAAGGTTAATTTTACCTATACGGTGGTTATACAGAAGCGTTAGGAATAGTCTTGAAGGTACCTTTCGCGTTAGAATAGATTCATTAAGATCAGAGGTCTGCAATAAAATTATGCCACAGGCAAAGCGTAAACAAATCAAAGAAACAGAACAAGGTAATGCTGGTATTTTATCGCCACGGGTACGGGAGCTTGGCTCTGAAATCGTAGTCGTGTTTAGTGTGTTTTTATCTTTATACGCCCTGTTATCGCTATTAACCTATAGTCCAAGTGACCCTGGCTGGTCTCATAGTGGCGGCAGTTCGACAGAAGTCAGTAACTTGGGCGGCCAGTTTGGTGCTAATTTTTCTGACATGCTGTTACATGGTTTCGGCTATATGTCCTTTTTAGTACCAATCATGATCTTAGTGCTGGGCATTAATTTTTTTCGAAACCGTCATGACACTTCAGAGCCGTCGTATTTTAACCGCGTACTGATTGCGACTGGTTTTTTAATTACGGTGATGGGTGGCTGCGGAATTGAAAATTTACACTTTAACCATTGGGCCGAGTCAAAGCACTTTGTTGCCGGTGGCTATCTTGGCGGCTGGTTGAATTCCGTTTTGGTAGAGCTTTTTGGCCAGATCGGTACCACTATGTTGATGGTCGTATCGTTTCTTACTGGCATAACCATATTTTCAGGGTTGTCGTGGTTCAGTTTAATGGATTCGATTGGCGAAGGTATTTTTAATCTGATCGAAAATTTCAAAGATCGTAAAGAACAAAAAGAAGATCGTGAAATTGGTGCTAAAGCACGAATAGTTCGCCAAGAAGTTGTTACAGAGCTTAAAGAGAAGGTCAAGCTAGCACCGACTATTATGCCTAAATTGGCGCCGGTAGGGAATAATAAGCAAGATAGCGGTCGTATGGAACGCGAGAAGCAGACGCAAATGTTCGATAGTATGCACAGCGCAAATAGTGCCTTGCCGGCGCTTTCTTTGCTTGATCCTGCCGATCAGCAGCAGGTTGGTTACTCCGACGACGAATTAAATGCTATTAGTGTGCTTTTAATTAAAAAGCTGGCTGATTTTAATGTACCAATTGAAGTAGTTAGCGTTCATCAAGGCCCAGTAATTACACGTTTCGAAATTGACCCTGCACCGGGTATTAAAGCCTCTACGATTACCGGTTTAGCTAAGGACCTCGCGCGCGCACTATCCACTGTTAGCGTTAGAGTAGTCGAAAATATTCCAGGCAAGTCTTCGATGGGTATCGAGATCCCGAATGAATCTCGCGAAATAGTACGTTTAGTCGAAGGCTTGTCGTCGAGCCAATTTGAAAATATGAGTTCGCCGCTGGCGCTAGTGCTAGGTAAAGATATTAGTGGTAAGACAGTGATCGTCGACTTAGCCAAGATGCCTCACGTATTAATCGCAGGTACCACAGGTTCAGGTAAATCCGTGTGCATCAATGCGCTAATTTTGAGCTTGATCTATAAAGCAACGGCGCAACAAGTTCGTATGATCATGATCGATCCGAAAATGCTCGAGCTATCGGTTTACGAGGGCATACCGCATTTGTTGTGCCCAGTGGTCACTGATATGAGTGAAGCTGCAAATGCGCTACGGTGGTGCATTGTTGAAATGGAGCGTCGCTACAAGTTAATGTCTGAGTTAGGAGTGCGAAACTTAGCTGGCTATAATCGAAAGGTCAAAGTAGCTGAAGAAGCAGGCGAGCCAATTTTAGACCCGTTCTGTAAAGAAGGAGAGGTCGCTGAGCCACTACAAGAGCTACCGTGTTTGGTGGTGATTATCGACGAACTCGCAGACCTTATGATGACCGTTGGCAAGAAGGTAGAAGAGCTGATTACTCGCCTGGCCCAGAAGGGCCGAGCATCAGGCGTCCATTTAGTATTGGCAACCCAGCGACCGTCAGTAGATGTTATTACCGGTTTGTTGAAAGCTAATATACCGACTCGTATTGCCTTTCAGGTCTCATCGAAAATTGACTCACGAACTATCATCGATCAGATGGGAGCTGAAATGTTGCTCGGCCACGGTGACATGTTGTACTTACCACCCGGCACTAGCTTGCCTGAGCGTGTGCATGGCAGTTTTGTCTCAGATAAAGAGGTGCATGAAGTTGTGCAATCGTTAATAGGCGATAGTGAGCCTCAGTATGACGAGTCTATTTTGAGTGCCCCAAAGGAGATAAATAATGCTTTGCCAAGCGCGTTTCGCGATGACGCCGTAAATGACGATCCAGAAAATGACCCGCTTTACGATCAAGCTATTGAATTCGTTACGCGGACTCGAAAGGCATCAATATCCTCGGTTCAACGGCAGTTAAGAGTTGGTTACAATCGTGCCGCTCGAATGATTGAGACAATGGAAATGACCGGCGTTATTACGCCGGCCGAAGATAATGGCCGCCGTGAAGTTCTGGCTCCACCACCAATTGAAGACTAAATAGCTAGAGTTGAATTATATGAAACAAATTAAAGCCAAGCTGATTGCTGTGCTGATTTTCAGTATAGCCAGCACTATTTCAGTGGCGGGTGCTTCGGAAGCGATGCTCAAGCGTTTTTTTGTTGAAGTGAATACACTTCAAGCCGATTTTAGTCAGCAGATCGTCGATGAGAGAGGGACGACTTTAGAGACTAAGAGCGGTATATTTTCGTTGTCACGGCCCGGTAAGTTTCGCTGGAATTATGTCAATCAAGATGCTGAAGACGACGTTGGGCAACAAATAATTTCAGATGGCAGGTTGATCACGTTCTATGAGCCTGATTTAGAAACGGCACATCAGCGCCGTATGCAAGATGCATTGGAGCAAGTGCCGACTTTGTTATTGGTGCAATCCGGCGAGAGCTTACAACGGCACTTTACAGTTACTGATTATGCCTTGACCGATGGCTTGACCTGGGTTGCATTAAAGCCAAAGAATAAAGAGGCAGGCTATCAAGGCTTAATGGTAGGCTTTGCTAAACAGCAAATACGCTCAATTGTACTCACCGATGGCTTGGGCAACGAAACACGCCTAGCATTGTCGAACGTAGTCAGTAATCCAGAGCTAGAGGTTTCAACTTTCGAATTCACGCCAAGCGCTGGTGTTGATGTGATTCGGCAATAAGCCACATGTTTTATCTAGCGATTATTTTAGCTGGCGGAACAGGGGCGTTATTGCGCTACTTACTTGGGCGGGCCACTGTTAATTTGGGCTGGTCTGCGTTACCATTCGGCACCTTAATAGCCAACTTATTAGGCTGCTTTTTTATTGGCTATTTGTCTTGGATGTTAGTGCATAAGTGGCATATGTCCAAAGAAATTCAGGCGGTCGTTTTGACTGGGTTTTTAGGTGGATTTACCACTTTCTCCGCGTTCTCTTTAGAGGCTATAACTATGGCCCAACAAGGTTCCTCGATTAAAGCTATTGCCTACGTTGGGATAAAGGTAAGTTTGTGCATAACGATGTGTTTTGCCGGTTTATATCTGGCAAAGCAGATGTAATTCGCTGTCGTAGCGTAATGCATTGAACCGCTTGAAATTTTAAATACTCGTCTCATTATAAATCCACTGTGCTGCAGATTATCTAGCTGAGATGTAGTTAGACACCAACAATGAACTAATTATGATTGATCCACAATTATTGCGTAACGATGTAGCCGCGGTAGCCGCTGCCTTAAAGATTAAAGGTCACACACTTGATGTGGCTGCTTATCAATCCTTAGAGGCCAAACGTAAGTCGCTTCAGGTTGAGTCTGAGGAGTTGCAAGCAAAGCGCAACGCCAGCTCCAAAGAAATTGGTAAAACCAAAGCGCAAGGCGGTGACGTGGAAGCCTTGATGAGAAAGGTGAGTTCTTTTGGTGATCGCACCAAGCAAGCATTAGCGGAATTGGATGCCGTCAAGCAGGACATGTTGGCGATTGTTGATATTATGCCAAATACGCCCCACAGCTCGGTCCCTGAAGGAAAATCAGAAGATGAAAATGTAGAGTTAATGAAGTGGGGCCGCCCTAAGGAGTATGACTTTGAGGTCAAAGATCATGTTGATTTAGGTGAGGCTCTAGATGCCTTGGATTTCGAAACCGCGACCAAAATTGCTGGGCCAAGGTTTGTGATTATGAGGGGCGCGCTTGCACGAATGAATCGCGCATTGATTCAATACATGTTGGATACGCATACTGATGAGCATGGTTACCAAGAAGTTTATGTTCCGTATCTGGTCAACGAAGATAGCTTAAAGGCAACTGGTCAATTTTCTAAATTTGCTGATCACGATTTATTTGCTACGCAAGCAGAAGATGGTTATTACTTGATTCCGACTGCCGAAGTGCCAGTCACCAACATTGTTCGAGATGAAATTTTAAAAGACAGCGAGTTGCCACTGAAGCTAGTTGCGCACACGCCGTGTTTCCGTCGTGAGGCAGGCAGTTATGGTCGCGATACTCGAGGTATGATTCGGCAGCATCAATTTGAGAAAGTCGAATTAGTTCAAATTGTCAAGCCCGAAGACTCCTATGCCGCTCTAGAGCAACTCACCGGTCACGCCGAAGCGATTTTGCAGGGCCTAGAGCTACCGTATCGAAAAGTAGTGTTATGTGGCGGCGATTTAGGCTTTTCAGCCGCTAAAACTTATGATCTGGAAGTTTGGTTGCCGGGTCAGAATGCATATCGTGAAATATCTTCTTGTAGTAATTTCGAGGCGTTTCAGGCGCGTAGGTTAAAAGCTCGTTATCGACTCGAAGAAAAGAAAACCGAGTTGGTGCACACCCTTAACGGTTCTGGCTTGGCGGTTGGTCGAACCTTGTTGGCTATTATGGAAAATTATCAGCAGGCCGATGGCTCTATTATAGTTCCATCGGTTCTTCGGTCGTATATGGGTGGTTTAGAGAAAATAGCGGTCTAAATAAACCGCATTGAAGCTAGCATTAGTTTAAGTACATCTTGCCATTTCTTTTAAGTGATTAGGGCTAAAGTAATTGCAACTCTTTGTTCAATTAGACCTTTGGCCTTTGACCTGAGAGCTAATATGGCTTAACTTAGCGATGTACGGTTGTAAATAGGGTAAAGTATTGTTGGGTTTTGTTGATTTGAAGGTAGATCGGGCAAAATAAAGCGCATACTTATGTTTTTGCTCATTTGGTTGTGAGTAGCACACCACTCGTCGTTGGGGATGAGGGCGTGAAATTAATAAAATAGGTTGATTGACTAATGGTTGCTATCTCTACTTTGGCTTTGGCCTTCCTCGATATGCTGATGGGTATCTCGTGTAAACTTCGTGCTCTGCTAATGTTATTATCTATAGCGTTGGTATCTGGCCCGTCTCAGGCTCAGCAGTCGTCAATAGTCGGCAATCAAGACGTCGCTTATAAGTTGATCGACGACCATGAAAGTGAGTTTGATAATCAAGGTGAATTATACGTCAAAGATTGGCGAGAGGCCGATGCTAAAGAGGACTACGACGATACTGAGTTTGGCCAGCGGATGTATAATGAAGCTAGTACTCCAACCAAACTGGAAATTCTTCGTTTACTGAGCAAAGAAACTCCATCGATGATGGTGTTCCTTACGGCAATCTCAATGGGGCTTGATATCGAGAGCGTGCTTCAGGCTTCAGTCAAGTATCAGCCTGAAAAAAGTCGTGATTTAGGCGCTTCTGCGGTTAATCTATTGCCAGTTTTAATGGAATCTTCGGATTACGTATACTCCAGTTATGAATTAGACGACCTTGAGCGAAAAGACAAAGAAACTCCTTTTTTGGTCGAAGAGGTTATTGAAAAGTTTTTTCAACAACGCTTAGTGTTGCAACCTTATCCTGATTGGTTTCAGGGGCAATTTCATTTTATGGCCTCGGCGGCTGAGTTAAAAAGGCTCCAAGCTCCACAAAAAGATGTTCGCTGGTATCGTACCAAGAGTACTAAGCCGACCTCACAGAGACCTATATTCGTTTCTCTTTATGAAGCGACAAGTGCCGTTCTAATTGATGGCGAAGAGCGCATTGAGCAAGCGCTCAAAGAAGACCCTAATGCACTGCTGCCGGTTGTGTTTATTTTTAACAGACTCAACGAACGCGCTATTGATGAGTTAGGCTACCCTAAAACGATTAGGGGAATGCAGGCGGCTTATGGCGATAAGCGCTTAATGTTGACACCAACTCCTGAATGGCAATTAGGGGAGTACCATACCTACGGTGGTTTGGACGAGCTTTACGAGATATTTGACATTCCTGAGGAAGGAGATTTTGAGCCAGAGGCGTGGCAGAAATTATTAGATGAAGCGGAAAATTACACGGTTACCAATACCGCATTTTTGTTTGTGGTTCTCGCGACGCCTGGTGACAAAAAGGAAAGTGCGAAATTAGCTATTACGAGTGAACAGCTTTACGCCGCCTGGGACGACCCTCGCACAGAGGCTAAATTTCCTTATGTTGCGCCCAAGAACGGCCCAGCTGTAACATTGAAGAATCTTATACAGCAAGGGTTGATTTTTAATCGTCCAGATTTGATTGCGGCATTATATGCTTTAGGGGTAACTAAGGTTCCTGTTTCCTACTACTATGTTGATAGCACTAGAGTAAAGCCTTTTACGAAAGGCCGCCTCGCGCTTCTACAAGCCGCTCTAGGTCTAACGATAGAAAATGGTTATTTTGGTGGCAATGGAGGCGTTTTATGCGCATCTCCTCCGTGTACTGAAGAGCCTGATGACTGATCGATTTATTAGTGGTTTTTGCTTTGGAATGAAATTTGAGACTTGGTGGAGAGTCGTAATAAATAATATGAATAAAAATAGAATTAAGGGTAAGTTAATTCTGGTTGGAGCCAGTATTGCTACGGTGATGACGATGGGAGTCTCAGCGCAGGTTTTCGACCAAGGCTTGTCGCCAGCGTCGAATACATATCGCGCATATCGAGACGCATCCCTTGCTCGCGACAGCGGCATAAATCAGCCGCTCAATCTGTTGAATGATTTTTACCCTGCAATATCCGTGACCATTTCGCAACATGATAATGCTCGCAGGCGGCCCGATATTCAAGAAAAAGACTTGAAGATGGTTGCTATGCCAAACATTGCCTATAGAACTGATCTTGGTCGTCATCGATTTTATGCGGCTTATAGTGGAACCTACACATTTCATAAGGATTTAAGCCAAGAAGACGCAGAGTCAAATATGCTTAATGCCGAGTTAGGTTTAGATTTGACTCGTCGATGGGACGTCGATTTGTTTGGTAGTGTTGGTGAAAGCTTCTCCGAAAGAGGCACTTCTGGTGGTCGAGAATTCAATCAATTCGTAGGTAACGGTTTTGATTCTGGTCCTGAGCGAGTGGAATCGCTCCGCTACGGTGCAGATCTTGTTTTTGGTCGCAAAATTGGCGTATTACAAGCAGTATTAGGTTATGAATATACCCAAAGTAAATTTGATAGTGATGACATATTCAATGGCGGCGATTCTAGTGATAGAGATCGTGAGTCGGAGTCAATTCACTTTGATTTAAACTGGCAGTTTGCGTCACGTACGTCAGTCTTTGGACGTATTCAGCGAACCGAAATAGATTACGGTCTTGGCACTCCGAATCTGGATAGTCATCAAACTGACTATTTGCTAGGTTTGAGATTTAAACCGTCCAGTAATTTGAGCGGCATCGCTTCTGCAGGTCGCTCGGTTCGGGATTTTGATGACTCTACTCGTGCGAGTTACGATGGTAGTACATATTATTTAAATCTGAGTTACTCATTTAACCCGCTTTCGGTAGTTGGCTTAAGTGCTTCTCGGTTTATAGAAGAGCCGGGTGATGAAAATTCTAGCTTTTATGAAAGTGAGCTTATCGGAGCATCATTGAGTCACTCGCTTACATCAAAAGTAGTCTTCGGAGCTTACGCAAAGCTGGTTGAGGATGACTATGATATTGGCCGAGAAGATCAGTTCATAGATTGGGGGCTGGGGCTGGATTATGTGTGGAGGAACTGGCTAAAGGCTGGCATTTATTACGGTGAAATTGATCGTGACTCCTCGCTCGAAAATATTGATTACGACGACAGCTACTTTGGTATTCGTCTCAGCTCAGATTTAAGGTCATTGCTACATGGTCGTGGTAAGCGCATAGAGCCATCGTCATTTGATTCATTCGATTATTCGCAAAGAACAGAGCCTAATCAATAGTTTAAGCTCGACGAAGACATCCACAGAAGCTGAAGCTATGCAATAATCTCTCTTGATTGCTGGCTTAAATAGGCTGTGTTTGTCTGTCTATTGTTAACACTTATCCTGCTTGCAAGATCAGCAATTTATCTAAACCATGGTTAATTCGAGAATCACATTTACTCACACGCCGGCGATAACTGAATCATCGCCAACTCTTCTGGCTGCCTGGTTTGATAGGGTTTTAAGTAAGATTTTTAGTAGGGGTTCAGAATTTCTTTTTGTGGTCATACTGACTATTGCCTATAGCCTAAATTCTTTAGCGTTGGCACAGACCCTTGATAGTTCAATCGAAGATCAAATTAACGCGATCTTAGCTGACGTTGATGCGCATAATGAAAAACGTTCGGTATTCAGTATTAACACAGGTAAGAAATTGGGAGAAGTTTCTTGGGATGCAGAATTTAAGATAATAAAAGACTATGGAACATGGCAAATTGTTGAATTTAATCAGCCGACGGTTCCAGGCTGGGCGAGTAGCGATTATCTGACGGTCACCAATGACCAGGCGAGTGTGTTTATTGATGGCTTGAATATGCGTATCGAGCCGAGCCTCGAATCCCCAATTTTGATTCAGTTGAGTAGTGATTATGTTAGCGCTATATCAGCAAGAAAAAATGGTTTCATTCGTTTGTTGGCACCCCGTTATTTTAAAGTTGCAATTTTGTCTACCAACGAGTTACCTTCCAGCGAGATAGCCGCCAAATGGATTATTACTGGGCAGCAAAGCATTACGGCCGGTCAAAGTATTGCTCCTATCAAATCTAACACTACGATAGAGATTGACACTACCGATCAAAATGGAGAGTTACACCGGGACCGTAAACCAGCAATAGATACGCCTGCAAACCCAATTTTACAGCCGGAAACTGCCATTTTAAAGCCACAAGCGAGTCGCGAAGAATCGGTGGCCGACTTTATTCGCTCAGAACGATTGCATGTTATTGCACCTGGGGACTCGCTCTCGCTACTGGTCTATGGTGAGAGTGACCTGAGCATTGAAAATGTACGCGTACCACAGAGTGGTAGAGTTTCATTTCCGCTTATTGGCTCAACGGTGGTTGCTGGCAGAACAACTCCTCAGGTTGAGCAAAGTGTTGCTGAGTTGTTAGCCCAGGGCTACGTTAAAAACCCTCGTTTATCGGTAACTATGTTCAGTTATCGGCCGATTTTTATCCGCGGTGCGGTGCAAGAAACAGGTTCGTTCCCATTCAGCGAAGGTTTAACCATCGGTAAAGCAATAGCCCTTGCTGGTGGAAGTAAAAACTCCGCGAAACGTAATGGCGTAAGTATTCTCCGCGACGGTAATGTGATTGAGAAAGCCTTGACGATCGATAGTCAAACTGAAGTCCAGTCTGGTGACGTTATTAGCATCGAAGAAGAGCTCGGCGTGCAAGAAAATGACTCGACTTATATTTACTTACATGGCGAAGTGGCGTCACCTGGGGAATATCGCTTTCGGCGTGGCTTGACGGTAGAAAAAGCGATTGTTCTGGCTGGTGGCTTTACCATAAGAAGTTCGAAAAAGAAGATTTCAGTTACTCGGTATGCTGATAAAACCGCTGATAAAGAACCTGAAAAGCTACTGAAGGTTAAGCTATTTACTCTGATTAAACCCGGCGACATTATTAGTGTGGGAGCGAGTTGGTTTTGAACGATTCAGTCAATAACAATGCGAAGCTAAATGTAAATTCCTCACTGACTGCCGATGCATCGGTTAAGGAGTGGTTTAATACGCCTGCATCCGCAATAACAAATTCAACTTCTCAAGCGTCAGGGCCTCTAACTGATTCTTTATCGGCGACACTAGGTGGTCTATTACATACCACCAAGGAAAACCGATGGAGTATCCTTTTTTTAATGCTGATTGGGTGTATAGCCGGAGTATTTAAAGCAATTTCTGAGACCCCCGTTTACCAGGCATCATTGACTATGGCGGTCGAGCCGAGTACCAGTCGAAATTCAAGTCAGTCGCTTTTTGATCCTTACGCCTACCGTTTTTATGAAACCCAGTATGAATTACTCAAGAGTCGCTCTGTTGCTGAGAGAGTGGTAGACGAACTAGACTTAGTTCAAAGAGATGCGGTTGATAAGCTTTTGGTTGCTCCAAGTGCAATGCGGTCGTTAGCTGAAGAGTTTGATAGGATGACCGGTATTTCGTTGATTGGCGATGAGCAACCAGAATTAATTCAGTCTGATCTGACATCGCTAGAGCTTACCCAAAAGCGGAAATGGTTGACTCAAGTTATTCAGGTCGGGGTGAGCGTTAGTGGTGGTAAGAACACTAATATGGTTGACGTTACATTCAATTCTATTAACCCCGAGTTCGCGGCTGAAATTGCCAATGCTTTAGTGGCCGCGTATATCGAAGAAGGCTTAGATTCACAATTGAGTCGGTCTCAGCAAACAACGCGATGGTTTTCACAAAGAATTGATGATTTACGCGTATCGCTAGACGAATCACAATCACGTTTGCAACAGTTCTTGATGGACGAAAATTTACTTGATACGTCACGTAATGAGAAAATTACCACGTCAGAGCTGCAGAGCCTTAACTCCGAATACATAGCCGCTAGAGCCAGTCTAGACGAATTGGCTAAACGTTATGGCGCTCGTCATCCAAAGCTTAAAGACGCCAGAGCCGAAGTAGAGGCGACAAAATCGCGCTTAGACTTAGCGTCTAAGGCGGTGTCGTTTAATCGTGAAAAGCAAGTAAAGCTAGAATTACTAGAACGAGAAGTTAAGCGCAATAATGATTTCTACGAAGCCTTTTTATCGAAGTTCAAAGAAGCCGATCTGTCGTCATCGGGCACTCAAGTTGCGAGTGCTCGAATCATAGATAGAGCTCTACCCCCAAGTAATCCGATATACCCGCAGAAACAAAGAATTATTGTGACCTGGGCCTTTGGTGGTTTGTTTTTTGGTCTAGGTTTGGCTTTTCTACGCCAACAGTTAGACACTACATTTAAGAATGGCCGCACGGTCGAAGACAAATTAGGTCTTCCACTTTTTGGTGTGATTCAGTTTATGGGGGCTAAAGTAACTAACGTAGAACGGCATTACTTAGAAAATACTCGCTCGGTGTTCTCCGAGGCGATCAATCATATACGCACAGGCGTAACCTATTCGGACGTTGATAATCCTGCACAAGTCTTAGTCATCACTTCATCGGTGCAAAGTGAAGGTAAGACCACATTGGCATCTAACTTGGCGCTATCGTATGCTCAGCTCGGCAAAACACTGCTAATTGATGCGGATCTACGCCGCCCTCGAATTAAGCATCTTATTAAAACCGAGGCCACAGCCGGCCTAGTCGAATATGTTGCTGGCTTAGTGAGTTTTGATGAATGCGTTATGCGTGATCGTGAGCAACAAAATTTGTATATTTTAAACTCAGGTACAACACCTCCGAATCCTTTAGAGTTGCTGGCAAGCGAAAGATTTTCTCTTATGCTAAGCGAATTACGGAAGCAATTTACCTATATTATTATCGATACGGCGCCGGTCTTACCCGCCAGCGATGCGGTGGTGCTAGGTCGGCTTTGCGATTCGCTTCTATTGGCCATTCAGTCTGAGCGAACCACTCATCATATGGCTCGCGACGCGATAAAACGTTTGAACGCTAGTAACGTATCAGTGGCGGGGCTTATCCTAACGCAGGCTAATATTAAAAAGGGTAACGCTTACCAATACGGTGGCTATTACGGTTATGGGGCATATGCTTATGTTGAGGACAATCAAACATCTAAGTCTTAGGGTTTAATCTCTATAAACATGTGAGTATCAATTGAACACTGCTAGATTGGTAGCTTTGAAGCATTGATAGGGTAATAGTATGGGCGTAAATAAGGTCTTTAAAAAATGGGTTAAAACAGGCAAAGTACTGAAAAAACTTTTCGGTTGTGCCCTCATAGTGATTTCTTTTTTACTATCAGCCAACGCGTTAATCGCCTCAAACTATATAGATCTAGACGAGTATCGTTACTCTGGCGTTAATGCGTATATAGCCCCATATATATCAAAAGATGTAAGGCTCGCATCTATTATTGAACGCGAATCGAAGGGCTTAGAGTTTATGGTTTGGAGTCATGAGCGACTAGAATTAAGTCGTAATCTAAGCGAAATGTTACATAAGAGGATTAATTTTTCTCCGTTTAACGGAAATCTTTGGTCACAGTTAAGTTACCTACAAAGGGATGCTGGCGTTAGTATTAGCGAGCGAGCATGGACTATTGAAAGAGCCTCTAGATTATTGAGATGGAACTTCAACCAGAGAAGCAAGATCAGCCGTTATTGTATCACCGAATACGCTCAATTTGAGCTTGTAAGCCCTGAGCTATGCTCATCTTTGATATCAAACCTTCCAAAGCATTGGAGCGATGTCCAAAAGTCGATCAATGCCAACGTTAGGTTACAAGATTTAGAAAGCGTAATACTTTTAGAGCAGGCAAAGCGAAATAATGGTGTTGATCAATGAGTTTCCTATTGTCATTGCGCCGCCAAACAATCCCTTTTTTAGACGCATTCGTCTGGTATGCATACCTGTTTTTGTTGGTTGTCATATCATTTTTAAATGACTATTACAGCAGTCAAGCTTGGTTGCTTCTATCTGCGTTTATATACGTTCTCTGCGGGCTTTGTGTGTGTAGTGCTATAAATGGTGGCCTTTGTAATTGGCGCGGCTTAAACCAAGCCAAATATGTGATTATAATATTGTGCGCAATGCTGCTGTTGCTTTGGCTGCAAATAACTCTCCCACGGAGTCAGTATTCAGATCTCCTATTGCTCGACAACCCTCTGTTTAATGGTGAAGTGCCTATGTGGTTTGAGCCGCCCGGGCGATGGAGCATAGTGCCAAATAAAACCCGTTGGTTATTGAATAGTGAAGCGCTAGTCTTTTCTATACTTGTATTATCGATAGCCCTACTTAGCAGTCACCGTCGGCTTAAGCAATTATTGTATGTCGTGCTTTTTGTCGGTCTATTCCACTCTATGGTTGGCATATTTACAAAATATGTAGGAATAATATTAGTCGAAGTCGAGCAACTCGATGGAAGTTATAGTGCTGCACGCGGCTGGTTTATAAATAGAAACCATTATGCCGCATTTGTCAGTTTGTGTTTGCTCGGCGCGCTGGCGTTTCAGTTGAAGGATCTGATTTCGCACAAGCAGAAATTCACTCGCGTCATGATTATCGATCAGATTAACCGTTATAAAGTCATTTCCTTGGTCGCATTTATTATCGGCATGATCGCCTTAGTTTTATCGCAATCACGTGCAGGTTTCATCTCATTTTTAGTATCTTTTTTTTTTGTGTCTATCGTTGTCGGTAGAGGCAAACTAATAAACGCGTTAAGGTTTAGTCGGCGTAAACTACTAATTAAGTTGACTGTCATTGTTGTCGTGATAATTGGCTTTTTTGGAGCCGAGTTAATGCTTCGATTCTCGGCGGACTCTCTGTTGGGTGAGCGGTCCGCGCAATGGGCACTGTCGTTGGCGTCTATCAAACAAGCCTGGATTTTGGGTTACGGTGGCAACAGCTATGCCGATGTATTTCAAGTAGTTCGAGGCTACCAAGATTTTAGGCAGGTTTTATATAACCAATCACATAACGACTATCTACATATATTGCTAGAGCAGGGCTTACTCGGATTAACGCTTTGGCTCGGACTATTAATGCTGGTATTTCGAGCCGCGTATACTGCTATTACAAACACCACGAGCTCTTTGGTTATTTCAACATTGGTTTCAGTAATGGTGGTCTTATTTGCCGCATTGCTTCAGTCCGGCGTGGATTTTAACCTTCAAATCCTCAACATTCGATGCTATTTCTTTGTCATAATGTCGTTAGCATTCTCTGTGCCATGTATTGGGCCGAGAAAAGGATCACCGTAAAATTCAGTGCTTGTATAGCAAACGATTTTAGAACTAAGCTTGATTAAATTGACCACTGCAACAACATAACTATGACTAAGAAAATACTGGTAACGGGTGGGGCAGGGTTCCTTGGATCACACTTATGTGAGGCCCTCTTAAAAAATCATAATGAAGTTCTTTGTGTCGATAACTACTTTACCGGCAACAAAAATAACGTTTTGCATTTACTTGATAATAAACGTTTTGAGCTAATGCGGCATGACGTGACGTTTCCATTATATGTAGAAGTTGACGAGATATATAATCTCGCTTGTCCCGCCTCTCCTGTACATTATCAGCACGATCCGGTGCAAACCACCAAAACCAGTGTTCATGGCGCTATCAACATGTTGGGATTGGCAAAAAGAGTGGGTGCTAAAGTGCTCCAAGCCTCAACGAGTGAGGTTTACGGCGACCCCAGCGTTCACCCTCAAACTGAAAGTTATTGGGGTAATGTCAACCCGATCGGTATTCGATCATGTTACGACGAGGGTAAGCGTTGTGCTGAAACCTTATTCTTCGACTACCATCGGCAGCATAGTTTACAGATTAAAGTGATGCGTATTTTTAATACCTACGGGCCTCGAATGCACCCAGAGGATGGCCGCGTAGTATCAAATTTTATTGTTCAGGCACTCAAGGGCTTGCCAATTACCATTTACGGAAGCGGCGAGCAAAGTCGTTCATTTTGTTATGTCGATGATCTAGTTGACGGTATGATTAAACTGATGGCAACGGATGCATCTATTACTGGGCCAATGAATATTGGCAACCCGAACGAGTTCACTATTGCCAGTCTTGCTAGGCATGTTATACGTCTCACTAATTCTAAGAGTGAACTGATTTTTGAACCATTACCTGACGACGACCCTCGGCAAAGGCAGCCTGACATATCGATGGCGTCTAAGGTGTTAGACTGGGAACCAACGATAGAGTTAGAGGCGGGTCTACAAAAGACTATTGCTTACTTTGAGACAGCAATCTAAGTTAGCGTATTGGTCTTACTTTGTAGTCTGACGACCTAGAGTAATAGTAGGTAAATAAACCTGTTTGACAAAAATGTTAACAAGTAGACTTCGGAAGGTTCAACTAATCAACGATTAGAGGCCTGAGTGGAGTTAATATCTACCACCACATCAGTTTTTAATGTGTGTCACTGAGTAACGTAAACCAAGATGTTGAAAAAAGAAAAAACGTTTTTTATCGGTAAGCCAAATATTGGCGATCGAACGCTATTTTATCAACGGCTTGATAAAATGTTCGATCAGCGCTGGCTAACTAATGATGGCGAATGTGTCCAAGAATTAGAACAAAGGCTAGCAAACTATCTTGATGTTAAACATTGCATTGCCATGTGTAATGGCACTATTGCATTAGAATTAGCGATTAAGGCAAGTGGCATGACCGGCAAAGTGTTAGTGCCGTCGATGACCTTTATTGCCACGGCTCATGCTCTTAAGTGGCAAGAAATCACCCCTGTATTTGTAGATATAGACGAAAACACATTTAATATTTGCCCTAAGGCGGTGCAGGACAAAATTGATGACAGCATTAGTGGTATTTTAGGGGTACATTTATACGGTCGGCCATGTGATATAAAGGCACTTACCGATATTGCTGAGAGTAACAATCTAAGACTTATTTTTGACGCCGCTCATGCCTTTGGCTCTAGTTACAAAGGCCAAAAAATTGGTGGCCATGGAGATTGTGAGGTATTTAGTTTTCACGCAACAAAAGTATTTAATACATTCGAAGGGGGGGCAATAACTACCAATGATGACCAATTGGCAGCCAAGCTTCGGCTAATGAGAAATTTTGGCTTCGAGGGTGAAGATCAAGTATCTTATATTGGTACAAATGGCAAAATGGCCGAGGTTAATGCCGCTATGGGCTTAACAAACTTTGACCAAGTAGACCATTTTATTGAAATCAATCGATTGAACTATCACACTTATAAGCAGAGACTAGCGACCACTAAAGGTATTGATTTGATCGATTTTGATGATAATGAGTCGAATAATTATCAGTATGTCATCATCACGATTGATCAGGTATCGTGTGGTTATTCTAGGGATGAGTTAAAGCAGTATCTTTCCAGTAACGGAGTCATGGCGAGGCGATATTTTTATCCGGGTTGCCACAAAATGGAACCTTACAACTCGCTTTATCCTAATGCCGGGGCTAGCTTGCCTAAGACCGAATCATTCAGTCGGAAAATGCTGGCCCTACCCACGGGCACTCAGATTAACCCTAGTGAAGTGGCGATGGTTTGTGACCTAATCAACTCATTCAAACCGAGTCGATAATGTCACTCACAGACATTATTGTGATTGGTGCAGGAGGCCATGCTCACTCTGTTATCGACGTTATTGAAAGTGGTAATACATATAAGGTACGAGGCTTAATTGACTCAAATAGTCAACTTGGTGATGACGTGTTTGGTTACCAAGTTTTGGCCGAGCAAGCCGACCTTAAAGCGTTGTTAAGTCACGGCTCATGCGAACTAGTAATCGCGATTGGTGATAATTTTTATCGCCATCGGCTATATCAACAAATCAATGTTCAAATTCCTGACGCTAAATTTGCAACGTTAATACACCCTCGAGCTTATGTTAGTCGACGAGCGTATATCGGCACCGGTTCAGTAGTAATGGCTGGTGCCATAGTTAACGCTGGCTGCCAAATTGCTGACGGTGTAATTGTTAATACCGCTGCTGTGGTAGATCACGACTGTGTCATCGGTAGTTTTGCGAGTGTAGCGCCAAACGTTACAATGGGGGGTAGTGTTTGTATCGGTGCCCGTTCTTCGATTGGCTTGGGAGCCAAGCTTGTTCATAGGATAAAGCTTGGCAAAGATATCTGCATAGGAGCTGGATCATTAGTTCTGAAGAGTATAGATACAGATTGTGTGGTCGTGTACGGAGTGCCGTCGAAAATCGTTCGCCAACGGCGTGCAGATGAACCTTACTTATGAATTGTATCGTGTGTCATCAATTAGGTGTCCATAGAGAAAAACCAGCTAAAGAAATCCAAGTATCAGGTATTACCGCAACAATGTTAATAATTGTTAGTCTGAAAAGAGTAATTAGGCAGCCACCCCAAGAATATGACTGAGACTTCACTACGGCAGTATCGAGGGTTTCGTACTGATCGTCGAATGAGTATGGACATCTATGCCGAATATATGGGTGGAATTGCCACCAGTGAGGGATTTGACCTCAAGGTGGTACGACCTGAATCTAATTTAGAAAAGTTTTCATCTAGTCGTCTAGTAATGCGATATTTACGCTACCGGTATTACCCTCATTTAGCTAAACGAGAAGACGCTGATTTACACCATGTGCTTGATCATGGGTATGCTCATCTAATGCCGAGCTTTAAACATCTGAATAAAAATGCCAAAACATGTGTTACCGTGCATGATCTGATTCCGAAACTTACCTGGAATGGAAGCATTAAATCGGCCAACGGGCTGAGCATGCCTAGCCGTAAGCCTTGGTTAAATTTAAAATCATTATCATATCTAGTACACTATGACCGTATAGTAGCCGTCAGCAATAGTACTAAGAATGATTTGATAGAGCATTTAGCGCTACCTGCCGATAAGATCGAAGTCATTGGGCCCATAATCGATAAGGTATTCCAGCCTGTCTCGAATCAGTCTATTAACGACTTTGCCAATAAATATGGTTTTGACCGCGACTGTAAATGGCTAATGATCACGGGTAGTGAGTATTATAAAAATCATCAAATCTGCCTTAAAGTTTTGGCTGAGTTAAATCTACAGCATGAATTTGAATTTCGCTTAGTTAAAACTGGACTAGTGTCTGATGATTTTCATAAGATGGCAGAAGATCTTGGGTTAGAGCCTAAGGTGAAGTCTATTTTTGTCGAAGATACTCGAGAGTTAGCGCAGCTTTACGGTTTAGTTGATTGTTTACTATTTCCATCGTTGTATGAGGGTTTTGGTATGCCCGTGATTGAGGCACTTGCTTGCGGTACGCCGGTTGTTTGTTCCGATAGAGGGTCTTTGCCAGAGGTGTCAGGCTCATTAGCCGGAATTTGTGATGCTGGAGACGTGATTGGTCTGAGTCGAGAAGTTACTTCTATGGTGTTCGATAATCAGCGCCGAATAGCAGTGGCTGAGCAAGCGCCAGAGTGGGTACATCAGTTTCGTAGTGACGTACTTGAACCGAAAATCAATCGGCTTTATCACGCTATCGCTAATAGCTAAGTATAGTAGTATCTGAGCTGCGTATTGACGTACTTTTACAGTCTCGACTATATATTAAGCCTGTTTTGATAGAGATATTTATTTTGGAAGACTATGCCCCATCCATTAATTAGTACGATTATTCCTGTATTTAATCGTGGGCCGATGCTCATGCGTTCGGTCGAAAGCGTCTTGGCGCAATGCTATCGACCGATTGAAGTTATTATCGTTAACGATGGCTCCACCGATAACACCGGAGAGGTTGCTGACAACTTAGCTGCAAATAACGCCGATATTATTCGCGTATTGCATATCGATAATTCAGGCCCAGGTTTGGCCCGTGAAGCCGGAAGGTTGGCCGCTAAAGGTGATTTCATTCAGTATCTCGATAGCGATGATTGGTTGTTGCCAAATAAATTTTATGACCAAGTTAGCGCGCTTAAAGACATGCCTCAGGCTGACATTGTCTATGGTGTGACGCGCCTTGTAGATGTCGATGGCCGCGTATTAAAAGAACCTAGTAAAGATACCGGAATCAAGCGAATATCACTTTTTCCGGCTCTTTTGGTCGATCGTTGGTGGCATACTTCTACACCAATTTATTCGAAACGAATATCTGACTTAGCTGGAGAATGGCCAGATAAGCGTCCAGAAGACTGGGATCTCGAGGCTAGAATGGGAGCTTATAAACCGCTTTTAGCTTTCGTGGACAAAGTTGTATCCTGTCACCTCGAGCATGATTTGCCAGGGCGAGTGTCCCGCGGTCAACAGAAAAGTTATATGATCGATGAGGCTTGGTTTTTACCAAGATTGTTTGAGGCGGCTTTAAAAGCAGGCGTTGAAAGGGACACTGATGAGATGGCTCATTTCTCTAAGTGGGCTTTTATGCGTTCTAGACGCTTAGGTGCTCTTGGTGAGATACAGTTAGCTAAGACGCTATTTAGCCTGTCGTTAGACGCTGCACTTAAACCCAGCGCACCACAATCAATAGCGAAAATAGTTGCACCGCTAATTGGCTGGAAGCTATTAGGAATGCTTAGCAAAATGTTCGAAAGAGCACGATGATAAAGCCACAAGTAAGTGTGCTAATGTTGGTTTATGAGCATCAGGATTTTGTTGCTCAAGCGATTGAGAATGTGCTCAATCAACAGTGCGATTTTCAGTTTGAATTGTTAATAATTGATGATTTCTCAACGGACCGAAGCGCCGAAATTTGCCGTTATTTTGCCGGTCGCTATCCACAGACTATTAGGTTTATCGGTAACCTGTCTAATATCGGAATGCATGATAGCTTTGAAAAAATATGGAACGCGAGTGCCGCCAACTTAGTTGCGTTTTGTGAAGGAGATGATTTTTGGATAGATCGCGCTAAGCTACAACAACAAGTCGACTTAATGCGCCAGAACCCGCATTGGAATCTCTGTGGCGCTAAGGCACAGGTGATTGAGCTATCAAGCGATAATGAGTGGCTGATAACTAATCACATCCAGCCTGTGACCGTACAGCAAGAATATAGTTTCGAAGATCTGATTAACGCTTATCGGTTTCATTTTTCTACGGTTATGTTGCGCAAGCAGTCAGTGGTATTTCCTGATTGGTTTAAACGAGTTTATTGTGTTGACCGTCCGATATATTTACTCGCAGTCGAAAATGGCAAAGCGGGCTATTTGGACAGTGTTGTTAGCTCTTATCGAATTCATTCTGGCGGTAATTGGTCAAGTATTTCTAGTCTGCGTAAAGCTGCGCAAAGCACAGATTTATTCCTCAAGTTAGCCGCCAATTTTGACTCAAAATATACTGAAAGGTTCGAAACTACGTTGTTCAATATTCTGCTAACCTATGTTGCAATCGAGATGACCGCTAAGCGTTTTGATAACGCGCGACAGATATTTCGATTAGGGTTCAGTAAGTTGAATTTTATGAATAAGTTAAGGTATTTTATAAAGTACTTTCGCACAGCGATTCTATTGTTACTTAAAAGATGAAAAAGTCTCTCGTTATAGTTCAAGATGTGCCAACCCAGTTTGATGTCCCGCTCTACAATCAAATAGCCGACAACGGCTCCTTTTCGTTGTTAGTCATCTACACGCAAATGGCTACTGAAGATGCCGAGATAGGGCGTATGCCGCAGTGGGATCATATTGAAGAACACCGATATCAACATCATTTTCTAAATGACCTTGAGCGCGAGTCTAGCCCATTATTGCTCGCACGAGTGTCTGCTGTTGCTCCCGACCATGTAATTGTGAGCGGTTACTGGCCTAAATTACATCGTGATGTCATGCATGGCTTACGACGTCGAGGCGTTTCAGTGGGGTTACGCTCGGACAATACTATTCGGCATAGCGCACTGAGTGGGGTGCGAGGCCGAGTAAAACGGTTTTATCTTAGTCGCCTACTAACTCACTATGATGTTTGGCATCCAGTCGGTCGGCAGGCGGCTGATTATTTAACCTCTCTCGCGGCTGAGGCTAAACCCGTTAGTTTTTTCTCTTACAATATTGATAACCGTTGGTTTCGACAGCATGCAAGCGTGAGTCGCGCAGAGAGGGTGCAACGCTTGGCCGACGTTGGTTTTCCTGAGCAAAGTTTCGTTGTTTTAGGTGTCATGAAGTGGGCTGAACGTGAAGATCCAATGACACTACTCAAAGCATTTGAGCAATACCGAACTCATAATTCGAAAGCTCGATTGATTTTGATTGGTGATGGGCCCTTAAAGGCACAGGTAAATGAGATGGCCCAAAAGCTTGAGGCCTATGTCCATACACCGGGCTATGCGAGCTATTCAAGCCTGCCTAATTGGTATGGTTTAGCCGACGTATTTGTTCATCCAGCGCCGCGTGAGCCTTGGGGGGTTTCAGTCAGTGAAGCCTTGGCGAGCGGCGTTCCGGTAATTGCATCCACTGGAGTTGGGGCGGCGATAGAACAGGTAACCGAGGGTGACAACGGCCTCATCTTTGAGCCGTGCAACGTAGCCAGTTTGGTCAGTGCGCTAAAAAAATGGCAAACCGTCGCCGAATCAAAAACATCTGAAGAAATAGTTCGACTGTGTCATCGCGCCTTAGATAAATGGAACTACGAGATAACAATACGAAGTTTTGAAGCGGTAATGAACGATGACTAAAGATATGCTCGAGCTTTCAATCGTTATCGTCAGTTACAACCGCAGCTTAGTGCTGGTCGACACTATTGGCTATCTATTAAATTTGGATGCTTATTCAAATTCGGAAATAGAGATCATTATTGTAGATCAGACTATTAATCATACCGAGGCGGCGCAGCAAGCCTTATCCAAATGGTCGCAAAAAAATGTTATCCGCTGGATACGGCTAGATAAGCCTGATCTAACCAGAGCAATGAACAGGGGGCTGCTAGAGGCACGTAGCAAGCTGGTACTTTACTTGGACGATGACATCATTCCAGATCAAAAGCTGTTAGTTTGCCATCTTGATGCTCACCGGAGAAAGCCATCGGTAGGGGTGGTCATTGGTCAAATACTACAGCCTGGTGAGACTCCAATGTCGGTCAACTATAAGCCTCGGAAAAGTGGACTTAAAGCGTTCATGGACTTCCCGTTTCGCTCTACGGAGGGCTGTATGGTTGAGAACGCAATGGCTGGCAACATGAGCTTGAAACGTGAAACCGCGTTACGACACGGTGGTTTTGACCAACAGTTTATTCCTCCGGTTGCGGCTCGCTTTGAAACTGAGTTCGCTAAACGTTTAGTTAAGTCTGGTGAGAAAATATGGTTTGAGCCCAGCGCTTCTATACGTCATCTCGCGAACTCGTCTGGCGGCACCAGAGCAAAGGGTAGCCACTTGAATTCGGCGCAGCCATACTTTGGCTTTGGTGATTATTATTATGCGCTTAAACATGGTGCTCCTCTAGACTGCATGGGTTATTGTTTGACGCGTTTTTTTCGAGAGGTGCGCACCAAATACCACCTAACTCACCCGTGGTATATTCCAGTCAAATGGCTAGGCGAAATTCGTGCTTTCTTTATGGCTTTAAAGGCCTCTCGCCAACCGCAAAAATTAATTCCCGAGAGTGACCGCGAATACCATTAGAAGTAGCTCGCTAATAACTTACCCCAAGATTTTAAATGCCATGGCTTAGTCTTTAATACCTGTAAGAAGTAATAGCGACTCCGTTGAGCTTTTTTGGTCAGTAGTATCGAGCCAACGAAATAATTGTACTCTAGTGTGTTGTCTGTATCGTTAGAGGTTAAATGGCTGATTTTATCCGCTAGCTTATCAATATGGCCTGCGTCGTTACCCACACTATTGCGCAATTGAGAGCATTCGAAGATATGTTTTCGGCTGATTTCTTGTGATTTTCGTTGTTTAGTCGTAATAGAGTTTTTACGTAATACAACCTCGTAATACATGTCAGTTAGTGCAACATGATCACCCAAACTAGCGAGCCGAGTCCATAGGTCCAAATCTTGTGCAACAATAAAGGCGGTTCGATAACCACCGCATTTTTCATAGGCGTTACGTCTAAACATCGTGCAGCCGTGATGAGATGGGCCTTTGATGCAGTCCAATGAATTAGCCTTTAAACCTTTACTTGCTTCGTCAGCAGATAGGCTCGCCTCAAACAGCTGTTCGCCTCGTTCCGAAAAGTAACGTGAACCTGTTGAGCAAAGCACTACCGATGAGCGCGTTGCAAATACCTCGAGTTGTGCCTTTAACCTCCCCGGTAATGACCAGTCTCCCGCATCTTGTCGTGCAATAAGCTGTCCTTTTGCTTGCTTGCAGCCATTAACAAGAGCCTGGGTAATACCTTGGTTCTGCTGGTTTATAAGCGTGATTCGAGGGTCTTTTTTGGCGTAATTTTCGAGAATTTTTCGGCTGTTATCGACGGAGCCATCATTAACTACGATCAGCTCTAAATTCACGCCTTCTTGATCAAGGATGCTCTGCATTGTCCTATCCAACGATGCTTGTTCGTTAAATACCGACATAATCACTGATATCTCGATCTGATTCATAAAATAGGCAAAAAAATGCGTAGGCAAGTATAATTCAAGATTAATCAATTGTATCCGATGGTTTGTGCCCACGGTAGGAATACTTATGCGAAATAGATTTTTGAGAATACGACGGTCTCTACTAAAAACTCTGGTGCCAGAATTTATCTGGCCTCGAGAAGTCGATATCGATGGCGTGATCGTTAAACTCAGAGGGGCTCCTTATTCATTTAGCATCAAGCGTCTACTTAGTAAGGACTCTGATGCTTATGAAAGAGCCGAGCGAGGCTTTTTAGATAATCTTAAAAAGGGTGATCATGTACTCGAATTTGGTAGTTCGATTGGTATTTTAACTGCGCTAATATGTGAGCGAGTGCCTGAGGGTAAAGTAGTGAGCGTAGAGGCCTCAAGTAGCCTAGTTGATTACTCAAGCTCATGGCTATCGAGGTATGAATATTTGACCCTGGTCAAAGCAGCCGCGTTTCCGTTATACGATCGTCTGGATCTTAGCCTATCATTCGATGATAGCAGTGGCTCTTTAGGAGGTATTGTCGACTATAATAAGGCCGATTCGTCTGCGTCCAAGTTGTCTTCTTTTTTCATCAGTGATTGCGAGGCTATGGCCGATTTCAGGCCTACCGTAATGGTCATCGATATCGAAGGTAGCGAAGACATTATTCTGAGTCAAGACATGAATTTACCCGACACTATCGACAGGATCATATTCGAGCTTCATTCATTCATTTATGGAAAAGAAACTGAGAAGAAGATTATCGCTAGAGTTCAAGAGCAAGGATTTGAACTGGTTAAACGGGCTGAGTCTGTTTATCTTTTTGCTAGAAAAAGGACCTTGGATATGATCAACGCCTAAGTATAAGTTGGTGCTCAGAAAGACACTCAAAAAAGGCTGTAAAGGCTACTGAGTCCTGCCGCCCCCACGGTTTATTATATTCAGTGGGCCGACTTTTCGTTCTTGTATCTCGTCACTCCAAAGTGGAGCTACCTCGAAGCTGCCGATGAAATCGCTGATCATCCATTCTTTTAGTCGGGTGCTTTGAGCGCCAATCTGGATTGAGTAACGGCCTGGTTTTAGTAATGTTTCAGGGATCACGAATGTTGAACGAAAAGCACCTGGATTGAGAGCTTCGGTTTTTTCTTGATCAAAAATAGTCGCTAAACGAAATCCATCACTATGAATAGCGATAAAAATTTCAGCATCTTTAATGGTTTTTTTGCAGTCGCCAAGCAACTCAATTGATACCGCCTCAGATGGCTTAGTTTGTGCGCCGTAACATAATTCTTTGCCGTTCAGTCGAATGTGTTGGAAGCCAATAGTTTTATTCATAACCCCTTTGAATTTTTGCTTAGATAACTCGAGAGTCTCGCCGCCATTACTCATGTACTGGCTGGTTGCTTCTTCAATAGAACCATCGAATACAATCGTCCCTCGGTCGATAATAATGCCTCGTGTGCACAAGTTTTGTACAGTGTTCATATTGTGGCTGACAAACAATACAGTTCGCCCTTGGCTCGCTACAGACTCCATTTTTCCAATACATTTATTTTGAAATTCTATGTCCCCAACAGCTAGAACTTCATCGATGATTAAAATTTCTGGTTCTAGGTGAGCTGCTACAGAGAACGCTAACCTTACTCTCATTCCTGAAGAGTAGCGCTTTACAGGGGTGTTGATAAATTGCTTCATTTCAGCAAAATCAACGATTTGGTCAAGCTTAGTGCTTACTTCGTCTCGAGACATACCTAAGATAGCCCCATTTAAATAGACATTTTCTAGGCCGGTTAATTCTTCATGAAAACCTGTGCCCACTTCGAGTAGGCTACCAATACGACCTTTAATTTTTATTACGCCTTCGGTCGGCGCGGTAATCTTTGATAGTAGTTTCAGTAACGTACTTTTTCCGGCACCGTTACGACCGATAATACCAAGTATCTCGCCTTTTTTTACATCAAAGTTAACATCTTTTAAGGCCCATATTTCGCCCTGCTCACGCCCCGTCAGCTTGCCTCCAAGTTCGGCGAGAGGCTGATTTCTACCTCGTAGCTTATCAGCCCATCGGTTAACATCCTCGCGCAGCGTACCTCTACCTATTAATCCTAAGCGGTAGTACTTGGACAGGTTTTCAACCTTAATAACAGTGTTTGTCATAAAATATTTATCTAGAGGTTAGGTTATATGGTGTCTGAAAACGTACGCTCTACACGACTGAATACGACTATACCTGCGATTAAGACCAAGGTAATTACAACGATGCTCTGCAGAAGTTGAAATGGATCGAATTGACCGACACCAAGGTAAGCGTACCTAAAGCCTTCGATAATTGGCGCCACAGGATTCATGTTGGCCCAAAATTGCCATTTTTCCGGCAGTGAAGAAATTGGATAGATTACAGGGCTCGCGTACATACCCAGTTGAACACCAAACCCAACCAACACATTTAAATCTTGGTAGCGGGTTGTCATGGCTGTGATTAAAAGACCAGCACCTAATGCCAGCATCGCCATCAGCAGTAAAAATAACGGCGTCGCTAAAACCCAAGCATTGGGGGATACCTGACTTCCAGTTGCCCAATAGTAGCTAAGAAAGCAAACAAAGAACAAAAACTGGATAGCAAACGAAATCAGTTTAGAGGCCGAGGTTGCGATGGGCACAACTAAGCGTGGGAAATAAACTTTTCCGAAAACCTGAGCATTATTTTTAAAGGTTGTTGACGTTTCTGTAATTACGTTGGCGAAATAAGTCCATATTACAGTTCCGCATAAATAGAAGATAAACGGGGGCACGCCGTCAGTGGAGATCTTGGCTATTTTGCCGAATATGACAGTAAAAATCAGTGTGGTTAGTAATGGTTGTATTATATGCCACGCTGGGCCAAGAATTGTCTGTTTGTAGTGGGCGACAAAATCACGCCTTACAAAGAGATAAATTAGATCGCGGTAGCGCCACATCTCGGCAAACCGAGGGCTAAGAGCATTCCCGTGCGGCTCAATTACTTGATCCCAATGATGCGCATCGGTATTATCTTTTTTGGGCATAATTATCGTTTATAAATGGTTGCATCCAAACCTCAGGACCGCGCATTACTATTCTAAGTTATTTGCGTGTAGCGAATTAAAGATAATACCTTTAATGCTGGGCACTTGCTGCAAACTCTTCTATGCTCGCATTATTATTTTACATTAATTAACGGTTTTTGCAGTCATTAACAGAAGAAATCAAATATAAATGTGGGGCTTATTCTTAGTATTACTTATCAGCATGTCGGCGATGTCATTGATTCAATGGCGTTTAACTTTACCAGCTGTATTGATAATAGGCTTCACTCAGGACATATTTAGAAAACTTATCGTCGGTGAGCCACGTATATTTGTGGTAATGGTCGGAATAGTGTTTGCCTGTGGATTGCTTTCATTGCTCAGAAACAAAGGTATTAATTCCTTATCAGAGCCATTTTTTAAGTGGAGCTCCGATCTGCGTGAACCACTGACCCTACTCTTACTTGTGTTAGTGGCACAATTTCTCCATTCATATTTTCGCTTTGGTAACCCTGTGGTAAGTCTTATTGGGTTGTTATCGTATAGCGCTCCGTTTATGGCTGTTGTTCTAGGCTATTTTTGGGCTAGCAGTTTAGACCAAGTTCGACAGTTTTTTAAGATGTATGTGTGCGCCGGGCTGATTGTAGCGCTGTCATTAGGGCTCTCTTTTCAAGGGTTAGACTGGACCATCTTTAATGAAGTCGGGGCCGGCATAAAAATTTATGACATGGGTACTATTTTATTTTCGCATGCCGGAATTTTACGAACTGGTGAAATTGCGGCTTGGCATGTCGCCACCACCGCTTGCCTGATAATGGTTCTGTTTTTTACCGCGAAGCGACGAGGCTCTTCGACCATCATGGCGATTTTCCTTATTGCTTTGATGCTGGCTGTTTTGGTAACTGGGCGGCGAAAAATGTTCATGCTATTTAGCCTTTTTGTCATCTTTTATATTTTTGGGGTGATCTATTATAGGCGAGTCATTTCCTCAGGATATATCATTACTGGTGGGTTTATAGTGTTGACCGGCTGGATGATGATCGAAGTTATTTTTACGGGTGGCTACGGCGAGTCAATAAATAATTATATTAGTCGAGGCACTAACGTGTATGGCGACGCGACCGACCGTTTCATTAACCTTGGCCTGAACCCAATTCAGTGGGCATATAACCGAGTCGGATTGTTAGGCGGAGGGCTAGGTATTGCCAGCCAGGGGGCAAGCTACTTCGGCGCATCAAATATCGCGGGCGGCTCAGGTGAAGGTGGCCTGGGCAAGATAATGGTTGAGTTAGGTTTGCCAGGTTTATTGGCAATGCTGTGGTTAGGAATAAGTGGCCTCGTGTATGTGCGAAAGATCTTGAAGCTTGCGGCAATGCAGAGCCATGAGCCTCGTTGGCTTTTGTTCTCCTTGGGATTAGTGATATTTATATTTGTAAATGTCTTAACTTTTTCGGTCGCAACTCAGCTTTATGGCGACATGTTTATCTTAATTATGTTGGGTATCACCGCCGGCTTTTTATTGGCGGTACCCAGAATGATTGCGATTTCACTAACGTCTTCAGAGGTTCAAGGTTCTGACTGATCAAGTTACTTATGGCGTGAGTGTTATTTAGACGTATAGCGTCTAAAACCAGGCTTCTATTGACGTAAATTATTAGAAGTTTCAAATTTTAACCAAGCATTGATTTCGTTTTTTATAAGTTTGGTTTATTGTTCGATATATCAATAACACTAACTTCTGTTAACGCTTTGAACATCATCGGATTAAACGCATTTCACGGCGACTCATCGGCCTGTCTTTTTATCGACGGCATGATGGTTTCGGCAGTTGAGGAAGAGAGGTTTCGGCGCATTAAGCATTGGGCTGGCTTTCCCAGTGAATCTATTCGCTACTGTCTTGATAGTAATCAGTTGTCGCTCAGCGATATTGATGTTATCGCGATAAATACCGACCCTAAGGCAGCGCGCTGGAAAAAGATAGCCTTCGCATTATCGGGTAAGACCTCGCTTTCACTAATTCGCGAAAAATTGTTGGTAAGAGAGAAACGCAAAGGTATTGAAGAGTATCTGCGAGACTCGTTTCCAGAGCAAAAATTCAATGGCGAAATCGACTACATTGAACACCACTTGGCACATCTAGCATCAGCCTATAATGTCTCACCGTATGAGCAAGCGAGCGTCATTTCGGTCGACGGTTTTGGCGATTTCGCAAGTTCAGCATGGGGCTTTGGTGAGGCCGGTGAGATCGACGTTCAGAAGCGTGTTTATTTTCCACATTCATTGGGTATTTTTTACCAAGGGCTTACCCAGTATTTAGGCTTTCCACATTATGGTGATGAATACAAAGTGATGGGGTTAGCGCCCTATGGCGAACCTGTTTATCGGTCGCAAATGGATCACATTCTGAGGCCAACCGATGATGGCGCCTTTAAGCTTAATTTAGATTTTTTTCAACACCATACTAAGCCTGTTGGCTATGTGTGGGATGGTGGTTCGCCTAAAATTAGTCGACTATATACTGACAAACTTGCTGATTTATTAGGCCCTGTTCGAGAACAAGGCCAACCACTAGAGCAACACCATAAAGATCTAGCTCGGTCGATTCAAGATGCCTATGAGCGAACATTTTTTAGCATGTTACGACACATTCATAGCCTGCATCAATGCGATAATGTGACCATCGCCGGTGGCTGCGGAATGAATTCAGTAGCGAATGGCAAAGTGCATTTAAACACACCGTATAAAAATATTTATATTCAGTCCGCCGCGGGGGATGCCGGTGGCGCCATAGGGGCGGCAGTTGAGGCAGGCAAACGCCGCTCCGTCTCAAATGATTTTGTTATGAGCCACTCTTATTGGGGCTCGAGTTTTGATGATGCTGAATTGGATAAATTGCTTATCGATAATCAAAGTGAATTAACAGCGGCAAAATGTGAGCTTCGGAGGGGGCTAGGCTTAAGTAGCCTCGTCGATCAAGTGAGCGATGCGATCATAGATGGCAAGGTGATTGGCTGGTTTCAAGGCGCAATGGAGTGGGGCCCTCGAGCACTGGGTAATCGTTCGATACTTGGCGACCCTAGGCGTTCAGACATGAAGGACATTCTAAACCTGAAGATAAAGCGTCGTGAATCGTTTCGACCGTTTGCCCCATCAGTATTGCAAGAGCATGTTAAAGATTGGTTCGAATCAGATGCTCCAGTACCTTTTATGATGAAGGTGTTTCAGATTAAAGAGCATCAACGGTTTAAAATTCCGGCGATCACGCATGTAGACGGCTCAGGCCGGCTGCAAACGGTCACCGAAGCCGGTAATCAACGCTACTATCAATTAATTAAAAGTTTTTATGATAAAACCGGTGTGCCGATGTTATTAAATACCTCTTTTAATGAAAACGAGCCAGTAGTGTGTACACCCGAAGAGGCTCTATCCTGCTTTTTGCGTACCAATATGGACGTCTTAGTGCTGGGCTCGCACTTAGTAATACGCCGAGATGATGCAAGCTGATACAAAGGTACTTTTCGCTTTGTTTGTAGGCGTCTTTAGCTTGACCCTTATTGCCGCGTATTTACTCTCAAGGTTAGCTCCCAGGCTAGGTCTTTTAGCCTTGCCTGGCGAACACCGGCGACATCAAAAAGCTACTCCTATGGTCGGCGGGTTAGCTATCTTCTTAGGCTTATTGCTCGGCTTGTTGCTCGATAGTTTTTCATTTCACTTATTACTACCTAGCTTGTTTTTGATATGCCTTGTAGGCGCGCTTGATGATCGTTATGCACTCCCATCTTGGAGCCGTTTTATTGCACAAGGGCTTGCCGCCCACATAATGATGAGCCTTACCGGTGAGACCTTAATTGACTTGGGTGCTATATTTTCAAGCGACTCGCAAATGCTGTTGAACCATGGCTGGTCGAGTGTAATGACGATATTCGCCTGCATTGGTGTGATAAACGCGATTAACATGTCGGATGGCTTAGATGGCTTGGCCGGTAGCCTAGTACTGATAATACTAATTGCATTACTTATTATTGGGCACCCCTCTCAAGGCCTTATTGTTGTGGTGACGTCCTCAGTTGCAGCCTTTTTATGTTGGAATTTAAGGGTAGGGCGCAGCCAAGCCAGTATATTTATGGGCGACGCTGGCTCGATGATGCTCGGCCTCTTAATAGCTTATTTACTTATTGGTTACTCCCAATCTGGCGATGGTATATTGCCCGTCACCGCGTTATGGTTATTGGCATTACCCTTAATCGATGCAGTTGCGGTATTGATAGTTCGGCCCTTGCGAGGCCGGTCGCCTTTCTCAGCAGACCGAATACATTATCACCACCAATTGTTGGACCGCGGCTTATCTGTAAATACGACATTATTAATCGCCATTGCCCTACAGCTTATATTTGTTGTGACAGGTATAGTAATGTGGCGTGTCGAAGTAGCCGAGGACATTCAATTGCTCCTATTTCTACTACTTTTTTCAAGCTATGCTGGGCGTCTGTATTACTTTTCGGGCAAGCGATCTAAATCTTAATAATTCGACATATATTTTTATCAAAAACCATTGTCAATTAGAGAGCTCTCAGTTAACATTGCGCGCTCGTTGAGGTAAGGTCTTTGTTGGTCGAAATCGAAACGTTTTAAAGGTTTGGAGAGGTGGCAGAGCGGCTGAATGCACTGGTCTTGAAAACCAGCAAGGGATAATATCCCTTCGTGGGTTCAAATCCCACCCTCTCCGCCATTAAGAATAGATAAGCCCTTGATTAACCTAGTGTTAGTCAGGGGTTTTCTTTTTAGACCCACCAATATACTCACCATGCCAGTTTTTTCTAAGGGTTAATAAAGTCTTCGGTCCTTGACCAGAAAATAAGCAAAGCACTTCATACTTAGTTGTTTTAAGTTTTGTTTAGCGCTTTCTCTCTGCACAAATTTTGAAATTTAATCCCGCTGGCCTAGAAGCAGCAACGAGACAGATCAGTGTTGAGCTGTATATGTTTGGACTTGACCTGATAGCTCAAATACAAAACTTGATGTTATTTGACGGTCTTAACCGTGTAGAGTTATGTCGGTTCACATTTCGACATGACACTACAATACTCAAAGCGTACGTTCAGCTCTTTTTACCGAGCTCTGTTTCTGCCTTTACGGCACTGACATCTTTAGAATATTATTTCTATAACGTATAAGTTTCTGATAAAAGAGGGCTTGTACCTGCATACAGTTGAATTATTTTTTGGCAAATAGCCGCTCTTTGTCAGTACGTATCGCCCCCTTTCATGACAGGCAATTAGAAACTAGTTCACAAAATCAATAAGTTATGTAATTATGGTGGTTGAAATTTTATCTTAAAAGGAAGAAACATAAGCCAGCTAATACACGCGCTATTTGATCAGTAATATAAACACGGAAAAATCAATTTAATCAAATACTAAAGCCAATATAGCCAGTAGCGCGATAGGACAAAAGGTCGCGTGCTATACAATAAGCTGTTACGTAGTTAAGCATGAGGCTAGTGAATCAACCTATAAGTGATAAAATTGAAGAAGTTAGTACTGAAATAGTTGAGACTAATGCCATTGATAGTTCCATAGATATTATCAGTGACGCTGCGAGCGGTATTCCTGCACCTTATAAGAAAAAATGCATTTAAAGCTTTTGCACAGTTGTTTACAACCGCTATCGAGATACCGGTAACTGACCTAGAAGGCATTACAGCGGAAAAAAGAGCCAAAACAAAAGCACGTGTAAAAATTATTGATACTCAAGCAAGTCAGATAGCTTTGGCATATGCTGAATTTCGTTAAAAAATGAAAAAAACGTTAATAATTCACAGAAACTCATTGCATGATTAGCTTTAAATGATAATAATGATAAATATGAAACATTATTTTTGTGAGAAAACGATTTAAATGGCAGATAAAGAGTTTTATTCGACGATTGAGGCGTCGAAGTTGCTGGGAGTGTCTGTGCGCACTGTACAACTCTGGGTTGAAAGCGGTTCTCTAGACGCATGGAAAACCGCCGGTGGCCATCGTAGAATTGTTGCAAAGTCGGTTAATGATTATATTAACGACAACCAAGCAACCCCATCAGCTGGCTCTCAAAGCATAAGAGTATTGGTAGTGGAAGATAATGCTACGGTATCAAAATTCTATGAGGCGGCGATTCACTCATGGGGGCATTCGATAGAAGTCGTCACAAAAAAAAATGGCTTCGAGAGCTTACTTGAAATAGGTCGACAAGTTCCTGACTTGTTGATTTCAGACATATACATGCCTGGCATGGATGGCCTACAAATGATTCGCTCTTTATATAAGTCGGAATTATTGTCAGCAGATAAAATAATCATAATAAGTGGTTTGTCTGAAGAGAATATTACCGAGCGGGGCGGTATACCATTAGGCATAGACTTTTTTATAAAACCCATTGACGTGATGCAGCTTAAACGAGCTGTATTTAGTAAATTGTCAATTGCATTAGACTAATTTAGAGGGAAGAGCAATGAAGGGTATTATCTTGTCTGAATTTGTAGAGTTTCTTGAAGTAACTCTGGGCGAGGATCGTGCACATAAAATTATAGATTCCAGCGGAGTTAAATCTGTTGGTGCTTATTCGAGAGTCGGTTTATACGAATACCAAGAGCTAATTAAGCTATTAACTCAAGCGGTGTCAGAGACTTGTACAGAAGCTGATGTGCTAGTGGAAGGCTTTTCTGATCATTTATTTAAAACATTCAAACGTGACGCTAGCGTTTTTTTTGAGGGTGTCTCCAGCGCAGCCGAGATGCTGACACAAATTGACAATCATATTCATATTGGAGTTCAAAAGCTCTATCCAGACACAGAGTGGCCTAGCTTTGAATGCACACGTTCAGGCAATCAGATGACGCCTAATTACGGGTCTTCAAGACCGTTTTCAGCCGTTACTCAAGCTTTCCTTGGTGCTTGTTTGAAGTTTTTTGTTGATAAAGAGAGACTAATAAGTAGTCATTCGTCGAATGATCAGAAATCAGCCATATTTGTTATTCAAACTTTATTGGTAGATCCCTAGGAGTCATGTTTTGGGGGACGAATTAGAACAACAATTAGC
>JBLHRL010000024.1:0-38361 GCA_047625975.1 Arenicella sp.
TACTCTGTTCCGATAGCCATTCTCATGTAGTGCACGCAATACATTACGACCAATACGGCCAAAACCGTTAATTGCAACTTTAATCATTTTCGTCCTGGCGGTTTGAATACGCCGGTATATTTAGCTTGCGGTAACGATAAAAAATATAAAAACCACATCAAACAAAGGTGTTATGTTCACTTCGGACTCAGGGCCTGAATCAGCAGTACTTACTTAGTTCACTATTTTTCTAATCAAATTAGAGATAACCTTATCCGTTTATAGTGAGTCATTACGCTATCACGAGTCGTTGAAAACTTCGAGCCGATTGATTACTAACCATAAAAGAGTCAAATCCAGCCAGTTGGCGTTTTAGCCGACTACCAAGACAAAAAATAAGCAATAAAAAAGCGTGCCCTTGAGCACGCTTTTTCAGAAAGAATCTGTCTGGTATTACTCTCGCTAGCCTTCGCTTAGAGAAATCGTCGGCTGAGAAACGTTAGCCGATTTTATACCGTCTATTGCTTGCACGATCGCTTTAGTCTGGGCTTTAGGATGAACCTTTACAACTACCGCAGCCTCTGGTCGTTCAGCTCGCAGACGTGTCACGGTTGACTTGATCGCTCGAAAATCAACGATATTTCGATCAATACGAATCTCGTTAAGCTTATCAATTTCAACAACAATAGGCTTTGGTGCGTCGGGATTGGGTGGATCATTAGACGCCGGCGGCTTATTGATGTCGATACCCGACTCTTTAACAAAGCTTGCGGTAACGATAAAAAAGATCAACATAATAAACACCACGTCCAACATGGGAGTGATATCGATATCGGTTTCTTCTTCGGTATTACTTTTACCTAATCTTTTCATTTAATCTTTCCTCTTGAGAGCACACCATTTTGGCGATGCTCAATGGATTTATTTTTTAAACGTAAACGCTTGTTTTAAGCTACCAACAATCTACTTAGCCGTCCCTTCGTATTGCTCAGCGATTAGTCCAGCAGCGTGCTCCTCAAGAATACCCTCAATACGCTTAGCGCGGCTTGATGCTAACCAGTGCAAAAATACCATCGGAATAGCAACAATTAAGCCCAGGACAGTCGTTACCAACGCCTGCGAAATGCCACCAGCCATTGTTTGCGGATCGCCTGCACCATAAAGAGTGATTGCCTGGAAGGTCTGAATCATGCCTGTAACGGTTCCTAGTAAGCCTAGTAGTGGAGCTACGACCGCTATAATTTTAAGGAACATAACAAAAGCGTTAAGCTTCGGAGATTCCTTAAGCATGGCCTCACCTAGCTTCAACTCCATCGACTCGGGGTCAGTACTTGGATTATCTTGGAAAACTTTAATAACTCGGCCAAGTGGATTGCCAAGAGATGGGCGCTTCAAATCACGCGCCTGCTTCTTAACCTTGCCCTCAACACCCATCAAAATAAGAATACGTGTAGCGGCGATCAACAAACCTACTAGACCCAAAGCTAAAATCACATAGCCAACGATGCCACCTTCTTTTGCTTTTTCGGTGATAGTTGGTACTTGAACGTAGGCCCTTGAAAGTACACCCTTACTCGGATCAAGCATAAAAGGTGTAACCCCTGTCGACAACGCTTGTAGGTTCTGAGACAAGCCTGTGAAGGCTGATCGACTGCCACCCATCTGTCGATCTAAGGCCGTAAAACCGGTGGTGTCCTTATAGGTCAGGATGTCTTTACCGCTGACTGCGCTGAACACTCCAACACGGGTAATTTGGCGATCTTGGGATTCAAATATTGGGTAACTTTTACCATCGTCGTCCTGCTCCTCACCAACCTTAAATCTTACTGGAGCGGTAAACGTAACAACCTTACCTTGCTGGGTCATTTCACTCTGCAGCTGATACCAAAGCCCTTCGATTTCATCGATCGACACAAGCTCAGTCAAGCTCGACATTTTTGCAACCATTTGACGTAGCTTCTCAGAACGACCTGGGTACTGAGCACTTATATAGGAAGTTTTATACGCTTCTTGCGCTTCTGATGCCGATAATTGAATAACACCAAACAATTGCTTTAGGTCGCCTAACTCTTTTGCCAGCTCTTTTTGAAGAGCAATGATTTGGACTTCATTTCCATCAAAGCTACGCTCCAGTTCTTTACCAATACGCTCTTGACGAGTTCGCTCATTGGTCATTGAATTTAGACGACCCTGTTGCTTGCTCCGTTCAGCTTTAAAAGCATTCTCACGTGCGCTATTGATACCACGCGCTTTACTTGTAGCCGCTTGCGTCGCCCTATAAACCTTATCAATATCCAGACTCTGTGCTTGAACATGTCCAGCCCCAAACATTATGGTAAGAGACGATATGCTTATAGCCGCTATTTTTGTCACTTTTTGCATGATAGGTTTAACGCCCATATCTATTTTAGAAACAGTACTCATTTTAGATAACCTCCGGAGCCGAAACTGGCAAGGTCATAAGGTCATTGACCTCTTTACCTTGAGTAATACGGATCGCCTGAGTAATACCAGCGTTATGAGAATCATCCAAGTCTTGCCACTGTAGGGCAGCCTTATCCCAGTAACCGGATTGAGTGCCGTCTGTTGTTTGATAGTACAATCCTGAACGACCAATTTGAAGTATGTTTACAGTTTTAGCCATACCGTCGAGTTGTAGCTCTTCTATAAAGGCATCAATACTTTGACCGTAAGCATTCTCAATAGAGTAAGCCTCCAAAACCTGACGAAATCTCTCCGCTGCAGAGATATTTGCATTGGTCAGGTAACCTCTAATTCGAGCCAATCGAGCTCGCCGCTCAACCAACTTAAAGGGAACATCGGCCGCAATAAATTTCTCTAAACCATCGACCATACTCAACATCAGCGGCACTATCTGTCGCTCTATCAAAGACGCATCTTCAATCGATTTAGTTAGCTTTGTCATTGCCACTTGTTGGGCTGTGAGAGTTCGACGTAGCCGTTCATTGAATTTTTTAAGTACCTCAACATTCTTACGTTGCTGATGGTATTGCGAAACAATCTTCTCAGTTCTCTCAGACGTATCATCGATACGTTTCTGTGAGGCAGCACCATCTTTCAAACGTTTGGTATTATTCTTAACAATATCGTCTGTTCTTTCGGCGTACGCTGAAGTTGGAGCCAAGGCGATTAATGCAATGCCTAACAAACTCTTTCTAACCACTGATTTTAGTACTGCTGTACCCATACTTAACCTCTTAAGGTGACCAGACCTGAAATCAGCCTGGTAAATTCATGCTTTTTTTCAGCGGTCTAACACCGCTGAATAATTACCAATTCTATTATTAGTTTAACTAATTGTCGGCTCTACACTCGTATCAATCTCTTGAATTGGAGCATCAAGTTCCTTCAATCGACGTACTTCTGCTTTTACATACTTAATCCAGTTAGACGCTGTCTTAGAAACTTTCTCATATTTTTGAGCTCGTACAAACGTTGCTTCTGCAGCTTTAAACTTCTTCTGTTCAAACTGAGTTAGGCCTTTACTAATTAATGTTTGACCCGAATTTGTCAACTTACCTTTCTTAGAGGCACTACTAAATGCGGCTTCAGCTTCGCGCCAGCGATTAAGGGCTATGTAAGACTGACCTAATTGATTGTAAAGCTTACCATCAGACGCAAGCTTAGCCGCTTTTGATAAAGGGTTCAGTGCGTTGTCGTATTCACGCGCGGCATATAGCGCTTGAGAATACAGTCGATAATTCTTTAGGTTCTTCTTTAAGGCACCTGACGCAAAGCCTTTCTTCATAATCTCGGAAGCATGAAATGGGTTCTCTTGGCTCATTTCTAGTGACGCCAAGGTAACTAACTCAGACTCAGTACTCAGAAGACCCTGATCATAAATTGCTTGGTAGATCGCCGTCATTCGTGGCTGATCATCCAGCTCGTTAAAGATACCTGCCATCGTTAGCAGATATGTCTTCTTTGGATAGTGCTGAACCAATTGCTTTACTACTGGCAACATTTTCTTAAAATCATTTTTCTGACGATATATACTGCTTAATAGATTCAACCAACCTTCCTTGGGCACACTTCCTAACTCGATGTATTTAGCGATCCCTTTTTGAACATTTGGCAAAGACTTGTCATATTCCTTGAGCATGTAATGGGCTTGACCGACTAACATGAAGGCATCCGCGCTCGGATTTTCTTGGGTCTTGAACCAAGTTTGAGCGTATCCCAAAGCTTCGCGATACTTTTCTTGTGAGAACAAAACTTGAGCTATTACATACAACATTTGATCATAAAAACTGTCAGGCAAACCTTCACGCGTTGCCGTAACCTTTTTAAACTCTCGCAGAGCGCAATCCAATCGATCATTAGTGAAGCATATATTACCGCGATAGTTAGCTATGTAGGCCTTTTCGATGTTATTAAGATCTTCCTCATTAGACATTTTGTCTAATAAACGACCTACTTCAATATTGTCTTCTATTTCGAAAGCTTCTTGAATTTTTTCAAAGTTTTTGATGTGCTTCTGGCGAATTGACTGAACTTTTTTTGTCTTAGGCTTCGTTTTTTGCTTAGATGTTTGGGCCTCTGCCTGCTGTGCATCTATTACGGTTAACTCAACGGTAGCAAGCAACGGCAACATGATAGCGAGGCTGAGAGTTGCGCTGATAAGAGGTTTTAATTTATTTTTAATTAATGTCAATTTGATCATTTTTTTCACCTTTAAGTAGCGTCACCTGAGATCATTGTGTGATCAACGATCGGCTACTATTTATATGAGGTTGTCCGCTAGTTAGTTAGATATCCGGTTGAATTCAAACAGACTTTCTAACAATCTTGGCCGTCAACCTTAAATGAGATAAGAATTGCGACACCCGGTACGTCTACCGCCTTACCACCGACTTGACGAGGCTTATATTTATATTTTAAAGCTGCCTTAAGAGCATTGCGTTCAAACATACTTGAAGAACTCTGAATCACAATCGCGTCTTTGGTGGTGCCAGCGGATGTTACCGTATAGGTCAATTCAACCCAACCGCAAAGTCCACGCTCTAGTGCACGACGAGGGAAAATGGGTGGCGCACGAAAAATGGGAAGATACTCACCATCGTTTGAATTGAAGCCTTTCAAATCGCGATTAATACCGACTTTAACCGCACCAAGACCAAGGTCTGAATTAATATCAACACGATCAGGCACAATTTTGGTCTCAGGCACATCTGGCTGCTCTTGAACTTCGTCTGGCCGAGTAGGTTTTGGCGTTATCGTTTGCACTTCTTCATTCTTTGCGACGTAAGTAAACTTAGGCAGCTTGAATGCTTCTTTATTATTCAACTCTGGATCTTTCATTTTGATCAGAGCGTACATGGCAGCGATGAGGGTCAACGTTACCAATATAGACATTAGGAATGAAATAGGTTTAGCCATGATAATTACTCCGACTTGGTCGCAATAGTTGGAATGTCGATGCCAGCAGCTTTGAGAGCATCAACTACTTTCAAGAGCGTCCCGGCGTCAGACTCAACGTCGGCCTGGACAATCACTTCGCCCTCAGGGCTTTCAGCAAGCAGACGACTGATATTAGCTTTTATAGCGCGCGGGTCAATCACTCGGCGATCTAGCCAAATTTCATTATTCTCATCGATCGCCAACAAAACCGTAGCTTTAGGATGCTTTACAGCATTTTCCGCTTCAGGCTTGATAACTTTTGCACCACTTTCTTTAATAAAGCTAGCGGTCACGATAAAGAAAATAAGCATGATAAACACCACGTCCAACATCGGAGTAATGTCAATTTTAGCGTCATCTTCTTGCTTGCTTCTTAATCTTCTCATTTACTGTCTCCCAATTCTTACAATCGGCCTTTTTAGTCAGCTTTTTGCAGTCAATGTCTTTGAGTGGCTTAGATCGACTTAGTGATCAAGCGTTAAGTGTTCGTTCAATAATTCGCGTTCTTGCTCGGCTTTGCGTTGTAGCCAAAAGCTTAAGAAAAGCCCTGACAGAGCTGCAACCATACCCGCCATCGTTGGCACTGTTGCTCTAGAAACACCACCCGCCATCGCGCGCGCATTACTAGTACCATTGATCGCCATTACTTGAAAAACCTCGATCATACCGGTAACAGTTCCCAACAAACCAAACAGAGGCGCGAGTGCTACACAAGCTTGGATCATAGACAAGTTCTCTTTGAGCTTGCTGCCTACCGTCGATACTAGCTGCTCGCGTACTTGATGAGCTGCCCAAGAATTTCGCTCGGTACGAGCCTCCCACTCATCAACGGCGGCTTTAACCGCATGCTTATGTGGCCCACGAATATAGAAAATACGCTCGATTATCATGTACCACATGATGATCAGGAGCAACGCGATTAAATAAAGAACCGGGCCGCCCAATTCCATAAAATCGCGAATGTACTCATAGGGGAGTAAAATAAAATCTGGCATCTGATGAAACCTCTATTGCTGGTTAACGTATACAGTTAACAAGTTTCTTATTTACCTGACTCACGGAGTACTTGCTGGTGCTTTACTAAATTAAAGCGCACGTATCCGTGAGTTAAGCCTGAGATCGAAGTAAATTGTTACGTATTAACCTTCGATCTGGCGTGCAACCATACCAGCTGATTGCTCTTCCAAGATTTCCTCAACACGCTTGGCTTTTGAGGCAGCAGCTGTGTGAAGCAATACAATTGGAATAGCGACAACCAGACCACAAACCGTGGTTACTAGTGCTTGCGAAATACCGCCAGCCATAAGCTTTGGATCGCCCGCACCAAACAAGGTGATTGATTGGAATGTGGTAATCATACCGAGTACCGTACCAAGCAGACCGGCCAACGGCGCTACCACTGAGACAATCTTCAAAAACATCAGCCAAGAAGTTAACTTTGGCGTTTCTTTCATAATCGCTTCAGACAAACGTAGCTCCATTGCTTCAGTGTCTGTGCTCGGGCTATCTTTAACAGCTTTCAAGACTCGACCTAACGGATTCTTAACCGATGGATTACCAGGATTCTCAGCCTGCTTGTTAACCGCGGCCGATATTCCGAACAAAGTAACGATCTTAACCAATGCAATGATCGCCGCAATTGCGCCAACTCCAAGGATGATATAACCAACTAAACCACCTTGATTGATACGATCCATTAAGCTCGGAGCTTCAACAGCAGCGCCAAGAAGCGTGCCTTGCGTTGGATCTAGAGCAAATATCGCGCCGTCGGCAGATGCATTAAATAAATCATCTGCTTGGCTAAGAAAGCGACCGTCCGGTTGGCGCGGCAATTCTGCAACACCGCCTGTACCGTAGGTTAAGAAAGTACCGTCGCCGATAAGGTTAAAGCTACCCACACGAACAACCGTTTGAGTCTCTTTTGCGCCTGCAGCGGTGGCTACTTCAGCAGTAAACTTAGTAATTTTACCTTGCTGTGCCATTTCGTTAAAAATAGCCTTCCAGACAGATTCAATTTCGTCAGCGGTTACTAGCTGATTCGCTTGATTGGATACCTTTTTGGTGATCACAGCAAAGTTAGCGCCACGGCCTGGAAACTCTGCCGATATCAATGAAGCATCAAACGTCGCTTCAGCTTCGCCAACAATTTGCTGTACTGCGCCGAATAAATCTTTCAAGTCACCTAAAGAACTTTGGCGAGCAGTACGTAGTGCGCCCAATTCTTCGTCGTTGGCGGCGTAGCGAACTTCCAAAGAATCACTTCGAACTTCTAACGCAGCACGATCAGCGCCCAACTGAGCAATGATTGCGGCCTTGCCGGCGCCCGCTGAACTAAAACGTTTTTCTAAATCAATTGCCGCTTTACTTTTTTGCAAAGTACCGTTTTTAACTTGGCTTAATAACTGATCAACAGTTTGAGCTTGAACGGGGACAATTACGAGGGTTGCTGCTAGAGCAATGGCAGTAAGAATACGATTCATGTTACACGCCCTCCGGAGCAGTAAGTGGCAAGCTTAGCAATTCAGGTGCAATTGTTTTTGCAGCCACTTTAATTGCTTTGCGGATATTTCGATTGGTACCGGATGGAAGAACTTTCCAGCCGTTGCTAGCAGTGTCCCACATAGCGGACACTTTCTGATCTTTAGTCTGAAAATACAAAGCGACTCGACCAATGCGCAGCATATCAACTTCGATATCTTCGCCGTTTACATTTTGCACTGCCTTGTAAGCTTCAGCATTGTTACCGTATTCCATCTCAACCGTATAAATATCCATAATGCTACGGAAACGACTTGATGTAGAGGCTTCGGGGTTAGTCATCAAATCTTTTAACTTGAAAACGCTCGCCATACGATCTTCTTTTTGAAATGGAAGGTCAGCTTTCACGAACTTTTCCAGAGCGTCCAACATTTGGCCCAACAACGGCGCAACTTGTGGCTCGAGATCTTTTGCCTTATCAATTGAGATAAGGATTTCGCGCTTAGCAACAGTTTGTGCTTTAAGCTGATCGTCGAGTTGCTGGTTATAAACTTTCAAGCCTTCTACCAATTTAAGCTCGCGAGCGAACTCTTGGTCGACGGTCTGCGCCAATACAGTGGTCGCAGCGGTCGCACTGATAGCAACAACTGCTAACGTTTGACCAATCCAATTCAACACAGATTTTTTCATTTTAGATTTAACCTCTTGTAATGAAATCTATTTAGCTAGATTCAATAATCATCAACTTGCTTAGCAGATGGCGCACTCCAATATAAGAAATACACTAAACACAACAAAGTTGATTCGTTTAAATTCTTCGTAACTGGCAACCAATCTCGACTAACATTAAACGCCACAAATCAGAGCTCTTAAGAGTCTGGTTTAAGCCGTCAATTGAAATCGATATATAGATGAGAAGAATTGAAATTCAGTAGTTCAACTATATCAATCTTTACATACCCGCATTGGCATGCTCGGAATCTTTTATAACAAAACGTCAGAATAAAGATATTTGACTGAGCCTAGATGTCAACCAATTGTAATTAAAATTACTGAATTTCAATATGAAAACAGAGTTTAAATAAAATCGACTCAACTAAGCACTCGACCATTGCTGCAGGCTAATACTAGATTAGATCAACAATGACTCTCGGGCGGAAATATAAACTGGTTGGACAAATCACTGAATAAGCTCAAAGCGTGGTTAGCTTGGCGTCACTGCTCTATACCCAATCGCTTACATTCTCGCGCAAGCAAGGTAAACATCTTCTCCTAAGGCTCGCCTCTATGAATCTGCTAAAACAAAATTATATTTAAGATGAACTCTACTAGAGTCTTTTAATCAGATAAAGCTTGTAGGCTTCATCATTCTAAAATTTTTGTTTTAACAACTTAACAAAGGTTTATTTATTATTCTTTAGGCTCTGTCTAAAGCAGAACTCTCGATATCAAGTCTATAACGGATTCGCATCGCAAGCCAAGTTTTAATTTCACCCTTAACGGGTCTGACAAAAACTCGACTGATCAGCAACACAAGGAAATCAGTCATAAACTCCTTATCATAGTCTAGCAGTCATGAAGAGGAGCGTCACCAATCTATTAGATTTTTTTCATTAGCGAGCCGAATTGTTGCTCGCCAAGAAAAACTTTTTGATACTAACTAAACACACTGTCTCGTAAATTCGTGGAACTAGCTCCGCTCAAGTAAAATTACCTTAAAAGCGCTTAAGCCTGTAGACAATCGTTGCATACTTTTTTCACGGCCAAGCAGCGCTAAAGTGGCATCGATTGACGGAGACATGGTACTACCCGTCACAGCAATACGCACAGGCTGGGCAACTTTAGCAAAACCCACTTGATGCTCATCAACAACCGCTTGCACCGATGCCTGCACGCCTCCAGCAGACCAATGATCTAAAGCTTCGAGCTTAATAATAAGAGCTTCAAGCAACTCGGGCGAGACTGGCTTTACCCACTTCTTTAGCGCGGCCGGATCATACGACTCAATTTCAGCAAAAAAATAATGAGTCTGATCAACGACATCAATCAACGTTTTACAACGCTCTTGAATCAGCGCAACAACAGACTCAGCGTACTCACCTGAGGGCAATTCTTTACCCGCATTAGCAAAATGCCAGGCACTTTTTTCCAATAAAGCGCTTGGCGCTAATACCTTAATTTTTTCTTGATTTACCCACAATAGCTTTTCAGGATTAAAAGTTGATGGCGAACGGCTTACATCCTCAATCTTAAATAACGCAAGCAGCTCATCCATACTAAACAACTCTTGGTCTCCATGAGACCAGCCCAGTCGAACCAAATAATTCAACAGTGCTTCTGGTAAAAAGCCATCATCACGATACTGCATAACGCCAACCGCGCCATGGCGCTTTGACATCCGCGCACCGTCTTCACCTAAAATCATCGGCACATGAGCATAAAGCGGCAGCTCTGCACCCAACGCGTTAAGAATATTAATCTGCCGAGGAGTATTGTTAATATGGTCATCTCCACGGATCACGTGAGTAATACCCATGTCCATATCATCGACCACAACCGTTAAGTTATAAGTTGGAACACCATCTGGTCTGGCTAGCACTAAATCATCTAACTCATAATTCGAAATTGAGATATTACCTTTTACTAAATCACCAATAATTACCTCACCGTCGGCCGGATTCTTAAATCGAACCACGGTATTTTTAGAGTCGGGCAAACCAAGCTCGCGACAACGTCCGTCATACTTGGGCTTTTGACCATTGGCCTTTTGGGTTTCTCGCATTTGATCTAGACGCTCTTTTGAGCACTCACAATAATAAGCGACGCCCTGACCCAGAAGATCAGCAATCACTTTTTCATAGCGATCAAATCGTTGAGTTTGGTAATACGGGCCTTCATCGTAATCGAGCCCCAGCCATTCCATCCCATCTAAAATAGCCTGTACGGATTCTTGCGTCGAGCGCTCTAAATCAGTGTCTTCAATGCGCAATACAAACTTGCCAGAATGCTGGCGAGCGTGCAACCAAGAATACAGCGCGGTGCGAGCACCGCCGATATGAAGATAGCCCGTGGGCGATGGGGGGAAACGAGTTATGGTCATTTAAGTTTAGTCTGCTGATTTGTAACACGCGAATTGTAGTATAGTTCGGATAACTAATAACACCTGATTTAGACTCATGCCTCGCCTTTTTATAGATAACTTAACGGTAATTGACTGCTCCATCCTAGATCCTCAGAGAGGTCTTATTGGCGCAAGCTGGTCAGTTAATATTGAACTCGGCGGAGAGCTTGATAAGCAGAGCATGGTTTTCGACTTTGCTAAAGTAAAGAAGACCATCAAGCAATGGGTCGACCAGCAAGTTGACCACAAGCTATTAGTGCCGACCCAATACAAAGACACTACGCTGTCCGAAGATGGTAAAAACACCGACCTTCAATTCACCTCGGTAAGCGGCGAACAGACAAAACACGTCTCCCCTAGTTCCTCATTATGCTGCATTGAAGCCAGGCGAGTTTCACGCAAGCGAGTTGCCGAACATATCACTAAAGGCTTAGCGCAAGTACTGCCCGAAAACGTCGATGATATCAAAATCACGCTACTCAACGAAGTTGGGCCTGGTCGCTACTATACCTATAGCCATGGGCTTAAGAAGCATGACGGTAACTGCCAGCGCATAGCGCATGGCCACCGCTCAAAAATTGAGATTTGGAAAAACCAAGTGAGAAATCGGAAATTAGAAAAATGGCTTGCCAAACGCTGGCAAGATATTTATCTCGGCAGCAGTGAGGACGTAAGTGAATTAGCCCATGGCCAGGTTCGCTTTGACTATCAGACTGGTCAAGGAGACTTCAGTCTAAGCCTACCTGAAGAACGTGTTTATCTAATGCAAAGCGACACTACCGTGGAGTGCATTGCAGAACACATACTATCAGTACTTGAACAGAAAGCACCCAGAGCGAAGTTCCGAGTTCGCGCCTTCGAGGGCATCAGCAAGGGTGCCATTGCCCAATCGAGCCAAACCGACTAGCTAAAAACTGACTCGATAACGAACTATATTTCGCGAGTCGCTCTAAACTCAACCTCTGGCCAACGCTCCATTGTTAGCTGTAAATTGACTTTATTTGGCGCAATATAAGTTAGACACCCAGCACCATCGAGAGCAATATTTGATTCATTCTTGCGACGGAATTCAGTTTCAGTTTTATCGTCTGGAAAGTGCAACCAGCGAGCTGTAGCGACTTGAACCGCTTCAAACCCGCAGTCAACGTTATACTCGGCCTTTAAACGATAGGCCACCACATCAAATTGCAACACACCAACCGCGCCAAGAATCATATCGTTATTAATCAACGGACGAAAAACTTGCGTTGCGCCCTCTTCTGATAACTGAATTAAACCTTTTTGTAAGGCCTTAGCGCGCAAAGGATCTTGCAAGCGGACGCGCCTAAATAGCTCCGGCGCAAAGTTCGGTATACCGGTAAACTTCAGCTCTTCACCCTCGGTGAAAGTATCGCCAATTTGAATTGTGCCGTGATTGTGCACGCCAAGGATATCGCCAGCATACGCCTCGTCAATGGCATCTCGCTTCGAGGCCATGAACGAGCTGGCATTATTAATCGCCATATCTCTTTTTAAACGCACATGCTTGAGTTTTTTGCCCTTGGTAAACTTACCCGAGGTAATTCGCATAAACGCAATTCGATCGTGATGCGACGGATCCATATTGGCTTGAATTTTGAATACAAAGCCAGTGAATTTCTCTTCATCAGAGGTCACTTCGCGAGTTTCGGTCATTCGACCTTGAGGTGCTGGCGCAAGCTCTGCAAAGGTCGACATCAATTCTTCAACACCTAAATTGGAAATTGCCGAGCCGAAGAACACGGGCGTCAGGTCACCACTTTCGTAAAATTCTTTGTCAAATTGGTTGCTAGCGCCTTGAACCAACTCTAACTCTTCACGGAGCTCTTGCGCCATCGGGCCAAGAATTTTATCCAGTTCGGGGTTATCTAGACCCTTAATAAATTGGTCTTGCTCTGGATTGTTGCCGGGCCTACCCGCAAACAAATGGATTGTGTCGTCGTAGAGTCGATAGATGCCGCGAAACAACTTGCCTATCCCTATTGGCCAAGTCATTGGCGCGCACAGGATATCAAGTACCGACTCGATCTCATCCATCACCTCGATTGGGTCTCGACCCTCACGGTCCATCTTATTTACAAAGGTCATTATCGGCGTGGTGCGCAAACGACAAACCTCCATCAACTTAATCGTTCGCTCTTCTACACCCTTGGCGATATCGATTACCATCAGAGCCGAATCAACTGCGGTCAAGGTTCGATAGGTATCTTCTGAGAAGTCAGCATGCCCCGGAGTATCCAGTAAATTAATAACTTTATCATGGTAGTCGTATTGCATCACCGATGAAGTCACTGAGATGCCGCGCTGCTTCTCCAGCTCCATCCAATCAGAGGTCGCATGACGACCGCTCTTGCGGCCCTTGACGTTACCCGCCATTTGAATCGCTCCACCTGACAAGAGCAAACGCTCCGTCAATGTGGTTTTACCCGCATCTGGGTGCGAGATAATTGCAAAGGTGCGTCGCTTGGCGACTTCAGCAGACAAACTCATGATAGTTAAACTTTAAAGTGAGATAAAAAGGCGACACGCCAAAGCTAAGATTATAACGAAAGCCTTAGTTCGATGCGCTATCCTTTTACACGGTTACGCAGGCTTTTAACAACTGTTTGTTGACAGTCTAGAGCGATAGTAAGCTAGGGCTTGCGAGTAATTTTGGCACCGCGCGAATTAAACACAACCACATCGGCTCGTATCTCTTCGATCTTCAATCCTGGCTCAATAAACTCACCTTCACGAACCAGTTTGCCATTTACCATGGCAAAGCGAAGAGCGGGATCTGACGAGTAAGACACTACGTTGACTAACATCGGGTCCTTACTCAAATCGGCATCATCAGCGTTTGCCACAGGCGCTTGAACAAGCCCTTGCGCTTCGGTATTAGCCGCTACTGCAGGACTTGTTAGCACTGTTACCGTATCCGGCTTTGCGCTCCAAATAATATAGGCCAAAACAACCAAGGCGGTTGCTACCAGCACTAATACTAAACCAATATAGACAGGCCAACGCGAAGGCTCTTGGGGAGCCACCATGTCAGTGAGTGTGGGCAATTTATCTAACTTTCGCTCTTGCTCAGATTTTCTTAAAGCATCTAATATGGTCGACATTTCAATTCTCTATTTTACCCGCTGACGCAGCACTGGGGTCTGTTCTGGCAGACTAAGTTCATTCAATAGTAAATATATTTCACTGCCGATTTTGCTATCCGCCAAAAGTGAATGACGGGTCTGCAAGGCAAATACCGCTTGCGCTAGTGACAGATCGAAGCTATTAAGACTTAGGTCATCGAGGGCAGGCATATTTATATTTAATAAGGCCTGATTTATTGCCACCCTTAGGGGCGCTAACCTATTTGAAGTATCACCTTGCTGTAGAAAAGCACTACCGATTCTTGATGGCCGCCAAAAGGTGATGCCGTTGTTGGTCCAACGTGACCGCAGTTCGCGCGCGCTAACATTCAAAACATTTTGTCCCACAAGCACTTGGGCGAAATCGTTGTCCAGCTTAAATACAATTACTCGGTGCAAGCTATTGTAATGATCTAGCACTAATATCGCCGGCCGATTATAGCGCGTTAACTGCTCCCAAGTGGTCACCCCCAAGCAATCAATACCATTGTCTTCTAACTCATCGCACGCTGGCTTAATCAATTGGATTGGAAGATCCACGTCCCACGCTGCGCCTAAGGCACGAAACGCGGCAATACGACCGGTTAAATCGGCCGAGGCATCTAAAGCTTGCCCGAGCTCTGAGCCAGGGTCATAGCGAAATACTCGAGCTAGTGGCTGACTGATAGAGAACGACTGTTGAACCAGCAGCTCAGCTTCATCCAACGGCAGCTCGGCAATCACTACCGACCCAGGGGTAACCTCGTCTGACCGAACAATCGTTGTCAATACATTTTCATTGGAAACGCTGCCGACCGATTCGAGCGACAGGGCATCGGTCAGATTTGACTCGGCCAGGGAAGATTCGGCCGATTTATCGATAGTGGAAATATCACTGACTGCGGCACTATCATTGGCATCAGCATCCAAAGTAGCTGCTAATTTGTCACTGCCTAGCATACTGCTAGGCGCCTTCGGTGCTTGTTCAACGTGCTGCTCCGATGGATTTGTAAACCACCACCAAAGCAATACATTGATAAGTACCAGAGCAAACCCAGCAGCGCCCCATTTGATAGCCATGGGCATAAATGAACTTGGCTTACTTCGCTGAATAAACACTTGTTCAGTTGCCGCCTTGACACTCTTTGAATCGACAACTGCGTTAGTTTTCGAATACGCTGATAATAATGCATGGTCGGCTAAGACATTAATTCGACGGGGAATTCCCTCGGTCGAGCTGTGCAGCTGTATCAATGCTTGTCGCGTAAAAATCGGTTTCCGGCAACCCGCAACCGCCAATCGAAAATTAACATAGCCTTCAATTTCATCGCTGTCCAATGCGTCAAGGTGGTACCTTGCTGTAACCCGTTGAGCCAATTGACGTAAGTCGTTTCTACTAAGCAAATCGCTTAACTCAGGCTGACCGATTAAGATAATTTGCAGTAGCTTTGACTTGGTAGTTTCAAGGTTAGTAAGTAGCCGAATTTGTTCAAGCACATCTCGACTTAATAGTTGAGCTTCATCAATAATTAGAACAGTCTGGCGGTTTTCGGCAAAACCCGCTAACAAATGAGTGTTTAAATTATCCAGCAACTGCTTCTGCGAATCGGATACTCGATAGGCTATTTTCAGTTCATCGCACACTGATTGCAGTAATTCTTGTTCATTGATGTTGGCATTCAATATTAGTGCGACGTCGACATCATCAGGCAAATCGCCCAGCAAGTTACGGCAAAGAGTGGTTTTGCCAGTACCAACTTCACCGGTCAGTACTATGAAGCAACCGCCTTGCGATAAACCGTAGGTAAGATGAGCCATCGCTTCTTTATGACGCGCGCTCATGTACAAATAATGAGGGTCGGGTGCGATCGAAAATGGACGCTCGGTTAACCCGAAATACTCTAGATACACAATGGGCCTCGGCTGTTGATATCTGGCAATTAAATTTATCGCGAAATAATTGCAGATGCTCTCAGCATAAGCAAGTTTATAAGCGAATAGCGTAAAGTTAGTGGCTCATTTATGAACTCGTTGATACTAACTTGGAAGAGTGAACTAAGCGCTCGAACAAGCCATCGCCTCGCCCACCCATAATTTGACCAATTTCTTGCAGTAAACTAACTTCGGCTGATTTTCGTAATAACAGATCAGCACGAGTATCAATCGGCGCATCATAAGCGACAGTGGCTAACTCTTTTGACAAAAAAGCTTGTTGCCGATGCTCAGCCAATTTAGCGCCGAGAGTCTTGGCTCCACGCACTGTCAGCAATGCAATCGCGGCTAGATTGTCATATACCCCTTCTACTGTTTTGTACTCTTGAAGTAAAGCCGTGGCTGTTTTCGGACCAATGCCAGGCACCCCAGGAATATTATCCACGGCATCGCCACACAATCCCAAGAAATCTTGGATTGCCTCGGGCGGCACACCAAATTTTTCGATTATTTGCGGGGCTCTCAGTTGCCGATCACGCGCATAATCCCACCAAAAATCGTCACCTCTAATCAATTGCGCTAGGTCCTTGTCACCACTGACAATAACGTTTCGAAAACCCTGTTCACGCATCGATAGTGATAAAGTCGCGATCAAGTCATCGGCCTCGTAGCGATCATGGCCTACGCAGTAAAAGCCAGCTGCCTCCGCTAGCCTTCGACAATATTTGAATTGATTTTTGAGGTCTTCGGGCGGTAATTCCCGGTTCATTTTGTACTCAGGGTAAATATCGTTACGAAACGACTGTGTTAGGTTTTCATCAAAAGCGATGCCAACGTGGTGGGCACCGCTACGCTCAACAAATTCAGTTAGAAAGCGACAAAAGCCATATATCGCATTAACCGGCATACCGTTCTCACCACGCATCGAATCAGGCACAGAAAACCAAGCTCTAAAAATATAGATACTGGCGTCTACCAAGTAAACTGTCGGTTGATTTAAATGATTCATGTTTATATTATTGTCCTTTTCGCAGGCTCATGCGCGAATTGATTTCAGGCCGCTGGCCTACAGGTTTATTCTTCAGACTCAACCGAAGCAACCTTCACAACTCGCACCAAATGCAAACGGCGAGAGTCGGCATGCACTATCTCGAATCTTACTTGATCTATTTGCACACTTTCATCGCGCTGCGGGATATGACCCAATGTTTGAGAAATAAGGCCGCCGATCGTATCACTGCCACTCTCATTTAAATAGGTCTCAAAATACGCATTAAACTCGTCGATTGGTAACACGGCTTTAACAATAATTTCGCCTCCATCGAGCTCACGAATCATACTCTCATCATCATCAATATCATGCTCGTCTTCGATGTCACCGACGATTTGCTCAATTACGTCCTCAATAGTAACCAAGCCCGCAACCGCGCCAAATTCGTCGACCACTACAGCCATGTGATTACGGTTTTCTCGGAATTCAGCCAACAAAACATTGAGCCGTTTGCTTTCTGGAACAAAGACCGCTGGGCGCATTAAGTCTCGTAGGTTAAAACGTTGTTTATTGTCATCATCAAAGTAGCGCAACAAATCTTTAGCTAACAAAATACCACTAATTTGATCTTTCTCGTTATCTACCACAGGGAAACGCGAGTGAGCACTCTCCACCATGATATCTAAGCATTCATCAAGGTCATGGTCACGTTCGACGTGCACCATGTTGCTACGCGGAATCATAATATCTCGAACCTTAAGATCTGAGACAAACATTACGCGCTGCATCATATCGTAAGCATCACGCGCTAAAATACCGTCTTGCTCGGCTTGACTCAGATTTTCGAGTACATCTTCTCTAGTAGTTGCTCGCTGATACGGCAGCCAAGATGAAACCATTGAAACGAATTTGGCTTTGAGGCCGGCTAAAAACGAGGACGGAGGTTGGTCAGGATTATTCATTAGATCAATTATAGGGGTTTTCGATACCACTGATAGACAAAATACTCACTTCTAAGGCTTCCATTTCTTCAGCAGATTGATCATCTTCGTGGTCATGACCATGAAGATGCAGTACTCCGTGAGTAACCATGTGGGCATAGTGACTAACGATTGTTTTATGTTGCTCCGCGGCTTCGCGGATAATGACTTTATGACAAATAACAATGTCGCCGATCAAATGTGAGCCCAGCTCTGCTGAGAGGCCAAATTCATTATCCACTGAAAAAGATAACACATTAGTCGAGCCAATTTTCCCACGATAATCTTGGTTCAAGGCGATCATTTCGGCTTCATCAACTAGCCTAATAGTGACTTCACTGGTAGTTTGACTCACCGCTTGGTGGGCTATTTCAGCCCATGCTGTAAGGGCCGATGGACTCGGAGGTTTGTCATCTCCGTCAACATCTTGCTCGAGAGCATCTTGCACATCGACCAGTAACGCAGCCATGCTAGTCATTACGGTCATGCTTCTCATAAGCTTCGACGATTCGCTGCACTAACGGATGCCTTACAATGTCTTTGCCGGTAAACTTATTCACATCAATACCCTTCACGCCATTAAGAATGGTAAGCGCATGCTTTAAGCCAGAATAAGTACCTTTTGGTAAATCAACCTGAGACAAATCACCGGTCAACACTACCTTGGAACCAAAACCGGTTCGCGTTAGAAGCATTTTCATTTGAGCGACCGTGGTGTTCTGCGCTTCATCCATAATAACGAAGGCATTCGATAGAGTACGCCCTCGCATGTAGGCCAAAGGGGCTAGCTCTATGGTCTTCGCTTCAATCAGCTTTTCAACCCGTTCAACGCCAAGCAATTCATACAAGGCATCATAAAGTGGTCGTAAGTAGGGATCAATTTTTTGACCAATATCGCCAGGCAAAAAGCCGAGGCTCTCGCCCGCTTCAACCACAGGTCGAACCAAAACGATTCGTTTAACATCGTCATTTAGCAATGACTCAACCGCTTTAGCAACTGCTAAATATGTTTTACCAGTACCCGCCGGACCAATACCAAACACCACATCGTGCCGATCAATCGACTTCATGTAAGCGTTCTGAGCGTTCGACTTGGCGATTACTTGTCTGAACGGCGCTTGAACGCGCTCAAATGGGCTGTCTTCGACCTTAGCCTCTGAGGCATTATTAATCACTTGGTAGACCTTTGATTCTTCCAAACCAGACCTCTCGGCGGTTAGTTTATAGAGTTGAATTAATGCGCGCTTAGCAATTTCAACATCACTAGCTTTGCCCTGTAGTACAAAATCTGAACCTTGTTGATAGCATTTGACCAATAGTTCTTCTTCAATGATCTTGATATTACGATGACATTCGCCGCAGAGGATAGATAATCGTGCGTTTTCGACGGGTGACTCATTGCTCCCGAGAGAGAGAGTCTTTGCGGGTAAGGCCTGATTCAATGAACATCACCTAGAACTGCTCTTTGTGGCATAAATTAAGTCAACCCCGCGGTTAATATGTTGCGTGCTGCACACAATAAATAAGTTTTTTGCATAGCCCACTTATAGAGCAAGCCAAATCAGAAAACAAGATGATTTTTGTGAAGTTCGTTATTCACTTGAGTTCTAATATCGCCGCGTCACTAACAATTAGTTAAACAAGCCGTCTAACAGCCTTCGTTTACGCTCATCTCTTAGTTCTTTTTTAGTTTTTTCTGGTACTAACTCAGTAGAACCTTGGCTATCTTCAGGTTCAGAATCGGCGCCACGCTCACCAATAGGCACCTCTCGAGAGTCTTGAGTTTGATCGCCTTTGGTCGACTCTCTTAAAATTAACTGCTTCAAAATATCTTTAGTTCTGAGCTTTTTACCGTCTTCGGTCTTAATACCAAGCTTGTCTTGCAACAATTCTGACTTTCTATCATTCAGTTTACTGCTTAAATAGAACGAATAGAGTGCTTTTACATCAGGCAAGCACACTGGGTTGTGAAGCGCACCTGTGCACTGAATAGGTATTTGCTTACCGCCCAACCAGTTCAGCTTTGGGACGAGAAGTTTCTGTAGACCGGCGCCATCGGCGCTGGCAATACCCTTCTCTAAAAGTAGGTTAATACTATAATCTATGCTCTCTTTTTGTAGATCAAACTTGCCCGCACCGGTTATTTCAAAGCCACGACCCTTTAATTTTAGATCATCATTAGTCATCAAAAAGTCGTTCAAGTAAAAAGTCCCTAGCAACTCAGAAAACTCAGTACTGTCGGTCTTCTCCTCTTGTACTTGGGCGTCTGCAGATTTCGGCTGATCGTCTTTAGAAAAGCTAGTGTAGAGATCGGCTACGTCATTAAGTTTATCAACAATATTATAAATATTGAAACCCGACAACGCACCGTCTTTAGCACGTAATTGAATTAAACCTTGGTTGCGCTGCACACCGTTTACCTCGGTCACCACTAGATCGAGCACTAAGGTGCCGATACCGCGTAGAATGTCGGAATCTATCGCGTCACTAAGCAGCGGATTCAGCTGCACCAAGTCAATTTTATTTTTAATACTTAAGCTTAATTTATCACCCGAATCGGTAAACACCATTGCACCATCTAGCTTGCCGCCATAGAGCGTTGCTCTCGGGGTTATCGAAACACGACCTGGTGATGACTTAACCAACGCATAAATATCGGTCAGAGCGACACCTGCCGAGACCAGCTTGCCGGCTCTAAAGGTGCCATTTGCATTAACTTCCTTAAATAAAACCATTGGCACAACCAGTGCTTCGCCGCCACTTACTTGATCTTCGCCCTCTACGACTTCAGGTAGGTACGAGTCGAGATTAAGATCACTAAGACTTAAATCAAACTTGGCTTTTGGCTTCTCAAAATTAACCACTGAGGCTGAGCCCGTTAAACTTGTGGTGTCTAAGGTGAGTACCAAATTTTCCACCAGTGCTGCGTCTAAGCTAGCGGCAAAGTCGGTATTCAACCCAAGCGACTTTAAAACCTCAGGGTCGCTCGGTTTAAAGTCTACTCCCAATCGCTTAATTAGTTCTCGCGCATCAAACGCGGCAATAGCCAAACGACCTGTAGCACTAGGCTGATCAATCAATTGCTTAACACTCAGATTGGAGATAACAGCCACTAGGTTCTGATACTTAACTTCTAGAGAATCAATCGACGCTGTCTGAGTATCAATATCCGCTTGCACCCTCGGAATTAAGGCCTGAATTGCTTGGCCACCTTTGACCACTAGACTCAAACCTGATGCATCGAGCACCGAAAACTGTTTAAACGTCAAAGCCTCTATCAGCAGCTCTATATCGAATTCACCTTGCTCGATTTGCGCCAACAAACTACTCACCTGAAGGTCGAAGGTTTCAGTATTAATAAGCGCCTTAGCAGTCAAATCAAACGTTGTGATGTCCGGCGATGCAGAGTCTTTGATCTGCCCCGTTGCATTGATATCAGCAAGCGACGAACCGATTAAGTTACCGGTAACGAGATTTAGACTGGTCACTTCTAATCGGCTGTCAGCTTGGCGATCATCAATGATGACAGTGCCATTGGTCAGTTCGATGCCTTGTATTGCTAATGCGAGTGCCGTCGTCGCTGAATCTTTTTCTAGATCTTGGGAGGCCGCCTCACCAGTCAAACCTGAAAAACTATCCAGACCATTTTTCAGTGTCACCAATTTAATCATCGGTCGCTCGAGCACCACCGTATCGACTTCTATTCTCTTAGTTAACAACGGCATTAACTTAACCCGCAACCGCGCAGTGTCAACCGATAGCATATTACCGTCTATGCCCTTGGGCTGAGATAAGCTTAGGCCTTGAGTTTTAACTCCTAACCACGGAAATACAGAAATTTTCAAATCGCCTGATAAGCCGAGGTCTCGGCCGGTTTTATCTTTGACTAATGTGGCCAGCTCATCGCGGTAATCATTAGGGTCAATGACATTTGGGAGAATAATAATGGCCGATAACAGCAGCAAAGCGACAGTGAGAATGAAACCGCCTAGCCATCTTAAAAATTTCAACATGGGTTTACCAAAAACGTGATCAGAGCGTAATGCTAACAGTAAACGCTAGTGTACCTAATTAACATGAACCGAAACTTAACCGTTCCATTGATTATTTACTAACGTCTCTCAGAGCAAATTTATAAACGGCGATAATGGGTTCGCATCAATAGGCCAACGTGAGTAAAAACAAGCAGTGACATAGCTGCTTATTTAGTAGATTTTCTAATCTGAGATCCAGATAAGAAACTTACTATTAACGCATTGGTAACCACTTACGCACTACAACCTGTGAACCTAGTTCAAGTCTTGTTTTCGGCGCTTTGTGTCTATGGCATTTTGCTATTGTGGGTTTTACCTCGCTTTAAAGCACTGTGCCTACTACTGACACTAGAAGCCCTGCTAATGGCGTTCAACTTTTCTGAAGAAACCGGCTTATTCGAGAAGGTATTTTTAGTGACACCGGTTTTCACACTGTGCACTGGGCCCGCATTTTACCTCTTCGTAAAGCATTTAGTGTATGCCGACGCCCGGTGGCAGCGCCCTAACCTGCTTCATTTCATATCGGCCTTGTTGGCACTGCCTTTCACCAATTTCACCCAAAGTGTGGTTTCGGTAGGATCACTTAGCTTACTGACTTACGGTGTGATTTCTTATCGCTTGCTTGGCAAATACTTGAAAGCGTCAAAGCAAATGAGTTCAGTTGCTTTGGACATGCAATTGAACTGGCTGAGAATCATCATGTGGTTTTTTGCGGCTCTAGGATTAATCGACACGATACGACTTAACCTGCAAACAGAGCTAGATTACGAAATACTCAACACCTGGTACTTGGCACACCAGTTCAGCATGCTTTCTCTTTATGCCTTGCTCATCGGCTTGGCGCTACGACAGCCGCTTTTATTTGACGGCTTGGCTAGTTTTGACGATTTAGACTTGAATCAAAAAGAACATGAGCTAAGCATTATTTTATTCCAACAAATAGATCAAAAATTACTTGATGCCGATTTTTTCAAGCAACCAAGGTTGTCTTTGAGTGATGTCGCCAGCCACTTAAATATTGGCATCAAGGACGTTTCGAATGCGGTAAATGTCGGGTCTGGGCTGAATTTTTGTGAATATATAAACGGCTTACGGGTAGCCGAGGTTAAACGTAAAATAGACCAAGATATTGACGACATGTTGACCTTACTAGAGATCGGCTTTGAGTCGGGCTTCAATTCAAAGTCGAGTTTCAACACCTCGTTTAAAAACGCTACCCGCTTAACACCTAGCCAATATCAACGGCAAAAACGTCAGCGACTCAAGTAACGATCAAGTTTCTATCAAATTTTAGTGCAAAATCATGATTTAGGGCGCTTAGCCAGCCCGAGCCAGCAATAGTTGAGACACAACTAAGCAACTCTACACACCTCTATGTTACGTCCTCATAGCAAAATCTCGCTGATCGGGCTTAGCCTTATTATATCGCTATTTATAGCCTTACCCATTATTTCTATTTACACGGCGGCCCTTTACGCCCGCCATGAACAACCAGATGAGCTGTTCAATAGCCGCAGTGTGTCGAGCAAATACACTCGCTATGTGATTGAACCCGTCTCGGTCATCGATGTAGAAACTGGAAGTATCGAAACACAACGCCAATTGATGATTGCAGATGGCGTCATCGTAGGCATTCATGACGCTGGCCATCAGTACCCGACTGAATTCGCAAAGATTAACGGCGGCAACCCTTACGTAAGCCCCGGGCTGATCGATATGCATACGCATATCCTCGACCGTATAGATCTAGTCAACAGCCTGGCACACGGGGTAACCTCAGTAAGAAATATGAGGGGCATGCCTATGCACTTGCGATTCAAGTAGGAACTGCAAAACGATCAATGGCTGGGGTGGTCTAGTCTGTATACATCCTCTCCTATTTTAGACGATGCTGAGTCTGATCTATTTCAACATGCGCTGCATTCACCGGAACAGGCCGTTGCGGTGGTTAGAGAGTACAAAAGAGCCGGTTACGACTTACTCAAGGTTTATAGCCACCTGCCTAAGTCAATATTAGACGCGCTGCTGCAGGAAGCCGAGAAACAATCGATACCCGTCGCTAAACACGGATCGTACGGATCTTTCGCAAATGGAAAATTCGACATGGGCGCACTCAACAAACTTCAATCGGTAGAACACGTAGAAGAAATCTATCAAACCGTGCTCAACTTTGAGTTAAGCGATTCGGCGTTAGACCAACACTTAATCCAGATCAAAAATAGCAACACCTACCTGACCCCTACACTGGCGACGTTTGATCACCTTACCGAACTCAGCGCTCAGAAAGATAAACTCATAAACAAACTTGAGCTGCAACGTATGAATTCATTCTATCGATTTCTACTATCGCACTTAAGCGTGCAGCGATGGCTTGACGCCTCGCCGAAGCAGGTTGAATGGAACACTGCTGAACGCGAAGTCTTGTTTGCTATCACCAGGCGCGCAGAGCAACTTGATGTGCCGCTCCTGGTCGGCTCAGATCAAGGCACAATGTACCTACTGTCTGGCGCAGCAACACAAAAGGAAATGCAACTAATGCAAAAAGCCGGATTGGCGGCGCAAACCATTTTACGTTCGGCCACCCTAAATGCAGCAAAAGCGCCATACCTTGAAGATCAAATAGGTTCGGTTAGCGTTGGCAAAAAAGCTGACCTCATTCTATTAAAGAACAACCCTCTGGACGATATCGCTCACTTGACTCAAATTGTAGCGGTAATCAAACAAGGTCAGTTGATCGACCAATCAGGCATTCAGGCTTTAAAAGAGCAAGGCCTAAAACAATCAGGTTGGTTGATTGGCTTCGGTTATCTAGCCGAGTCTATTTTAGTCCGGTTTGGCTTGCTGGCACGTATTCCGTAGCGCACCGTACAATCCTCGATATCAAAAATCAGGGCTCTTCGATTGAAACCATTTCATGATAAGCGGCTCGCAACACATCAGTATCACTGCCTGGTATATGCGCATTCTGGCTTATGTGGCGGCGCCAGAGTCGAGAACGCGGCTCGCCATGATACAAACCAACAATGTGCTTTGATAGATGGTTCAAACGACTACCGTTGCTCAAACGCTCATCGGCATAAAGAATGTAGTCGGCCAATACTTCGTCGCGTGTTGGCGGGGCCTCACTTTCAGCATAAAACGCTTGATCAACTTGCGACATAATATAGGGGTTCGAATAAGCTTCGCGCCCCATCATGACTCCGTCAACATGCTCTAAATGCTGATGGCAAGCCTCGATCGTGCTGATGCCGCCATTAATCACGATTTCTAATTCAGGGAAAGCTTGCTTCAGGTCGTACACTAACTGGTAATCAAGCGGCGGTACATCTCGGTTCTGCTTTGGGCTTAAGCCTTTCAACCACGCCATACGCGCATGCACCAAAAATGTCTTACAACCCGCGTTAGCACTCGCCTCGACTAATGCCCAAAGCGCGTCACGTGGCTCTTGCTCATCAACACCAATGCGACACTTGATGGTCACCGGGATATCGACGGCGGCTTGCATTTGTTTGACATTTTCAGCAACCAACTCAGGCGCTTGCATCAAACAGGCACCGAAGCTGCCTGACTGTACGCGATCACTTGGGCAACCAACGTTGATATTAACCTCGTCGTAACCCCACTGCTGAACCAGTTCGGCGCTCTTAGTCATGGCATCAGGCTCACTACCACCTAACTGCAGAGCCACCGGATGCTCGGCATCGTCAAAATCCAGAAAGCGCGCCTTATCACCAAACAGCAATGCCCCGGTAGTAATCATCTCGGTATACAAGACAGTATGCTTAGAGATTAAACGGGCAAGATAGCGCTCATGCCGGTCGGTACAATCGAGCATCGGAGCGACACAAAAGCGTCTGGATATTTTGGCTGGAGTCTTCACGGTCGCGATTCTACGCGTTTCATGAGCGTTGGTGAAGGGTAATATGGCAACTCTAGCTGAGGTTCCTTTTTAATCAGAGATCCTTGCTAGAGGCAGAGATCTTTACTAGGGGCAGGGATCCTTCGGCTGCGCTCAGGATGACAGTGCACCCTACCCGTTATCCTGAGCGCAGCCGAAGGATCTCGCTTTAAATCACGGCACGCAATAGATTAACTAGCACCCCCTCGAGCACATCTTATCGCTAAGATACGACTACCCCATCAATAAAAATGCCGCCAAGTGGCGGCATTTTTACGAACAATCCAAGAGCTAATTACAAAGCGCTTTTGATCGCATCAACACTATCTTTAGCATCGCCGAACAACATGCGCGTGTTCTCTTTAAAGAACAACGGGTTTTCAACCCCGGCATAGCCGGTAGCCATAGAACGCTTAGAGACAATAACCGTCTTAGCTTTCCAAACCTCCAATACAGGCATGCCAGCGATTGGGCTGTTCGGGTTCTCTAGAGCCGCAGGATTAACAATGTCGTTAGCACCAATGACGATCACTACGTCTACATCGCTAAGCTCGTCATTTATCTCATCCATTTCCAATACGATATCGTAGGGCACATTTGCTTCAGCTAACAACACGTTCATATGACCAGGCATACGACCCGCTACTGGGTGAATTGCGAATTGAACATCGATGCCTTTTTCACGCAGCTGCTTAGTTAAATCAGATACCGCGTGTTGCGCATTAGCTACCGCCATACCATAGCCTGGTACAATAACTACTTTGCCAGAGTCAGCAATTAGTTGAGCAACCTCGTCAGCTTGAATCGCTACCGCTTCGCCTTGCTCACCTTCTTCATCACCGCCCACTGCGACAGTTCCAAAGCCACCCATAATTACGCTAACGAAGTTTCGATTCATCGCCCGGCACATAATGTAGCTTAAAATCGCGCCTGAGCTACCGACTAATGCACCAACAACAATTAACAAGTCATTGCTTAACATAAAGCCGGTTGCCGCCGCAGCCCAACCGGAGTAAGAGTTAAGCATTGAAATTACCACTGGCATGTCAGCACCGCCGATTGCCATGACCATGTGTATGCCAAAGGCAAACGCAATTAAGGTCATTAATATGAGCGGCAAAGTGCCGGCACCATGATCAGCGCCAACAAACCATGAACCAATAACAACCCACAACACTACCATGCCAATATTTAGCTGGTGCCTCATTGGCAACATCAAAGGCTTGCTACCAATCTTGCCATTGAGCTTACCGAAGGCGACCACTGAACCTGTGAACGTCACCGCGCCAATCAACACACCTAAGTACACTTCAACGCTGTGAATGGTCGCCGCTGCACCATACAACCCCTCGACAGGATCAAAGTAACTGGCAAAACCGACAAGTACGGCAGCCATACCAACAAAGCTATGCAAAATCGCAATTAGCTCAGGCATTTGAGTCATTTCAACCTTGGACGCCAAACGAGCACCGATAGTGCCACCAATCACGCCCGCCAAAATCAGCCAGCCATAGCTTGTGACACTTCCGTTCATGATGGTGGCGACAATCGCAATCGTCATACCGATGATTCCGTACCAGTTGCCTCGTTTTGCAGTCTCCTGATTACTCAAACCAGAAAGGCTCAAGATAAAGAGGATTGCAGCAGCGATATACGCTGCAGAAATAGTTCCCATAGACATAATTTCTCTCCTCTACTTACTAAACATTTTCAGCATACGCTGACTAACTAAAAAACCGCCGGCGATGTTGATCGATGCGATCAAGACGGCAATAAAGGCAAGAATCTGCACCACTCCTGAGTCGGAGGATATTTGTAATATCGCACCCACTACAATAATGCCTGAGATAGCATTGGTGACACTCATAAGAGGTGTATGCAATGAAGCGGTAACGCTCCAAATCACTTGGTAGCCAATAAAGCAAGCGAGAACAAATACCGTAAAGTGACTCATAAAGTCAGGCGGGGCAACGGACCCAACACCCAACAGTGCTAGCAACGCTACCCCCATTACACCAAAAGTCATTTTAGCCTTGCTGGCATTACTCATTTCAGCTACTGGCTCTAGTGCTTTCGCTGCCTCTTTTGGTTTCGCGGGTGCCGCCGATAGTATCGGAGCAGGAGCGGGCCATGTCACGGTACCTTGGTGTGCAACGGTAGCGCCACGAATAACTTCATCGTCCATGTTGATGTGAATAACACCGTCCTTCTCTGGTGTTAAGTCAGTCAACATATGTCGCAGATTAGTAGAATACAGTTGCGACGACTGGGTGGCTAAACGGCTAGGTAAGTCGGTATAACCGATAATCTTGACGCCTTTATGCGTAACCACTTTGTCGGCCTTAGAGAGTTTGCAATTACCACCTTGCTCGGCGGCTAGATCAACAATCACGCTGCCCGACTTCATGCTTTCGACCATGTCAGTCATAATCAACTCAGGAGCCGGACGACCTGGGATTAAGGCGGTAGTAATAATTATGTCAATTTCTTTACACTGCTCGCGGAACATCGCCATTTCAGCGTCAATAAACTCCTTACTCATGGTTTTAGCATAGCCGCCGTCACCAGATCCATCTTCCTTAAATTCAAGTTCTAGGAATTCAGCGCCCAAGCTTTCAACTTGTTCTTTAGCTTCTAAGCGAGTATCAAAGGCGCGCACAATGGCTCCCATACTCTTAGCCGCCCCGATCGCCGCGAGACCGGCAACGCCAGCACCGATTACCATTACTTTAGCTGGCGGAACTTTACCTGCAGCGGTAATTTGGCCAGTAAAAAAACGACCGAACTGGTTAGCGGCTTCGACGACTGCGCGATAGCCAGCAATGTTTGCCATTGAACTCAAGGCATCCATTTTTTGTGACCGCGACAAACGAGGCACACTATCCATCGCAATAACATTAACCTTAGCCTCAGCAAGTTTTGCCATAAACTCTTGGTTTTGTGCCGGCCAGAAGAAACTTATCAAGGTTGTACCTGCGGCTACCTTTTTAGACTCATCTTCGCTGACACTGCGGACTTTCATAATGATGTCGGTGTCAGTCCAGATCGAATCGGCCTTAACCACTTCGACACCAGCTTCTTTGTACTGCGCGTCGCTGAACTCGGCGGCTTTACCTGCGCCAGCTTCGATACGCAGTGTGTGACCGAGTTTTTGAATATGTACGGCCGATTCAGGTGTTAACGCGACGCGCTTTTCACCTTTGTACGACTCCTTAGGGATGCTGATAATCATGTTGAGAGAACTCCAGTTGGTTTTCCTTGACTACATAAGGGCGTCATTTTTAGACGCTTGTAAGCAAGGGGTCTTATCTAACTACCTGAGTTTATACGAGCAAGCCACGCCTCGGCTAGACCGCAAGGTACAGGAAAGTCGATATGGCGGCTATGATTTAAATGAATATGCTTATTGGCAGATACTTAACACTGTACACGCTAGTAAATGAAAGCCTTACAAACAAATGGCTTAAGGCTCTATAATAAGGTTATGACCGAAATACTTTCCACTTTTTTAGACAACTTTAATCAGTTAAATTTATTCATCATTGCTGCAAGCTTGGTGCTATTTATGGCCGCAACCCCCATTTGCCGCTGGCTGAATGACGACGACGGGCTAAGCACACGCATTAGTATGATGCGAATTCTCAATTCGTTAATCATCGCCGGCGTGTTTGCCGACGTTCTGCTGCGCGACTACACCTTACTAAGCAAACTGACCCAATCGCTAATGGTGATCTACTTTGCGGTGATTGGCACACAGTTTATAAATTTCCTTATTCGCCAGCGTTTCGGCAAAGTACGTAGTTCAAAAAGCAAACGACAGATTTCCGATACCTATTCCAGTCGGGGGCTCAGTCTTTTTGTAGCGGCCGTAGTAAGCGTGGTAGCAATTGTAAGTTGTATGCGAATTTTGGGGCTGAATTCGTTGTTAGAAACCGGTGGCGCGGTGGGCATCATCGGTCTATTTTTAGCTCTGACACAAGCCTCTTGGGCGCCCGATATTATCAGCGGGCTGATCATTTTGAACAGTCGGATGGCTGAAGAGGGCGACGTGGTTCAGTTCAACATGGGCAGCGGCAACATCGTTGCCAGCATCTTCAAGACCAAGGTGTTTCACACTGAGTTCTTAGATTTAGCCAACAATCATCGTTTAATGGTTCGCAACGCAAAACTGCGCGACTACGGCATCCAAAATTTATCCCGCTTCGCCTCGGCTAAAGGCTTACGGGAATGCTTGGTGTTCAACATCGATTACGCACACTCCGAGCTAGAAGTCACCGAAATGATGAATCGTGCGTTTGCAGAAATTGATAAAAACGAAGATTCAAGGGAACAACAGTTTGATCACGAAGTCATGGTGCTAGACACCGGAGACCATGCCGTCACTTGGGCGGTCTACTACTATATTAAAAATGTAAAGCAGTTATTAAAAATCAAACAAGTATTCCGCGCTCATATTCTGGCAGAATCAATGCGCTCAAATATTTCTTTGGCAACACCGAGTGTGCACATCAATGAAGTGCTACTAAAGCAACAGTCTTGATTTAAACCGCTAATCTTATGAATTTAATTAGATGTTCTAGACGGGGCATCGCATGCCACTATCCTCTATAATATTAGATCGAATTCAGCAACCCACATTCAGACTTAAGATCAAATAAGTTGTAACACTTAAGATCAAATAGCTTGTGACACTTAACCTCCAAAATAGTTGTAACACCATGAGCAAAGCAGCGACCCCGAACCATTTTATTAAAGCGATCACGTCAAATGATCTCAAGAATGGCAAGCACGACTATATTTATACGCGCTTCCCACCTGAGCCGAATGGGTATCTTCACTTGGGCCATGCAAAGTCGATTTGCTTAAATTTTGGTTTAGCTGCTGATTTGGGTGGCAAATGCAATTTGCGCTTTGACGATACGAACCCTGAAAAAGAAAGTCTAGAGTATATGGAAGCGATTCGCGACAGCGTTTCATGGTTAGGCTTTGAGTGGGACAAGCTTTGCTACGCCTCAGATTATTATGATCATCTTTATGGCTTCGCGTTAGAGCTAATTGACAAAGGTCTCGCCTATGTTGATGATTTAAATGCCGAGCAAATGCGCGAATATAGAGGCACCTTAACCAACGTTGGCAGAGACAGCCCAAGCCGTAGTCGAACACCTGCCGAAAGTAGGAAATTATTCGAGAGCATGCGCGCTGGAGAGTTCGAAGAAGGCGCTTACACACTACGCGCCAAGATCGATATGGGCTCGCCAAATATCTCCATGCGCGACCCGATCATCTACCGTATTCGCTTTGCGCATCACTACCGTGCCGGCGATAAATGGTGCATATACCCAATGTATGACTTCACGCACTGCATCTCGGATGCATTAGAAGGCATTACTCACTCATTGTGTACCTTAGAATTCCAGGATAACCGAGTGCTTTACGATTGGTTTTTAGCCAATATCACTATTGAACAAAACTTGATTGGCGAGAAAGGCAAGTTAATGCCTCGTCAAATTGAATTTGGTCGCTCCAATCTAGAATACACCGTTGCCAGTAAGCGTAAGCTTATAAAATTGGTTACTGAAGGCCATGTTACCGGCTGGGATGATCCACGCTTAACCACGCTAGTCGGCTTGCGACGCAGAGGCTACACACCCGCCTCGATCAGGAACTTCTGCGCCGAGATAGGGGTTACAAAGAAAGACTCCACCATCGACATGGCGGTGCTTGAGAATGCCATTCGACAAGACTTGGAAGCATCGGCCAAACGTGTTTTTGGTGTCCTAAAACCGCTCAAGCTGGTGATCACTAATTACCCTGAAGGCGATTCGGAAACATTTTCTGTTAAGAATCACCCAAAGGACGAAAGCATGGGCACTCGAGAGCTTCCATTTAGCCGTGAGGTCTATATAGACCAAGACGACTTTATGCTCGACCCACCAACAGATTTTTTTCGCCTAGGCCCTGGACGTGAAGTGCGTCTGCGTTATGGCTATGCAGTGACGTGCAATGAAGTAATTAAAGGTGACGATGGCAGCGTACTAGAACTGCGTTGCACCTACGACCCGCTATCCGCCAAAGGGAAAACCGCCGACGGCCGCAAGATCAAGGGCATTATTCATTGGGTTAGCGCGGCACATGCGGTAGACGCAGAAGTGCGCGTATACGATCGTTTATACACCGAACCCAACCCGGGTGCGGCTGAAGATTTCATCAGTTTGATTAACCCCCAGTCATTACAGTCATTCCCAGATGCGAAGCTTGAACCGAGTATTTTAGACGCTACGCCTGAAGACCGCTTTCAATTTGAACGTGTGGGTTACTTCTGTTTCGACTCTGTGGATAACGCTAAGGGCTCTGCAGGCAATGCCGAGGGTAAGCTAGTCATGAATCGCACTGTCAGCCTGAGAGATACATGGGCTAAGGTTGGCAAGAAATAGTTTTTGTTTTTGACGCTAGGCCCTGTGATTCGAGGGTCTTAGGGCTAATATAGGTCTAAATATCAATATCCAAAAAATAACTGAATCCGAGTGAAGCGCAAATGCATCTAATCTTAGGCAAATAATCATGCCTAACTAAATTGGAACTCTTATGGTTCGCAAGTCTTCGTTCTTTATTGTCGCTCTCTTTCTATCCTCTATAGCCGATGCTGACATTCTCAACATGGCCGAGAATGATTCAAAACAGCACTATGCTGATTTAGCCACCACACAATGGCTACACGGCGCAAAATCATGCAAGCAGGACACAAATCCGCCGATACAAGTAATACAAGCTGATGCATCGACGTATGTGCTGCGGCAAAATAAATGCGTAACATTTGAAGCACCGTTTATCTATGTCTTGTTTGGCCGCGACAAAGTATTAGTCGTCGATACCGGCGCCAACGAGTCGCCTGAGCTGTCGCCTGTTTACCAGACGGTTGCAACACTGATTGCACAGCAATCTGATCGGCTAGATAGCACACCCGAAATATTAGTAGTTCATTCTCATAGCCACAGCGATCACACTAAGGGGGATTCTCAATTTATCGGCAAACCTGGGGTCACGGTCGTTGCTGCCGGCCAACAAGCCCTCGAAAGCCAACTGGGTTTTAACCATTGGCCTAATATGCAAAGCTCAATAGACCTTGGCAATAGAGTACTTACCTTGATACCGATACCTGGGCATCAAGAGCAAAGTATTGCTATTTATGACTCGCAAACAGAATGGTTGCTAACCGGCGACTCTCTCTATCCTGGATCAATAAGGGTGAAAAATTGGTCTGACTATAGAAATAGCATTCAGCGCTTATTTGAGTTTTCGCAAACCCATTCAGTGTCACTTTTACTGGGGGCACACATTGAGTTCAATGCAGAAAAAAACAAGCCTTATAAAATCGGCAGAACCTACCAACCAAATGAAACGCCGTTGGCACTGCAGGTTTATCACCTGAAAGCGCTGAATGAGAAATTGCAGACCACCGATAAGCCAAAGAAGCTTAAATTTGAGTCGTTTGTTATTTCGCCTCTAAGTAGATTCGAGAAGATCCTGAGCAATGCGCTAAGTAAAGGAGGTTAATCTAGCCACTTTCTCAACCACTGTAATAGCAGCGGGTTCGCGCATATCGGCCTCTGGTCCTCAGTTTTTAGTTGGTCCACCCAAACCCCTATTCCGATGGCTCATCAACAGAACTCTGCGCGCCTCGTTCAGCTGCGCGATCGAGCTTATCTATTGTAGCTATCAAACTCTCAATCAATTTTTGTCCTGACGCTTGCTCTTCTGCGGTTGCGTTGTCTATGCCTTGGCTGAATTTTTCAAGTTCGGCCATTAAGTCAGTACCACTCTTGGCCATTTCCCCAGCAACTGGAGACAGTTGATCGCCCAGCTCTAGAATCGCCGCAGCAAGCTCCTCTTCAGATAAACTTATCTCTGACATGGCCTCGGCTAGATCTTGCTCAACAGTTCGCATAGTCTCGGTAGCAACCGCCGCCATTTCTTTGACTCCCTCTTCTACGCGCGCGCGATCTGCTTGAAACGTTTCGCCTTGAAGATACTCTTGAAATGAATCTGCGTAGCCCGAGATCTCTCTAGAACCAGCTTGAATGGCATCGCCGACTGACCATGCGACCAATTCAAGCATAGAATCTAGGCCCTTTAATTGCTGACCTTGGATTAACCCTACAGCCTTTGGAGAAGCACTGGCATAGATTTCAAGCGGCGCACCGAGCTTCATCCTGTTGACGACAACAGCCGCTTGAGAATCAATACGTGCGGCCTCTTGTTGGTCGATAAGCATGGTTACCACTAAAACCATACCTTGCTCACTTATGCCGATGACCTGACCAACGCCATGCGATTCAAAGTAAATTTTCGCACCCTCTTTTACGTCTCTGGTGCTACCAAACTCTGTGGTTACTTCAACGCCACTATTGCCGCAGGCACTAAGGCCAGCTAGCAAAGCAATGACCATTAATGTCTTTGGGTAGCTCGCGGCAAACAAATAAAGCTTAAGTGATTTCATATGTATCTCCGCCAATAAATTGGCCATCCTCTGGGCCTCAATTAGTTAAAAAAGTAGCCTGCTTTGATCAATTGATGCACCTTGTCTGGTGTATCTATAAATAAATTCCGATTACCTTGAAGGCCTTCGATTACGTTGTTACGTCGGCGTTCTTCATTACTCGGCGGGTCGGTTCTGTGCCATCGTTCAAGCAACAACACTTGCTTCTTGAACAACACCAGCCCATCAGCTTTGTATCGATCGGCCATATAAAACATCGCACGCGCTACTTCGCCGCGCCTATTAGACGCGGGCTCAGCAACTCGGTTACGTTCGCTTACCTCAAAATCGCATTCATTACCATAGCGCCGCTGCTCGCCCGAGACATTACCAAAACGATAGCTAGAACGGTCTTGGTTAACATCGGAGCGTGATGGATATAAGTTATGCAAATCAGCTTCAATATGATTAAATTCTTTGCTGCGAGCTCGACATTGCTTGCGCGTACCGCAATTCAAACCCTTGGTCGCCCACGACATTGGGAATACATGCTCAACGCTGTAGCCCCTGCGGTATTGACTGTCGAACCGCTCGCCACAGTAGAGTGTTTCGCCACCACTCGGGTAAACCGAGCTCCAAAGCAATGGTCGTGAGCTGTCATAGTCTACAATAGCAAGGCTAGCTGATTGCCCAACGGCATTTGTATGCGCGACTGTCAGCGACTTTGACGGTGGCTGAAGGCTATAAGCCGACGGCCGAGTATCGTTTTCACAAGCAAGCAATAGGCCGCACATGACAACAATATAAAACCAATTAATCACGACTTTTCAGCTTCATGGCCGGCATACAACTTCTCGATTTCAATCGCATAATATGCCGCTACTTTGTCGCGCCTAAGATTTAAGGTTGGCGTTATCAAGCCAGCCTCTACGGTCCACTCTTGATCGCAAACATGCACCTTGCATATTGTAGCGTAGTCTGGAAAATCATCTATTTTCTCGGCGATACAGTTAATTAGATGCGCTTCGAAGTCACTCTCATGTTGCACTCTGGCTTTTTTCTCAAGCGTCTTATTGAGCACAACTAGTGCGGCTAAAAATGACTTACCTTCGCCAACCACCATCACGTGTTGAAACAACGGGTTACCGGCTATGGCCGATTCGATATCGGGCGGCGATACTTTTTCGCCATTAGCAAGCACTAGGATATCCTTAATTCGGCCAATAATTTTCAAGAAGCCATGCTCATCAATCGATACCCTGTCACCCGTGCGAAGCCAACGCTCCTCGACCTGTTCGACAATTGCTTTAGCAGTAGCCTCAGGCCTATTCCAGTAGCCCATCATTACGCTTTCACCTTTGACCCAGAGCTCATCTTTGTCAGCGATTTTGACACTCACACCTCTGAGTAATAAACCAATAGAGTTAACGCGGTTTTGCTCTTTGGTGTTAACACTAACAATCGGGCTAGACTCGGTCAAGCCATAGCCCTGCAGCAAAGGAATGCCTAATGATATAAATGTTTTGGCTACCTCTTGCCGTAATGGGGCGCCGCCGACGATAACAAAGTCCAGCGAACCACCCAGTTTGGCGTTTACTTTACGTGCTACTAACGCATCAAAAATACCGGCAAGAAGCAGCTTGGGGTGCCATACTCGCAAGCCTTGCTGATTTTCAAATCGCCGCCAACCGATGTCAATAGCAGTTTTGAACACCCACTGCTGAAAAGCACTTTGCTCAGCTAAGCCGCTATGAATTTGATTGTGCACATGTTCAAACATACGCGGCACTGAGATCATTACTGTTGGTTTGGCCTCTAGCAAGTCACTAGAGAGCTGTTTGATTGAGCGATTAAAGGTTACTGAGCTGCCACTAATTAGCGATGCATAGTAACCGACTGTACGTTCTAAGGTATGCGACAAGGGCAGCAACGACAACAGTCTGTCAGTCGGCTTTAAGGCGATGCTACGCATGCCACTATAAGCATTTGCGAGCATATTGCGATGCGATAACATCACACCTTTAGGCCGTCCAGTGGTGCCTGAGGTATAGACTATTGTCGCTAAATCATCAGCCGAGGCGAGGCCACGTTCAAAATGTTGTCCGTGCTCCGGCAACCAATCGGCAACTAGCACAACCAGACCTTGCGAGTCGCCGGAAAATACAATCACTCGCTCAATGCAACTTAAATCTTCGTCAGTACTACTCACTGACTGCCAGGCTTGGCTGTCCGCAAACAACGCTAATTTCGCCCCGGAATTACCAATTATATAAGCAATGTTATCGCCGCGATCTGAGGTATACAAGGGAACAACAACCAAACCCAAGCGTAATGCCGCTTGATCAAAAATAATCCACTCGACGCTATTGCGATAGCAAATAGCGACTCGATCGCCTTTTTGTAAGCCGCTCTGACGAAACGCGACCTGCCAACGCTCAACCTGTGCCGCCATTTCAGCCCAGCTAAAACGGTCCCACCTATTTGTTTGTTGATTAAATTGGGTATAAGCAATTTTTTCACTACTGCGTCTTACCCGCTCGCGAAACGCCTCATCCAAGGTGGTGGCATCATGAGTATTAATAGTATCCAGGCCACCAACCGCAGCCAATGCGTCAAAGGGGTATTGCGCGGCGTAATAGTCGTTATTTGCAATGCTCACAGAGATTAGAACCTTATTTGTAGAGAATATGGTTGGACCGTAGGGATATAGTAGCCTGATAGAGTAAAAGGGTCACTTGTTTCGGCTCCTAATTGGTACTTTTAGCCATTTTGGCCGATCAAAGCTTGAGCCCCTCAGGCTTATGAATTCGGTGAGTTTTATGATAAATTACGTGGCCTTTCGCAGCGCGGAGAGTTTCTCAGCTCCAGATGCGGTTCAAATTATCTTCATAAAAGGCAAAAACATGCGACTAATTCTTCTAGGCGGCCCTGGCGCGGGTAAAGGTACGCAGGCTACCTTCATTACAGAAAAATTCGGAATCCCGCAAATATCCACCGGAGACATGCTCCGTGCTGCGGTAAAAGCAGGCACACCATTAGGCTTAGAAGCGAAGAAGATCATGGACGTTGGTGGTTTGATTTCAGATGACATAATTACCGGAATGGTAAAAGACAGAGTCGCCGAGACTGACTGCGACAAAGGCTACCTACTAGACGGCTTTCCGCGAACAATTCCGCAAGCCAATGCGATGCGTGAGCTTGGTATCGACATAGACTACGTTGTTGAAATCAGCGTTGACGACGCAGAAATCATTAAGCGTATGAGCGGTCGCCGTGCGCACTTAAGCTCGGGGCGCACTTATCACCTGGTCTATAACCCGCCAAAGCAAGAAGGCATCGATGATGTTAGTGGTGAGTCCTTGGTGCAGCGAGACGACGATAAAGAAGAAACCGTGAAAAAACGCTTAGACATTTATCACGACCAAACTGAGCCATTGATCGAATACTACCGCGACTTCTCGCAAAGTGATGCTGAGGAAGCACCGCAATATACCAAGATTGAAGGCGTAGGCTCAGTGGATCATATTAGACAAACTATCTTAGATACGCTTAAACGTTAAGGGTTAGAAAAAGTCTAACCAAAAAGCCAGCGTTATATGCTGGCTTTTTTGTGCCCCCTAGATACCGCAAAGAATTACGTTTAGATTAGGCACTTTAAAAATAGAGGTATAAGGACAGAATAGACTCTTAAGTAACAACACGCTCAGATAGGCAAGACCACAGACAAACCAACGCTGTATTAAAACGCAAGGTTAGTATCTCTTTTAAATTATCTTATTGCGGCATCCTTACCACAGCCTTGAAAATGCTGAAAATAAAAAGACTCGCTCTTATTATTATTATTAACGAGTCTTTTCATTTTCATGAGTTGTGCTATTAACTGCACTTTCCTCACTCCTAGGCGACTTGGGCTAACCAATGTCTGAGAC
>JBLHRL010000025.1:0-38073 GCA_047625975.1 Arenicella sp.
AATATTACTTTGTCATTATTTATAGTCTTTAATATCTTAATATTTTTTATTTCCATTGGATCAATCGATAACAGATTTTTATCCAAAATAACAAAGTCCGCTTGCTTGCCAACCTCAATTGAGCCCTTGTCGGCTTCTTCAAAATTTTGATATGCCGCCCATAATGTTATTGCCTTTAATGCGTCTAACGGCGAGAGCCTGTGCTCTTCACCTAGAACTTTAGCCGTTCGAGTAACTCGGTTTACGGCACTATCGAGAATTCTCATCGAATTAGGGAAAGTCACTGGCGCATCCGAATGGATGGTAAAACGCATTCCTTGCTCTATCAACCAACCGGTAGGGGAAATATTTTTAGCCCGCGCTGGCCCAGCGACTGAATCCCGATGCCAATCACCCCAATAGAACGTGTGCATAGGATATAGCGAGGGCAAAACGCCGAGAGCCTTAAGTTTAGCAACTTGATCTTTTCGGGTGAACTGCCCGTGAATCATTACCGTACGATGATCACCAAGATCTTGTTTTTCTTGTATTTTTTCAAGCAGTCGAATTAGCTGATCAACAGCGGCGTCACCATTAGTGTGAACCATTACTTGCCATTTGTTTTCATAGGCCAACGATAGCCACTTAAAAGCCTCTTCGTCAGTAAATGCTGGGTATCCTGAATAAGACGATTCTTGGCCATTAGGTGGTTTAAAATAAGGCTTGGTAAACCACGCGGTTTTCCCTTGAGGAGAGCCGTCGAATGTTAGCTTTACGCCACCAATTCGAAAACCGTTTGTATATTCTTGCGACATTAAATCGCTATGTAAAATCGCGGCATCGCCTAAGGTGGCCAAATCAGCGTAAGAAATAATATCGATATCAAAACCAGTGCTCGCGGCCATACCAGGGAGTACGCTAAGGGTTGCTTTATCTGTTTTACCTTCTTGAACAGTGGTAAAGCCATTAGATACATAACTGTGTTCGGCCGCTTTATACAATTCGACTAAGTCTTCTTGCGTGAACTTAGGCAGCATTTTAAAAAAGATCATAAAGTGGGCATTTTCTTGCATCACACCACTTGGTGTTTCGCCATCCGCTTCTCTTTCTATAATCCCACCTGCAGGATCTGGCGTTGCAGCGGTGATGCCCATCAGGCTTAGCGCTTTCGAATTGTATGCACCTAAGTGACCTGATTGATGCATCACCACAATTGGCAAGTCGGTAGATACGGCATCTAGATCATGACGATTTGGATGACGTTTTTCTTCTAGCTGCGAGTCGTCATAATTAAAACCAATAACCACATTATAATCTCTTACCATCGGCGATTTTTTTATAAACTCGGCTAGAGATTTTTGTAAATCTGCAATGGTATTTACTGGGCCATCAGGCGCCGGCAACAAATTGGCAACCAACGCTTGCGCACCCACACCAACAAAATGACTATGGGCGTCAATAAAGCCTGGAACGATGGTTTTATTGTTCAGGTCAACAACGCTAGTTAACGGCCCTTTAAAGCTTGAGATATATTTGCCACTTCCAACGGCTATAATCAAGCCTTCTTTGGTTGCTATGGCTTCAGCCGAAGGCGTCTTATCATCAACTGTAATCACATTGCCGTTGAGATAAATAGAATCAGCGTAGATTACCTCTGCCTTAGCATGCGCGCCTAGCAATAATGCAGAACTCATCAAGATTATATTTACTAATTTTTTATTCATCTTTAATACCTTTTATTTATGTTGCAAGCGAGAGATTTACCAAACTGGATTAAATCCTAAGCGCTTCTCCTGTGATTTATTGGCTTTATAACGCTTTAAGTTGGTTACTAAAGATTGAAACGCTGGTCTGATAGAAACTCGCTATACATCCGACAAATTGAGCTCTCAGTTTGATTCGATAGTATCAGCCGTTTCCCAACAGCCGCCAGATCCAATCCAATAGAGATTTTGTCATTTATCAGCATCACACTGCGCCACTAGAACTGACTTTAAGACGCCGACCTTAATAGACTGTTCAAATTTAAATTATAAACTAAAACTGTTTTTTGTATTCATAGGCAGTCAATTTTTTACCAAATTCTAACAAAGTACTGATTTGCCATTGCTTGTGGTTCCGATTACGTTGATTTTTTTCATGCTAGGTAGGTTCCGCCCTCGGGTGGCTTTCACCGCGCAGATTAGCTAAGCTCAAATGCATACTTACAGACCATCGCAACCACTAAAAAGAAAATACCCACAGAGTCAATGGCCGCTTGATATACTGTCTCAAATTCTAGCTTTATACATAGTTTAAGCAGCGCTTACTGATCTTAATTCTAGCCGCTGTCAGAGAACTCTTCAGACCACACCACAGGGAGCGAATGATGATTAAGATGGCCATTATGATTTTTATATCAGTTGTTACATTGGCTTTGATTGGCCTTTTTTCTTTGGCACCAACGTTCATCGATAAGTCAGTTAATCGCGTTTCCCAGCATGAACCTTTTATGATTAGCGATGCCGCGCGCGAGCTCCACGCAAGCCTTACCATTGGTGACTGGCATTCGGATAGTTTGTTATGGAACCGTGATTTGGGTCAGCGCTACGACTACGGTCACGTTGATATACCGCGCTTGCAGGCCGGTAATGTCAGCCTGCAAATGTTTACCACCGTGACTAAATCGCCAAGCGGCCTAAATTACGATGAAAATTCGGCTGATGCGCCAGACAATATTACTAAGCTGGCGATTGTTCAGCGCTGGCCGGTCGCGACTTGGAGAAGCCTAACCGCTCGTGCTTTACATCAAGCAGACCGACTGCACGTTTTTGAAAAGCAGAACCCGAATGATTTGATGATCATTAAGTCAAAAACAGACCTCAGCAATTTTACGGCTAGGCGCCTTACAAATACTACCTTAGTGGGCGGCTTGATCGGCACCGAGGGGTCGCACGCGTTAGATGGAAAGTTGGCCAACGTGCAAACCTTGTTCGATGCCGGTTTTCGGATGATGAGCTTACAGCACTTTTTCGATAATAAGTTAGGTGCCTCATTGCATGGCATTAGCCAAAAAGGTTTAACCGAGTTTGGGCGGCAGGTGGTCAACAAAATTGACTCATTAAATATCATACTCGACGTTTCACATTCGTCTGAAGCCGTCGTTGCTGAAGTCTTGTTAATGGTTAAAAGACCGGTAGTTGTCAGTCATACCGGTTTTAAAGGCCATTGCGATACCGCTCGAAATATCGGCGATAACTTGATGCAAAAAATAGCCGCTAACGGTGGCTTAATTGCCGTAGGCTATTGGGCCGAAGCGGTCTGTGGCGATCGCCCTAGAGACGTCGTATCGGCAATTCAATATGGCCTCGAATTAGTCGGCGAAGACCACCTATCTTTAGGTTCTGATTACGATGGCTCAATCACCGCAGGCTTTGATACGAGTGAACTGCTTGCACTCACCGATGAAATGCTCACGGCGGGCTTTACTGATACTCAAATCAGAAAGATCATGGGCGGTAATATGCTCAAGCTTCTACTTCAGAGCTTACCCAATTGAGCCTCACGCGAGTTTGCTGCACAGCTCTGTGCACTCAAGCACTTGCAGGGCCAACACACAACGGCCTACCGAATTTGTTGAGAAAAACTATTCATGCGTTGCGCAAGCGCACCAACAGAATCAAAGTCAACGCTCAGAGTTAGATACACCAGAGTCACATAAAACAGAACTGCTTAAAAATAGTTATGTGATTATCGGGCACCGCTTTGGTACCGCGATTGTATTGTCAGCCTTAGATGATTTGTTGCTCAATGACCTCATCGCCACAACGGCATCGCTTAGCGACAGCATAACCGCATGCAACAAGATCAATCGCTTCGCTGATGCCTTAATTTAACGACTCTCAGCCGCCATTGAGGCACATTCTCAGCACACCAAAGATAAACGCAGGCTGCGTTAACTCATCGCGTGGAGAGTTCCGCTTCATGCAGTCTTTCAACCATCAAATAGACGACTAAGATTATGGTCAGCCTTGTTAACACCTAGACCGATTAGCTGTCTCTAAACTGGGCGTCGGTTGGAAGGTCTTTTTGTACAAGCTTAATTTCGGCCAGTCTCGCATCATGAATGGCTTTTTGAATTTCTACTCCGTCAGTATAATGCTTAGCTATTTCGCCACCGTTGACACTCTGCGCCGCCTGCTGAAATTTTATATACAATGCGGCTTGCATGTAGTCCCTATCTTCGAAGCCAGTGCGTCCGCGGGCATCTGCAATACAACACTGAGCTATTTGTTGGGTACGCTTGTCGTTCATTAAGCTACGTGTTTTCTCAAGCATATTAAGAACCGTTTGCGGCCTAAGCTCGAACATTTTATGCATATGCAGATGATATTCTGCTACTGCTAAAGCCAACGATTGATACTCTTTGGGAATACGCAGTCGTTCACATAACTGTCTAATAAGTGGCAGCCCGCCAAGCTCATGACCTCGGTGAGAAGGTAATATTTCTGTTGGCGTTTTGGCTTTACCGAGGTCGTGAACCAACGCCGCAAAACGCATAACTGGGTCGTCACTCAAACGGGCGGCCTGCTCAATCACCATCAAAGTATGAATGCCAGTATCAATTTCAGGGTGATATTTTGCGGTCTGCGGAACGCCAAAAAGCGCATCAATTTCAGGTAAAATTCGAGCTAAGGCGCCACAGTCTCGTAGCACTTGAAAGAAAATTTGAGGTGCGTCAGTGATTAGCGCCTTTTTCATTTCAGCCCATACCCGTTCAGGCACCAACGCATCAACTTCACCGTTACTGACCATCGTTTTCATCAGTTGCATGGTTTCAGGCGCAATGCTAAAGCCAAACCGAGCGGCAAATCGTGCCGCACGTAAAATACGCACAGGGTCTTCTAAAAACGCCTCAGAAACATGACGAATAATACCACTAGCTAAATCTTGTTGGCCGCCATGAAGATCAATAAGGTTACCATACTGATCTTCAGCCATGGCATTAATGGTCAGGTCGCGACGTTCTAGATCTTGCTCGAGGGTTATTTCAGGCGAGGCATTAAATTGGAATCCTTGGTAACCTTTGGCGGTTTTTCGTTCAGTTCGAGCCAAGGCATATTGTTCACCGCTGGCCCTATTAATAAACACAGGGAAGTCTTTACCAACCGGTTCATAACCTTGGTCAACCATTGCCTGTGGCGTAGAGCCAACCACCACCCAGTCTCGATCGGGCGCAGCAACACCTAGCAGTCGATCGCGAACCGCACCACCGACGAGGTAAACCTTAAAAGATAAATTCATCACTTATTGACTGCCGTATTGCTCGCGGTAAGACCGCATTCGCTCTAGATTTTGTTGTTGATCGGGCTGCTGTTTCAAGTACTCAATCAAGTCAGCCAAAGTTGCAATTGCGACGACCGGAATGCCGAACTCTGCCTCTACCTGTTGAATTGCTGACATCTCGGTTGTCTGGCCATCTTTTTGTCCCAGTTCTTGCCGATCTAGTGCCAAAAATACAGCCGATGGGGTGGCGCCTGCGGCAGTAATTAAATCAAATGATTCACGAATAGCGGTTCCAGCCGTGATTACGTCGTCAATAATAGCAATATCGCCCTTTAACTCGGCTCCAACCATACTGCCGCCTTCGCCGTGGTCTTTCTTTTCCTTTCGGTTGAATGCAAATGGCACTTGTTTGCCGGTAGCATCAGATAATGCCATCGCCGTGGCACAGGCTAAGGTAATACCTTTATAAGCTGGGCCAAAGAGCACATCAAAATCTAAATCAGAGTTCTCAATGCTACAGGCGAAGAAACGACTAAACTGGCACATGCTTGCGCCGCTGTCGAAGAGGCCAGTGTTAAAGAAATAAGGACTAATACGACCCGACTTTAAGGTGAATTCGCCAAATCGAAGAACGCCTGTTTTCAATGCAAATTCAATAAATTGTTCTTGATACGGAAGCATGAATTTTTGCTCTGAACGTTATAAGATAGTGACATGTATGATACTCGCAAAACACAATGGAGCAACATGTTGAGGTTAATAAGAGAGTTAATAAAGTATCGGCTATGGGTGCCAGCAGCTTATTCTAAACGGATAGCAGTTATCGTCGGTGCACCCGCACTTATACTAATATTCGGCTCATTATCGTTAGCCAATGCCGAGACCGTGCGTAATAACGCCATTTTTGGCGATTGGGTTATTGCCTGCGCATCGCTCGCCGATATTAAGGAGGCTAGCGGTTTAAAATGCATTATGTCACAACGCGTTGAGTTTCAAGATACCAGCGAAACGTTACTGCAACTCGACCTATATCTAAATCCCGAAAATGGGCAAGCAGAAGCGATATTTATTTTGCCACTTGGCATCCCGCTCACTAGTTCGCCAATTCTTTTATTTAACAACTCAACTCGATTAGCACTGGCGATAAGCCACTGTCATGGTGATGGTTGTTACTTTAAAGCCCCCCTAAACAAACCCCTTTTAGAAGCATTTTTGAGCATGCAATCGGCCACTATAAAGCTTACCGGCAACAACAATGAAGCGGTCAATATTCCCGTCTCAGGTAAAGGCTCACGCGCAGCCCACAACTATTTTGAAGCGCTGCCAAAAGATTAAACTGATAAAGAACTTGAGTAGCTTTGAAAAAACCTGTTGCCGCTATAATTTTCAGTGTGTTGACAAGCAACAATGCGCATAATTAGTCAACGGCTTACATACTCTAAAACTTACCCCCAATAAACTAAGAATTCAAATGAAAGTAATCTCAGCAAACCTAAACGGTATTCGCGCCGCAGCACGTAAAGGCTTTTACGACTGGCTAGTCAAAGTAGATGCCGATGTCATTTGCCTGCAAGAACTGAAAGCTCAGCCAGACCAAATCGAGGGCGTGCCATATCACCCCGAGGCATACTATACTTACCTTCATGCTGCTGAGAAAAAGGGTTACTCAGGCGTAGGCATTCACTGCAAGCAAAAACCTGACCAAGTGCATTACGGCTTAGGCGAGGGCTTTGAAGACGTTGATTCAGAGGGTCGATATATTCAAGCTGACTTTGGAAAACTCAGCATCGCTTCGTTATACATGCCATCTGGCTCGAGTAAAGACGAACGACAAGAATTTAAAATTGACATGATGGGCCGCTTTGAAGACAAACTTAGACAGCTTGCCGAGTCTGGTCGACAGGTGATTATCTGTGGCGACTGGAATATTGTACATAAGAAGCGTGATATCAAAAATTGGCGAGGTAACCAAAAACGCTCTGGCTTTTTACCAGAAGAGCGACAATGGATGGACTGGCTATTCGGTGACTCTGAGCCTGAACTAGAAAACGGTCGCGGCGGTCATGCTGGATTTTACGATGCCTTTCGCCTGATCAACGATGAAGACGAGCAATATACTTGGTGGTCAAATCGCGGCCAAGCATGGGCAAATAACACCGGCTGGCGTATCGACTACCAGGTTATTAGCGCCAATCTGAAAGACAACGTCGTGGCCGATTCTGATGTTATTTACAAACACGAACGCTTTTCGGATCACGCACCACTGGTTATCGAATATGATATTTAGCGCTGCCCCTAACTTACAATATCGTCTTCACGAGGTGAAGCCTTTGCTGATTGCGTTGACACATAACACCTCACAGAAAACGAAATGACCATTACTGCAATCACAGAACCGAAAATTCAATGGTGGCGAGAAAAATCCGTTTGGGTTCTTTTGCTGCTCGGCTTTTCTGCAGGTATGCCTTACTTTTTGATCTTCGGTACACTTTCTTTATGGCTACTAGAGGCCGGAGTTCAGAGGTCAGCAGTTACCTATTTTAGCTGGGCGGTATTGGGCTATTCGTTCAAATTCGTATGGGCGCCGTTGGTCGACAGATTACCGTTGCCTCTGCTTACCAAGCTGTTAGGCCGCCGCCGAGGGTGGTTGCTACTAGCCCAAGTAGCGGTTATTTCCTCGATCGTATTGATGTCGAGCATAGACCCCGCCCGCTCACTAAACTGGATGGCGGCAAGCGCTGTATTACTTGGGTTTTCCGCCGCAACTCAAGATATTGTTATCGACGCCTACCGCATTGAAGCCGCCGAACCTCGCTTACAAGCCATGTTGTCGTCAACCTATGTTGCGGGTTACCGAACCGGCATGATTGTTGCCGGTGCCGCCGCACTGGCACTAGCGCAAGAACTTGGTAGCTCTCAAGGCTCATATTCATACGCAGCTTGGCAGCAAACGTATTTAATCATGGCGGGAATCATGGGTGCTGGCATACTTACCACCCTATTAATCAAGGAACCCAACACCAACGCCAGCGTTGGTACACAATATCCGACCCGCGATTATACATTGTTTTTTGGCGTGTTCTTGTTGTCGATAGTGGCGCTAATATTGGTGTACTCGTTTTTTCCGACGACGCCCACTTTATTTTCAGAACTAGCTCAAAAAGTATTCGCCTTCTTCTACGATACCTCGAGAATGGCGGTCGCGATTTTTGCGGCATACACTACGGCTAGAATCTGCGTAAAGCTCAAATTGATTAATTCTGATTTGGTCCGCGAAGGCTACCTCGACCCTATTGCCGAGTTTCTAAAGCGCTACGGTAAACTGGCGATTTGGGTTTTATTACTTGTCGGTTTATATAGAATATCCGACATTGTAATGGGCGTTATTACCAATGTGTTTTACGCCGAGATGGGCTATACCAAAAAAGAAATCGCCAGTATCACTAAAGTTTTTGGGGTATTAGTGACAATTTTTGGTGCCTTCATGGGTGGCTTGTTGGCAATTCGTATAGGCGTAATGCGCTCATTGATGCTTGGTGCTGTGCTGGTCGCAGTGACTAACTTATTATTCATGTGGTTGGCCCAAATTGGCGGTGCGCACACATATCTAGATTTCTCGATACCACTTTTCTTTACCAACATAGAGGTCGCTTTGCCTAAGGAGTTATTGGTTGTAATTGTTATGGATAATCTTGCCCAAGGATTTGCGATCGCCGCATTTATAGGCTGGCTATCGGCATTGACCAACGTTTCATTTACGGCGACCCAATACGCAATTTTCAGCTCACTAATGACACTTGCTCCAAAACTCATTGGTGGCTACTCGGGGACCTTGGTTGATAGCTTTGGCTATGAAAATTTCTTTCTCTTCGCCAGTGCCTTAGGGGTGCCGGTTATTGCCTTAATCTACTTTCTACAAAAGCGACCAGAGTTTTCTAAACACCCTTAAGATTGAAAAAGTAACGCGCTCAGCTTAGCAACTAAAAATTGATCTTTTTTGTTGTTACTCAGACCTTATCTTGTCATCAGATTTGTTATTCTAATAATAGATAACAAACTGGATTACTATGATTTCGGAAACCATGACTTTGAATACTCTTACTTTTGATAATCGCTTCACCGCTAATTTACCCGCCGACCCTATTACTGAAAATACTCGACGGCAGGTTCACAATGCTTGTTATTCGTACGTTGAACCAACCAAGGTTAGCGCACCATCATTGCTGGCATTTTCAAAAGAAGCAGCTGAGCTATTAGGTTTATCCGAGCAAGACTGCCAAAGCGAGGCGTTCTTACAAACTTTTTCAGGCAACCAACTGCTCGATGGTATGAAGCCTTATGCAATGTGTTATGGCGGCCACCAATTTGGCAACTGGGCTGGACAACTCGGTGATGGGCGGGCGATTAACTTAGGTGAGGTAGTCAACCCACAGGGTGATTATTGGGCAATACAACTCAAAGGCGCAGGGCCAACGCCGTATTCGCGGACTGCCGACGGCCTTGCGGTATTGCGCTCATCGGTCCGAGAATTTGTTTGCAGTGAAGCAATGCATCATTTAGGGGTACCGACCACACGCGCCTTAAGCTTGATCAATAGTGGCGAGCAGGTGATGCGCGACATACTATACAACGGCAATGCGGCGTATGAGCCGGGCACTATCGTTTGTCGTATAAGCCCAAGCTTTTTACGTTTTGGTAGTTTTCAACTCTTTGCCTCGCGCAACGAAAATGATCAGTTAAGACAATTAGTAAATGTCACTATCGAGCAGCATTTTTCTGAGTTGCTGAATGACCATGCAGTGGGCTCAAAAGAGCTATACCTTGCTTGGTTCGACGAGGTTTGCCAGCGTACTGTGAAAATGATTATTGGCTGGATGCGGGTTGGCTTTGTGCACGGCGTAATGAACACCGACAATATGTCGATACTCGGGCTTACCATTGATTATGGGCCCTACGGTTGGCTTGATGACTTCAATCCAGAGTGGACACCCAACACTACCGACTCGCAAAACCGTCGTTACCGTTATGGAGAGCAAGCCAATATTGCTCTATGGAATTGCTATCAGTTAGCCAATAGTATTTACCCCTTACTGAAGGAAACCGAGCCTTTGGAAGCTATTCTAAATAACTTTCAGCAGAGCTATGATCAGCAATGGCTTGAAATGATGGCCAGCAAGCTAGGCTTACTAGACCTACAGGAAGGCGACCAAGTACTGTTTGAGCGCCTAGAAAAACTACTTGCTCAGGTCGAGACCGATATGACTATTTTCTATCGTTGCTTGGCGGAAGACGATCTTAGTATCGATAACGTCAGAGCGGCCTATTACCAAGACACACATGATGAGCAATACCAATCCGAAATGACCAGCTGGCTTAAGGACTACGCGGAGAGAAGAGCGCAGGACAAGCGTGACAGCGATAGTAGAATTAAAGCAATGAACTCGGTCAACCCACTTTATGTATTCAGAAACTATCTAGCCCAAGAGGCCATCGATAAAGCCGAGGCGGGAGACCAGTCGATGGTGAACGAGTTACTCGAGGTGCTACGAAACCCATATCAGCCACAACAAGGTAAAGAGGCATTTGCCGAGAAAAGACCAGAATGGGCACGTTCCAAAGTTGGTTGCTCTATGTTGTCTTGCTCATCATAAAATTGCTAGCGTTGCTAAAACATTATCGGCGTATACTTCATTCTTTACTATCTTACACGTATATAGGCCCACTATGAGCACCGAAAAAATCATTATTACCTTGTTCGCCAAAGATCGGCCTGGGATTGTTCGTGGGCTTTCTGATGCGGTCTTGGCCAACAAAGGTAATTGGCTAGAGAGTAGCCTATCTCGACTATGTGGTCAGTTCACCGGTATTGTTCATATAGCCATAGATAGCGGAAATAAGGCGGCATTAATTGCTGATTTTGAGACTATGAGCAAAGACGGTGTTAGCGTCACAGTGCAGGATGCTGAGGGCGTAAAGACCGACGACATTGAAGTTAATGGCCTGCAAATTTTGGTCGAGGCAAATGACCGACCCGGCATAATTAAAGAGATTGCCGAGGCCTTGGCGGCCGAGAATGTTAACGTCGACAATATCGATACTGAAGTTGCAAGTGCCTCGATGGCCGGCTACGCAATATTTCGCGCGCATATGTTTTTAGCGATGCCTGAGGATTTGAGTGAGGATGACCTGGAGGAAATTCTCGAGGGTATTTCTGATGATGTGATGGTTTCGGTGCTTGATGAATAGTTTAGAAAAGTAGTTCTTTGGACTATGTCGCTATGAGACAGGGCCGGCCTTGAATCAAAAAGCTCTGTTTTTGGCATCCTGATCGATGCAGAGATGCATCTAAGCTGAGCAACACATCAGCAGTTGCCGAGCGAAGCGAAGGATCTAGTGCGCGCGACTACCGAACGCCGTAGAGACATTACTCCTGTCATGACTTATTGGTTCCGCCCTTGCGCTTCTCCCAAGTGCTTGCGTTGATAAGCTACCAATAACCCTGCTTATCAATATAATCCACCAACTTTGTATTGAGATATACGCCCAAGAACAAAACCGCCGCATCGGCCTCCCTTGGAGACAAGTACCAGCATACAAATCCTGCCGGTATCATCGAATAGTCGATTAGCATTAAATGTGAGCGCTTTTTAAATCCAAACACGCCAATTTTTACCCATAATGGCTCTGATTTTCAGCTGCCTGTTTGCTTGTCTATCACGGTAATTTCCTCTGTTAGTTTTGATGTTTCAAACACAGAGGCGAGAGGCTTCAGAGTCTCAAGGCTGGCTTTGTTAACTGCCTCAACCCGTTGAATTGGGCCTATACTAACACCACACATGATCGCTAATTGCTCTTGCGACCAGTTTAGTGTTTGCCTTAATTTTTTATGATCATCTTAGCTCCTCACCTTTGCCAGAGGAGGCTGTAAGTTATTGTTGAGATTGTCGGTGACGACGTCTCTACGACAATAGCTATAATCCATAAAATATCGAAAATTATAAGACATTTAATACTGCGCTATCGCTATGCTTAAAGCGATATGACTCTTCATGACTCTTTTTTTAAATTAGCCTGTTCTCAAGGCGTGGTTATAAACGCAATTAAAGTATCACTGGTTGTCGGCAGCATGCTGGCTATTATCAATCATGGCGCTACGATCCTTTCGCTCGATTTTACGCTGCAAACCGTTATCAAAATATTTTTGAGTTATGTCGTGCCGTATTGCGTTGCTACCTATTCAGCGGTTAAGGCTCATCAACGCCGCCACTAGGTTAACCGCCTAAACTAATTAAAAATGATCTAGCGGGTCAATATCTAAACTCCAACGTACCGAGTTAGCTAATTTTTTAGCTTCCGTATCTGTTGCCAGTAAGTGCAGCCAAACGGTTAGCGTGTGATTAAGTGCCGAACGTTGATTGCTGCATAACAATAACTGAGCACGAAATTTACCTGCACGTCGTTCCATTGGAGCGGGTACAGCATCCATTAACATCACGCCCTTACTCGGTTTAATGTCGTGTCTTGCTTTGCGCAAAAATTGTAAAGCCTGTGCCTGATGCGGAGACTCAGCACGAATTAATGCGAAGAAGCCAAACGGTGGAAATTGAGCGGCTTTACGTTCTTGCATCAAGCCTTTGGCAAAACCAACGAAATCATGAGTAATCACTTTTGCGAAAAACGGGTTTTCAGGAAAATGGGTTTGAATAAATACACGGCCAATGTCGCCTCTACGGCCAGCACGGCCAGACACCTGTAATATTTGTTGAAACAGGGCTTCGCTGGCTCGGAAATCAGTACTGTACAGCCCTTGATCCGCCTCCAAAATGCCGACCATACCCACGTTGGGAAAGTCATGACCCTTAGTAATCAGCTGGGTACCAATCAATATGTCAGCGGCACCAGAGCGAGCTTGCTCAAGCACCTCGGCCAACTCACCCTTGCGACTGGTACTATCACGATCAATACGTAATACCTTAGCTTCTGGAAATCGTAGAGCGATTGCGTCTTCAACACGCTGAGTGCCTTCGCCGAGGTCAACCATTTCTTCAGACTTACACGCACCACATCGAGTTTGTAGTTGACCTTCATAGCCACAATGGTGGCAACGCATACGGTTTACTCGCCGATGTAAGGTTAGGTGTGAGTCGCAACGATGGCATTTAGCGGTCTGCTTGCAATCTTTGCAATACAGCACGGGGGCATAGCCACGGCGATTCAAAAATAACATCACTTGCCGACCCTGAGACAGTATCGCCTTGATCGCCTCTAGCATTCCTGGGCTTAAGCCGTCGTTGGTCGGCTGCATATTTAGGTCAATTAACTCTATTCTTGGCAACGCTACCTTGGTGGCTCGCTCGCTCAGATTTAGTAAAGTATATCGGCCCGACTCAGCATTCACGAAGGTCTCGAGCGACGGTGTCGCCGAGCCTAAGATAATAGGGATATTTTGCTGCTTAGCACGGTAGATTGCGACATCACGAGCTTGGTAACGTACACCGTCTTGTTGCTTAAATGAGCCGTCGTGCTCTTCATCGATAATAACCAAACCGAGATTAGCAAACGAGCTGAATACTGATGAGCGCGTACCAATTACTATTTTCGCATTACCTTGCCTTGCATGCCACCAAGCAAGGTGACGCTCAGTTTCATTTAGGCCGGAATGCATCACCACAAGCGGTTCTGCGAAACGCTGCTTAACTCGTTCGATTAGTTGTGGTGTTAAGCCAATCTCTGGCACCATCAGCAAGATTTGCTTATCCTCAGCCAGTACAGTTTCCATGGCAGAGAAATACACTTCGGTTTTGCCACTGCCGGTTACACCGTGCAGTAATGTCGATGAGAAGCATTGTTGATTGATACTCTCGTTAATCACCTTAACAGCCTCTGCTTGCTGCTCGGTGAGGATGATCAAACCCTGCTTGTCGACAGCTCGTCGCGACAACATTGGCTCGGATTGGGTCTCCTCAACCCACCCTTTTTCTACTAGTGCATTAACCGCTTGACGCCAACTCGATGCGTTGTCTTTAAAGTCTTCAGCATTTAATAAGCTGTTTTTCATAAATAGCCTAATAATAGCAAGCTGTAGCGGCGCACGATTAAGTTCATCAAGCGAGCGACTGCGCCCAAGTTCAGTCAATACCCATGTCTTTTTACTACTCGGCATCAAGTCGCTGGCCTGGCGCAGGGCGACCGGTAAAGCCGCGTCCATCACTTCGCCAATGGGCGCCAGATAGTAGCGCGATAACCATATAAGAGAAGACCAAAGTGCATCATCAAAAAGGCTCTTTTGGTCGAGTATTTCAAGCGCCACTTTTAGCTTATTTTCGGGGAACTCACTGTCACTTTTGATCGCCTGAATTACACCGACTAACTTGCGTGAACCAAAAGGCACTTTGACTCTTGCGCCGATACTGGGCTTGATCTCGTTTTGAGAAGTTGCCGTTGGCACAAGAAAATCAAAACTTTGTCGTAATGGCACGGGCACAGCAACACTTATTATATGTTCTGTTCTGGGCTCAAATATCGATAAAGTCATTGTTTATGCGGGTTTAGACAAATTGTCTTATTTTTATAAAAAGTTACTCACACAGCCTGTGGATAACTTTGTTGATAAAAGTGAATAACCGGCTGTAACAGTTGATGGCTATTGGCCTGACAAAGATTGCTTATTTTTTATGCAAAAAAATAAAACTAATAAAATCAATTGCTTACGAAAGCCTGTATGTTTCAAAAATATTACATCAAAAATAAATTCCTCAAAACTATTGACTTAAAATATTTGTGTATAACTATTTTTAGCGCTTAAAAAATCAAAATCCAGAGTTCCTATCTTTATCAATAAGTTAGCGTTTGTTATTAAAAAAATCATTCAAGATTGCCACTTAAGTGTTTTGCTTTGAAGACGTCACTTTTTTAGTAATCAAGCGAGAGTATAAGGTAATTTTTATTTCTAGCGAACGACCTTTAACATTGCGCCAAGACGGAGGCAGGCGGCTAGAACAAGCAAACGCTTTCAGGGGCGCCATTTTCGGCCTTCGATGTGGACTATTTAAGGACTGTTTTTTACGTTACACTTTAGCCTAGATTTAGCGCAAGCGATTGCACCTTAAACGAGTATAGAATGGCTAACAATTACACCGCTAAAACGGCTGATAAATATGTACTATATCAACGTGCGGTGCAGTCTGCCGAACAAGACGTAGACTTTTTAATCGATACTTACAAATCGATTAACGGCAAAAAACCAAAGCGTCTACGTGAGGACTTTTGCGGCACCTGTTTAATGTCGGGCTATTGGGCCAGCTTGGGTAGCGATTATACAACCGAGTCTTATGATATTGATCCAGAACCGCTTGCTTGGGGATTGAAGCACAACCTAAAACCGCTAGGTAAAGCCAGCCAGCGGGTTAATCAATACCAAGAAGACGCTCGCAATCCCAGCCGCCAAGCACCCGACGTTCGATGTGCGCAAAATTTTTCATATTGGATTTTTAAACAGCGTGCAGAAATGCTCGACTATTTTAGACGCGTTTATGCTGATCTCGCGGCCGATGGCATTTTTGTATGTGACCTACATGGTGGGCCAGAGAGCATTCAGGAACTCGAAGAAGAAACCGAGATGGATGATAAAAGCTTCACCTATGTCTGGGATCAAGACTCAATCAACCCAATCACAGGCAACGCTCGCTTACACATTCATTTTCGCTTCCCTGATGGCACTGAAATGACTGATGCCTTTACGTATGAGTGGCGACTCTGGGGCTTGCCCGAACTTCGTGACATTATGCTGGAAGCGGGTTTTAAAAACGCTGATTGCTATTGGGAAGGCACAGACGAAGATGGTGAAAGTGGCGATGGCATATTCACCAAAACTGAATTAGGCGAGGCGTGTTTATCGTACGTCGCGTATTTGGTCGCCACGAAGTAGTCGCTACCAACAAGCAGCTAAAAAGTAAAAACCAAACAACGGTTAGAAAGTGAGAAAAAATGGGTAAAATTATTGTCATCTTTGTAGTTATGTTACTGATAGTGGTTGCCAGGAAATCCCAACCAGCGTCAAACAAAGCTGGCACAACGCTAATTTCTCAAGACCAAAAAATACAACAACCCGAAGCTCTGAAAGTTGCCAGCTACAATATCCAAACAGGCAAGAGCCTCGACGGCAAGCGCGACCTTCTGGCCAGTGCCCGAGTAATCGCAGGCGCCGATTTGGTCGGCATTCAAGAAGTATACGCGGCAGGCTTTGATGGTTTTCTAAGTCTAAGATCAGGTCAGACCGAGCGACTTGCGAAGCTTGGGAATTTTGCTTGGCTATTTAGCGCCACCGGGAAACGTTGGTTTCGAGAGCATCGGGGCAACGCAATCTTGAGCAAGGTTGCGGTTAGCGACTGGCGAGTCAAGATGTTGCCAGATCAATCAGGTAAAAATTTTCGTAATATGACGATTGCGCAAGTTGATTGGCAAGGTGAGAGTTTTCATTTTATTAATACACATTTACACACGCGAGGAGGGCGCGAAGACCAACTTGAGCTGGTACTGCAAGAGTTTGCTAAGTATTCACGCGCGATTCTACTCGGCGACTTCAATAGCAGAGCAACCACAACGGCCTTAGCTAACGCGCTCAAAGATGTCGAGATCACAGATGCTGTCTCGGTAGCAGGATTAGATCTAGACAATCCCGATCGTATCGACTGGATACTTACCAAAGGGTTTAAAGTCGAAACCGGCGAGATGTTAGAGAAAGGCGTTTCCGACCATCCTTACTATCAGGTTAGTTTAAGCTACCTCTAGCCCTCTCAGAGCCGCTGTCCTCGGTAACCTAGCGTTATGCTCAAAGTATCATAAATTGTAACAGGGCTTGCACTGGACAGAATGCGGATCACCAGACGGTGAATACCGTGTACAGAGCTAAGCGATAGCTTGCAATACCGATACACGACTCTCGGGGTTAGTCATACCTGCTTAAACCCGTATGCGCTAGCGCATTATCAATCTAGATTGGTGACGCAATCAAAATCCCCTGCAGAATATAGTATTTAAAGAATTTACGATCAAAGGAAACTTTGTCTATATAGCCGTTGGTATTGTTATCGACGCAGCTTTTAGCGGCATCATTAAATCACTGGTTGACGATATCCTCATGCCTGTTGGTTTGCTAACTGGTGGCGTTGATTTCAGCAACATGTTTACGGTAATCAAAGGTGAGGTCTATGCAACCCTAGACGCTGCCAAATAAGCTGGTGCGGTAACTATTAACTACGGCCTATTCATTAATGCGATGGTAACTCTTGCGATCGTAGGGCTTTCATAGTTCATGGTTATCAAAAGAATTAATTCGGCCAAAAAAGCCGAAGCACCAGCAGCGCCTGCCCAGCCGTCTGAGGAAGCCAAGCGACTGGCTGAAATCAGAGATTCGCTAGCAAAATAATAACTAGCCTATTTTGATTAAAAAAGCCGCATTAAATGGTGCGGCTTTTTTGTCGCTGATGCTTAGAAAAGCTTCCCTAGCGATTAAATACCTCGAGCTTGCGCTTGTAGTTCCTTCGATCTGAGGTTTCGTTAGCCAAGCTAAGCGCTTGAAGTAAATAATCCTGAGATTGAGCAAGGTTGCCGTTTGCATAGCTAGCGTCACCCGCTAACAAAAAAATTTGGTGCAGATCAGGCGCTAATTGCAAGGCATGTTGATAGAAGGATATGGCTTTACCGTAGTCACGGTCGTCGAATGATTTCATCCCCGCTCTAACCCATTGCCAGGGGTGATCGCCGCCATAAATAGACCCACTTTTAACTAACTGGTCTAGGTCAACCTGACGAAATTGACTTTCTAAAAGAGCAATATAATTACGTATAAAGGTTGGCCCTTTGTCAAAATACTTAGCTCCATGTAGGTAGATTTCTTCGGCTTTTGCTAAATCACCTCGCTTGCGATGCAGGATACCCATGGTGTTTAAAGCCGATGAATTATGGCTATACACCTTTAAAGCCTCAGCCGCATAAGCATAAGCCGCATCGATGTCATTACTGGATAACTTCTCTACCGCTAAATTACTATAGAACAGCGACTGCTGATGGTTAGAACTCACATTGTCGACATAACTGAGGCCATCGGTTTGATAGTAATCTATACGTACACGAGACACTGAAGAATAACCTCCAACTTGAGTTGGCTCAGATCGAAGTACAGCGCGAAGATGGTCTGAGGTAACTAGCAGGTTGTTCTCTATCGTATAAATTGGGTTTTGATCGAGCAGTTGATAGCTAACATCGACACCCGCTAATTCAGCGAATGCTGTAGTCAACACAGTTAACGACAAACAATTACCGCTTTTACTCGCTAAAGACTGTTCAGTGGTAAGCGTTTTATCCGAGAAATTAAACTGATCAAGAATTAGTCCAATATAAGTAGCAACTTGCTCATGCCGGGGCGTGGCGAAGAATTTCGGATCATCTAGAAATTTAAAAAAGTCAGCTTGTTGACGTTCATCGAGGCGAAAGATTTGCTCCGCACTAATTACGTTTACCGGCTCAAATAGCCACTGATTAAATACTGGCAAAGGACGTTCACTGGTCGTTAGGCTAGTCTCTGCGTCTCGCCCAATAGTAGCGCAACCGCTCAGAGAAAATAAAACAAGTATTGGAATGATGAGTGATCTACACATAAGCTTATTTCTATTATCCTCTATTTGCTAGTTCATCGTTGCTCATCAAAGTGCCAATTTGATTAGTCTCTAAAAATTGCATGCCTCGGTTTGCCATATCGATTGCCGAGTTGACGTCATCGAGATTATAAATCACCCACTGCCAGCTCCCGCGCCAGATATCGTCATCATTGCGCGGCAGACTGTCTGTATCGCAAAATATAAAATCGGGTCGCAGGTGCTCTAGAATTTCCTTACTCTCATCGTTCCATGCAGGCAAAACCCACCCGGTTCGCATGGATGAAATATTACGACTGTATTCAATTACTTCATGATTAAACGATATGATCACACACTGAGATTCAGTATTGGTACTCAAAATTCGCTTGTGCACTTCGTCCATAAATACCGGAATACCAAAACGGTCAATTGACTCTTGCTTGATTTCCACAAAAGTAGTTATGTCATCATGGCTCGCCATCCATTTGCAAAATCGCTTGAAAGTAGTGAACCGGTTATCAGCGAACTCGCCTTCAAAACGTTGCGAGTATGATCCGTGCATTGCTTTAACATGTTTAGCTTTGGTATCACGAATATCAGCATCAATACCGGCCATGCGCTTTAAATTAGCGTCATGGTGCAACATCGGTACTCGGTCAGCCGTTAGCTGTAAGTCTAATTCCATATAGCGCGCGCCATGTTGATACGCAGCTTCATAGGCCAATAACGTATTCTCTGGATATCGCCCCGAATAACCGCGATGCGCGACTAGCGCCGGCGGTGATGTTGTGAGTGCGCTCTGTGCCGTTTTTTTACTACTAGCGATTTCGCGAACAGCTTCTTCAACAATACACATATCAACTAATCCCCTACCTGTTGTAACTCTATACGCGGTCCTATATTTATAACATAAACTCTGCGACCCTGAGTACACATGTTATCCTCGAACGACGATTAACTCAGCCTACGCTTCTAGCGCCTAACATCTTGGATGAATTAGAAAAATCGCTAGATCATGCCTACGCACACTTGTCTCCGGACGAAGTACTCAACAGCATTGAACTGTTTGGCTATCAGTGTGATGGCCGTTTATTAGCACTTAATAGCTATGAAAATCGAGTTTATCGGGTAGGTTTAGATGACGATTCAAGCATCGTCGCCAAGTTCTATCGTCCGGCTCGTTGGAGTGACGAAGCGATCTTAGAAGAGCATAAACTTACGCAAGATTTAGCCGAACTAGAAATTCCCGTAGTCGCACCAATAGAAGTGGGCGGGGAAACTCTGCTGCAGACCGAACATTTTAGAATAGCACTGTTCGAAAACCGCGGTGGCCGTGCGCCTGACCTAGAAGACTTTGATCAACTCGAGCAAATGGGTCGATTTATGGGCCGCATACATCAGCTCGGTAAAGCTAAGCGTTTTAAACACCGACCAAGCCTGACAATTCAAACCTTCGGCTATCAAGCACGTGATTTTGTGCTGAATAACAACTTCATACCACCGGAGCTAGTTGAGGCGTATCAAACATTGACCGAACAGTTGTTGCTAGAATCAGCTCAGTGCTACGACAGAGCTGGTGATATATCGATGATTCGTTGTCACGGAGACTGCCACCCTAGCAACATTTTATGGACCGACTCAGGCCCCCATATTGTCGACTTCGACGACGCTAGAATGGCGCCGGCTGTGCAAGATCTGTGGATGTTTCTAGCCGGTGACCGACCTGATCGCACCGCTGGACTAGACGCAGTGTTAACCGGTTATACTGAATTTTGCGACTTTGATGCACGGGAACTGCATTTAATTGAAGCACTTCGTACACTGCGCCTTATTCATTATTATGGTTGGTTAGCAAAGCGATGGAGCGACCCGGCATTTAAACTCGCGTTTCCGTGGTTTAACACTCAGCGCTGCTGGGAAGACCATATTCTAAGCTTAAGAGAGCAAGCGGCTCTATTGCATGAAGAGCCCCTCAGCTGGTTCGGATAGAGCCATCAACTAACGTGCTAAAAGCTCTGTTAAACGTTATCAGCGGCTAGTGCCACTAATAACCAAATCTAAATTTTCTCGCTCATCATTAGATTTTACACCTTTGTAGGCTCTACCCAAAAAATCGAACACCGCTCCGCTAGTCGGGTCAATAAAGCCACCATGCCAGACAACATCTCTAGGCAGTTGTACTGGCTCTTGCTGTACGTAGACTAGATCAATTCCGCTGCGCAATGACTTCGCAGAAATAACGCAGAGAGTCTGGGCTGACTCGCAACCAACGCGGGGATTCACTACCAGAGAATCTAGCGCTCTCGCCTGCCTTGCCTGGGCTTGGCTCAATCGTGTCACCCAAACACGTTCACTACCCAAACGTCGAAGCGCTGTTTGGCCGATCATCACATCACTAAAACCAGCACTCGAACTTGATGTAAGAGATGGCCCGCTGAGGCTACGAAACAACACAAACACAAACGCTAAGGCCAATGCAATAAGCATCCCTCGTATTGCTCGGCCTAATATCAAGCGCTTATTGGCAGACAAGCCTACTCTCCCTGCTCAGAATTAGGCTGCTTAGATTTGCTCAGCTTAGTTCTGTGCGCTTTAACTTCTAGCACCTCGAATGACCATTGGATATTGCTTTGATCAGGGCTTAGCTTATTAAAGCTTAAATTTTGCTTAAGCTGGATACGTGATAATGGCGCAATGTCAACTGGCATCCCTCTCTCAACTCGCTGCACTTCAACGCAGCTTTGAGCATCACAACTTGAGGCAATAACGGCCACGGTCAAACGACTAAGTGTTGCTTCACTGGCATCGTTTTGCACACAGATTGTTAAATTGTAGTTAGTACGATAGCTGAATTCAGCGGTCACTCCACAAGCTCGCACTTCGCTAATATCAACCAGGTTGTTCAGCTCACGTTTGTAATAGCCATCAAACCAAAAACCAATCGCCGACACCACAATGGCGATAATACAAATACGTATCTTTCTAGGCTTTTCAAAACCAGAGGCATACAAAACCCAAACCAAAAACAATAAGATTAATAATATGATCACTCGGATCATTGATGACCTCCACTGGTCCTAACACCAAATTGACTGGCATGATATCACTTCATGTCATACCATCATCACAGCCTTATCCAAAAACATCGATAAAAGCCATTGACCAACACACTACGCATGTTTGCCTAACGAGATAACACGAACTGCATGAACATTGAAACACTAAACCATAAGCCGATTTTAAAGGCGATGTTCAAAGACCGTATGATTACGGCTAATGAAGCTAAACGTATCGTTGCCAATTTACTCAATACAAATCTAGCGCCGAGCCATCCTTTGGTTGGCATTGCACGCAGTTTACCAGCGCATCAAGAAAACGGCGAAAAAATCACCTTAGAGGCTCTATCAGAGTGGTTTGCAAAAAGCGTCGGCGTTGACTATTTTTATATCGACCCACTTAATATAGATATAGCTGCGGTGACTAAAGTTATCGCCTCTGACTATGCCAAGCGACACGGATTTTTAGCGGTGAAATCTACTCCTAATCGGGTAACCTTGGCGGTAAAGAACCCCTTAGACCTATCCTGGAAAAACGAGCTAGAAAATCTTCTTCGTAAGGAAATAGAGGTAGTTTTTGCAAACCCTCTCGAGGTTGACCGCTATGTAAGCGAATTTTATAACTTGGCCAAGTCAATCAGTAAGTCGAGCATAAACGACGTACGAACCGGCGCCAGCCTGCAGCAAAACCTTGAACAGTTGGTTGATTTGGGCCGAAGCGGTCAGCTGGACGCGGAAGACCATCACATTGTTCAATTGGTAGATTGGTTATTGCAATATGCATTCGAACAGCGCGCGAGTGACATTCACTTAGAACCACGCAAAGACCGTGGTGACGTGCGTTTTCGAATAGATGGTATGTTACATCAAGCATATCAAGTGCCGCCCAATGTGCTGCTAGCGATTGTTGGTCGCTTAAAGACCTTAGCGCGCATGGACATATCTGAAAAGAGACGGCCGCTAGATGGCCGCTTAAAGACACGAACACCAAACAACAAAGAAATTGAGTTACGCTTATCGACCATACCAACCGCCATGGGCGAAAAGATGGTAATGCGTATTTTCGACCCTGAAGTGCTTCAACGTTCATTCAGTGAGCTAGGGCTGACTGACCGCGAATTAGACATCTGGAACCGTTTCACCAAATATACCAATGGCATCATATTGGTGACTGGGCCAACCGGGTCAGGCAAAACCACGACACTCTACTCAACCTTAAAAAACCTCGCTACTAGCGAAGTCAATGTTTGCACAATCGAAGAACCTATCGAAATGGTAGAGCCCGCGTTTAACCAAACTCAAGTTCACAATGCCATAGATTTGACATTCTCAACCGGTGTTAAATCATTATTAAGACAGGACCCAGACATCATCATGATTGGTGAAATACGTGATTTGGAAACGGCTGAAATGGCGATTCAAGCCTCGCTAACAGGTCATTTAGTGCTCTCGACACTGCATACCAATGACGCCCCTTCCGCCATAACCCGCATGCAAGAGCTCGGTGTTCCTGCGTACTTAATTAATGCTACTGTGCTTGGGGTAATGGCACAACGATTAATCAGAACCCTATGTCATCATTGTAAACAGCCGGAGACTATCAAGTCTGAAGTATGGTCAGAGTTTATTCAAGGAGCGGATATTGAGGTAGCCAAGCCTTGCAAGCCGATTGGTTGTATCGAGTGCCGTCAAACAGGCTTTCTTGGGCGTGTGGGGCTCTATGAAATGTTAGAAATCACCAATGCAATAAAGCCACTGATTAGGACCGATGGTGACTTACAAGAACTGCGTAAACAGGCCCATAAAGACGGTTTACAAACTCTTCGCCACAGTGGTGCAAAGAAGGTTTCACAGGGTTTGACCACCATGGAAGAAGTTTTACGTGTAACCCCTTTTGTGATGTAACGTATGCGTGATCTAATGCGGCCATCACGACGTCGATTTCGGCACCCTCTAATAAAAATGCGTCGGCCAAGCAATAAGCCCAGTGGGCTTATACCGGGCCTTTTTAAGTTGATCTTTAGATTAATCCTATTGGCCTGTTTAGTATCAGCAGCACCGATGGTAATTTTGCGTTATTACGACCCGCCAAGTAGTAGTTTTATTGAGCTCAATAAGCGCAACAACAACACGAATATCAAACATCAATGGGTACCGTTTGAGCAGGTCTCTTTATACTTTCCGAATGCTGTCATCGCTTCCGAAGATCAACAGTTTCCGAACCATTTTGGTTTCGATATAAAGCAAATAAAGTTGGTGCTGCAGGAGCGTAAAAAAGGGGTCTCTCGCGGTGCCAGTACTATCTCGCAACAAACGGTAAAGAATTTATTCTTATGGCCCGGCCGTAGCTTTTTACGTAAAGGTATTGAGGCATGGTTGGTTATCTGGATGGAGTTGATCGTACCGAAAAAGCGGATCTTGGAACTCTATGTTAATTTCGCCCAATTTGGCAAATCTGTATTTGGGGTTGGTGCCGCTAGTCAATACTACTTTGGCATAGATGCCAAGAATTTAACGCCGGAGCAATCAGCCTTAATAGCCGCAAGCCTGCCAACACCTTCGAGGTCTAACCCTGGTAAACCAAGCAAGTATTTACAAGAGCGGGCCGACTATATTTTAGACCAAATGCCTCGTGTTGGCGGCCGGCGAATGGTGCGAGCGCTGTAAATAGGTCGTTGGGTGTCGCGGTGTACTTTTAAACATAGCCAGGGATTTCGCATCAACACATGCTCGAATTCCAAGTAAATAAATGCGACACTAAGCCCATGAATAGACAATTCCCAAGCAGCCGATTACGCCGCACTCGCGCTAACGATTTTTCTCGTCGATTAGTCCGTGAAAACGCCCTAAGTGCGAGCGATCTTATCTTGCCAGTATTCGTTATTGAAGGCGAAAATCAGCGCCAGACAATCGACTCTATGCCCGGTATTGAGCGTATCAGTATCGATTTATTAGTTGAAAAAGCCAAACAGCTAGACGCCATTGGCGTGCCTGCTGTCGCCTTATTTCCGGTAGTCGGTAACGACAAGAAATCACTTCTCGCTGAAGAAGCGTTTAACCCTGATGGCCTCGCTCAGAGAGCGATGCGAGCGCTAAAATCAACGGTGCCAAACATCGGTATTATTTCAGACGTTGCACTCGACCCTTTCACTGTCCATGGCCAAGACGGACTGCTGAACGATCATGGCTATGTCATCAATGACGAAACCATTGAGGTATTGGTACAACAAGCGGTATCTCATGCTCAAGCGGGGGCTGATATTGTTGCCCCTTCAGACATGATGGACGGCCGTATTGGCGCAATTCGTATGGCGCTTGAAGTAAACAATCTCCGTAATACCCAGATTTTGGCCTATTCGGCTAAATACGCATCGGCATTCTATGGACCGTTTCGTGATGCCGTCGGCTCAGCTGGCAATTTAGCTGGTGGCAATAAGTATACTTACCAAATGGACCCTGCGAATTCAGACGAAGCCTTGCATGAAGTACGCTTGGATATAGACGAAGGCGCGGATTATGTGATGGTAAAACCCGGTATGCCTTATTTAGATATGGTGCGCCGCGTAAAAGATGAATTCAAAATGCCAACCTTCGTTTACCAGGTAAGCGGCGAGTATGCGATGCTTAAAGCCGCCTCGCAAAATGGTTGGCTGGACGAAAAAGCCGTAGTGCTTGAGGCTCTAATGAGCTTCAAACGTGCTGGCGCTAATGCAATTTTGACCTATTACGCCGAAGACGCCGCCAATTGGCTAGCGCAGAGATAATTAATAATGAGTTTACGATTTTTACATACAATGGTTCGTGTTGGCGACTTAGACGGCGCACTCGATTTTTTCTGCGACAAGCTTGGATTAATGCAAACCAAACGCTACGACAGCGATGAAGGTCGCTTTTCACTTATATATTTGGCCGCACCGCACGATCTAACTAGAGCAAAGGAAGAGCGTTCTCCTGAACTAGAATTAACCTATAACTGGGACGACACCGAATATACAGGAGGTCGCAATTTTGGCCATTTGGCATATGAAGTTGACGATATATATCAAGCATGTCAGCGGCTTATGGATAAAGGCGTCACCATCAGCCGGCCACCGGTTGATGGTCATATGGCGTTCGTTATTTCGCCTGATGGCATTTCCATTGAACTATTACAAAAAGGACAGCGTCTTGAGCCTCAAGAGCCGTGGGCCTCGATGCCAAAAACGGGTAGTTGGTAGGGTTAGCATTTACAGACCCTAAATGATAAAAAGACAGACAAGCTAGTATTTTAAAGGTAAACAATGAAAACTAAAAAAGACATCGTCGAAAATTGGCTACCACGCTATACCGGCATGGAACTACACGGCTTTGGGAAGTATATTTTACTAACCAATTTCTCTAACTATTTGAATATTTTCGCTGACAAAGCAGGGGTTGAAGTAGTTGGTCTTGATCGCTCTATGCCGTGCGCAACAGCTAACGGCATTACCATGATCAACTTTGGAATGGGCTCACCTAATACCGCAACGATTTGCGACTTACTGAGTGCCATTGCACCCGAAGCGGTTTTATTTTTAGGAAAATGCGGCGGCTTAAAGAAGAAGAATTCGGTCGGTGATTTGATCTTACCGATTGCTGCGATTCGAGGCGAGGGTACCAGTAACGATTATATGCCTCCCGAAGTGCCGGCATTGCCCGCGTTTGAGCTACAAAAAGCCATTAGTACAACTATTCGCGACCACGGCAAAGATTATTGGACCGGCACCGTATACACCACTAATCGTCGAGTTTGGGAACATAACGAAAAATTTAAACGATACCTAAAGCGAACGCGCGCTATGGCTATAGATATGGAGACTGCAACCCTGTTCTCAGCCGCCTTTAAGAATAAATTTTCAGCTGGTGCGCTGCTGTTGGTAAGCGATGTGCCGATGACTCCCGATGGCGTTAAGACAGACGTAAGTGATGCAGTCGCTACGGTCAATCATTCGGACATGCATGTCGATCTTGGCATAGCCAGCTTAAAACAACTGATCAACAAGTCACTCACGGTTAAGCACTTGCAGTTTTAAGTGGCCCAAAACGTAGAAATAAAAGCGGTCGCTTGCAATGTCACATCAACTCAAGCTTGGCGCGCAAATCAGTGATCAGCCCTTAGTCACGCTGATTCAGGAAGATACGTTTTTTATTGTTGCTGAAGGCCGCCTAAAGCTTAGAGAATTTGGGGACGCTTTAGACAGCAGTGAAGCAATGCTAATTTTCTATCAACGTAGCAATACGCTAGGTCCCAAGTTGTCGGATTATCAAATTACTGAGACCGAGGATGCTGCTGGCTTGAAAGCTATTTTACAAATAGCCTACGCCGTTCGCTATGTAGTAAAAAAGGTTCGCTCTGTGTATATGCTTGGCCGCCCTCGACTTCATTTTGACGCAGTGGAAAATCTAGCACACTTTATCAAGTTAGAAGCGCTCCCTGATCAACATGATTCAATCGCCAGCGGCGAAATTGATGCAACAACTGAATATCAAGGAAAGCGAATTGGTCGACTTTGCCTACGTAGACTTACTCGAACAACAACGCTACTAAACCTAATCTAATGACAATACCGTTGATTAAGCATGATCCATGTTGCTGCTGCCGACGCCAGACAGCGTTAACCTTTCATCATTTGATACCACGTAAAATGCATCGCAGGGCTCATTTTAAAAAGCACTTTACCAAGCAACAGTTAAACCAAGGTATTATGCTCTGTCGTACCTGTCACAGTGGCGTTCATAAACGTTTTGACGAAATGCAGCTGGCCAAAGAGCTTAATACTGAAACAGCAATTAAACATAACCCGGAACTCGAGAAGTTTTTCGTTTGGGTTTCTAAACAAAAAATACAAACTTAAAAATGATCAAAGATATTTATCAATGGGTAAGTAAGATACCGGGCATTGACGGTTACGAAGTTATTACCACCACCGCCATTGAAGCTACCGCTGTTTGGCTGATGGCAACTATTGCCTTTTTTCTAGTCAAATACGGGCTTATTCGAGCGATCAATACTGTTATTGCTAACAGTAAATCGCATCTAGATGACGTATTAATCAAGTACAAAGTGTTTGGTCGAGTCGCGCACTTAATACCTGCATCGGTAGTGTATAAGTTAATGCCCCAAGCACTAACTAGTTACCCATGGCTAAGTAATCTAATTGTGGATGCCGCGGCGATCTATATCGTCGTTATTGTTGCGCTAATTGTTGACGCACTAATTAACTCCTTACTGGAAATCTATCATTCATTTTCAATTTCCCGGCGAATACCGATCAAAAGCTTCGCACAAGTAATCAAATTAATTACTTATTTTGTTACTCTGATTGTCATTGCTGGGATCGTAATTGGCCAATCACCGTTGAACCTGTTTGCTGGTTTAGGTGCCATGACCGCCGTACTAATGCTGGTTTTTAAGGACCCAATCCTCGGCTTTGTCGCAGGCTTACAGCTTAGTTCAAATCGAATGGTCGCTATTGGTGATTGGGTCGATATTCCCCAACACGATGCCAGCGGCGATATAATGGAGATTGCACTGACTACCGTTAAAGTTCGTAACTTTGATAACACCATTACTACGGTCCCAACTCAGAGCCTAATCAACGACTCCTTTAAGAATTGGCGTGGCATGCAAGAGTCTCCTGGGCGCCGTATCAAGCGGTCTATTTTTATTGATGTTAACTCTATCGGGTTCTGCGACGATGAAGCGCTGGCACGTTATAGTAAAATTAATTACATCAAAAACTATCTACAAGACAAGAAAAACCAAGTACTCGCTCATAACCAGCAAACTAACGCTCATGCCGAGTCGCGTGTTAATGGCCGAAGATTAACCAATATAGGCACTTTCAGGGCCTACGTTCTGGCCTATCTAAAGCATCACCCAAGCATCAATCAGGATTTGACCATCATGGCTCGCCAATTAGCGCCAACCGACAGTGGTTTGCCGATCGAAATTTATGCATTTAGTTCAGATAAAAACTGGGTTAATTACGAGGGTATTCAAGCGGATATTTTTGATCATTTGTTCGCCGTAATAAGTGATTTCGATCTGCGCGTATTTCAAAAACCGAGCGGCGTCGATTTGAAAAATTTAAACCTCGATAGATAATTCAGATCGAAAGTTTTCACTGTGGCACCTGACGCAGTGTCAGGTGCCACAGTTTAATTCTACCCAATCACCTAAGCGTGATTGATCAGGTATGACAATTTTTGCATAACCGACATCGATTAAACCAAGCTGACGAAGCTGCTTAAGAGCCTTGCTCAGCGACACTCTGGTAATGCCAAGAGTGTAAGCAAGCTCGTCCTGACGACTGTGTAGAGCATTAGAGCCGCCAAGTGTATACGACATGGACAGGAGCACTTTGGCCGTGCGCTCTAGAATCGGCAATCGACGAATAGCATCAAGCATTTCTAACAAAATATGGGTACGCATCAGCGTGGTTTTCAGTAGCGCTCGTGAAATAGCAGGCTCGCGTTGGTACAAGACATCAAACAAAGGTTGAGACAATTGATAAATCTCAGACTCACCAATAGACGATACATCATGAGTTCTGGGTAATTCGGTGAATAAAGTGGTCTCACCAAAACACTCACCAGGCCCCAATGATGCCACCATCACAAACGTTCCGTCTATTCCGTTAACGCCGACATGTGCAGCACCTTTATGCACGATTGACAGACCTGGTTTCAAAGCCCCTCGAGTATGAATTAGCTGACCGTCAGAATACTTCATCAGTATTGAGGACTTAATTACCTGCTCGGTAACGGTCTCAGGCAGCAGCCCAAGAAATGCAGGTGTGTTTATTTTTAGAAGATTTAACAAAACACCTGAAATGTAAAATAATTATCATTCTAATTCAATAGTTACTGATAAAATTTAGTTATTATTGATGAACAAGCGTATCCGCAAATGAAATCTGAAGCATTAGCTATATTACTGATCTTTATTGGCTTCATCGTTTTGGAGATTATCTTCACTCGATTTTTTGCCAAGCCACAACAAACGAAGGATGATGCGATTGTTGAAGTTGCCGGAACATTAATGCTAACACTGGTAACTCAGCCGTTAGTTCTTTTAGGAGGCTTCACCTTAGCCTCACTAGTCGCACCTGGGTCCCAAGACATGCTAACGAGCTGGCATTTCTTGAGTGTATTCGGCCTATTTTTGATATTCGATGATATGTCGCAATATTGGTGGCATAGAATTTCGCATATGGTACCGTGGCTTTATAAACTTCATCGCCCTCATCACAACGCTAACTATTTGTCGATTCGAGTGGTCTACCGCAACAATATTTTTTACTACCTCTTAATGCCCGGTCTGTGGTTTTCAGGCGTGCTAATCTACCTTGGAGGCGCATGGGTTTACGCGGTTTACCTAGTGATAAAAATGACGGTTATATTTGGTGCTCACAGCGATGTTCGCTGGGATGCAAAGCTGTACAAAATAAGATGGTTATCGCCAGTGATGTGGGTTGTTGAGCGTACGATTTCGACACCATCAACGCACAGTGCGCATCACGGCAAACATCTTAGTGATGGCGTGACTCACTACAAAGGTAATTTTGGTAATCTATTGTTTTTCTGGGACGTACTCTTCGGCACGGCAAAAATTACTCGCCGTTATCCTGACGCAATAGGCGTTGAAAATTTGCCAGAGACTACCGCGGCCGAGCAGTTGATTTGGCCCTTAGTCAACATTACTCCGATGCCTGTCGTAACGCCTGATGCCGGCTCTAATATTTAGCAGTCAATAGTTTAGTAGCGCTAATAAACTCAAAAAAGAGTCAGTCTTTATCTGAATACAAAGACTGACTCACCTCAGGTAGTAAGCTTACTTATCTTCTTCGCGACGGTAGTATTTGCCAAATCGATTATTTATAAAGTCGTCATATAGCACGTCTTCTTGTTTAACAAACCCTTGTTGTGGAAGCTTGCCTTCAGCCATTAAGTCTAACACTGTGCAGATACCTGACGCTGTAGTTACTTGAATAGCACTCCAAAGCTTGCCGTTAATAGTCTCGTTATAGACTTTATTTGCATAGGTTTCTTGCACCAACTGGCCATCTTTTATACCGCTGACACTGATAAACACCAAGACCACATCTTGATAGGTTAGCGGCAGTGATTTTTCGAATATCTCTTTCAGCAGCGGACGGTTATCCATTAGACGCAGGTCTTGCAAAAGCATCTTCATAATATCGCGATGCCCTGGGTAACGAACCGTTCGGTAGTTTAGGTTTCTAACTTTACCGTCTAGCGTATCACAAAGTGTACCGAGGCCGCCCGAGGTGTTAAATGCTTCATACGAGACACCGTCGAGAGAAAAACTCTCAAGTTCTTCCAGTGGCTGCACTTGCATTAACTTACCTTCGACAATCGCTTCACAGGGGTTGCAATACTCGTTGATCAAACCATCTGTTGACCACGTTAAATTATATTTTAAACCATTTGAGGGGTACTTAGGCAACGCTCCAACACGCATATGAACATTATGTAGCTCGTCAAATTGCTTGGCTAAGTCATAAGCCGCTATGGTAATAAAACCCGGAGCCAAACCACATTGAGGCATCAAAGCCCCCTTTGAATCTTTAGCCAGCTCTTTAACTAAATTAGTACACGCTACGTCTTCAGTGAGGTCAAAGTAATGTACGCCAGCCGCGGCCGATGCTTGAGCAACGTATTTAGTGATATCAAAAGGGCAGGCACTTAAAGCCGCGAATTTTCCTTCTAAAGCCATATCAAGAGCGACGTTGTCGGTGACGTCTAAGCGCAACGTGGTAAGGTTTTGATGCTCACCTAAGCGAGCTAGGTTTTCGTCACTCATATCGGCAACGGTCACATGGTAGTCACCGCAAGAGGTGAGTAACTCAGTGATGATTGCGCCGATCTTGCCCGAGCCCAGTAATAGTACGTTCTTCATAATTGTTGCCTTGATGATCTTGTGATCGAATATTTCTCTAAACAGCGAATCAGAGCTATTTAATACCGCCTAAGCTTATTGATCTTATAAGACGTTTTGTAGTGATAAATACGTCATTTAGCATCACATTTATGAGCATATCGACGATTTTATATTCAATATGACGTATTATACTGCTTCCCTTACAAACTCGATCGAACGCCGTATAGACCTTACGACATGTCAGACACTAATCGCCAAGCAAAACTAACCTTTGCACTTCTAGTTTGCGGTACGGTCTTGGGCCTCGCGGGGATAGACCTTGTTCTACCGGCAATTCCCAGTCTACCGAACAGCATCAGCGGTAGTCTAGAAGGTGCGCAATTTGTACTCGCAACATTTGCCGCTGGCACCGCAATTGGCTTACTTGTATTTGGTGAACTTGGGGCACGATTTGATCAACGCGGGCTATTGATTGGAGCGTTAATGTTGTATGCCGCCATGTCGTATCTGGCCGGCAAAGCTGACTCGATAAGTGAGTTAGTGTTAATACGTTGCTTCCAAGGATTCGCTTCATCAGCGCCAGCGGTTTTTGCGCCGGGCATGATACGTTCAATGTTCAACAAACGCGGCGCGATAAAGGCAATAGGTCTAATGGGCAGCATCGAATCGCTAACGCCTGCGCTAGCGCCTGTTGTCGGCGCTTGGTTGCTAACATTTACTGACTGGAGAGCGTCGTTCTTTATTACCGCCATTTTAGCGTTATTCCTGACCATCATGATGTTATTTTTTGGCGGCCCCTTACTAAGTAATCGGTCGACCAGAAAAACCGAGCTAGGGCTCAAGGCTGGCTACCTTTGCTTATTTGTTAATCGTGAGTTTATGCGCCAAGGCCTTAGCAATGCATGCACTCTAGGGGGATTACTAATATTTGTATTTGGTGCGCCAACCGTAATCGTTAACAGTATGGGCGGCGACTTATCTACTTTTGTGATTATGCAATTGATAGGCATCAGCTTATTTATCGTTAGCGCCAACTTGAGCCATCGTTTTGTAGCGCGTTTCGGTAGCGATAGGATGATCAATGTCGGTTCGTTTTTAACCGCTATTGGTGGCGTCGCAATCGCTTTATTTTCAACCTTCGGAGATGGCGATCCAAGATGGCTCTGGCTGTTTTTCGCACCCGTCAATTTAGGGCTAGGCTTACGGGGCCCCCCAAGTTTTTATAGTGCAGTGGTGGCCGCTGGTGACAATGATTCACGCGGTGCCGCCCTACTTATTCTATTTATCCTCACCATTGCTGCAGGAGGTACTGCAATAGTGGCACCCTTTATATCCCAAGGTCTAGTGCCCTTAAGCACTGTAGCTGCAGCTTTCATGCTCTTTTCGGTCGTTATTTTGCAGACAGTTAGAGCCGCAGGCGAGGCCGATGCTAGCTAAAATGGAAACTCGAACATGATAATCGATGGCAAAGACAAAGAACTAATCGCCTTACTCAGCACTAATTCCCGCGAGAGCACAGCTAATTTAGCACGCCTACTAGGCATGTCGCGCACAACTGTTACTAGCCGTATTGAGCGGCTAGAAAAGCGGGGAGTGATTAGAGGCTATACTATTCAATTCAGCGAAGACTATGAGCGTGGGCGTATTCAAGCCCAAGTAATGATCAGCTCGGACCCTAAGTCTTCAGCGCAGATTGTGCGGAGTTTAAAGAAGATACCGGCAATTCGAGCGCTGCATGCGATTAACGGAGTCTACGACATGTTGGCCCTGATTAGCGCTGAGTCGACCCAACACCTAGACCAAGTACTTGATCTAGTCGGCAATACCGAAGGTATTAGCAAAACCACCTCATCGATTATTCTTTCTACTAAATTTTCAAGATAAGGTGTTTTACAAGCAAGATTTTTATTGATCAACCACCGATACTGCAAAAACATCAGCATGCTTAAGGTAAAATTAAATTTATGAACTTTATCAAAAAACTCGAACGGTGTTGGTCTTCCAGTAATTCGCTTTTGTGCGTGGGAATAGATCCTAATTGGCAGAAGATACCCAAGCATTTAAAGACTCTACCTGAACCTATTTTTGAATTCTGCAAAGCTATTGTTGATGCCACTCATGACCTAGTCTGCGCCTACAAGCCTCAAATTGCCTACTTTGCTGGCTTACAAGCCGAAGACCAGCTAGAGAAGACGCTAAATTATATTCGTGAGACTTACCCACACATTCCAATCATTTTGGATTCTAAGCGTGGCGATATTGGCAGCACTGCCGAAATGTATGCGGTAGAAGCATTTGACCGCTACAAAGCAGATGCGGTAACAATAAACCCTTATATGGGTCAAGATTCGGCACAGCCGTTCTTAGATCGTGCCGATAAGGGCACCGTTTTACTCTGTCGCACCTCCAACCCCGGTGCCGCCGACATTCAAGACTTACTGGTCGATGGACAGCCTCTGTACGAAAAAGTAGCCACCATGATTAGCCGAGATTGGAATTCGAATAACAACTGCTGCATCGTTGTCGGCGCTACCTGGCCAGAGCAAATGACTCGCTTGCGCGAGATTACTGGCAATATGCCTTTCTTAGTGCCCGGTGTTGGCGCTCAGGGCGGTGATGTTGAAGCCTTAGTAAAAGCCGGCCAAACAAAAAGCGGTACGGGCCTTGTGATTAATAGCTCACGCGGTGTTATCTATGCTGGCAGCGATCAAAACTTTGCTATCGCAGCACGCAAGGTCGCCATAGAAACACGTGACCTGATTAACCAATTTAGAATTAGCTAAGCAATGAAAAGCCTCTCAGAATCGGTCATCGAAACATTGGCTGGAGAGGCGGCCTATAAGCGTGGACTCGACTACTACAATGAGGGCCGGGTTGCGCAACTGACTATAGACCAAACGCAGATTAGTGCCAGTGTCGAAGGCCAACAGCGATACAAGGTATTACTAAACCATACTGCAAAAGTATTTGACGGCTGCTGCAATTGTCCCGCGTCTGACAACTTTGATTTTTGCAAACATTGCGTTGCTGTAAGTTTAGCATATTACTATCAAACTCAAGCCAACTCAGAAATGGCCGATGCAGGCGTCACTGACATGGTTTCGCTCTACCTAAACACCTTCACTAAACCACAATTAGTTGACGAACTGAATCGCATGATCGAGCGAGATCAAAGCGTTTATGACCATTGGTTACTTCGCGCCGAGATCGCTGGCGGCAACCTATCAAGTAAGGATCTGCGTAAGCGTATAACTCAAGCAATACCCTATAAGCCATCTGGCTTGTGGCGGCCACAAGAGGTTGCCAACTATTTTTCTGAAGCACAACAGTCTCTGAAAATTTTAGGCCCAGCGTTACTTTCGCTAGCAGCCCGTGAGGCGATCAAACTGGTTATCTATGCCATTGAGCGAGTTGAGAAAGCGCTCGAAACAATAGACGATAGGGCCTCCTACCAAAGCGACTCACAAGCCCAACTTAAGCAGTGGTTTCAACTGATACTTGCTTCACATGAATGGCAAGATAATCAGCGTGTGGTGTTACTCAGCAAACTCATACTCGATGAGAAATTTAACTACCAGATTCTAAACTTGCCAAACGGCGTTCTCGACTTAATTAGCAATAAAGAAAGTGAAGATCTAATAGACGCCATTAGTAAGGCATGGACTAAAATGCCTCCTCCGAGCAAAGAGCCTTCTGGCCAGCAAGGGCTTTATGCCAGGCTTGAAAGCATGCTTCTTGAGGACGCTCAACTAGTAAATAATAGGGCTCGTGAACTTGAAATTTTGGCCAAGGGAGCGGTTGATACAGATCGCTGCCTAAAGCTTGTTCGTAAGTGCATCGATTATCAATGTTTAGACCAAGCTACAAAGTGGTTAGATTACGCTAGCCTGGTACAAACGCTGCGTAACCACGATGTCACGTCTATTGAGACACATCAAATTGATCTTTGGTTGGCTCAAGGCGAGTTCGATAAAGCGTTGGTGTCACAGTGGAGCCGTTTTGAAGAAAGTGAAGAGCCAAGCGATTTAAAAGAGGCTTATCAAATTGCCGAAAAAATATATCAAGAAAGAGCTTATTTGCAACAGGGTATAGCTTACCTAAAGTCGAAAATCGAAGCGCGGCAAGACACCCCACGCAATCGTCAACGAGTGGAAAACCTGATCGCTATTTACTTGACTCATAACATTGTCGACGATGCCATCGCCTTAGCAAGTCAGCATAAAATTCACCCTAGTACACTGATGGCAATTACCAACGCAGCCCCAAGACACTCTTACAAAACCTGTGCAATGGCCGAGCGAGCTGTTAACAACTTAGTTAATTTAAATAGCAACGAGACTAATGATCGCGCAAACTGGTTTTTGCAAAAGCTCTATACCCACGCTAAGTCAGAAGACAAAGAGTTGATTAAAACGGTGATTCAAAATGTATACAACAAGCCAGAGAATCGGCGCAAAAGCCGCTTTGTTAAACAACTAAAAGCTAACTTTGAATTCATTTAACGTTTACGATTTCACCGCAGGCGAATAAATAAAAGGCGACACCCTCGATCAAGAGCAACGCCTCTTAGGCGTCTAGTAATAAGCTAAAGTCAGTCGCTCACCTGTGTTTGCCGCTTGTTAACTTAAGCGTCAATGGCTTGTAGAAAGCTGATCTCTTCAGGGCTCAGTGCCGCTTTTCGAGCCTCGCTTATTTCAGACAATAACCTCGGAGCTACCGTTAACTCGCTTATGATTGGTTCGGAGTAAGGCTTTAACCGAATCATCAGCGGCTTGCGTAAACCCAACGGCGCGCAAAAGAGCCACCACTGCGGTGATAGTGATAAGTGTTTTAGCTAAATGCTTACTGGGGTTATTTTCCCCTTATTTAATAAATTATCAAACGCAAAAAACCCGATACGCGATGGTAAATATAACTATTAGCTTATTCAATATATTTCTATAGAAGTCTGTGCTCTTAAAAACAGGACTCTCGATATCCAAAAATATAAAATTCTATATAGACGTCTCCGATCTATTCTTATACTTGGCCTGACGGATCAGTAGAGCGGTCTAAATGCGCGGTACAATTTAACCTAATAAGCTTCCACGGCGAAGCCGCGCTAATCTCCGTAAGCGAAGTATTGCCCCAGCGATTAGGAGCCTCGAAACCAGCCGCTAAACGTGCGTGGTTAGCTATGATCGAGCGGCAGACAAAGCCATGCGTTACGATCAAAACATCGCCTTTAGCTCGCGCTACAAGAGCGGCAATAAGATCCCAAGCTAGTGCGATTCGAGCATCGAAACTCTGAAAATTTTCACCGTTAATGGGCTGATAATCTAATCCAAATGGGTCGAAGTTTAACTCCGCGTAAGGGCGCCCGCGAAGATCGCCAAAATTACGTTCTCGTAGAAGCTCAGTATAGTTCGGCTGAATACCGATTTTCTCTGCAATATAGCTTGCCGTTTGCTTGGTCCGCAGATAATCACTGCAAACAATATCGCTAATCTCTGATTGAGCTAAACGTTCAGCTAGCTGAACTGCCTGAGTATTGCCGTTATCAGAGAGTGGCGAATCGGGCATCTGAAACGTATGGCTTGCATTGTCGACGGTCTCGCCGTGGCGTACTAAGAGTATGGTCATATATAATAGGGAGCTGTTGGTTGATTAATAGCTTCGATTTGGTTAGCTAATCAGCGGTATATTTTAAAGCTAGACTATTATGGCTGCTTAAATCACCACTATACTCATCACTAAGAAAACTATCTAACCCTAGAAAAAAACCTTCTATATGCCTAGATTTTTAATGACTCGTAATCTTAGCATCGCTCTATTAATAGCGATGAATGCGCAAGGTTATGCGACTAACGCTCTATCTATCGAATTGAACGAATCACAACAAGGTGACTGATCGGTAAAGTATAAGACGAGCCAGCCAGTAAAGAGACTTTTTTTTAACAACAGCCCGAATAAATCACGAGCTGAGCGTTGGTCTTCTGATTCAGGTAACTTTAAGATGGATTACAACGCGAGTCGAGAAAGTATTCGCAGCAAAGACGGCAAATTTTTTAGGCAAGCAAGATTCAAGCTCCCCCCAAGGCATAATCACTTACCAAAAAGTTACGCGCCATTTTGGATGGCGGAATGATTATCAACAGTGTCCGTTTTTATGCCTGTATCGAAACCTGTAACGCGCAAATCAATAACTGGAAATTATCACTAACCGTGCCGA
>JBLHRL010000026.1:0-37749 GCA_047625975.1 Arenicella sp.
GATAAGTTATAGGGTGGGGTAAGACTACTCTACCGTGACAGATTTGGCTAAATTACGAGGCTTATCGATATCAGTGCCTTTGATTAGCGCTACGTGATACGCCAGTAACTGCAATGGGATGGTGTAGAGTATTGGGGCGATATAATTGTTTACTGGTGCGACTTTTAACACCATCGTTTCGTCGTCGGACTCAAGACCAGAATCAGCATCGGCAAACACATACAATTTGCCACCGCGCGCTCTAACCTCTTCGAGGTTAGATTTTAATTTCTCTAAAAGCTGATCGTTCGGCGCAACTGCTACCACCGGCATGTGCTCGTCGATCAATGCTAGCGGGCCATGCTTGAGCTCGCCAGCGGCATATGCTTCGGCATGAATATAAGAGATTTCTTTAAGCTTCAAGGCACCTTCAACCGCGATAGGGTAGTGTGCACCGCGCCCTAAGAAAAGTGTGTGCTGTTTATTAGCAAAGTGTTTCGCCATGGCGATAATCTGATCTTCCAGATTTAACGCATTTTCTATTTGCTGGGGTAGACTACGCAGTTGTTGAACAATTTCGGCCTCCATTTCGTCACTGCTTCGGCCGTCACCAATACGGCGGCGGCGTAAACAAATTGCCAACATTAATAGAGTAACCAATTGAGTGGTAAACGCCTTAGTAGAGGCAACACCGATTTCTCTGCCGGCATTGGTAAAGATGGTGAGGTCACTGGCTCGCACTAGCGAGCTTTCTGGCACATTGCAAATGCATAGTGTGTTGGTATAACCGAGTGTTTTGGCCATTGATAAAGCCGACATTGTGTCTAGCGTTTCACCCGACTGCGAGATGGTCACAAATAAGGTGCCTTCATTGACCACGTGCTTACGGTAACGATATTCGCTGGCTATCTCAACGTCGCACTTTATACCAAACTCTTCAAACCAGTAGCGAGCTACCGAGGCCGCGTTGTAGCTGGTACCGCAAGCAATGATTTTAATTTCCTTAGTCTTATCGAAAATTTCGCTAGCATTCTCACCAAACGGTAATTCTAAAACACTGCCTGAACCAAGACGCCCTTCTAAGGTTTCAGTGATAGCACGCGTTTGCTCATGAATTTCTTTTTTCATGTGGTGCGCATAACCACCTAACGCTGTCTCTTCGTCGCTTAGGGTGCTGATTAATATTTCACGCTCGACCGGCGCGCCATTAGCATCGAAAATCTCAACACTGGTGCTGGTGATTTTGGCAATGTCACCGTCTTCCAGAACCATGTATCTTTGTGACACTGGAATCAGTGCTGACATATCAGAGGCTATGAAATTTTCATCGTCGCCTAAGCCGATTAATAATGGAGAACCACTTCTGGCGGCAACTAATAGATCGGGATCATGCTTAGAGACCACACCAAGGCCGTAAGCGCCGTTAAGCTCTTTAACCGTGGCCTGAAGCGCGGCCAACAAGCCTTTACCTTGCTGCATATGCCAGTCGATTTGATGCACGATTACTTCAGTATCGGTCTCCGAACTAAATGGAAAACCTCGTTCCTTTTGCAATGCACGCAATTCATTGTGATTTTCGATAATGCCATTATGAACCACCGCAACCTGCGAAGAGCTAGTGTGGGGATGGGCATTATTCTCAGCTGGACGTCCGTGGGTAGCCCAACGAGTATGCGCTATGCCAGTGACTCCAGATACGCCATTACAAATATTCTCAAGATTAACAACTCGGCCTACGCTGCGGCGCAGGTCCAGCTCTTGATTGGCATCGACTACCGCTAGACCCGCTGAGTCGTAACCTCGATATTCCAGACGTTTCAATCCGTCAATAAGTATTGCTGTTACATCACGGTTTGCTACCGCGCCTACTATTCCACACATAGTGTTTCCTTAACCTAAAAAATTATCTAGCTAGCGTGCCTTTGTCGGTCGCTTCCAGCCATCAATTTGTCTTTGTTTACCACGGCTAATCGCAAGCTTATTTGCCTCGACCTTTGCCGTAATCGTTGAACCTGCGCCGATAGTTGCACCGTCCTCAATTTCAACTGGTGCGACTAACTGGCTATCAGAGCCAACGAATACATTTTTACCAATGGTTGTTTTATGTTTATTAGCACCATCGTAATTACAGGTAATTACGCCAGCACCGATATTTGTATTGCTACCAACGGTGGCATCGCCAACATAGCTTAAATGATTAACCTTTGCGCCAACGTCGAGCTGTGCATTTTTGGTTTCGACAAAGTTGCCGATTTTAACATCGTCCGCTAGTTTGGTGCCCGGCCGAAGCCGTGCAAACGGACCGACATTTACAGAGCGGCCAAGCTCAGCGCCTTCGATCACTGTATTTGCGTGCACCGTAACATTATCAGCCAAAATGCTATCGGTGATAATACAATTTGGCGCAATGTAAACATGTTTACCGATCTTCACCTTGCCTTGCAGCACCACGTTAACATCAATCACACTGTCACAGCCTATTTCAATATCTCCGCGTAGATCGATTCGTGATGGATCCATTATGGTAACCCCATCATTCATTAGTCGCTCAGCTTGCTCTGTTTGAAATAGTCGCTCGACTTCGGCTAGTTGAACTCGACTGTTAATGCCGGTGACTTCAGAGTTAATGTCGGGGTGCAAGGCCGCAATTGGGTTACCCGCGGCATAGGCGAGAGCGACCACATCGGTCAAATAGAACTCTTTTTGCACATTATCATTACTGATCTGGCTTAACCAAGTGACGAGTTGCTTTTTGTCGGCACAAATAATACCAGAATTAATCTCATTAATTTTACGCTGCTCGGCGCTGGCATCTTTTTGCTCGATAATACCAGTTACGGCGTCGGTGTCGTCACGAGTAATTCGCCCTAAACCAAATGGCTCGGCCACTAGGGCCGTGAGTAACGCTAGCGGCGATGAACTCATGGCGCTAACCATTGACGCTAAGGTGGTCGATTTAATCAGCGGCACATCGGCAGTCAACATCAATACATTAGCATCTCCATTAATCGACGGAAGTGCTTGCGTGACCGCATGACCGGTACCCAATTGTTCGGTTTGCTCAACCCAATTCAGCTGGTGCCTTGATGGGTGCTGGGCAAACGTATTAATCACGGCCTCTTTACCGTGGCCGATCACAACATGAATTTTTTCTGGCGTTAAGTCTAGGGCGTTATCAATAACATGGCCTAATAAGCTTTTACCAGCCACTTTATGCAACACTTTAGGCAACTCAGAACGCATTCGGCTGCCTTTGCCGGCGGCGAGAATGACAATATGTAACGGTTTTTGACTCATATTAACGATGGTTAGGTTGAAACGAGGTTCCTATTAGCACTTAGTTTATCAAACCCAGTGCCAACTAACGAGACAAAAAAACCGCATCTAGGGTTGAGCGAGTTATAATCGAATAATGAATACTTTAAAGAAAATTGCCTACACTGTCGGCGAGCCGGCAGGGATCGGCCCTGAGCTGATTTTACAGCTAGCTCAGTCGCACCCAGTTGACGACTTAGTTGTGATTGGTGACCTGCGCCTGCTTAAAAGGCGCGCCCAACAACTTGGCATTAGTTTACCCTCCTCACTTGAGGTTATCGATACGCCGATTGCGAATATAGAGGTTGACGGACACGCTGACACGGCCAATGTGGATGGTGTGATGAATATGCTCAACCTTGCAATAGACGGTTGCTTAGAAGAGCGCTATTCAGCCATGGTAACCGGCCCATTACATAAGGGCATTATTAACGATGCGGGTATCCACTTCTCTGGGCACACCGAATATGTAGCCGAGCGTACCGGAGGACATAAACCGGTTATGTTACTCGCGACCTCTAGCTTGAGAGTCGCATTAGTTACAACCCATTTACCATTAAAAGATGTCAGTGCCGCCATTAGCAAAGAGCTGGTGATCGAGATATGCGAGATTGTTGACCGTGAGTTACGATCAAAATACGGGATCGCCAAGCCGCGTTTACTGGTTTGCGGTTTAAACCCGCATGCTGGAGAGGGCGGTCATTTAGGCATGGAAGAAATTGAGGTCATTACGCCTGCGCTAAATAGTTTAATCGCCAGCGGCATCGACGTCATCGGGCCGCTTCCAGCAGACACTTTATTTACGCCAAAATACCTAGCTACTGGCGATGTTGCCATCGCTATGTATCACGATCAGGGCCTACCAGTTTTAAAGTCACAAGGCTTTGGTAGCGCTGCAAATATCACACTGGGACTACCAATCATTCGAACTTCGGTAGACCACGGCACCGCTTTTGACTTGGCAGGTACTGGCAAAGCCGAGATAGGCAGCCTGCTAACCGCCCTAAACGTTGCACGCGAAATGGCCCAAGCCACATTAGATTAGTGGCTCGAGCGAAACGACATTGATGGCACAAGCCAGACGAGATTAATAATATGAATAAATTCGCCGCGCCGCGTAAATCGTTAGGCCAGAACTTTCTTCAAGACCCAAATATCATCAATAAAATTGTTGCTAGTTTGGGCATTAGCAAAGACGACACCATCGTTGAGATCGGTCCGGGCCGCGGGGCACTAACCGATCTAATAATACCGCAGGCTGGCCATACTCATCTGATTGAGTTTGATCGAGACCTTGTTGTTCACTGGCAAGACCGGGCTGACGCGAGCGACAATTTAACCGTACATGGTGCTGACGTAATTCGCTTTGATTTACATGAAATTATTCGCACTAGCACGCGCAAACTCAAAGTGATCGGCAACCTGCCTTACAATATTTCAAGCCCCGTGCTGTTTCATTTAATGCACTATGCTGAACATATTGAGCATCAAGTTGTAATGCTGCAAAAGGAAGTGGTCCAGCGCATGGCATCAGGGCCAGGTAGCCGGCAATATGGTCGGCTCTCGGTAATGTTACAACAGCGCTACCAAATTGAAAATCTTTTTACAGTGCCGCCAACCGCGTTTTTCCCAGCGCCTAAGGTTGACTCGGCCATTGCCAGGTTAACGCCATTGACCACCGTACCATTTCCGGTGAGCAAGCAATTGGACTTTGAAAAAATTGTCAAACAGGCGTTTAGCATGCGCCGTAAAACACTCAGAAATACGCTTAAAGGGTTCATCAACTCGGAACAAATCGAGTCACTCGGTATAGATCCTAGCGCGCGCGCGGAAACTTTAAGCATCGGTGACTTTTCGGCGCTGAGCAACTTATACACAGCATTGCCAGAAATCGCTTAGAATTTAGGCATTTCTAGTGGAAATGGACTTGAATTGACCTAGGCTTTACCCTATATTCGCTCGCCCTGAGTAATGAATTCGCGCCAAATCACGAATTCTCTCTCGAACATTAGGAGAAAATCATGAAAGCAGACATCCATCCAGCGTACGGTGAAATCAAAGTAACTTGTGCATGCGGAAATTCATTTGAGACAGGTTCTACGCTAGGCAAAGCCCTACACGTTGAAATTTGTTCTGATTGCCATCCGTTTTATACTGGCAAGCAGAAAGTAATGGATACTGAAGGCCGTGTTGGTCGTTTCAAAAGTCGTTACGGTAAAAAATAGTTTCCTCTTTTATAGGGTTAACTTTCTCAGTAATGAGAATAGAAAGGCGCTTTTTAGTGCCTTTTTTTATGGCTAATAGGTTTGTCGGCACAGCACTCCAATAAATATATGATTTTTAATATATATGATTTTTAATATATAAATAATTTCACATATTCAATATAATGCCCCTAAGCGGATTAGAGGCAAAAATTGAAACCATTAACCTTATTCAAATGTCTATCAGACGATACGCGGCTGCGCTGTATGTTGCTGATTAAAGACCAAGGAGAGCTCTGCGTTTGTGAGCTAATGCAAGCATTGGGCCAAATTCAACCCAAAGTATCACGTAATCTGGCACAGTTAAAAAACGGTGGTTTGCTATCAGCGACGAAACAAGGGCAATGGGTCTACTATAAATTAAGTGATGACTTAGCGCCTTGGGTTGATGATCTATTAGAGATGACAATCAAAAATTCTGTCGATTTCATCGCTGATAATTTGAAAAACCTGAACGATATGGGAGCCCGCCCTGAGCGAGTATCGCTATGCTGCTAAGCACTCAGTTGATGACAATTGACACTCAATTTATATCCGCTAACAGGCAATACAACATGACGACAAAACCAATATGACAACAAAAATAGGCATTAACGGATTTGGTCGTATCGGGCGGCTGACCTTTCGCATCGCATCACAAACTCAAGACTTAGAGTTTACCGCCATCAATGACCCTTCTGGCGACGCGGCGACCTTCGCACACTTACTAAATTTTGACTCGGTGCATGGTCGGTGGAGCCAGCACGCCAGCCACGATGAAGACAGCATTTCGATTGACGGTTCGCCAATAACCTTCAGCCAGAATAAGGCGATTGCCGAAACCGACTGGTCGAACTGCGACCTGGTTATCGATGCCTCCGGAAAATTTAAAACTAAAGAATCATTGCAAGCCTACTTCGATCAAGGAGTAAAGCGCGTATTAGTGACAGCACCGATCAAGCAAGACGGAGTATTAAATATTGTGATGGGGGTCAATCATCAGCGCTATGAACCGCAGAAACATCGCATCGTAAGCGCCTCTTCGTGCACCACCAATTGCCTTGCTCCGGTGGTAAAAGTGATTCATGAAAAGTTGGGCATTCGCCACGGATCGATAACCACAATTCACGATATAACCAATACCCAGACGATTCTTGATGCGCCGCACAAAGACCTGCGACGTGCACGCGCATGCGGCATGAGTCTTATTCCAACCACCACTGGGTCGGCAACCGCGATCGCCAACATATTTCCTGAGTTAAAAGGCAAATTGAACGGTCATGCGGTGCGCGTACCACTCGCCAACGCATCACTCACCGATTGCGTGTTCGAGCTTCAGCAAACAACGACAGTTGAGCAAGTTAATCAGTATTTAAAACAAGCATCAGAAACTTACCTTAGCGGCATATTAGGCTACGAGGAACGCCCCTTGGTATCAGTAGATTACAAAACTGACCCTCGATCATGTATCGTCGACGCGCCCTCAACCATGGTCATCAATGCCAGCCAATTAAAACTATACCTTTGGTACGATAATGAGTGGGGTTATAGCAACCGAACGGCAGAGTTAGCGTCGCTATTAATAGAGCAAGGCTTGGGTTAAAAGCAATGTCCGAGAACCCTAGTTTACTGGGTCAATACAGGCTGATTACGGCTAATTATTGGGCCTTTACGCTCACTGATGGCGCACTGCGTATGTTGGTGGTGCTGTATTTTCACCAACTAGGCTATGCACCTTTAGCCATCGCCATGCTATTTGTATTTTATGAGGCATTTGGCGTTGTCACTAACTTGGTGGGCGGTTGGTTAGGCGCTCGCTTGGGCCTGAATAAGACTATGAACATCGGTCTATTCCTACAGATTGTCGCGTTATCTTTGCTATTAGTACCGACTGACTATTTATCTATTACCTGGGTAATGGCAGCTCAAGCACTGTCAGGCATTGCCAAAGACTTGAATAAAATGAGTGCTAAGAGCGCCATCAAACTACTGGTTCCAACCGGCGACGATGGCCGCTTATTCAAATGGGTAGCGCTGCTTACCGGCTCTAAAAACACCTTGAAAGGTGTTGGCTTTTTCGTCGGCAGTGTTTTGCTATCGGCACTGCAATTTCGTGGCGCTATTCTGAGTATGGTTCTGGTATTAATAGTGGTTTGGATATTCAGCCTGATCACCCTGCAACAAGATCTCGGTAGGAGTAAAACCAAACCTAAATTCAAATCTGTTTTTTCTACTAGCAAAACCATTAACTATTTATCAGCCGCCAGAATGTTCTTATTTGCCGCTCGCGACATTTGGTTTGTTATTGCTTTGCCGGTTTTTTTGGCTAATCAACTTGAATGGCGGCATAGCACCATCGGGGCCTTTTTAGCCAGTTGGGTAATCCTCTATGGCCTAGTACAGTCGGCCACTCCAAAACTGATTGGCATAAACTCAAAAGCGTCGGTCGACGGGCGCAGCGCATTTATCTGGGCACTAATACTCGCGATCACACCGGCGCTAATTTTTATCGGCCTCGAATTAGATTGGCCGATAACCATTACCGTGGTTGGTGGGTTACTACTTTTCGGCGCAGTGTTCGCGATCAACTCAGCATTGCATAGCTATTTAATCATTCAGCACGCCTCAGCTGAAAAACTATCGCTTGATGTTGGTTTTTACTACATGGCAAACGCAATGGGCAGACTAATCGGTACAGTTCTTTCGGGGCTCTTGTTTCAACTTTATAACCTACAAGTTTGCTTAGCCGTCTCAGCCATATTCATTATCATAGCCGCATTGCTATCACGCGGCATTGATCAGCCTTCACGATTAGGCTATTGCTCTTGAAAATTACCGTTAAGCCCTTATATTAATACTCTCTAACGGTTTATTATTAACAGACTTTAAATTTATTAGCACTCTTCACTTGCGAGTGCTAATATTGTGTCCAAAGATAGATTACTAACCTTTAGTAACTACTGAACATCGCTCCGCGAGTGCCTAAATTAGGGCTCAAAAGAGCAAACGGAGAACTATTATGGCTAACCCAGTATCGTTACCACAAGACACCAATCTAGCGGGCTTTTTAAAAGTCGCCAACAATGCACCTGTTTTCAGCGCAGAGCAAGAAGCTCGCCTTGCCCGTAAATTTCGTGACAACGAAGATGTCGATGCCGCTCGCGAACTAGTTGTATCTCAACTACGCAACGTAATTCATGTTGCCAAGGGCTTTACCGGCTATGGCTTGCCAGTATCTGATTTGATTCAAGAAGGTAACATCGGCCTTATGAAAGCCGTTAAGAACTTCGACCCAGAGCGTGGTATACGCCTAGTGTCGTATGCCGTTCACTGGATCAAAGCCGAGATTTACGAATACGTATTAAAGAATTGGAAAATGGTTAAAGTTGCAACCACCAAAGCCCAACGTAAGCTGTTCTTTAATTTACGCAAAAGTCGCAAATCTTTAAGCGCAATGACCGAGCAAGAGACTCAAGATCTTGCCAGCCGACTAGACGTTCCGGTTAAAACGGTACGTGAAATGGAGCTGCGCATGACCAGCTCTGACGTGGCTTTCGACGGTGTTGATAGCGACGACGATGACTTTGTTACTAGCCCCTCCGGTTATTTGCCTGATATGCGCTATAATCCAGAGCAATTGGTCATGAAAACTGAGACTAGCAACAATAATCGCAATGCTCTTTATGAGGCAATTGCCGATTTAGATGATCGCAGCAAAGAAATTTTAAAGCGTCGTTGGTTGTCTGAAAGCAAAGCAACATTGCATGAGCTAGCCGCAGAATACAATGTCTCTGCAGAGCGTATTCGTCAGATTGAAAAACGTGCCATGCAAAAAATGAAAGGTCAGCTGGCGGCGTAAGGTCTTAACTATTCAAGAGTTAAGTAGACTCGGCTAAGCAGATACTACTAGCAAGCTATTAAGGCTCTTTCTTCGGGAAGGGTCTTTTTATTGCTTGGCATGGCCTGACTACTGATTAGTAACTATCAACAGTTTATATTTGCTAAGCTAGCTCTATTGAATAAAAATTATTAGCAGCAACCTCTGTTTAACAGAAACTGCCACGGAAACTTTCACGGAAATTATCAAATATGAGTAATTATGATTTAGTCGTCATCGGCGGGGGTTCAGGCGGCGTTCGAGCAGCACGAATTGCCGCTGGGCATGGCGCAAAAGTAGCCATTTGTGAAGAGTTTAGATACGGCGGCACCTGTGTTATTCGCGGCTGCGTACCGAAAAAAATGATGGTCTACGCAGCGCACTTTCAAGAAGATTTTGAAGACAGTCGCCACTATGGCTGGAACACGACTGTCGACAGCTTTGATTGGTCACGACTAATCGCAAATAAAGATACCGAAGTTGACCGGCTTAACGGCATTTATGAGAAATTACTCAGCAATGCAGGAGTAGAAATACTCTATGGTACAGCCAGTTTGATCGATGCCAATACGGTAAAGCTAGGTGAGCGAAACCTTAGCGCCGATAAAATTTTAATCGCCACCGGTGGTACTCCATTCTTACCAGAGGTGCCTGGAATAGAACACGCGATTAGCTCCAACGAAGTATTCCATTTAGAACAACAACCGAAATCAGCACTGGTTGTTGGCGGCGGCTATATCGCCGTCGAATTTGCGGGTATTTTCAATGGCATTGGCACTGACACAACACTTCTGTATCGCGGCCCACAAATTCTTCGCGGCTTCGACAACGATATCCGTAACCATTTATCGGCCGAAATCGTTAAGAAAGGAATCGATCTAAAACTCGAGACTGATGTTAAAAGCGTTAGCTTAGACAGTGACGGTCGTAAGGTTGTCGCTTTTACCGATGGCTCAACTAAAACAGTTGACTGCGTTCTTTATGCTACCGGCCGAAATCCTAACGTTGAGTCCTTAAATCTTGAAAATGTGGGCGTAGCACTGGGAGATAAGGGCGAAGTTAAGGTTGATAAGTACTCGCGCACTAATGTAGAAAGTATCTTTGCCGTTGGTGACGTCACTGACCGTATTGCACTAACACCGGTCGCGACGATGGAAGGCCATGCCTTTGCTGATACCTTCTTTGGCAATAACGAGCGATTCGCTGATCACACCAATGTGCCATCAGCCGTATTTTCACAACCGCCAATCGGCTCGATAGGCTTCAGCACTGAAGACGCGCGTGAAAAGTTCGATAATATCGATACTTACACCTCGGAATTTCGCATCTTGAAGCACACTATTACGGATAACACCGAACGCAGTCTAATGAAGCTAGTTGTGAACGCCGATACAGATATTGTTGTAGGCGCCCATATGGTCGGGCCCGACGCCGCTGAGATCATGCAAGGCATCGCTATTGCGATTAAAGCTGGCGCCACCAAAGCTGATTTTGACGCGACTGTTGGCATCCACCCAAGTACCGCCGAAGAGTTCTGCACCATGCGAACTAAAGATGCACACTAAAAAAAAATAGGCTGAACATGGCGCGCTATAGAGAAGGGGATATTCCCAAGGAACAACTGGCGGTACACGCCAGTGACGATATGTTGGTGCTTACCGCCGTCTTGGGTTTTCTAATTGGAATCGTAATAACCTATTTAGGTCGTAAAGGTGAACAAATGTGGATGTGGGTCTGGGGTATTGGCCTCATTATCTGCAGCGCCTATCTAGGCCTATCAATGACCATAGGCTTAAAACTCTTCGGTCACTTTTAGTATTTTAGCGCCATGAAGGGAAATGCCTGACATAAATCAACTAGCGAGTGATGTCAGGCAATGCACGCTGTGTCGCGACGCACTCGAGCATGGCGTACGCCCGATTATTCAACTAAGCTCGTCAGCTAAGATTCTAATTGCCGGCCAAGCACCGGGGTCGAAGGTGCATGCATCTGGAGTTCCATTTGATGACGCTAGTGGTGATCGTTTGCGTGATTGGATGGGCGTCGACAAAGCCACTTTCTATAATGCCCAACAAATAGCAATACTACCCATGGGTTTCTGCTACCCAGGTAAAGGAAAATCCGGTGACCTCGCGCCATTGGCGATCTGCGCCAAAACATGGCGAACCAAGTTGCTTGAAGCCATGCCGCTAATCCAACTAACGGTGATCATTGGGCAATATGCTCTCGAATGGCATTTACCCGATAGAAAGAAAAACCTCACCGAGACAGTAGAAGCCTGGTCCGCATACCCAGACAATTTACTAGCACTTCCACACCCAAGCCCTCGCAATAATATCTGGCTTAAGAAAAATGCTTGGTTTGAAGAAGACGTTTTACCGGTTTTGAAAAGAAGAGTGCTATCTGCGCTTTAAAACTATTATCTTTTACGAGCGGTTGTTTTTTAACCACAGGCCGCTAAGTAATCTCGGCTCTGGCTAGTAGTTAAAGCACCGTTACTTGTATTTTAGAGACTGAACCTCTTTATAGAGCACATCGGTCAACGTTTGGCGGTGATCATATTGCTCTAATGTCGACCAAGCAATTGGCTCACCTATGGCCACATCAACCTCCTCACCAAACTTGTTAACCGCTTCGTGCATCAACAGCCCGGTACGCAATGATTGTGCAAGGTGTGAGGCAACATGAAACTTTCGACTATTACGACCATGAAAGTATATTGGCACCACAGTGGCTTTCGATTGCTTAACTAGCTTGGCCGCGAAAGTGGTCCATGGAGCATCTTGTACTGAACCGAAGCCAAATTTTCCAGCGGTTGCTACCATACCAGATGGAAATAGCAGCAGCGGCAGGTCTTTAATTAAGGCGTCTAGGGCTAGTTGCTTGGTACGAATATTAGTCTTAAGAGCGCCCTTGGTCTGGTTAAAATCTACCGGCAAAAAATACCGCGCAAGGTCAATATCTTGACACAATCGAGAGTTAAGTACGATGCGTAAATCACCACGTATGCGCGCCGCTATATCACACAGCACCATCCCATCGATGATTCCAAAAGGATGGTTTGCAAGAAAAATTATAGGCCCATCGAGGTTGATTTCAGCGACCGAAATGCCACGGTGGTTTACCTTGATCTTGGCGGCTTCAATCGCATCACCGAAAAAACTCTCTATATCGAAAGGCTTGTCTTTCAACCCGCGGTAAACCGACTCAAGCTTGTCCCTGCCCATTGCAAGCTCAAGACTGTTAATAACAAATTTACGCAAGCGACTGTCGTCTGACTGAACATAAGACAAACTCGAGTTTTCTAACACGTAAGCAGCAAATTGAGGGTCAAGCTCAGGAACAGACATGGTCACTTTACCTCGGCTATCAGTCAGTCATTGCGTGTGCTAAAAACATAAACGCGTACTCTTCGGCATAGTCTTTTAAGCGACCATAACGGCCACTATTGGAAAAATGACCCGCGCTCATATTGATACGCATCACCAGCAGATTGTCGTCTGTTTTGAGCTCACGCATACGAGCTGTCCACTTTGCTGGCTCCCAATAAGTAACCCTTGGGTCGTTGATGCCGCCACTGACAAACATCGGCGGATAGTCTTGCCGGGCAATATTGTCGTAGGGTGAATAACCCGCGATTAAATCGTAGTCTTCAGCACTTTCGATGGGGTTGCCCCATTCTTTCCATTCCGGTGGCGTTAACGGTAACGTGGCATCTAACATGGTATTGAGCACATCAACAAATGGCACACCAAGGTTAACCGAGCGCCATAACTCAGGTGCTTGAATCACCGCTGCGCCCATCAATTCACCGCCGGCGCTTCGACCCGAGATCGAAATATTGCCTGCCGCTACATATTGCTCTTCCACCAAGTAACGAGCAACGTCAACGAAATCATTAAACGCGTTAGTACGCTTTTTGAGCTTGCCATCTAAATACCAATTGTAGCCCATCATTGCACCGCCGCGCACATGGGCGATAGCGTACACAAAACCTCGGTCAAGTGCGCTTAATCGGCCACTGGAAAAACTCGGCTCGATGGTGGCCGCATAAGCGCCATAACCATACAACCACATAGGGTGACTAGCATCTTGTTTAAAACCTTTTTTGTATACCAGAGATACCGGCACTTGAACGCCATCGCGTGCGGTCGCCATTACCCGTTTAGTGTCGTATTGCGATTTATCGTAGCCTGATGGAATCTTCTGAACCTTTCTAACCGCCAACTCCTTTTTAGCCAAGTCGTAGTCGTAAACAGTCTCAGGCGTAATCATTGACTCATACGAAAGACGCACAAAGTCTTGACTGAACTCTAGATTCACACCTAGATCGGCCGTGAATAGCACTTCTGGAAAAGCCACTTCGTGGTTATCACCATTATATCGGCGGATATGAATTTTTTCTAAACCAGCATCACGAGATTTAATTACCATAAAATCTCTGAAGGTTTGCATGCCCAGCAAGTACGAATCATCAGACCCTTCAATCAAGGTCTTCCAATTTCCTTTAATCGAATTCTCATCGCTCACCGTCAGCAAACGAAAATTCTTATGGGTGTCGTTTGCCATGATGAAGAACTCACCATGGGCATGGTCAATTCTCTGCGTGAAACCATCATCTCGACTAACCAGTTGAGTCAGCTCTCCTTGAAAATCGGCGGGCATTGCATAGCTTTCTTGCACCTCACCCTGCGAAGACACAATTATCATAAAGTCTTCACTACTGGTTTTTTCAAAACCTATAAAGAAACCCTCGTCTTGTTCATGGTAGACAGTTTTATCTTCGCTCTGCTGCGTGCCTAAAGTGTGAATATTAATATTTTTAGAATGCCAGCGGCCCTGTTCTAGCAGGGCATACATCAATGTTTTACCATCAGAGCTGAACTCTATTTCGCCTTGCACATCGCTCAGTACATCCTCGAGATATTCACCGGTCTGTAAGTCTTTGACTGTAACTTGATAACGTTCATCTCCAGCGAGATCGGCCGAGTAAGCCAAGTAACGGTTATCGGGGCTGATGTCCCAATCGCCGATAACAAAATAGTCGGCGCCATCAGCCAATTCGGTTTCGTCCAAAAAGACACTCTCTTCACCGCTTACTAGGTTTTTACGACTGCGTGTTCGATACTCGTCTCCGGGACGAAAAAACCAGCGATATTCATATCCATTAGAAATGTACGGCACCGAGGATTCTTCTTCATCTGTTCGCCCTTTAAACTCTTCAAAGACAGTATCGACTAAAGCCCCATAAGGTTTAAGGAAGTGCTGGTAGTAAGTATTCTCTTGCTCTAAGTAATTGATAACTTGCGGATCATCGACAACTGGATAACCTTGATCTTTCAGCCAGTGATAATCATCACTTAAGGTGCGCTGATGGTGTGTTGATTGGAACGGCACTCGGTGCGCTACAGGTGCGGCAATATCGAGTTGTTGTAAACGCTGGAATGTAGTTTCGGACATTGTAGTTTCAGAATTATTGGGTGTTTGCATTTGCGAGCAGCCAGCGAATGCTAATACTGACACTAGGAGTGAAATAGATAAACGCATGTGACCAACCCGCTTTTAAGTAATGACAAAATCATAGATTCTTAGCCCATTAATGTAAATCATCAAGCCAACAAAAAAACGGCTCGGACGAAAGCAAACCAGGGGCCTAGACCGGTATGGTGTTATGGCACCTGACAGACCTGACAGAAAAAGGTATTGCGCTGCCCGATCACTTTCGACTTTATCTCAGAGCCACATTGATAGCAAGGTTGTCCAGCGCGACCGTAGACTTGTAACTCTTGAGCAAAATAGCCAGGCTTGCCATCAGTCTGAGTAAAATCATTTAACGTGGTGCCTCCAGCGCGAATAGCTTTAGACAATACCGCGATAATCTCATTGGCGAGCCGTTGATAACGCGCCTTGGAAATCCTTTTGGCTGCAATCGTAGGGCGAATGCCGGCTTTAAAAAGAGACTCGCTAGCGTAGATATTACCCACACCAACAACGATTTTATTATCCATAATAAAGCTCTTAATAGCCTGTGATTTGCCACGTGACAAGGTGAATAAGCGTTCGCCACTAAAGCCTTCGCCTAGCGGTTCTGGGCCAAGATTGACTAATAGCCGATGTTGATGGACAGGTTCATCGATCAATAAGCAACAACCAAATCGGCGAGGGTCATTGAGGCGCACTACTTTTAGGCCACCAAACTCAAGATCAACATGATCGTGTTTAGTCGGCGCTACGCTAGAGTCCAGTACGCGCAAACTACCCGACATGCCAAGGTGCAGTAAGATACAGCCCTTGTCGGTATGAATCAGAATGTATTTCGCTCGCCGTTCTACTCTATTTATTTTCTGACCCACCAATGCTTGTAATTCGATGCTCGGTATTGGCCAACGCATTGATGCATTTCGAACCACTACAGCGGTTAGGATTTGACCATCGATATAAGGTTCTATGCCTCGCAACGTGGTTTCGACTTCGGGGAGCTCTGGCATAAACGTTGCTCGTTGCTGATTGCTTACTAACTATGGCTAAATATTTTACGGTTACTTAGCAGAAACGCGTTCTTACTTGAAACTTAGCGACCCTGGGTGCGAATGTATCAATAGTAGCTCCGCGCTAAATTAACTTCTATCTATCGGTATTAGCTCACCTTCGGCCGCATCGATAGCTTTTTTTAACTGACTCAGACTAGCAAGATTGTTCATACCGCTACGATACAACCGCAACGCTTTGCCACCATCGTTACTCGCTTCATAAACGTCGCCTAGCAATGAATATGCGGCCGGCAACTGACCCAGCTCAATCGCCTGCTGTAGGTATTCTTTAGCTTTTTCGAGCCTCTTGTCTTGCATGCAGAATTGCCCTGCCGCTAAGTTCAGCTCGGCACTCTCTGGCCTGGCTAGCAACCAACCTTCGACTGTACGGAGCAGTTTAGCCGGCTTATTAGTATCCAATGCCCCATATAAACCAATCAAGTTGTCGCTCCACTGATTTTTTAAAGTCGTACGAATCAGCTTTTCCGCCGCACCATTTTCACCGCTATCGACCAAATGAGAGACATACAATAAAATGTTGTCTATACGTTTTTGTTGGGTGCGCGGCAGCGCCTTCCAAGCAAGCTCTTTATCACTAGCCGCGCTTAGCGTCGATGAGTAAGCTTGGTCTGCGATACTATCTAGCACCTCAGCCGGTAAGGCAGACTGCTTACGTGCAACTGCAATCAACTGATTAGCCTTAGCCCATTGATCGGTATGCTGATAAACCTGTATTAACATAGCTGTAAACTGAGCATTGCTATGACCGATCTTTTGAATATCGAGTAAGGTGGCTTCGGCCTGCTCATACTGACCAGCTGACTGATGCAAGCGTGCCTTTATTAATCCAATCGCCAAGCGCTCTTTTGGTGCCGCTTTGAATGCGGCGTTTAGATAGTTGTCGCGCTGCACCATTCGACCTTGCTCTTGAGCGGCTTGCGCGGCGGCCAAATAATTTACATAAGGAATACTGCTGGAGTCTGACTTCGTGGTTAAGCTTTTTTCAGCACTTCGCCAATCGCCTTTAATTAACGACAAATAACCGGCGCCAAGCGCTTCAGCTGCTTGCTTTTTATTACTTCGAAGCCGCCAAGCTGAAAAATATTTAGGGGCTTTCCAGATGATGCGAGAAAATCGAATCATAAAATAAAACGCAAAAACCGAGACAATTAACAGCAACACAAAGCTCAACAAGTTCAACTCTATTAAATATGAACCAGCATAGATCTTTACGTAGTTACCCGGTTCAATTTGGCCGACAAGAAATGCACTATAGCCGGCGATCGCGGCAAATAAAATGAGTATCAGAAGACGCATAACTATTGCCCGCCTCTAATCGTCTGCAATAGACTGTAAGAGCCGGATATAGATGGCAACTCAGTTGATATAGAGGTCGCTTTTAGTTGCTCGATTTGGGTTAATACTTGCTTAACATCCGCATCGCGTATGTCGAAGTATTGATTTAACCAAGCGCTTGCATCCTCTAAACTACCAACATAAATAGAGGCTCTTTTCTGCACTAGTCCTAGCTCGGCTTTGGCTAACTGCAATTGAATATTCTGATTCAAGAAATAGCGTTGCTCAGGAACCAGTAATGGCTTGGGCGCCTGATCAATTCTTTGTACCGAATTGTAGTTAATAATGTCGGCCCACATTTCTTTGAGCCCGGCTTTGAAGCCCTGAGGCTTATCGTCAGCGGCAACGACCACCTTGCCCAATGCTGGCACGTCATTTTCTAATTTGAGCGATGGAATTTTATCGGACAAGCTATTGAGCTTAACGGTGATACTTTCGATGTCCACTTGTTCAACACTTTCGAGTACGGAAATTTCTTGGTTAATCTTGCGCCTAACCACCGAATAGCGCGGGTCAGCCAACTCTTTCAATTGAATGTTCGCTAGCTGCAAGGCTTTAATGGCCGAACGAGAATCGTTAGAAAACAAAGCGCTGTTGTTCGCCAACTTCAAAAGCTGAGAGACTTCGGCGACAACAAACTCATTTAAACCCTTACTGAGATCACTATTAATTTTAGTAATAGAAACAAGCATCTCTGTCTGGTTTTGTTGCACGTCTCGAAAACGTAAATCAACCTCGTTGCTAGATTTTAATAGGCTATTAATTAATTGCTCCTTAGAAACGACATTACTTTGGGCGCTCTGAAGACGGGAGATGGTATCGCCCAAACGGCTTATATTACCGCCAATCTCGGCAATTTTAACAGCCGATTTAGCATCATCATCGCGTCCCAGAATTTCTGATTTATACAGACTAAGACTAGTCACCACTAGTGCAATCAACGAAAACAAGATAGCCACAATACTTAAACCCTTGCCAGCGCTTTTAACCACAACCGGCGGCACATTAGGTGCTGAAGTAACCTTGGGTTGGGCCAACGCTTCAGTGAGGGTCACGTCTTCAGGTTGATTTGGTTTTTCAGTTTCAGTCATGTCAGATAACTCTTGTTGATATAAGCACATTCAAGCAGGTCTGCTGAATTACGCTAGTCAATGATTTGGTCCGTTTGATCTCGCGCTATCGCACAAACCGTTTAGTGCCAAGGCCAAGCAATAAGCGCCTCGGCGCATCAGCGGAAACACCCACCCTTACGAACTAAGATTAACATAGCAGACGCTATGATGAGTCGAGACTTACGTAAAAATTTGCGACCTTTAGCGCATCAACAGACCAACTAAAAGAACTGGCTATCCAGAAAATGCGATCATCATATGCTTGTTCGAAGGCGACTCTGCAACCCTGATCTCGCCTAACCAACCATGCGACTTTGCGACATCGGCAATGCGTTGACTACCAGCAACTAACGTCGCTTGCGATACGCGTTCAACGTTGTCACCCGCTAGAGTGATTAAATTTTCAAGCGATTGAGAGCTGTGTACGAAAACTCCAGCAAGCTGATGATTTTGCTCAAGAGCGTCTGATAATTGTGACGAACTTTCTTCAGGTACGGTCTGTCGATAACAATTGGCTTGGTCGACACTGGCACCTCGCTTAACCATTTCACCTGCAGGCCAAGACAAACCCTGTTCGCCTCTAATCATAAGAACCTGGCGACCGCTCATCTGCTTAAGTTGAGCGACATTCAATAATGCCTCGGCGCCGTTGCCCTTACTTGGAAATAGCGCATCAACGCCATAGCGGAATAACTGCTTAGCAGTTTCACTGCCGACCGCCATCACCCGCATTCCGTCGGGAATGCCTCCTTGTTCTTCAATTATTGGCATGCCAACCTCAACCGCGTTACGAGAAACGAATAGAAGATCAGTGTAATTGCTCAGTTGACCAAAAAAATCGAGCACTTGGGGATCATTATTTGCTTCGATACTGAGTGTGGGTACATGCGTCGGCTGAAAATCTAGCCGCTGTAATATAGCCGCTGTATTGCCGAGGTAGCGATGCTGCCGGGTTAATAAAACCATAGGCTTGCTTAGTTTTTTCAGCTGCATCGGCTGTTTATAAACATTTGCCAAAATAGTCCCAGCACCCTGTGCTAACAAGTCATTAGCAATCTTTTCACCGAGTATTTTGGCCTTCGCTTCAGTCACCTCAGTACTCACCAGTTCGGAGCGCAATACATTGCTGCCATCGGGCTCACCGACCATGCCTCGCATACGAATTTTACCGTTTCCTATTTGCGTATATCCCGCAATAGGAACCTGACAGCCGCCTTCTAAACCCGCGTTCATAGCTCGTTCGGCCGCTAATACAAGAGCGCTTGCCTTGCTATGCAGAGGAGACAAGAGCGCCTTGACTGCTTCGTCTTCGCTGCGACATTCGATACCAACAATACCTTGCCCAACCGCTGGCAAGCATAGTTCGGGGGCAATATATTGCTTAATACGCTGATGTAACTCAAGGCGAATCAATCCTGCAGCGGCAAGAATAATGGCATCATAATCGCCATTATCTAATTTTCTTAAACGAGTATTAACGTTGCCACGCAACTCGATGAACTCAAGATTAGGGAATGCATTCTTCAATTGCGAAACTCGACGCAAACTAGAGGTGCCAACTTTAGCCCCGTTTGGTAAAGCGTATAAATTTTGATAGCTATTTGAGACAAAAGCATCACGCGCATCTTCACGCTCGCATACCACTGAAATTTCTAGGCCTCGAGGCAAGTCTACGGGCACATCCTTCATTGAATGCACGGCTATGTCGGTTTCATTATTGAGTAAAGACACTTCTAACTCTTTTAAAAACAAGCCCTTACCGCCTGCTGCGATTAGGCTTCGATCAAGCAGTTGATCGCCTCTCGTGGTCATTGATACAATTTCAACAAGCAAGTCGCTGTGCGCGCGCTCTAGCTCCGCTTTCACGAAATTGGCTTGCCAAAGGGCGAGTGGACTATTACGAGTTGCTATGCGAATAGATTTCATTGAGTGCAAAAATGGTCGTAATGAAGGCATCGAACTGTAACATAACCACCTAATTCACGGATGATTTTTCGATAAAGGACATGCTTATGTACGCCATTAGCTCGCACAAATGAGCAGCCTCACGCTATAATTGCTAATCAATTTGATGCCCACCTAAGTTTAGAAAATACGGTTATAAAAATGGTCAGCAGTAAAAAACCTGTCGCTTCACACCAGGCTAGTTCAAAAGCGCCCAGCGCTAAGCCGTGGGGAGGTCGCTTCACCGAGCCGACTAATGAGTTAGTAGAAGCATTTACCGAGTCAATTAGTTTTGATGCACGACTCTATAAGCAAGACATCCAAGGCTCGATAGCGCATAGCAAAATGCTGGCTAAAATAGGAGTGATTTCGGCTCACGAGGCGAGCGACATTGAAACCGGCCTAATTGATATTCGCGAACAAATAGAGTCAGGCCAATTTGAATGGTCAACTCAGCTAGAAGATGTGCATATGAATATCGAAGCGCGCCTTACTGATGCGATCGGTGAAGCTGGTAAAAAATTACACACTGGCAGGTCTCGAAATGATCAAGTTGCCACCGATATTCGTCTCTACATGCGTCAAGCAAGCGACGACATAATTGAACTTATCAAAACGCTGCAAGAAAGCCTATTAATCTCCGCCAGCAATGAAATCGAGACGATTTTACCTGGCTTCACGCATCTACAGGTGGCACAGCCGATTAGCTTAGCTCATCACCTTTTAGCCTGGAACGAAATGCTCGAGCGCGACGTCGAACGCATACAAGATTGTCGAAAACGTATCAATGTAATGCCGCTTGGCTCGGCCGCCTTAGCCGGCACTAGTTTCCCAATAGACCGCGACATGACCTGCACATTATTAGAGTTCGATCGCCCGACTCGCAATTCACTCGACTCTGTCTCAGATCGCGATTTTCTAATCGAATTTGCGGCCGCTTCTAGCCTAATCATGGTGCACCTATCACGAATGTGCGAAGAGATCATATTGTGGGCTTCTGAAAGCTATAAATTTATCGATATTGGCGATGCCTTCTGTACTGGATCAAGCATAATGCCTCAAAAGAAAAACCCTGATATTGCCGAGATCGTGCGCGGTAAGAGCGGCCGAGTAATTGGTAACCTTCAAGCTTTACTAGTACTGATGAAGGGACAGCCATTAGCCTATAATCGAGACAATCAAGAAGACAAGGAACCGATCTTTGATACGATCGATACAGTCGCCCGGTCATTACAAGTTTTCGCAGCAATGATCCCAAGCATTACCTTTAATCGCCAGACTATGTATCAAGCCGCACTCAAAGGCTATGCCACAGCGACCGACTTAGCTGAATATTTAGTTCGCCTAGAAGTGCCATTCCGTGATGCGCATGAAATCGTCGGTGGTACGGTACAGTTCGCAATCAAACAAGACAAAGCATTGTCTGACCTTAGTCTTATTGAACTGCAATCGTTTGGAGCAATGATCAAACAAGACGTTTATGATGTACTAACGCTTGAAGGTTCAGTTAATTCTCGCTCACACTTCGGCGGCACGGCGCCATCGCGAGTTCGCGAAGCCCTTGACGCGGCAAAAAACAGACTTTACTCATAAATAAATAAGTAAAGCTAAACGATTATCTATACCTGAGGACACTATGAATACAACTGCCATGAATACAACTGCTATGAAGATCACTGAGAACAAAAACCTAACAGCAATGCTGCGCTCAAGCCTAGTTATTGTTGCTCTCGCTGCTATCAGTGGTTGTGGCCAAAAAGGTCCATTAATTTTGGATCAAGTACCGGTTGATCAAACTCAAGCGCCGCTAGAAAATTCGACTAATCAAATACCGCTAGCAGCGGCTTCGCCGACGGCGGTAGAAGAAACCGCCGCTAAACCTGAGAGATAGCGCAAGCACCTAACAACCTTCTACGACAACACTTAGAGCTGATAGCGCAGACTAAATTTCTGCGCTATCAGCGTTTAAACTCAATATTGCATTATTAGCGGCTAACGCTTGACACTCTTTATGTCCTTTTTTGAATACAGCGATGGCCAGCTAGTGGTCGAGCAAACCTCACTTTCGTCGATTGCCTCCGAGCATGGAACCCCTTGTTATGTATACTCCCGCGCGGCATTTGAAACACAATGGCAAGCACTAGACGATGCCTTTGGCGAATACCCTCACACCATCTGCTATGCTGTTAAGGCTAATAGCAACATAGCTGTATTAAATTTATTGGCACGCTTAGGTTCTGGCTTTGACATCGTCTCAGAAGGCGAACTTCGGCGCGTATTAAAAGCCGGTGGCGACCCTAAGAAAGTGGTTTTCTCCGGAGTCGCTAAATCAAAGGCTGAACTAGCCTTTGCAATGCGCAATGAGGTTCGAAGCATCAATATTGAATCAGCGTCCGAATTAGAGCGTGTACAAGAAGTCGCTGCTTCATTGGGCGTAACCGCATCTATCTCTTTTCGGGTAAACCCCAACGTTGACCCGGAAACTCATCCGTATATTTCGACAGGCATGGACGAAGCCAAATTTGGCGTCACTATGGAGGCCGCTTTTGACGCCTACAAGCGTGCCGCTGAAATGCCCAATATTGAAGTGCACGGCATTGCCTGTCACATCGGCTCACAGATAACCAAGACTAGCCCGTTCACCGACGCACTTGAAATCGTCATAGACATGGTCAAGCGCTTAGCCGAGTGCGGTATCGAGATTAAACAACTGGATCTTGGTGGCGGCTTAGGGATTGATTATGATGGGGAAATCCCTCCGAGTGCGGCGATTTACGTACAAAGCATGATCGATACCGTTAAGGCTCACGAAGTGGATCTGCCAATAGCTATCGAGCCTGGCCGTTATATTGCTGGAAACTCAGGCGTGATGCTGACTAAAGTTGAATTCTTAAAACATAATGCCAGCAAAAATTTCATTATCGTTGATGCTGGGATGAATGACCTACTTCGACCAGCACTGTATCAAGCATTTCATGCGATCAAACCGCTTAAGCAATCGTCCTCGCAAGAGGCAAAAATATTCGATGTTGTCGGGCCAGTCTGCGAGTCAGCTTGCGTGCTCGGTTACGATCGATCGTTAGCGGTAGAGGCCGGTGACTTACTTGCGGTAATGTCAGCAGGCGCTTACAGCTTTTCAATGGCGAATAACTATAACTCACGCAGTAGGCCTGCCGAGATTATGGTCGACGGCGCTAAATCTCACGTTATTCGTAAACGTGAGACCTTTGATCAGTTAATCGCTGGTGAAGCGTTACTGGATGAATAAAGTATTGTTGGTTAATAACAAACACGCCTGAATTAACAAGCTAACCAGTTCGCTGGTATTTTTTGTATAAATAAGTTATTGATATTGAATGAAACCAAGAATTTTAAAAATGTGCCTCTTGTCTATTATCGCAATCACTACTCTCAATGCCCATGCGACCAAATTGTATAAATGGGTTGATGCGAACGGTAATATTTCATATCAAGATCAGCCGCCACCAAAGAGCGGTAAAATTCTTAGTCAAAAAGAAATCGATTCAAAACCTGATAGCGTGCAAAAAAGTAACCTGGGTTTACCTCAAATTGTGGTGTACTCAATCAAGGATTGCGCCCGATGTGATCGGCAACTCGGTGTGCTCAGAACAAATAAAATTCCGTATATCGAATTGCCACTTGAAGACGACCGCGAAGCCCAGAGTCGGATTCTTCAGAGCGCCGATAGTGTCATTGCACCAACTATTTTTATTGGTGAAAAACTTATTCAGGCTAGCTCTGAAGACGAATTAAGACAGCGATTGCATTCTGCTGGCTATGTAATACCCAACCACGCTAAATGAAATCAAGACGCTGATCCAAGCCAAAAAATAGGCCAATCAAAGGCTGTTTTTTCTGCTCAACCCATACCTAACACGATAACACTAATGAAAATTGCCTCTTGGAATGTTAACTCTTTACGAGTTCGCGTAGAACACGTAAGTGACTGGCTAGAAACCAATCAGCCAGATTTGTTATGTTTGCAAGAACTAAAAATGTCAGACCCCGACTTCCCTGCCGATGTTTTCAAAGAGCTGGGGTACCACAGCGCGTTCACGGGTCAGAAAACTTACAATGGTGTGGCAATATTAAGCAAGCAGAAGCTAACAAATATAGTTACTGATTTACCCAATTTTGAAGACCCAATGAGACGCTATATCGCTGGCGACTGTGAGTTAGAGAACGGCGAAGTCCTTAGAATCGTTAATGTCTATGTACCCAATGGGCAAGCCTTAGACTCCGATAAATTCGTTTATAAACGAGCTTGGTTCGCCAAACTGCAACAAGCGATGCGCAAGACTCTTAGTGAACATTCGAACACGGTCTTGGTCGGCGACTTTAACATCACACCGAGTGATTTAGATGTGCACGATCCAGTAAAATGGGCTGGCAGTATTCATTGCAGTGATATCGAACGGCTGATGCTACAAAAACTAATGGCCACCGGCTTATACGACACCTATCGCCACTTCCATAAAGAAGGTGAGCAATTCTCTTGGTGGGACTACCGAGGAGCCGGTTATCGCGCCAATCTAGGCCTGCGTATTGACCTACTTTTAAGCTCATCAACGATGCTCGACAGAGCCGTCGCAAGCAGTATTGACGAATCACCTAGAAAGCTTGAACGCCCCTCTGACCACACACCGGTAATCGCCGAGTACGACTGCCAAGTATAGAGGTTCGTCGATCCCTTAAAGACCATTCAAAAGCTGCGATAACTCGGGCTTACAGCTACCGCACTTAGAGCCACAGCCTAGAGAGGCGCCTAAGTCTTCGACACTGATAATTCCTTGACTAATACTCCGTTGAATGGTTTTTTTTGAGACACCAAAGCAGCTGCATAGCTGCTGATCTTGCTCACCATCTTCGCAGCGAATCAGGGTTGCCAGCGCCGCCACATCATCGTTATCAAACGCGCTTGAAAGCCAACTAAAACTGGGTAATTTCTCGACTAATTGATGGCTATAGAGCAATAACCCTATCGAGCTTTGTTGGCTGACCAAAATCGTATTGGCACCATTTTCGGCGTCTGAATACTGCATTACTCGAGCCTCGTCATTCAGCTGCAATTGACTCCATCGTCGCCAGTCTATCGGCCCGTTAACACCTATTAAAGTAACATAGCCTCGCTTGGTTGTGGTTTCAACCCAATACTCGAAACCAGATTTATCAAGCGAATGCTGCGACGCAACTCTGGCCCAATGTGTGCAGTGATAGCGTTCTAAATAAACACTTGATGCTTTTGATTCAGGTTGACCCGAGACTGAGTCTACGTTTGAACTGAATACCGAGCAAACTACCGCCTTAGTTGCGAATTGATCACTCCAATGAATCGCTGAAAATAACTCACCACACTTTACTTGCTGGGTAATTTTAACCGCCGCAATAAACTCACCGTAAACGTTAGAGAGCACTACTAGTTGATTATTCTCGAGGCCACGGACATTTGCATCAACCGGATTTACCTGAACCAGCGGTAAGTCATAGTGCGCCGTTAACGATGCAGCATAGCCAGTGCGGGTCATTGTGTGCCATTGATCGCGTAAACGACCAGTATTAAGAATCAAACTACCGCTAGAATCAGAACAGTTGAGAGCAATCATTTGTTTGAAACAATCCGCCAGTGCCGCTGGTTTCGAAATAAACTTGGCCCGCCGATTTTTAGTGTAAAACGTAGCGTCATCAAATAGTCGTTTTCGACCCTGTGGGTATACACTATTTACAGGCCACTGAATTGGCTTTAGCTGATCATACTCATCGCTACTGAGGTCGCTTAAGCCTGATATATCGAAGGCTCTCGAATCATTATTCTCGAAGCCAGAAAGATTACTGTGCTCGATAAAAATCTGATGTGCATTTTCAAAATCGTTCCACTGATTTACACTAAGACGTTTACCGACCTGATTGAGCGCCCACCAGTCAGGCTTAGCCTCACCAGGAGCAACGCAGAAAGCACGTTGACGACTGATGCATCGCTCAGAGTTTGTCACCGTGCCATCTTTCTCACTCCAACCTTGAGCGGGTAACAATATATCGGCATATTTAGTAGTGTCAGTGCGGATTACATCAGACACGATGACCGTTGGGCATTTAGCTAAGGCATCTCGAACCTTATTTGAGTTCGGTAAGCTCACTGCTGGGTTGGTCGCCATTATCCAAAGCACTTTTATCTGGCCGCTATTGACAGCGTCAAATAGATCTACCGCTTTTAACCCAGCCGTTTTGGCGATCCTTGGCGACTTCCAAAAACGTTGAACTCGATCACAATCATCGCTGTCGAAATCCATATGTGCCGCTAATTGTGTTGCCAAGCCACCAACTTCTCTGCCGCCCATTGCGTTTGGCTGGCCAGTAATTGAAAAAGGACCAGCGCCTTCATAGCCGATTTTACCCGTCGCTAAGTGACAATTAATAATAGCGTTACATTTGTCGGTACCGGTGGCTGACTGATTGATACCTTGTGAATAAAAGCTTATAACGTTCTTGGTCTCGGCAAACCATTCAAAGAATTGCAGTATGTCATCCGGCTCGACGGCAAGCTGATTGGCAATAATTGGTAATTCTAGAGACTCGACGGAGCGCATAGCGTCGTTAAAGCCGTCGGTATGGTTTTGTATATAGACTTCATCGGTAGAATAGGTATCGATCAGATACTTGAGTAAGCCCTGAAACAAGAAGCCGTCAGCGCTAGGCTTAATCGCCAAATGCAGATCAGCAATATCACAACTCGCGGTTTTGCGCGGGTCAATCAAAACCACTTTCAAATTCGGATTCGCTTGTTTTGCAGCCACCATACGCTGATACAAGACCGGGTGAGTCCATGCTGCGTTCGAGCCGATTAACACAATTAGTTCGGCGGCGTCGATGTCTTCGTAGCAACAGGGGACCGTATCTGAGCCAAAAGCACGCTTATAGGCCGCGACTGCAGAAGCCATGCACAGACGAGAGTTGGTATCGACATTTGCGCTGCCAATAAAGCCTTTCATTAGCTTATTAGCAACGTAGTAATCTTCGCTCAATAATTGCCCAGACAAATAGAACGCGACACTGTCACGCCCATGCTGCTCTATGCTGGCTGAGATTTTATCGGCTATCGTTTGCGTAGCACTGCCCCATGTTACGACGCTACCATTCACCCTTGGGTGAGTAAGCCGATGACCATGCTTTGCGTCTGAAAGTGTCTCCGTTAATGCGCTGCCTTTACTACATAAACTACCCATATTAGCTGGGTGTTGCTTGTCACCAAGCACAATGGTCTTTGGCGGGTTGCCGGCATTACTACTAATATTGACGCTCAGCCCGCAGCCAACACCGCAATAGGGGCAGGTACTGTTTACTGTTTTCATAGTTTAGCGAATTTCATAGTTTAGCGAATTTCATAGTTTAGCGAATTTCATAGTTTAGTGAGTTTCATAGCTTGGCGAATTGCATAGTTAGGGGAAACGCATAGTTAGTGAGGCTAGGCAATTAGCACTACACTCTGACCTTCAATGGCAATTTTAAATACCGGTATGCTGATATCGTCTTCTAGACACTGACCACTGATTAATGAAAAATGTTGCTTATAAAGAGGCGAGGCAACCACTAGTTGATCACCAACATTGCCGACAATGCCTCTCGACATCACATTAGCTTGACCTAACGGATCCCAATTACCCAAGGCAAATACTTTTTGCTGGGTATCGGGTAAATAGTAAATAGCCACTTGCTGTTGCTGACCATTAATCTCTAATAATGCGCAAATGCCAGAATTTTTAACTAGGTCGTTTACACTGCAAATTGAAGTTGTCATCGCTAGCGCAGGGCCTTGATAGATAATCGTTTCTTTTCGACTGTGTTTGCCGGCCTAACTTGGCCTCGCTCTTCGACGAACACCACATTCTCATCGCCTTTATCTGAGTTAACGAATTGCTTAAAACGTTTCAGTTTTTCTTTATCATTAATGGCGGTCTTCCACTCGCATTGATAAGTGTCGACCACATGTTGCATTTGCGCTTCCAGCTCTGCTGCTATACCAAGGGAGTCGTTAATAATCACCTCTTTTAAGTATGGCAGCCCACCTTCCAAGCTTTGAAACCACGTTGAGGTCCTTTGTAATCGATCGGCGGTTCGTACATAGAACATTAGAAATCGATCAATATATTGAATTAGTGTTGCTGTGTCTAGATCCGTTGCAAACAGATCTGCATGACGCGGCTTCATACCACCATTACCGCAGACATAAAGATTCCAACCATTTTCAGTTGCGATAATACCAACGTCTTTGCTTTGCGCTTCGGCGCATTCTCGAGTGCAACCCGAAACCGCCATCTTAAACTTGTGCGGTGAGCGCAAACCTTTATACCTATTTTCTATATCAATCGCTTGGCTAACGCTGTCTTGCACGCCGTAGCGACACCAAGTACTGCCAACACAAGACTTGACAGTTCGAAGTGATTTGGCATAAGCATGACCCGTTTCAAAGCCAGCATCAATTAGGATCGACCAGATAGACGGCAAATCGTTCATCTTGGCGCCAAACAAGTCTACTCTTTGACCGCCGGTAATCTTACTGTACAAGCCGTACTGTTTTGCGACTTGGCCTAACACGATCAATTGGTCAGGCAATATTTCGCCTGCTGGCACGCGAGGCACGACTGAATACGTACCGTCTTTTTGCATGTTCGCCATGAATGTATCGTTGGTATCTTGCAATGGCAGCAAGTCAGTTTCTAGTACGTGCTCATTCCACAGAGACGCCATAATCGAGGCTATTGTTGGCTTACAAATATCACAACCATGACCACTACCGTGTTTTTTTATTAGCTCGTCGAAGGTCTTTATCTGCGTACTTTGCACAATAGTGAATAGATCTTTGCGAGTGACTTTAAAATGCTCACAGAGGTCGGTGTTCACCTCTAGGCCACGTGCTATTAATTCAAAATCTACCACATTTTTTAACAAAGCGGCACAGCCTCCACAACCAGTAGCGGCGCTTGTACAGCCCTTAACATCGGCGACCGTTTGGCAGCCGCCTTCGATCGCGTCAACAATATCGCCCTTGGAAACGTTGTGGCACGAACAGATTGAAGCACTCATAGGCAAAGCATCAACGCCTAAGCTCGGCACGCCACCCTCTACCGCTGGTAGGATTAAGTTCTCTGGGTTATCGGGTAAATCAATATTATTAAGATAATATTGTAAAATAATATCGTAACCGTCGCAGTCGCCAACCAGCGTAGCACCAAGAACTTTCTTGCCATCAGCTGAGACATTCAAGCGCTTATAAACATCATCACGCTCATCACTAAAGACAAACGCACGAGCACCCTCCGACATGCCTTTTGAGTCACCTATAGAGCCTACATCAACGCCGAGTAATTTTAGCTTAGTACTCATATCGGCACCACTAAACGAATTTCTATCTTCACTAAGCTGAGACACTGCCGCTTCAGCCATGCGGTATCCGGGAGCCACCAAACCATAGATAAAGTTACCTAACACGGCACACTCGCCAATCGCGAAAATATTCTCGTCTGAGGTTTTACATTGATAATCAATTTCGATGCCGCCGCGTTCACCTACCCTTAAATCAGAATCGCGTGCCAGTTGATCGTAAGGTCTAATACCAGCCGAAAACACGATCATGTCGGTTTCGAGTTCAGTGCCGTCGGCAAACTCCATTTTTAAACGATGTTCACTGCCTTTAGAAATCAGTTCTGTTGCTTTACTGGTATGTACTTTCACACCAAGCGCCTCGATCTTACGACGTAACATTGAACTTCCACCGTTATCGAGTTGCACGCCCATCAGACCTGGCGCGAATTCGACCACATGCGCTTCGAGGCCTAAGTTCTTTACGGCATTGGCGCATTCCAACCCTAGCAGACCACCGCCAATCACCACACCGACCTTCTTACCTTTAGCTGAAGCTTTAATTTCAGCCAAATCATCAATGGTTCGATAGGCTAGACAATGTGCTTGATCGTGACCAGGAACCGGTGGGATAAAAGGGTAAGAGCCGGTAGCAAGCACCAGCTTGTCGTAACTGAACTCGCGTCCACCTTCGGTAATCACCTTTTTAGCGACTCGATCAATTTTCTCTACAAAATCACCAAAATGGGCATCAACGCCTAACTCGATATAATGTTCACGAGTTGTCATTGCCAGATCTGATGCCTGTTTACCATCAAACACCTCAGAAAGATGAACACGATCATAGGCCGGTCTGGTCTCGCCGCCAATCACGGTGATATTGGCGTAAATCTTAGAGTTAGCTAATGTTTCAACATAGTGATGACCGACCATACCGTTACCAACAACAACTACATTTAATTTATTCATCTGAATCTTCTCATCTAAGCCTATCGGTCTTAGCGTTGGGTGGTGGCTTTGGGTGTTCTAAAAAAATGAGCGGCAACAATAACGTCACCGCCCTAGAAGTGAGTCTTTCGATTAAAATTTAAACCCGGCCCAAAGCCAGAACTTATCGGTATCAACCTTTCCAAAAATAGCGTCGCCGGCTGAATAATTTGCAAGTTTGGCTCCACCGACCAGCTTGTCGCTAAGCTTGCGTGTGTATTGCAAATTGATCTCATTACCGAGATCATCAGTGCCATTAAGCGATTCCTCGGACGAAAACTTATGCACTGTAGCAAGCCACTTTCCTCCGGCAAACTTACCCGCTAGACTGACATAAACATCTTCTAGACCCGTATTAGGTGTAACCAGAAACTGGTCGGCAAATCCATTAAATTTATGCAGTGTTGCAAGTGGCGTAGCAAAACCTTTCCGACCGTTGTCAGAGCCAAGCAGCTCATAACCAAGTTTGGCCGTAATACCACTTATTACAGCGCCACCTTCAACGTGTAAATACTCCGTATCGAATAACTTATTTGTTTCTTGGGTTGCAAATTCAGCGGTGTATAACACCTTAATCTCACCTAATTTTTTTGCGCCAGAGAAATTAATGCCATAGGTGTCTAGCGCATTAGCCAAGCCACTGTCGACCTCTAACAAGTGGGCGTAACCGGTTACTTTACCAAAGGCGGTTTTATACGAGCTATGGAGAATGGTGTCTTTACTGTCAATGTCACTCTGATCAGCAAAAATGCGATTACGCTTAGTAATGTACGAGGCCGTTAGGGTAAACTTATTATCTGGCCTATAGTCGAGTACAACGCCATCAAAGGTTTGGCGATCTTGTCGCCAACCAACATGACCGACAAAGCGATGACCGTCTAAGGTAAACACCTGACGCCCTACCTTAGCTGAAAAACCGTTGGTCGAATATTTCACATACGCTTGATCAATTTCTTCGCTCTCTGGGTCAGCAATTACTGAGAACTGACCGGGGCGAACACCGGCCGGTGGCACACTGAAGTTGTTCACTAGTTCGACGGATCCCTCGCCCTCTATGACTGCCGAAAAACCGTTAACGGTATCAGTGGCATACCCAATTCTGGCTCTTAGAGTAAGTGCGTCAGCATCCCTTAAGATGTTATCCTGAGAGACCGACTCATAACGTAACAGAAAATCGCCATAAAGCTTGGTATCACTTTTGTCTGACGCGCTAGCGATTGATGAGCTTATTGCGGTGGTAACGGCTGCTAACAAAATACTTGATCGCAAGCATGTTGATAGACTGAGATTTCTTTTGCCTAAATTTCTGATTTTCATTGTATTGCACTCTTATTACGCTCAGCGAATTCACTAAAGCTTATCGCACATTAATTGATGCGCTATTTTTTGGTACTAAGACCAACAATCCGTCATTGGAAAATTACTTAGCATAGGAGAGCCGCTCACCGTTGAACGGCTGCTTATTCTGCTTATTTACCTAAGCAATTTGATCTTCGCGGCCAGCCGAGCCGCCCTCAATTATCGCTTTATTAGCAGTACGTTTACGCTTCTCATCTTCGAGTTTGACAACGCCTTTTTTTTCATACAAAAATGACAATACTTGCTGACGGTAATAATTGAATTGATCGTTTTTAGCTAATGCAACTCGCTCACGCGGTCGATCTAATTCGATTTGTAAAATTTCGCCTACTCTCGCAGCAGGACCGTTAGACATCATCACGATTTTGTCTGACATCAATACCGCTTCATCAACATCGTGGGTTATCAAAATCACGGTCGTGTTTAGTTCTTTTTGAATCTCCATAACAGAATCTTGTAAGTTCGCCCTTGTTAGTGCGTCCAGAGCGCCAAATGGCTCGTCCATGAGCATCACTTTAGGCTGCATCGCCAAACAACGTGCTATTCCGACTCGTTGCTTCATACCGCCTGATATTTCATGTGGTTTATTGTGCATTGCGTGATCCATCTTCACCAAGCGAAGGTTGTGTTCAACCCAGTCTCTGATTTCAGTCCGATTCTTCAGACCCTTGAATACTTGCTCAACGCCAATAGCGACGTTTTCGTAAACACTTAACCAAGGCATCAATGCGTGACTCTGAAAAACCACTGCGCGATCAGGACCCGGTTCATTGACTTCCTTTCCGTCTAAGATTACGCCACCAGAGGTCGCTTGATACAAGCCTGCGATAATATTTAAGACCGTCGACTTGCCACAACCTGAATGGCCAATAATTGACACGAACTCGCCCTCGTTAATATTGAAATCAACCCCTTTTAGAGCACAAAAAGGGCCGTTTGAGGTTGGGAATTCGATTCCGACTTGCGAAATCTCTAGAAAGTTTTTCTTATGTAACATAGCCGGTTAACCTATCGAAGTACCGCAAGCTTGTCCCAGCTCACCGTTTTTTGTAGAACCAAAATCAAGCGATCGAGCGCGAATCCAAGCAAACCGATCACCACTACGGCGACCATGATGCGGGCTAGCGAACTAGATGAGCCGTTCTGGAATTCGTCCCAGACGAATTTTCCTAAGCCAGGATTCTGCGATAACATCTCAGCGGCAATTAGTACCATCCAACCAGTCGCCAAGGACAAACGTAGACCGGTAAAAATCATCGGCACTGAGGCCGGTAAGATTATTTTTCGGATGTGCGTTGTTGCTGGCAGCTTGATAACACGGCTAACGTTAAGTAGGTCTTTATCAACGTTGACGACGCCAACGGCGGTATTGATTAAGGTTGGCCACAGACAGCAAAGAGAGACTGTAAAAGCAGAAACTAAAAATGATTTCTCGAAAAATGGTGATTCTGAGACATAGGTTGCACTCACAACCATCGTGATAAGTGGCAACCAAGCAAGTGGGGACACCGGCTTGAAAATCTGAATCAGCGGATTCATCGCCTTGTAGACACCGTCACTTAAACCACAGGCTATACCCGCGGGTATGGCGATTACTGAGGCCACTATAAAGCCAAATAATACGGTTTTTAGACTTGTAACGATTTGCTCAAAGAATGTTTCTTTACCCGTGTACTGACGAATTTTAGTATTTGCATCTGGGTTTTCAGCTAATTTTTTAGCATTCCGTATTTCTTGCCGCTGATAGAACGCAGTCTCTTTTACTCGTTCAGCCTGATGCTCATCTACCAGCACTAACGCTTGCGAATAAACCTGACTAGGGCCAGGAAATTGACCGAGAGAAGTATCAATACGACTAGCAGCAAGACTCCAAAGAAGGCAAAAAATAACAATTCCAAGCAATGGATAAACGACTCCTTTGATGTCAAATGCTTTAATCCACCTTAGCAAGTTCTGGGTGAGCAGGTTTGAACGGCTAGGTGGATACTCGCTTTGGGAATTAGTCATACTCATAATGAATTTTCAGAACTGGTTTCTATATGGGGTTTAGAGCACATCTTGCTTTAAACCGATTTTAAATTTTTCAAGATACGCATTAGGCTTAGAACCGTCATAACTAATACCGTCTATAAACTCAGTCTGCTCTGGTTTAAAGCCAGACTCTGTATCGAAATTAGGGAATTCAGAGGCCTCCAGTAAGCCTTCCGTAATGAGCTCTTTCGCGGCGATAGTATAGATCTCCGGCTTGTACACATCAGCGGCTACTTTCTTATACCAGTCGTCTGACTTGGGTTCAGAGATCTGCCCCCAACGACGCATTTGAGTTAGATACCAAATAGCATCTGAGTAATAAGGGTAAGTCGCGTTATAGCGAAAGAAGACGTTAAAATCTGGCACCTCGCGCCTATCACCTTTTTGGTATTCAAAGGTGCCCGTCATTGAGTTGGCGATGACTTCATAATCAGCACCTACGTAGTTTGATTGCGCTAGTATTTTGACTGCCGCAGGTCGATTAGCATTGTTATCTGCGTCTAACCACTTACCCGCTCTAATCAGGGCTTTGACCACCCGTGCGGTAGTGTTTGGGTACTTTTCGGTAAATTCCTTGGTCATACCGAAAACTTTTTCAGGATTATTTTTCCATATTTCATAATCGGTGATCACTGGCACACCAATGCCCTTGAATACAGCTTGCTGATTCCAAGGTTCGCCAACACAATAGCCATGAATAGTGCCGGCCTCTAGGGTCGATGGCATTTGTGGCGGAGGGGTTACTGAAAGCAAGGCCTGAGCATCAATGGTGCCAGTGGTATCGCCTTTATGTGGAGCATAATAACCAGGATGGATATTGCCCGCCGCTAACCAATAACGCAGTTCATAGTTGTGCGTCGAGACAGGAAACACCATACCCATTTTGAACGCCTCGCCCCGATCAGCCATGTTTTCGACCACAGGCTTTAGATAGTCAGCCTTGATTGGGTGCACTGGCTTACCGTTTTTTGTCGGTACGTATTCTTTCATTTGCTCCCATATATCATTTGAAACAGTAATGCCATTGCCGTTTAAGTCCATTGAGAAGGGTGTGACAATATGAGCTTTAGTGCCATAGCCGATGGTTGCCGCAAGTGGTTGGCCAGCAAGCATGTGCGCGCCATCTAGCTGGCCATCGATGACTCCGTCTAATAACACTTTCCAATTGGCCTGCGCTTCTATGGTGACGTATAGACCCTCGTCTTCAAAATATCCATTTTCATAGGCGATTGCGATTGGCGCCATGTCGGTTAGTTTAATGAAACCAAAGGTGAGCTCGTCTTTCTCGGGCTCACCTAATTCAGCAAACGCATTAACCGATGACAAGGCAACAACAATACCAAGCCCTAGAGCGATTAGAATGTTGACTACGGAATGTGGTTTATTAGATGATAAATACATAAGTTTTCTCGTTGTTATTAGGTTTCATCGCCGATTTCAACCCTATTGGCAGGTGAACTAACTCTGGCTGAGTCCACTTACTTGCGTAAGTTTTTTAGAGTAAGCCGAATGGCAATTGCGATAACAAAACAACCTCGTTGTTACTTTGCCTTACTTATCTGGTGGCGCTCTTTACGTAACTAGTCTTCTTAACTAGTCACAAGCACGGAGTGTGCCAAGATATCTTCGGTTTACTTAAGCAGCCCATGCGCCGGCTTCGACAACGCACCTCAGCCTTTGCGCTAAAGTTGTGCAGAACATACACATTTGCACACATTTGTTGCCAATCAAGGTGATACTGAATATTCAATTTTGAGTCTATGTTCAGGCTTAGTCTAGAATCGTATCGAACACAACTATAATTTTTCTAGCAAGCTCAGCCATTGTCTTACATTGGTTCATCGCAGACTTGCGTAACTCGATATACGCTTGCTCTTCTGTACAATTTTTCTGTCGCATGATGATGCCTTTAGCTCTTTCGATAAGCTTACGCTCCGACAGTTTCTGTTTGGTTTGCACTAGCTCGTTATTAACACTTTGCATTTGACTAAAGCGCTCAAAAGCCAAATCTAGAATAACGGGTAGACGCTTAGGCGCAACGTCGTCGACGATATAAGTGCACACACCCGCCGCAACCACCGATTGAACCGCATAAGGGCTATTCTGATGAGCAAATACCACCACTGGAATAGGATTATTGATGTTTAACCAAATCACTGATTCTAGATCAACGTCAGTCAACGCGTTAACCGATAAAATCAGCATCTCAGGCTGACTAGCATTAACAATTGCCGGAATAGATTCAAGTCTATTGACCTTCTCAATTTGACAGCAGTCGAGCAACGATAGCTTCTCAAGCATGGACACGGAACTAGACGTCGCAGGCTCGACCAACAGTAAACGACGCAATGAGATAGCCGGCGTAGAAAGCGCTTTAGCGATGTTCGCGTTTGATAGTGGGTAATTCATACTTCTTAATAAGCATGAAGCATGCCAACTTAGCCTTGAGCACAAATTCGAGAACTAGAAAATTCTTATAACCAAGCTTAGGGCAATTTCTCAGAGGAATTCGACTCGGCCAAAAATTGGTCGACCCAGAGCGGCAACACGGCCCCAGCTTTACCATAAACAGCTTGATCAAAATCATTGGCGATCAACGATTTTTGTAGGTTTACTTCTAAGGTTGTCGCACCGGATTGCTTGGCAATTTGTACAAAGCCAGCCGCTGGGTACACATTGCCAGAGGTTCCAATAGAGATAAATAGGTCACACTTTGAAATTGCGGAGGAAATTTCATCCATATAAAGGGGCATTTCGCCAAACCAAACAATGTGCGGGCGCAGGTGATTGGGCTTACCACAGCAATCGCATAAGTCAGCCACCTCGATGTCGTAGTAGCAATCGAAAACTCTAGAGCTTTGTTTGCAGCGCATTTTCAACACTTCGCCATGCATATGAAGTACCTCTGTTGAACCGCCGAGTTCGTGCAGATTATCGATATTTTGGGTAACTAACATAAAGTCACCCTCAAACTCCCTTTCAAGTTTAGCCAGTGCTTGATGTGCTGAGTTAGGCTGAACTTGGTGGTTAAGCAATGGCCTACGGCGTTCATTATAGAATTTCTGAACTAACCAAGGGTCACGTTCAAAGGCTTCAGGTGTGGCCACATCTTCAACTTTATGATCCTCCCACAGGCCATCATCGGCACGAAAGGTTTTGATGCCAGATTCGGCTGAGATGCCAGCACCAGTTAACACTACAATTGATTTGACTGGCTTCATTGTTGTTCAGTTTGGGTTAATGTCAGATGGCGTAAAGTGTATTTATCGTAACAAATAGGAGTCACCTATGACACTTTTCGCTAAGCATTTATTCGCCACCCTCGGCATGGTCACAGTGATGGTTGTGACACCAACTAGCGCTTCGGCAAAAGGCAGTATATATCTCGATTGGCCAAGCATAAGCATAGGTTTGTATGACGATCATCGCTCTCACAAGCGCTATCGTACGCACCAGAACAAACATTATCGCAGTCGCTACAACGATCACTACGACAACCGCCGGTTCGAAAAACGCCATCATCGCCGTGACCGAAATCGTTACTATAATAGTCATCGATACGACTACAACTCCAGCGATCGGTATGACAATAGACGCTATGACCGACGCAATAACAGTTATCGTAACGACAGTTATCGTAA
>JBLHRL010000027.1:0-36668 GCA_047625975.1 Arenicella sp.
TCAACAAGACGGCTATCAACGAAAGCCAAATCATATCATGGTACAACACACCTAGCGTGGCAAACACCGAACATATGAGCATCAAAATTAAGCCTGCTAGGGCAATCTTTGAATGAGCATAACCCGCATTGGCTAAACGCTGGTAAAAATGTTGACGATGAGGCAACCAAATTTTTTCACCTCGCCGCGCACGCATTATTATAGTGGCCGTGGCATCAACAATAAAGACGGCGAAAAGAACAAAAAAACTTACGATTGACAGGTCATAACGGCTACTGCCAATTATAAATAGAGTGCCAAAAAAACCACCTAAACCGATACTACCAACATCGCCCATGAAAATTTTTGCCGGGTTCCAATTCAATAACAAGAAACCATAACTGCTAGCCCCCACCACCACACAAACAAGCGCTAATGCTAGATCCTGGTGCATAAAAAACCAAAACGCTAATGAAATACTGGCCACAATCGTCTGCGAGGCAGCGAGGCCGTCTAAGCCATCCATAAAATTGTAAAGATTGGCCATCCAGAGCAAACCAACAACCGACAATAGAGGTCCAAACCAAGATAGAGATAGTCCTAATATCTGAGTTACCCAACCGAAGGCCGAAACCGTTAAAATACAAATAACAAGCTGGATCAACAGCCTGAACTTAGGTGTTAAGTCAGATTTATCATCCCACCAACTTAAGCTAGCCCAAGCAAAAACTATCACGGCTAAACCAGTAAACAATGACGTGCGATCAGAAATAAGCGCGGCCACGATCAATGCAATCAGTAAACTAGTAATGATAACCAACCCACCGCCGCGCGGGATTACACCCTGATGAAGGTTACGATCATTTGGCAGGTCGACAATGTTATTAACCAACAAACTCGGAATTAGCCGCCTTAACGCTAACCATGAAAGCACGGCGACCAAGATAAACAAAAAGGCTATTTGAAATGCGATGTTCAAAACGTCAGATCTCGATGAGGTTGTTCAAGGAAGCCTTGTGGAGAAAATCCTAGCTCTTCAGAGGCAGCAGAGTAGTCGTAGCTTAGGTCTTGATTCATTCTTGTGGCCATTTCAGCTGTATATGAAAAACGAGTCAGCTTAGCGGCTACTATCAGCGCGGTACGAAACATCCATAAAGGAATACTAACGATAAATGGACGTCGCCCAAGGCCTCTAAAAATTTGCTCAACCATCTGTCGATAGGTCAGTATATCTCTACCCGCAACGTTATATGCAACTTGCTGATTTTTTTCAATATTGGCTGCACATAGGGCAAGTTCGGCTAGGTCGTCAGCATGAACGGGTTGTCTTAAGCCACTGGCCTTACCGACTAAAAGCATAAAACCAAATCGCCTTATAAACTTAGCGATATGCGATACGTTCTGATCTCGGCCATAGCCATAAATTAATGATGGGCGCAAAATCGTCAATTGAATATCATTACTCTGACATAGACTCATTAAGACATCTTCAGCATCACTTAACTGATTCACTAATTTCTGTTCAGACGAATCTTTAGTATCTCGCTTACTAAGTACACTGGTCGAACTAAATACCACGAGATGCTTGATACCAGCATTAGTTAGTAACTCGAAATGCGCGGGCAACAACCAAATGGGCGCGCAATGAATTAATATTGAGATATCGCTCAATTGATGTCTAGTCAAGGTGCTCGGACTCTGGGTAAGATCCCATTGTAAATCAATCGGCGAGGTCGACTCTTGCCGCGACACCGCCTTGTATGTCCTGCCTTGACTAAATAAGCGCTGACACAGAGGCTGACCGACAACTCCCTTAGCACCGGTGACTAGTATCATCGACCTAACATTCCTTTGATGATCGAAAAGCCCGCGCGATTGACAAAACTGACCAATATTCCAAACTTCACCAGTAAACGCACGGCCAGGCTGTATTCAGTTTGATAAAATTTATCGAAGAAACGATTCATCCCGATGTGTAATGTATAAAGAACCCTTAATGGTCGAGACTTTGAACTGACGCCTTTGGCATGAATCACCGAGGCCGCTGGCACCAGCGCTACGGTCCAACCATGTAGCGCGAAGCGTTTACACCAATCTAAATCTTCACAGTGCATAAAATAATCTTCATCCAATAGGCCTACCTGCTCAACCGCACTCATTCGAGCGACCATGAACGCGCCAGAAATAGCCTCAACAGTTTCTATCGGATTGCTGGCATCGAGACGATCACCATAGTCAAAATCTTCAAATTTAGGATTATTAGGCCACCAACGATTAAGTTGCAGCATTCGCACTAAGGCCGACCAAGGAGTTGGAAAGCGTCTGCGACAGGTTGTTTGTAGTGTGCCATCTTCGTTTAGTATTCGGCAACTAGCGAGACCGATCTTACCATCAGACTGCATAGCCTCAATAATCAACGATAGGCTATGTTGACTCAGTTCGCAGTCTGGGTTCATCAAAACCGCATAGTCGCAGTGACTATCTTTAAGAACTTGATTGTTGGCCGCAGCAAAACCGGTATTTTGATCATTTAACTGCCAACTCAATCGACTGTCATCGAATATAGTCTGTGCATCTTTGACGCTTGAGTCGCGTGATAAGTTATCAACAACCGTAACCTCACCGTCACTAAACTTTAAGGCTGAACCAATCGATCGCTGCAGCCACCGACCGGCGTTATAATTGACAATTATAATATGTGTACTAGCCATCGCTAAGCTCGGACTCTGAGATGGCATTTATCGGCAGTGGCCCCTGCTTGCCAATAAGGCCGTGCCAGACACCTTTAAGCATCATCGACGCATTCGCACGTCGAGGCGCCTTGAATAGGCCAAACATAACCGCGATCATGGCTAGGCGCTGAATGTCGTTCCATTTCCAAAGCCCGCTGGCATAACCGCGTTTGTATAAAAGAACGCTATTTCTGAAGATATAGTAGTATCGAAACGGCTTATGTTGAGGCACATTTCGTGGTCTGCCTCCAATTGACACAGTGTGGGTGTTTTCGCCAAGACCGTGGCGCATAATAGCATCACAGGCACCAAACGCTCTGTAGCCCTTGTGTTTTGCGCGCAAGAACCACTCTGTATCGACGTGATCGATAAATAAACCTTCATCCATCTGGCCAATAGAGTCGATTGCTTGAAGAGAAATTAAGCTACCCGAAGAGATAAGGAAATCGGCTTCAATACAGCCGTCGGAGTCTTTATCGCGGCCGTAATAACGAGAAAATTTTAGCGCGCCAAAGCGTACAAAAAATGATTCACTGCCGTTATCGTTATTTAAATAACTGGCACCTACGGCACTCACCTTAGACAATAATGCTTTTGATTTGTGAGCGGCGACTAAGTTTTCGACCATTCCCTCTAGCGGCACGCTGTCCTGATCCATGATCAGAACATAGCTGTAGCCAGCCGTCTTTGCATGCTCAATACCAGCATTGTGCGCCGCTCCTAAGCCGAGATTACGCCACTGAGGCATCACCAAAAGGCGGTCTGAATCAGTCGCCAACAAAGAGCTTTGAAGCTCACCTAAATTGCGTGATCCGTTATCGATAATGACAACGTTACAGTTTTGCTTGAGTAGCTCAGTAAGCGCAACGCATAAAGGCCCACAATCAGGGTTGTAGGTGACGACTATGGCGAGAACTCGCTCTAACATGAGCTGATCTATCAGCGCTTAAGGTCTAGATGTCCGACGCATCTGAGTCTTGCTCAATGCCAATCGTTCGGCGCACATGATAAATTGGTTTATCTTGACTTTCATAATAGGTTCGAGTTTGCATTTCGCCAATCAAGCCAAACAAAATAAACTGTACGCCAATAATTAGCAGCATAAAAGCAAAGATCAGTAACGGCCGATCACCTAGCGGCATGCCAAAGAACAAGCGTTCGATAGTTAAGTAGGCAATCAAGGCTCCGCCAATAGCTCCTAAAGCCAAACCAGGCATGCCAAAAAAGTGCAGCGGTCGGGCATGAAAGCGAAGTAAAAATTTTACGGTAATTAAATCTAGAACCACGCGAAATGTTCGTGAGATACCGTATTTAGATTCGCCGGCTGTGCGTGCTCGATGGTTAACCTTAACCTCAGCAATGCTTGCACCAACGCCGCTTGCTACCGCTGGAATAAAGCGATGCATTTCACCGTATAAAGTGATTTTTTTAGCCAGGTTTTTACGCATCGCCTTTAGAGTACAACCATAGTCGTGCAAGCTTACATCGGTAATCTTGGAAATCAACTTATTCGCCATCATCGATGGTAGCTTACGAGAGACATAGGTATCTTGACGGTCATGCCGCCAGCCGCAGGCCATGTCGTAGCCCTCTTCTACTTTCGCTACCATAGCCGGAATATCGGCAGGATCGTTTTGTCTATCAGCATCAAGCGTGACCACAATTTCACCTCGACTGTAATCAAGCCCAGCTACCATAGCCGCAGTTTGGCCAAAATTTCGTCGAAAGCTGACCACTTTAATCTGTGGCATCTGACTGCGGAAATCATCCAGAACCTGCACGCCATCATCGGTACTACCGTCATCAACAAACAGTACCTCATAACTTTTATCCATTGGATCCAAAGCCGCCTTTAGTTCTTCACAGAGCGCTTTAAGATTAGGAGATTCGTTTAAAAACGGAATGACAATTGAGACGTCCATTGAGCTTACCTGTCTCTGCTATTGCGCAGAGTTTCGTTATTATTATTTACCAAAGAGGGATTATACGAAAAACCCACTCAAATATAATGCTTTTAACGGAGAGTTTTATGTCACAAAATTTGGAAATGACAATAAACAGCTCGATTAAAGCCTAGATTAGTGAAATTAGCTGATCTTCTTCATGACGCTGTACTTGTGGAAACACGCCTTCGTCGCTAATACGTAAATGCTTACTGTAGTATTTATCGACAAAGCCCTTACTCTTCCAGCGGCTTTGAAATACCTCGAGTTCGCGAAAATATCGTTCAATGTGTTGCTCACTCATGTCATCGCCACGACTAACCGACTCATGGTGATGAAGCACCGCTTGGGGGGTCCAAATAACCTGATGGCCACTCGACTCGACTCTCAAGCAGTAATCGATATCGTTATAAGCCACTTTAAATGCCACTTCATCTAAACCATCAAGCTTTTCAAAAATAGCCCTCGGCGTAACTAAACATGCGGCGGTAACCGCCATCATATTCTGAGTCGCTAAACACCTAAGTTGATAACCCGGCGCATCGCCGTTTTCGAGTCTATGCAGATGACCGGCCGCATTGCCTAAACCAATAGTAACTCCAGCATGCTGAACTTTACCGTTGCCAAACAGCAACTTAGCGCCAACAACACCAACTTTTTCTTGGCTCGCCCAAACCATCATTTGAGTTAACCAGTCGCCGTCTATTACTTCGATATCGTTATTAACCAATGCAACATAGTCGGATTGCCCTTTAGACACAGCAAAATTATTGATCGCGGAATAGTTAAACTCACCAGGGTAATCAACAATAGACACACGAGGATCTTGGTCAATCAACGTCAAGTATTCATGCGTCTCAGCCAGTTCACTGCCGTTATCAGCTACGATGATGTTATAGTTTAGATAACGAGTCTTGCTTAAAATACTATCAATACAAGGCTTCAACACGGCAAGCCCATCACGAGTTGGAATAATCAGATCAACCGATGGCTGATCGGTCCACTCAGCTTGCGCGACTAAAACATTATGCTCACCGCGACGCTGACACTCAATGTTTCGCCACTCAGTGAGTCGATCGTTCGGTTTAGGAGTCTTAGGCGGGCTCAGTCGAGACGAACTAAACAATACCTCGCTGCAACTTAACACCCTCGAGGTGTCCCTAAAACACTCTAATGCTAGGCGATATTTAACCTCATCACGTAATAGCTCAGCCGTGCCTACTCGCTCGGCAACTTCAGCTGAGAACATAGCCGCAAAGCCGATATAGTTAAAACAATGCAGGTATGCCTGACTCGGTTGAGGCTTAAATACAGGCTCGAGCGAGCAATCAGGCGCAGGATAATCATGATCGGTGTATACCAAGCTAGGCACAATAGCCGCCGCTTTGACAGCACGTTTCAGCATCAGTATTGCCGGTGATCGAAGATGATCTGTGGCCTTAAGCGCAATACAATAGTCAATTCCCTTAGGAATTATCTCCCCTGCCAGCAAAATCGCATCAGGCCGAACCAGTAGGTCTTCGAGTTCGCGACGTTGGCTCTTATTTTCGACAACGACGGCTATTTTAACGCCTCGAGATAGCCAGTTGAGTTGTTTACCAAAACCTTGAAACTTTTGCCATCGCTCAATATTTTCAAGGTAACCATCGCCACCACGCGCAGGAGCATAAAATTTCAACAGATTGCTGGATAACTCGAAACTATCTTGAAATTGCATCAGTAACATCTTTAATACAATCTTTGGACTGAAAAAATCACTAAGGTAGCGCGCGCATATCAATAATATTCGACTGCGACCCTCTAGGGTTGATACTCGCGCTAGGCGTTCAAACTCTAAGGATTCACTCTGCGCGATTAACTGGCCTTCAGGCAAATACACCAGCATGCGATTACGCCCCGAATGAAAGCCAACGAGGCTCCTCTCAAGCGATTTACCCTGGCTAATACGAATCACCAATCTGGGTATATGGTCGAGGTTGCCTTGAACCATGAACTCAGTCACATACCAACCGGCTTTGAGCAAAACCGGGCGCTGACGAAAGTCGACCAATGACCAAGAGGACTCAAGCTTATTATTAAGCTTAATCAATTGCTTAAGAAGACTCATAGATGCAAATTAAATTGTGGTTTTACCAAAAAGACGACGCAAACCGTTAAGTAAACGCCAGCCAATTGAGTTGCTCATCAGGTCAACCTTTGCCTGCAAATTATCTGAATGAGATTGTAGTTGAATTATCTGCGCATTAAGGTGGGCTTGCAGCTTATGGTGCAACTGAACCTGCGGCTCAGAGTTCGATACCAGCGTCGCGATTTCATAGTTTAAAGGCAAGCTCGGGTAGACCTCGCAACTAAAGTCACACAACTGAAATATCCGCTCATCGTCATCAGACAAAGCGATTAAAAACGAATTCGCGTGCTGTTCTAATGTGCCAGCCTGCGCCAAACCCTGCCAAATTTTGTGTTCATTCTCGCCGGCATCAAACGCCGCACTATAATCGCGAGACTTTTTCCCCTTTAAGCTATCCACAGCACTAACAGAGCCTTCTTTAATCATCGCCGTGGGGACTTTGTAATCTGGAAAAGGATACATGAACTGCAGCGCCTTAAAGCAAGCAGCGTGCTCTCGCCACTCTTGTTGGCTGTAGGTGCGAATGCCGGTTGATTGCTGGTAGCCATCTAAGCCGACATAGGGTATCGCATAGTGATCTTCACTGGCGCCAAGCATGTACTTTAGCCCTAAACGGTTTTCAATCGCGACCAACGTGACACCGTTTGCCTTTGATGCTTTCTTACCCAAAAGAAGTAAGTCAGCCAACGCTTCTTGATCAGTTGCCCGCTCCGAAAAACGTCCTGCATATTCAGTTACACCAACAAATAGCACCAGGTCATAGTGATCTTCGGGAAAATCAATATCGTTAAAGTTGGCTGAGCAGATAGTCACATTATCAAGGTCTCGACAACGTAATGCGGCTAAGCCGGCTCGTGTTGGGCTACCTTCTATGGCATCAACTTGAATACCTTTTTGCTCGCCCAAAAATCGTGTTATTGAGCCACAGCCACAGCCAAGCTCAAGCACTTTAGTGACGCCGTCTAGATTCAAGGGGCGCAACAAATTAGAGCGAGTACTCGATAGATGATATTCACTGGGCCAGTCGCAGATAGCGGCTTGTAACTCTTGAGATTGGCACGAAAGGTCTTCGGCAGTGCTGAGAATTCGATACAACTGAGCTTCTGTTTTCTCGCCATCAGAATAATTAAACTGGCGTTCAGCAGAGCCTGCCTGATAGACCCCCGAAGTGCTCTGAGAAAATCGATTTAAGTCGACTATTTTGCTCACGTTTCACCTTCTGATATAAGAGTCATATTGCCATCTAAGGCGGCGAAGCCAAAAGAATCACGGGTTTCGCTAATGTGTAAATGAATCATGTCATAGCGACGGTCAACCGGGATTGCATCCTTTGACTCATGATCTTGCGCTACACCCAATGAAATAAAGTAATCGCCCGCTAACAAGTTCAATGTTAGGCGATACTCAATAGAAACTAAATCACCTGACTTTTGCTCAGTCGGAAGCGTACCAACCAGCCTTGAGTTAGTCCCGTAAACCGCGTTACCGTCGTTAGTTTTAACTGTAATACCGTAAATTAAGTCGCTAACATCGTTTTCAAACAACACCGACATCTTTATGTCAATTTTGTCGCCACGCTGCACTAATCCAGTTGTCGGAGCGCCATTCTGCAATACTTCGTAATGACAGATCTTTGCGCGCCCATCACCCCACCGCTCTTCATTAGAATTATAGGTCGGATGAGCCAGACAATTATCCTGAGTAGGGTCGAAGTCTACGCTGTAGTCACCAGGGTCAACGGCAACGGAGGGCTTAACCTCGACATCAGACGCGAACATCATTTCCAAGTACGCTTGAACCACCTCTTTGGGACTGCCAGTGAGTTTCAATTCACCACCATCGAGCATGATGGCTCGGTCACAATATTGTAGGACACTGTCGGTCGAGTGTGTAACAAACAAAATCGAACACCCCTGCTCTTTTAACTGTTCTAAGCGCCTAAAGCACTTACGTTGAAAGCGAACATCGCCCACCGCTAAAGCTTCATCAACAATTAAGATGTCGGGGTTCATATTGATCGCAACAGCAAAGGCTAAGCGCACAAACATGCCGCTAGAGTAGGTCTTGACCGGCCTGTGTAAAAACTCACCAAGGCCGCAAAAATCAACGATATCAGGCAGGTTTTGATGAAATTCTTCACGACTGAGCCCCATAATCGAGGCATTCAACCGAGCGTTTTCCATGCCGGTAAATTCAGGATTAAAACCAGCGCCGAGCTCTAACAGAGCAGAAATTCGGCCAGTGGTTTGGCAATGCCCAGACGTTGGCTGCAAAATACCGGTAATTATCTGTAATAGTGTCGATTTACCAGAGCCGTTTTTACCGACAATACCCAGTGTTTCGCCTTTATGAACCGTTAAGTCAACGCCGTTAAGCGCCCAAAATTCTTGATAGAACTTTTTCTTAGTAGCAAAACTTTGCCACAGACGATGAATCGGCTGTTGATAGGTTTCGTAGCATTTTGTTATGTTTTCAACCGTAATCACCGGCGTTGGACTTAATAAAGGATTAGATGACATCAGCAAACCCATCCCGTGTGCGTTTAAAAAACCAAATGCCAAGCACTAACATTGCTATTGAGCCAAGCGAATAAAGCCCAAGCAACTCCCAATCTGGGAGTTGCCCAAACAATACCACTGCACGCAGCTGCTCAACAATAATCGTCAATGGGTTTAACCATAGAACATAAGGCTGAAGCTCTATCGGCAAGCGGTCAAACGGAAATACAATCGAGCATAAAAACATTAATACGGTCATTAACACACCTACTACTTGCGATAAGTCACGAACGTAGACACCGAGCACCGATATAAACCACGAAAATCCAAGTAAAAACACCACAAATGGAAAGAGTACTACCGGTGTAAGTATTAAGGTCCAATGCAATTCGTTACCCCGAAAAAAATAGATTCCGAGTAAAATAAGCAAGCCTAAAAACATATGAAAAAGTGCATTAGCTAAGCCAACTAAGCTTAGGATTTCTAACGGAAAAACTACTTTTTTTACATACTGAGAGTTACCGGTTATCATACTAACTGAGCCGATCACAACTTCGGCCATCAGGCCGTGGCAAAGCAAACCGACAAAAAGTATCAGACCGAAATCAATATTGTCCTGACCGACAACCCCCCACTTAACCTTCATCACCATTCCGAACACAAAGGTATAAACCAATAGCATCAGAATGGGGTAAAAGAAGGCCCATAGAAAGCCTAGTTGCGATCCTCGGTAACGTTTTTGGATATCACGTTTGAGCATTTGAAAAAACAAATACTTATTATTTAATACACTCGAGAGCATGATTTATTATAGTTTTTGATGATTAGCAGCCAGTGTGTCTGAATGGCGCTTGATAATATTTATAGACGTGCTGTTAGACTAGTCTATGCTAACAAACTGATGTTTGTTCTCTAAGATGGTTCTAAGATATTTGCCATAGCCACTTTTCCCATATTGATGCGCGGCTTTCTCAAGTTCGTCTTCGCCGATGTAGCCTTTACGAAACGCAATTTCTTCAAGGCAAGCAACTTTAAGGCCCTGGCGACTCTCGATAGTTTCGATGAACATTGACGCTTGTAAGAGTGACTCATGAGTACCCATATCTAACCACGCCAGGCCGCGGCCAAAAACCTGTACCGACAGATCGCCCCACTCTAGGTACTGTTTATTGATATCTGTAATTTCTAACTCGCCTCGCTCTGATGGCTGAATGTTCTTAGCCACATCAACTACTCGATTATCGTAAAAATAGAGGCCGGTAACCGCATAATTAGATTTAGGATGCTCAGGCTTTTCTTCAAGGCTCAATGCATTCCACTTATCGTCAAATTCAACAACACCATATCGCTCAGGGTCTTGAACCGGGTAAGCAAACACGGTTGCACCCTTCTTTTTATCGCCGGCCTGGGATAAATGTTTGCTTAGATCGGCGCCATGAAACACATTATCGCCAAGTACTAATGCACAGTCGTCGTTACCAATGAACTCAGAGCCAATAATAAACGCTTGAGCCAGCCCATCTGGAGACGGCTGAACCGCATATGAGATATTAAGACCCCATTGTGAGCCATCACGCATAAGTTGTTGAAAACGCGGCGTATCTTGTGGCGTCGAAATAATCAAAATATCTTGAATGCCGGCCAACATAAGAGACGATAACGGGTAGTAAATCATCGGTTTGTCATAAACTGGCAATAACTGCTTGGACACAGCCTGCGTCACAGGGTGTAATCGTGTGCCTGAACCACCGGCTAGAACTATTCCTCTCATTTAACTTTCCTCTTGTGTATCTGCGCTGTATGTATCTACTTATTATTTCGAGCCTAAACGGTCGCCACTGTAATCACCAGACACCGTGGCAACCCACTCGACATTGTTTAGATACCATTCTACCGTTTTGCGAATACCAGTGTCGAAAGTCTCTGCTGGTGTCCAGCCAAGATCTCGCTCTATCTTCGCGGCGTCAATCGCGTAACGCCGATCGTGTCCGGGGCGATCAGCCACATAGGTAATTTGTTCGACATACGTGTTGCCATCGGCTCGCGGGCTTAGGTCGTCGAGAATGGTACACATGGTGGTCACCACGTCTATATTGGTTTTCTCGTTATGACCCCCCACATTGTAGACCTCGCCATTCTCACCCTCAGTAACGATAGTCCACAAGGCTTTTACATGGTCATCAACAAACAGCCAATCGCGAATATTATCGCCTTTACCATAAATTGGTAGCGGCTCACCGGCCACCGCCTTCTGAATAATAAGCGGCACTAGTTTTTCTGGAAACTGAAATGGACCATAGTTATTTGAGCAATTTGAAATGACCACAGGCAGTTTGTAAGTCTTGTTCCAGGCTCGCACTAAATGATCAGAGCTAGCCTTACTCGCTGAATAGGGTGAGTTTGGCTTGTAGCGAGTAGTCTCGGTAAATAGTCCTTCGGCTCCTAAGCTACCGTAGACCTCGTCTGTCGAGATGTGATGGAATTTAAACGCATCTTTTTTGGCCCCATCAAGGCTTTGGTAATACCCGAGCGCCACTTGAAGTAAGTTATAAGTACCTACTATATTGGTCTGAATAAACTCGCCAGGGCCATCAATCGATCTGTCGACATGCGACTCAGCCGCCAAGTGCATAATGTAGTCGGGCTGATATTTCTCTGTTAGGCTCTGCATTGCCTCGCTATCAATAATGTCGTATTGATAAAAGTGATGCCTATCGCTGGCGTCGGCACCGCCCAATGAATGCAAGCTACCGGCATAGGTGAGTTTATCTACATTGACCACGACGGTGTCAGTCTGGTCAATCAAATAACGAACTAACGCGGAACCGATAAAGCCCGCGCCGCCCGTTAGCAATACTGTTTTGCTCATTTAATAACTCTTATTCTGTTGTTAAATTAGTTTGATAAAATCATTCAAAAAACGACTTAGTTCAAGTCTGAGTCTCGTTCAGAGATAGTCGGATTGCGGTAATTCATGTTCAGCAACATCGAAGGTACGATCAGTTTTTCAGCGCCGTATAATTGCTCTAACTCAATAACCAACTCATGTGTTTGCTCCATTGAGGTAAGCACAACAGCGTCAAAGCTGTCGCATTCTATGCGTTGATCGACCATAGGTATACTAAAAAACTCCTTTGCTTGAGAATCTGGCTGATAAATCGCCACTAGCACAACATTGCTCTGCATCGCTCGCATCACCGCAATCTCGGTTAAATCAGAGAGTCCAGCAAGTAATATTCTAGTCTTACCATTCGAAATACAGTGGTCAAAAACTCTCGAGTACTCATCGCCTGACTGTCGAAACAACGCCAGCGAGGTTGAAAAAAACTCAGTCGTAAGCCTCGCCTTTTCGGCAAAACCATTCGGTGTTAAGTAATATAGATAGCGATTAGCGGGAGCCGTGGTCATCTTGATCCAGCCTTTTTTAACGCACCGCTTTAAATATGAATTGGCCAAACCCAACGCCACGCCCATTTCTCGGGCAAGGTGCCGCTGACTGATATCATTTTTCAGTTCAATCGCCTGCAATAATTCGAGTGTCACCTGGCTTTGCTTTACGCTGCCAGGACGCTCAAAGTTTAGGCGATTAGAATTAGTTTTTGCTATATCAGTGTTCATAATATGAACACTATAGAGATTGGCTTAATCGGAGTCAAAACATTTAGTAAATAACACCATTGTCACAGGCGCGTAAAATAACACTCCCACACTGTTAAGATATGCGGTTCATACCGCTGCACTTTATGTTTGCCAATAAACTAACCGAACTAACCCCTGCCGCCATGAAACAGTCTAAAACAGCCAATCAAAACCACTACTACGTGATGCGTCATGGCCAAAGTTTGGCCAACCACAAAGGTATCATTGTCAGTCATGCGATAAACGCTATCAGCAAATACGGCCTCACAACTCGCGGCTGCGAACAAGTAACAGAGGCGGCATTAAAAACACGCCTAGACAGCAACACTATTATCGTCTCTTCTGACTACAAGCGGGCCGTAGAGACCGCCGAGATAATGAAAAGTGTCCTCTCATGCCCCTCCCCCGTTCGCTTAGAGCGAAACTTACGCGAGCGCGACTTTGGCAAACTCGAATTAACTGACCAACAAAACTACAATAATGTTTGGCAACAAGACCTTAGCGACTCCAGTGGTAGCACTGACACCGTAGAGTCAGTCGAAAAAACCTTGGCTCGTGCCTTAAAGGTCATCTATCAACTAGAGCTAGACTATCAAAATCAAACAATACTGCTGGTCGGGCATGGCGATGTATTGCAAATACTATTGGCTCACAACAAGCATATAAACCCGCGTTTACATCGAAGCTTAAACAACTTGGCCAACGCTGACATACGTTCTCTTAACCACCTTGAACTAATCAAAAGATGATTATCGGCATAACTGTAAATCATTTCCTTAGCAGCAAAGTTTTGACCAGCATAGAGTCTTACAAGTAAAGTAAATAAATCAAATAAGTTGGTTTGCATATTGATAACTCACCTTATTTTAACAGTGGACTATGGATTTCACCGACCCTAGCTCATGTTGGTAATGCTTGGTTGTTTGAGGTCAATGTTGTCGTACCGCCTCGCGGAGGGCGTTAACCCTTACCTGAAACAACTTTTAGGAACCTCAAATGCAAACCTCTATAGAACAACATGCAATTACAAATATAGTCATTGTTGGTGGCGGTGCGGGCGGACTTAAACTCACCACCGCGCCCGAAAATAAGCTTGGCAGCAAGGGCAAAACCAAAATCACCCTAGTTGATAAACACAGGGGCCATATCTGGAAACCACTACTACTGAAAACCAATACTACATGAAGTAGCAACCGGCTCGTTGGGTACTGAGATTGACGGAGTGGTATACCGCGCCCATGCCGCGAGACACGACTATCGATTTCAATTGGGCATGGTCAATGGCATAAATCGAGGCAAGCGCGAAGTTATTATAAAACCGATTTTTGACCATGACGATAAGCTTATCGTTAAGGCTCGAACACTCCATTACGACCGATTGATACTTGCCGTGGTTAGCGTCAGTAACGACTTTGGCACCCCGGGGTGAACCAGTTTTGCAGTATGCTCGACTCAAAGGAACAAGCTCTAGAGTTTCAAAAAAACCGGTTAAATCAATTTCTTAAAAACGCACAAGAGAACGATGTCGAAGACTATAACGGTCAAAATTCGACTCGTTTGGCCATTGGTGGTGCAGGGGGCAACTGGAGTCGAGCTGTCGGCTAAGCTGCATCACTTGGTCGAAGCCTTGAGTGTTTATGACCTAAATAAAAGGCATTAGCACCTATCGGTAGAGTTAATCGAAGTGGCCCGCGGATTCTGTCGGTACACCCCGAAAGAATTGCCGACTCAACGACAACCGAATTGCAAAAAGTGGGAGTGCATCTTTTCACCAACACTCGTATAACACGAGTAGTCAGCGATGGATTTATTGACGACGGCTGAGGGCATAGTTACATTCTCTGTTGTTAGTCAAGAAACACCATTTAAATTAGCTTGAAAGACAGTTACCGTTAATTTCCGGCCAACTATTCAATTTAACTATATGAAAAGGTCGAAATTTTAAGCTATGACGGCTGCGCGCTATTCGAGCTCGACTGTGCAGTTAAATTATTTGGCTTACAACGACCTGAATTTAAAGGCTGGTACTCGACCGATGTAGTGACTTTTGATAGCGCCTTAGTAAGCTCAACCGGCGGCGATAAACTAGACGTCAACAAAATCACCTCATTAGAGCCATACACTACGTCGATAGTGCCATCTTGACCAACCAACGGCGAACCAATCATGCCGTTACTGGCGCAGCAAATTAGTTTATTTCGCAACCATCTAAAACCATTATCAGCGTCTGCTCAGGCGCATTTATATTAGCCAAGTTAGCGGTATTTGATAATTGCAAGGCAACAACTCATGGGCGCTACGCTGAACTATTTAAACAACGCTTCGAGCACCACAGCTATGTCGACGATGTTTTGTACCTTTTTGAAGACACTCTAGAAGACACTCTATCTAGTAGGTCCAGCAGTTGATTGCTCAGCGGGAAGCTCGGCGGCGGTCGACCTTAACTTAGAGGTAATGTGCAGAGACTATGGCAACAACATCGCCAATCAAGTAGCTCAACGGCTGGTAATGTCACCACACAGTAAAGGTGGGCAATCTCAATACGTTGAAACACCGCTATTGCAAGGCTCAAGCGTTTTTGACGCCTTGTTAAACTAGGTACTCAGCAATCTGGCAACAGACGTTACAATCGACGATTTAGCACGTCGATCACACACATCGCGCAGAACCTTTGACCGACGCTTTGGCAATACCCACGGCTGTAGTGCCAAGCAATGCATTACTACTCAGCGCCTAAATTTGGCTAAGACCATGTTAGAGCATGAACAACTATCGATTGAACGAGTGGATATACCAGCGGCTTTAAAAATGCCAATGTCTTGCGGCATCATTTTCGAAAAAACCTAGGCCTTTTACTACGGCAATACCGACCCCAGTTTAGCTTACTGACAAATCACCTAAACTGAGATATTATTAATTGCTTATAAAAATAGTTTGGAAACAGAATGTCTGACGCAGCTGTAAAAATTCACCATCGTGCATGCCACCTATGCGAAGCCATATGTGGTCTAGAAATCAAAACACAGGGTGATGAAATTCTCTCGATTAAAGGCGACAAAGCAGACCCAATCAGCAATGGCTATATCTGCCCAAAGGCTACCGCGATCGCAGACATCCATAACGATCCAGACCGTCTCCGCAAGCCAGTAAAGCGAGTCGGTGAAGATTGGATAGAGATCTCTTGGCAAGAAGCCATTGACACCACAGCAGAGCGCCTAGTCGCCGCCCAAACAGAGCACGGAGAAAACGCGGTCGGCTTTTACGCTGGCAATCCAGGAGTACACAATTACGGCAACCTAACGCACGGTTCATTGCTACGCCGCGCAATTAAAACTAAGAATAATTTTTCGGCTACATCGTTGGACCAGCTGCCCCATCAGCTAACCTCGCACGCGATGTTCGGTCACCAGTTTCTAATTCCAATCCCTGACATTGACCGCACCAAGCTGTTGGTAATTTTAGGTGGCAACCCAATGGCATCAAATGGCAGCATAATGACCATGCCGAATGCACCCCAACGCTTTAAAGACCTTAAAACTCGCGGTGGAAAATTAGTCGTTATCGACCCTAGACGTAGCGAAACAGCCAATATCGCCGATCAACACATTTTTGTTAAACCCGGCTCTGATGCCTTTGTATTGATGGCGATTATCAATACCCTCTTACAAGAAAATCAACTGAACTTAGGCCATCTAGACGGACACCTCGATGGTTTAGATACGATTCGGAATGCCGTTTCCGGTTTTAGCTTAAAACTTGCCGAAAAACAATCCGGAATCGATGCTGACACAATTAGACAACTCGCACTCGAACTAGCAACTACCGATAAAGCGGTAATTTACGGTCGCATGGGTGTGTCCGTTCAAGAATTTGGCACATTGTGCCAGTGGGCGATTCAGATTATAAATATCCTAATTGGGTCTTTAGACAGCGTAGGCGGAGCACTAGCCACTTCTCCGGCGTTTGCCTATGTGAAAAAAGGCACCCCAGGTGGCGGCCATTTCGACCTGTTTAAATCTCGCGTCAGCGGCTTACCGGAATTTGGTGGCGAGCTGCCAGCCGTAACCATGGCTGAAGAAATATTGACGCCAGGTGAAGGCCAAATCAAGGCGATGGTAACGATTGCTGGCAACCCCGTTATATCTAGCGCCAATGCGTCAGAGCTCGATAAAGCCTTTGGTAGCCTAGATTTTTACGTTGCTTTTGACTTTTATATTAACGGCACGACTCGCCATGCCGACATAATTTTACCGCCCACTAGCCCACTTGAGCACGATCATTACGATATTGCCTTTTTTAGGCTCGCGGTGCGCAATAGCACTCGCTTTAATGAAGCGGTGTTTGCCGCAAACGACGATGCGATGCACGACTGGGAGATTTTTAATGCCGTATCCGCCAAGGTATCAGAGCTAAAAGGCAAAGATTTTCGCCCTCTTCCGGCGCCCGACGTCATGATTGCGACCGGTATTGAGCACGATTATTACGGCGCTCAACAAAACCCGGAAATGTCATTGACCTTAGATAAGATTAAAGCTCAACCGCATGGCATAGATTTAGGTCCGTTAGTACCCGGTCTAGTTGCTCGTCTCGCTACTGAGTCTGGCAAGATCATGTGCGCCCCAGAGTTTCTAATTGATGATCTCAAACGTTTAGCCGAATCAGCAAGTGAGAGACCGGTCGATGAATTATTACTGATTGGTAGACGGCATGTGCGCAGCAACAACTCATGGATGCACAACTATCATCGTTTAGTAAAAGGCAAGCCGCGCTGGCAGCTGATGATGCACCCCGAAGATATGGCGGCTCGGGGCTTGAGTGATGAATCTGACGTTAAAATTCAGTCTCGCGTTGGCGAAGTAACCACTACCGTGATTGCAACCGATGAGGTAATGCGTGGCGTAGTCAGCCTGCCACATGGCTGGGGACATAAAAAATACGCCGTTAAGATGGGCATTGCGTCTCAGCAAGGCGGGGTAAACTGTAATGAATTGACCGATGATAAGTTTATCGATAAGGTCAGTGGCAATGCCGCGTTGAATGGCGTACCGGTGACTGTTTCAGCTGGCTAGTCGTTGCCTTAAACCAAGTCGGTGTCGCTCTGCTTTTGTTACGAACGACGTTATTAGACGTACCTAGGCGGTTAGAGTATTCCAAGAGTGCGCTAATGCCCGCGAGGCTGTTTGACTAAAACAATAAAATTGCTCTATCATTAAAATTGCGTTAATGGTTAGTTAGACGAGTAATGGACACACAAACTGCAAATAGAATTTTCTGGACTTGGTTTCAACCTGTTTTTGTTTTTGGGCTTACGCTTTTAGCCGCTAGTGCCGCTATTTATCAATGGATGGATTTTGGAACACTTGTTACAGCACTAATTTTCTTCCCAATTCCGTTTTTTCTTATTCTCGAGCGCTTTCAGCCGAAACGTAGAGACTGGCTACTAAATTGGCGAGATTTGTTAGAGGATGCGTTTTGGGTTGGCGCAACCTACCTAATTTGGGTGCCCATTTACGATACGCATTACAACACACCAGTATCAGACCTTTTTGGCTCTCTTCGAGAACAAGTAGACTTTCGATTTAGCTTGGAAGCAAACAGTATGCTGGGCCTACTTGCCGTTGTGATAATAGCGGCGTTTACTAAAGAGCTTATCGGCTATTGGTTACACAGAACCCAACATAGATTTATGTTTTTCTGGAGAATTCATGCTACCCATCACCACATCACAAAAATGAGCGTGGCAAGAGCAGACAGAACTCACCCACTAGAATTTTTGGGGCTAAACCTCGGCTCGGCTATCGTTCTAGCATTTTTTGGTGCTAGTGATGAAACGGTAGGTCTATATTTAGTCTTTGCTCTGTCTATTGCCTATTCTTGTCACAGTAACTTACCCATCAAGTCTGGGGCCTTTGGTTTTTTCTTTAACACTCCTGAATGGCATCAATTGCATCACTCATGCGATTACGATGAGGCCAACAGCAATTTTGGATGTACGGTTATTTTTTGGGATCGAGTATTTGGCACATTTTCGGACAAAACAAGTATCGAGAAAATTGGCAACGGCACGGGTAAGCAACTGTCGATATTGACACAGCTATCAATCCCTTTTCGTTCTAATAAAGTATTAAACGAATTATGATAAAAAATTTAGTCCTTAGAGGTTTCCTAGTTTTCTGTCTAGTGCTATCGGTGACCACTCTAAATGCCGAGGATTTGAACCAAAACGAACTTAAACAGGCGTCAAATCTGATTGATGCTTTTTATTCATTCGACAAACACAAACTAAACACGGAATTAGCCACGGCAGAGTCATCCAAGCCGCTGATGATTTTTTATCAAGGATGGGCAAAAGGTGGTAATTATGAAATTATTAACCGATTGCCCTGCATAAAAACAGTCGATGGTAATAAAAATAACGACATAAATATCAGTTGTTCTATCACCGTAAAAGATGATCTTATGGGAGCGCTTGGCATCCCTTTTGACGTCACAGATACATTTCATCTAACCTTTCATAAACAAGTACTAAGCAAGGTAACCACAAGTTCAAACGATCTCCAAGTCTATCTCGACGCCGAAGCATGGGTTTTTTCTAAACGCACTGATAGCGTAAAAAAAGTATGCAAAGGTTATTTCAAAGGTGGGCCCACAGCGGGTGACTGCGTTAAAGCAATGGTGAAAGGCTATGCAGACTTTGCTAAGAGCGAAGATTTTGCTAAATAAAGTATGTTTGAACGAAACTGGTTGCCAGAAGATCTACAGCCAGACAAAAAGCAGACAGATTATAGTCTTATCGTTAAAGTCGTTGGTAATGCGCGGTTGAATCGGGTGCCCGTGACGTTGTCTGCGGGATAAGCCACTGGCTTATTCGAGCGCCGCGAGGGGTCTCAAAACCAACCGTAGCTATCCGCGACTAGCCGGAATCTGCGGTGTATCAACCGATACATCAGCGCATTGCGCCCGATTACGCAGGTAGTGGTCCATAATAATAATCGCTAACATTGCTTCGGCGATTGGTACCGCTCGGATACCCACACAGGGGTCGTGACGACCCTTGGTAACCACTTCAACCGCATTTCCCTTACTATCAATACTCTGGCCTGGCTTAGTAATGCTAGAGGTGGGTTTTAACGCAAGGCTGGCGACAACATCTTGGCCGGATGAAATTCCACCAAGAATTCCACCCGCATTATTAGAATTAAAACCATCTAAGTACAACTCGTCACGATGTTCTGAGCCACGTTGCTCGACACAATCGAAACCGGCTCCAATTTCTACGCCTTTTACCGCATTGATACTCATCAAAGCCTTGGCTATATCAGCATCGAGCTCATTAAATACCGGCTCACCTAAGCCTACAGGCATGTTATTGGCAACCACGGTGATTTTGGCACCAACCGAATCACCATCGCGGCGCAGTTGCTTAATTAATGCTTCCATATCAGCAACTTTTGACGCGTCAGGGCAGTTAAATGGGTTATTTGACACCTCATCAAAGTCTACCGATTCGGCTTTCACATTGCCCATCTGAGAAAGGTAAGCGCGTATTTCGATGCCCTCCTTCTCCTTTAAGTATTTTTTGGCAATACCGCCGGCAGCAACAATCATTGCCGTAGTTCTGGCTGACGAACGACCGCCACCACGGTAATCGCGGTTTCCGTATTTATGATGATAGGTATAGTCAGCGTGCCCGGGGCGAAAAGTATCCATAATATTGGAGTAATCTTTCGACTTCTGATCGGTGTTATGAATAATCATGCCGATAGAGGTACCGGTAGTTTTACCCTCAAATACACCCGAAAAAATCTGTACTTCGTCAGCTTCACGACGCTGCGTGGTAAATTTAGATTGGCCAGGTTTGCGGCGATCTAAATCGGGTTGTAGATCTTCCTCAGTAAGCCCTAAATTTGGCGGGCAACCATCAACAATACAACCAATGCCCTTGCCGTGACTTTCGCCGAAGGTCGTTACCTTAAATAATTTACCTATGCTGCTGTCACTCATCCTATGTGTTCTCCACAACAATATTGGGGAACGCCGAGCTGAAGTCTTTCTTCTTAACTGACAACTTACCCGCAATCTTTAGGGCAATACTTCGATAGCGTTTAGCTGTCTCTGATTCAGGCAAAGCAACAACCGTCGGGGTACCCGCATCAGCTAACTCGCGAATAGACATCTCTAATGGAATTTCTCCAAGCACATCAAGTGAATAATCTTCAGCTAATTTTTGCGCACCATCGGCACCAAAAATAGCTTCTTCGTGACCGCAACTAGCACAGATATGCGTGCTCATATTCTCGATAACGCCAAATATCGGCACATCTACCTTTTCAAACATTTTGTATGCTTTACGGGCATCGAGCAGAGCGATATCTTGCGGTGTTGTGACGATAACTGCGCCCGAAACAGGTACTTTCTGCGACAGCGTTAATTGAATATCACCGGTGCCCGGTGGCAGGTCGATTACTAAGTAATCAATCTCTTCGCCATCATGGTTCCAAGCAGTGCCGCGTAACATCTGCTCTAAGGCTTGCGTCACCATTGGGCCACGCCAAATCATCGGTGTGTCCTCTTCGACCAAAAAGCCAATCGACATAATTTTCATACCATGGCCTTTCATCGGCAACAGCATCTTATTGTCTAAGGCATCTGGTTTGCCTCTAACACCCATCATTCGCGGCTGGCTTGGACCGTAAATATCAGCATCCAAAATAGCTACTTTAGCTCCAGCGGCTGACAAAGCTAGGCTCAAATTGGCAGATACGGTAGATTTACCAACGCCGCCCTTACCAGAAGCAATGGCGATGATATTTTTGATACCAGGCACCGCTTGAACACCTTGTTGAACCGAGTGAGAGATGATCTCTTGGTCGATCACAACATCTAGCGCGCGATTCTCCAGAGGTAGTTCTAGTAATGCATCTCTAACCAGTTCAGAGAGCTCTTGCACAACCGGTGTTACCGGATAACCCTTAGATAAGTAGACCGAGACTTTTGAGTCATCTACAGTTACCTTTTTAAGGCTCTTGGCAGCGGTAATTTTAGTCATCGTGTAGGGATCAATTACGGTATGCAATTGATTTGTGACGGCGGTTATTAATTGCTCAGACATGGGCATGCTTATAGGAATAAATCATAGATACGCAATGCTACCATTGTGCCGATAAAGACACCATGTGTGTCGACTCAGAAATCCGCTAAAGCTAGCGTCGATGATAGTTAGGCGCTTAGTTAATCACAAACCAAACGCCTTTTAACGGTCTATACCAATCTAGCCAGCTGCTTTTAACTTCAATCGATACTGATGCAACAGTGGCTCGGTGTAACCATTGGGTTGCTCTTTACCTTTTAGGCACAGTTCCAACGCGGCTTGGTAAGCTAAGCTAGAGTCAAAATTACCCGCCATCGGCGTATAAGTTGGGTCGCCAGTGTTTTGCTGATCTACCACTGCGGCCATACGCTCAAAAGTAGCGTTTATTTGAGCGTCATCGGTTAAACCTTGTTCTAACCAGTTGGCGATATGCTGACTTGAAATACGTAAAGTCGCACGGTCCTCCATTAAGCCAACGTCGTTAATGTCAGGTACCTTTGAGCAGCCTATCCCGTGGTCAATCCAACGAACTACGTAGCCTAAAATGCCTTGCGCATTATTGTCCAGTTCCGCTTGGATATCACCAGCACTGAGCGCTTTAGGGTTAGCGCTTAGAGGGATAGTTAAAATGTCGTCGATCGACGCGCGCGTGCGGTTTTTCAAGGTTGTTTGAACCTTAAATACGTCAGTCTCATGATAATGAGTTGCATGCAGCGTAGCGCCATTCGGTGATGGCACCCAGGCGGTGCTCGCGCCTGACTTGGGGTGAGCGCCTTTTTGTCGCAACATCTCGGCCATTTCATCCGGCATGGCCCACATGCCCTTACCTATTTGTGCTTTACCCGATAAACCACACTCTAGGCCGATATCAACATTCCAATCTTCGTAGGCAGAAATCCATGCTTGCTTTTTAATGTCGGCTTTTGGCGCCATAGCACCCAATAACATACTGGTATGAATCTCATCGCCAGTTCGATCTAAGAAACCAGTATTGATAAACACCACGCGGTCTTTAACTTGACGAATACATTCCTTTAAATTTACCGTAGTACGACGTTCTTCATCCATAACGCCGATCTTAACGGTATGGCGCTCGAGACCAAGCTCGTCTTCGACTCGGTTGAACAAAGTATTGGCAAAGGCGACCTCTTTCGGACCGTGCATCTTTGGTTTAACAATGTAAACGCTACCTGCGCGGGAGTTTCTAACAATACTATTGCCAATGAGGTCATGTTTAGCGATCAGCACACTGATCATTGCGTCCATAATGCCTTCTTGAATTTCATCACCATTTTTATCAAGCACTGCAGGATTAGACATCAAATGGCCGACATTACGACAGAATAGCAAGCTGCGCCCGTGAAAACGGAGTTCTGAGCCGTCAAACGACTTGTAGCCGCTGTCCGATTGCAAATATCGAGTTACTGACTTTCCGCCTTTAGTAAAGGTCGCACTTAGATCGCCTTTCATTAAGCCTAACCAGTTGCGATATACACCAACTTTATCTTCTGCATCGACCGCAGCGACCGAGTCCTCAAAATCTTGAATTGTGGTTAATGCAGCCTCCATAGTAAGGTCAGACACACCGGCCTTATCAGTGCCACCGACCGCCGACGTTGGATCAATCTCGATCACCACATGTAGGCCATTGTGGCGTAGCAAAATTGAGCTTGGCGACGATGGGCTGCCGTTGTAGCCAATACATTGATGAGTATCCAATAACGCGGTCAATACACCGCTTTCTAGTGTTGCTATTACGGTACCAATAACCACTTGATATGAGACCACGTCAGCATGCGAACCGCGTGCTAAAGGGAAATTTTTGTCAAGAAGGTCTCGTCCAAACTTAATAACCTTGTCGCCGCGAACTCGATTATAAGGCCCAGATTTAGACGCGCCGCCTTCTTCAGAAACTACATCGGTACCATAGACCGCATCGTACAGGCTGCCCCAACGAGCATTAGTTGCGTTCAGTGCGAAGCGAGCGTTTGATGCTGGCACCACTAATTGGGCGCCAGCTTGACATGCGATTTCGTTATCTACATTTTGAGTTGTTATACTAAAATCATCACCCTCTTCGACTAGATAGCCAATTTCATACAGAAAAGCTTTATAGGCCAACGCATCAAAATTATCTTTGTTAGCCAAATTCCAAGCATCCAACTTACTTTGAATCTGATCACGCTCGACCAGTAATTGTTTATTAACGGGGGTTAGATCATCAATAACATTAGCCAGTGAGTTCCAGAAAGAATCAGCCTCTAATCCAAGACCTGGTAATACTTCAGACTCAATAAAGCTCGCCATAAGTGGGCTAACTTTCAAATTTGCTCTATCAATGTAATGACTCATACTTTTCTCTTACTTCGGAAATTGAATGCGGTCGGCGCGTCGCTTGATCAGTTTTCGCTACTAAACGTGGTTTATGAATGAGCAACATGCCGCTGTTTTAGGTTCTAAAAAAAACCCCAAGAAGATAAGTTTACACCGTCACACATTTTACTTGGTTAAATCCCTATTATTCATTTGCTAAATAGTTAAGGCGTTTACTAGAAGAATCATGAATGATGCCGCTACTATTCAGTCTGCGAATGACAATTATGGCTTTAGAAGCCTTTATTCTCTTGATTTTGAGGCGTAGAGTGCGCCCATCAATTGAAAAATTGCTAACCTAGCGCAAACATCAGAGTCTCACCTAACTCACCTTGAGTACCTGATTAGTTAGCGGCCAAGAATTTAAGCGGCTTTTTAAGTAAAGCCAGTTATTAACGAACATAAGCAGGAAGTTAATTATGTCTACCTACAAGCAAAACGTCGAAGCAGCAGATCAGCTGATTAACGATAACGGTTCTAAATGGGCCGCAATCGACCCTGAATATACGGCTCGCATGAAAATGCAGAACCGTTTTCAAACAGGTATCGAAATCGCAAAATATACCGCTGACATTATGCGTAAAGACATGGACGAATATGATGCTGATTCAAGCAGCTACACTCAGTCTTTAGGTTGCTGGCACGGTTTCATCGGTCAACAAAAATTGATCGCAATCAAAAAACATCATGGCACCACTAGCAAACGTTACCTGTACCTTTCTGGTTGGATGATCGCCGCATTACGTTCTGAGTTCGGTCCTCTTCCTGACCAATCAATGCATGAAAAGACGTCTGTACCTGCTTTGATTGCTGAGCTATACACGTTCTTGCGTCAAGCTGATGCACGTGAGATGGGGCACTTGTTCCAAGAACTTGACGCTGCTCGTTCGGCTGGCAATACCGCGGCTGCAGAAGACGTTCAAAGTAAAATCGACAACTACGAAACTCACGTAGTGCCAATCATTGCTGATATAGACGCTGGTTTCGGTAACGAAGAAGCGACATACCTACTAGCCAAGCAGATGATCGAAGCGGGCGCTTGTGCCATCCAAATCGAAAACCAAGTATCTGACGAAAAGCAATGCGGGCACCAGGACGGCAAAGTAACGGTACCTCACGCAGACTTCCTAGCGAAGATCAATGCGGTACGTTATGCGTTCTTAGAGCTTGGTGTAGACAACGGTGTCATCGTTGCTCGTACTGACTCTTTAGGCGCGGGCCTAACCAAGCAAATCGCCGTAACTAACGAAGCTGGGGACTTGGGCGATCAATACAATGCGTTCCTAGACTGCGAAGAAATGACCCCTGCGCAAATGCAAAACGGCGACGTTGTTATCCATCGTGATGGTAGCTTAGTTCGTCCTAAGCGCTTAGCCAGTGGTTTGTTCCAATTTAAAGAAGGTACAGGTGAAGATCGCTGTGTATTGGACTCTATTACTAGCCTACAAAATGGTGCAGACCTTATCTGGATCGAAACTGAGAAGCCACATGTTGGTCAAATCGGTGGCATGGTAAACCGTATTCGCGAAGTGGTTCCGAATGCTAAGTTGGTCTACAACAACTCACCTTCATTTAACTGGACTTTGTCTTTCCGTCAACAAGCCTATGACCTTATGGTTGAAGCTAGTGAAGACGTAAGCTCTTACAACCGTGATGAGTTAATGGACGTTAAATACGACGGCACAGAACTTGCCGATCGTGCTGACAACATGATCCAGAACTTCCAACGTGATGGCGCTCGTGATGCAGGCATCTTCCACCACTTGATTACACTACCGACTTACCATACTGCGGCATTGTCTACTGACAATCTTGCCAAAGGTTACTTCGGTGAAGAAGGTATGTTGGCTTATGTGAAAGGCGTTCAACGTAAAGAAATCCGTCAAGGTCTAGCATGTGTAAAGCATCAAGACATGGCTGGTTCTAACATGGGCGATGACCATAAAGAATACTTCTCTGGCGATGCAGCATTAAAAGCATCTGGTGAAGACAACACGATGAATCAATTTGGCTAAACGATTACCGTCAACGTAGAGATGCGTTCTAACGGTAATTGCTGATTGAGCTTCGGTCTTGTGTCAGTTGACTTAAGGCTGAAGCATTTTTGAGAAAGGCGACCATTGGTCGCCTTTTTTATGCCTGAACATCACTCTTAAAGTACTCTTTCGCGGCTATTAAATTACTCTCGCACGGCTATAATGACGTTACTTAAACAATATTAAGCTATTGTTAATGACCGCCTTGGCAAAATATCTATACATACAATAACGAATGTGGCACATTCTTGATGGTCATATTTATAGCAATACTATTGAACTTAACTATTACGCTTTATATCTAGAGAGATCTATGCAAAATACTTCATCGGCACTTAGCCAAACTTTGCGCGCAAGCGCTTTTGTACTCGTCGCAACCGTTCTTATGGCCTGTCAGGGTGAAACCGTTGCACAGACTGTTGATGCAACTAAATACAAGCCGACTCGCGAGCAGATGATCGTGACCACTGGCGACAAAGTAGAAGTTGCTGAGTTGTTCTGGTTCGGTTGTGGACATTGCTATTCATTAGAGCCAGCGCTAAAGCAATGGAAGAAGGGTATGCCAGCCAATGCGGTGTTCAGAAAAGTGCCCGCGATCTTCAGTGCGCGCTGGGAATTCCACGGTCAAGCATTCTATACTATGCAAACTCTTGGCGTACCCGATGCCGCTTATGACGAGTTCTTTAGCAACATTCATGTCAAACGTCAGTCGATGAATAATATGGGTCAGCTAGTTGCCTTATTAGCCACTTACGATAAGACTGAAGAGCAAATCGAATCAGCATTTAACTCGTTTGATGTAAGCAATAAAATGCGCGCGGCTAAAAAAATTACACGCCAATCGGGTGCAGATGGCGTACCAGCCATTGTTGTTGACGGTAAATACATTACTAGCCAGCAATTAAGTGGTGGTACTGCTGAAATGTTCAAAGTTGTCGATCAATTGATTGGCAAAGCAGCGGCTGAGCGTTAAACTTAAGCGAATAAATATAAAAAGGCTGTCTTCGGACGGCTTTTTTTACGCCCGCACTTTAAGACTGGGTATAATTCAACGACGGCTTTAGTTGTCTAACAAAATTAAACAAGAGACTCATTATGGTAGATGCCATCATCAACCCCAAAGGGGATTTGGACGTTTTATCCAAAAGTGAAATTGCTAGCTTACAAGATTCAAGTACCAGCATTTACGCTAGCCTATTCCGCAATTGTGCCCTCGCCGTGCTTAGCACTGGCGCCGACAGCGATGACGGTCATGAACTACTTGCCGCACATGCCGATTTTAAAATAGAACTGATGAGCTCGGCTCGTGGCGTCAAGCTTAAAGTTAGTAACGCACCTGAAAACGCCTTCGTCGGCGGAAAAATCATTAAAGGAATAGGCAGCCACTTATTTGCGGTTCTGCGAGACATCGTATTCTTACAAGATCAAGTTGAAATTTGGCAAAAAAACGGAGAGTCGATTACCGACATGGTATTTAAAACACTGCGCCATGCAAAAGCTTTAAAACCTCGTCGTCGGCCGAATCTTGTAGTCTGTTGGGGTGGGCATTCAATCAGTAACATTGAATATGATTACAGTAAAGAAGTGGGCTATCGATTAGGCTTACGCGGCATGGATATTTGCACCGGTTGCGGTATTGGCGCCATGAAAGGCCCAATGAAAGGTGCCGCCATAGCGCACGCTAAACAACGTGTCACCGATGCGCGCTACATTGGTATCACTGAGCCAGGCATAATCGCCTCTGAAGCACCCAACGCGGTGGTCAATGAATTGATTATTATGCCTGACATCGAAAAACGCTTAGAAGCCTTCGTGCGCTTAGGCCATGGCATTGTGGTGTTCCCTGGCGGCGCTGGCACCGCCGAAGAAATTCTTTATATTTTAGGAGTATTACTGAACGCCAAAAATAAAAATATTTCTGTTCCTGTGGTTTTCACTGGGCCTGAAGTCAGTAAAGCTTATTTTGAACAGATGGACGAATTTATCGGTAAAACAATCGGCTCTGAAGCTCAGTCTTTATACCAAATTATTATTGATGACCCGGTGCAAGTTGCCAAACATATGGCTAGAGCCATGAAAAAAGTATATAAGAATCGTCGGCAGTTAGATGACGCATTTTTTTATAACTGGTCGCTAACTATTGAGCAGCCATTTCAACATGCGTTTGACCCTACTCATGAAAATATGGCCGCTCTAAATTTACAAAAAAACCAGGACCCGGCTAGTTTAGCCGCAAACCTACGACGTGCTTTTTCAGGCATCGTGGCTGGCAACGTTAAACCTTATGGTATTCAAGCGATTAAAGAAAATGGTCCTTACATACTCGACGGCGACCCAGAGCTAATGGCTTCTTTAGATACTGTGTTGAACAGTTTTGTAGAGCAACGCCGGATGAAACTATCTGGCGAATATACTCCTTGCTATAAGCTTCTATCGGCTTAAACTTGATTTGAAAATAACCTCTCTAGAGAGGTTATACATCACTAATGCCTCAATCATGCCCAATAAGAGATAGTTGAACGCACCTAGCAATCGTCCTTCATGCTCGAACCACAGACTTAGCCAAGGCGATTTAACGACGCTAAAAAGTTGCACGGCATCGCCAGAGAATCGAGTCTACAGCTCTTGTGTGAGAATCATGGCACATGCTGGTGTTGAAACTGTTACCTCGGGCCTCTGAGCTAACCCTATAACCACAATTACGAACATGTTAGCCTCAAGCCGTGCTGCTTAGTTTTACTATAATAAGAGCCTAATGCCTGACTATTTAACTCGGCAACATCAGTTTCTCTGGGCAACTGTATCCTTAACTTATTGGCTTGGGCTCTATCGCAATCTGACGAATAGCCGTATGTATCGGCAGCCGGTACCAATTTTTTTAAATAAAGGCCAAATTTATTCAAATTCAGTCTCATTTGTTAGGCCAATTTAAACCTTAGAAATAAGCTTAAAAAGCTCGAATTAGGCGCTAAACTGTACCAACACCAGAGCTAAATAACGCTAGAGTTTAGTAAAGAGAGTCGGCGCCTGTTTGATCAAATAACCCACCAGCATAGCCAATACAAAACCAGACCCAAAAGCGAAGCCTATAGCGTTCCATGGCACTAGACTATCATTTGTTAAAGGGTGTACATCGGCCGCACGAATCAATCTGAAACACAAGAAAGACACGGCACTAGTGCAAATTGCCGCCAAAAATGACGGCAATATAAACGACGTTTTATACACCCAATGCAAGCCTATGGCGATAAAAAACGACGCCCCAGTAATGATTAATGGAGCGTACTTAATTAACATATAAACCTAGCCTAGCAATCAATCGGATAAACCTAGATCAGCCTTGTTATAGCGTGCTAAAAACGGCGCCGTTAAACTAGTTACATAGATATGTTGCTGAGACTCGGCGACGCCAGTAGTGGAATAGACAGCCCCATTAGGAGCTTGCAAGTTTTCAAGTACCTCGCCATTTTCGTCAATCGCCAGTACCATTCCGTATGGCAACACCTGCGGCCCCAGCGAGGCGGGCAAACGCTGTAGAATTTTACGCCAAAAGGGTTCACCAGCCAATTGGTCAACGATATCAGATCTTGGCGCCGTTAAACCAATCCAGTAGCGCCCGTTATCACCAATATGCACGTTATCAGGAAAGCCTGGGAGGTTATCAATGATGACCTCAGACTTACCGATATTGGGCCCCGATATCCAATGCTTCCATATCCGATACTCGCCCGTTTCAGCAATCATAATAAATCGCCCCTGTGGGTCGGCAGCAACGCCGTTTGCAAAGGTTAGGTTGGCGAGTATGGTTCTCGATTCACCCGTCTCCGGGTCAAACTCAATAACACGACCATTGTCGCTATGTTCCATTATGTCGAGCAAACTGGCAGCTAAAGTGCTGCTGTAGTCTTGCGCCGCAAAACGCGTTGATGCATCGCTGAAGTATATTTTACCGTTGGCAGCCACGGCCACGTCATCTGCGTAGCGTACTGCAATACCGTCAACTTCCGTGACCACTGTTGTTAACTCACCCAATGGTGATAATTTCATCAAGCCGGTATAGGCGTTGGCAATCCAGAGGTTACCTTGCGCGTCGAAATCAATGCCTAAGGGTCGACCACCGACGTCTATAAACGGCACACCCTCAGTTTGATCTCCGTCCCACCTTACTAACCAACCTTCATGAGACGTTGCGATAATACTACCGTCAGGGCTCTCGACCGCCGCTTCTGGACCAGTCATTCCGCCCATGCTTAACTTCTCGAAAGATTCTAGCGTTTGATTTACAGCAAAATCACCAACGTAACCAAGGTTAATCGGTGCTTTCCAACTTGCTGGTTTAATATCAACCGGCCAGGCCAATAAATACGCCAATGCAAAGACAATACTCAGACCTAGGATATTAAGTAAGGCGCGCATTAAATTGTAAACCCACCGTCAACCACAATGCACTCGCCTGTGGTGTAACTGCTTGCGTCAGACGCTAAATAAAGCACGGTGCCGGCCATTTCTTCTGGCTCTGCATGTCGGCGCATAGGAATTGTTGCCATTGCCGCGTTATGCATGTCTTCATTTTCGAATAAGGCACCAGCGAGCTTTGTTTTAGTTAAGCCTGGCAGCAGGGCATTAACGCGTATATTAAATTCGGCGCATTCTTTGGCAAAAGACTTGGTCATATTAATAACCGCCGCCTTAGTAATCGAATAAATACCCTGATACATACCCGGTTGCAAACCATTGATCGACGCCGTATTGATGATTGAGCCTCCACCATTATCACGCATTAGTTTACCGCCCTCGACAGACATGAAAAAATAGCCTCGAAGATTAACATCGACAGTCTTGTTATAAGCGCCCAAGTCGGTATCCAATATGTGCCCAAAATACGGGTTAGTGGCAGCGTTATTGACCAAGATATCTAACTTACCGTGCTTTTCTTTGATTTTAGCAAAAGTATCAGTAATATTATCCATATTACCAATATGACAGGCCATTGTCTCAGCTGAACCGCCTGCAGCTTTAATATCAGCAACCACTTGGTCACATGACTCAGCTCGGCGACTCGAGACAATAGTATGAGCGCCCTGCTCAGCCAACAGCGTCGCGATAGCCTCGCCAATGCCGCGGCTAGCGCCCGTCACTAATGCTACTTTTCCAGTTAAATCAAATAGTTGCGTAGTCATACCCACTCCTTATGTATTCTAATTTTATTGTGTTCTTATTGGTCGTAAGGGCTAAACACCGATACGCATTTTACCAAGAAAATCACCTTTACCCAACGGAACCCCTTTCATTCTTAAGATGTCGTAAGCCGTAGTGATGTGAAAATTAAGGTTTGGTAGCGAAAATGACAAGATAAAGTTTTCAGCGGTGAACGGCATTTCATGCTTACCAAATCTAAATACTACGGTCTTACCTTGTGCCGAGTTAACTTCATCAGCCGACACCGCTTTTAACTCTTCTATGCTGTCAGAGATCATTTTCTGAAGGCCCTTATAATCACGTTTTTCGGTGGTTTTGGGTGGGCTACATTCGCCGCTTTTCAGTGATTCAAGCGCATCGACAGAATGTTGGCGCGCGCTGTTAACTTGAAACAAAAATGGCAACATGTCGTCATGTAACTTGGCACCAACAAAGGTGTCAGGGTCAACGCCATTTTCAGTCGCATAGGCCGCGCCCTTTTCTAACACGATGGCCATACCACTCAAGGCTTGTAGGTACGATCCCACGCTAATATCATAAAGCGAATTACTCATTATTATTTCTCCTCGCCCTGTCGGACTACTGAATTTATTGTAAAGTTTATTAGTTCTTTTTAACCACGCTAGACTTTAATTTCATGGCACCGAAGCCATCAATTTTACAGTCTATGTCATGCCCATCAGTTATGTATTCAGGGTCTAGAAGTCGAATGTTTTTGACTTTTGTCCCAACCTTAACTACAGATGATGCACCTTTGATTTTTAAATCTTTTATTACCGTAACTGAGTCTCCATCGTTCAAAGCATTACCATTCGAACAGCGAATAACACGCTGTTCTTCTGCGTCCTCAGCAAACCACTCCTTGCCACACTCGGGGCAATTGAATTGATCTCGATCTTGGTAGGTGTAAGTCGATTTACACGAAGGACATGCAGGCAGTTCTGACATCGAAAAATTATGAGCTTTTTTGTTTATTGTATAAAGACAGTATCGCAGCAAATGTGATCGTCTTAAAGCAAAAGGTTCGCTGGTGATTACAAAGAAAACGCTATTGACGCAATTACCAACTAGGCAATTGAATTTACCAATGACGAAACAATAGGCCTCTCTAAGCGCGACTGTCGATCAAGTCTTGCACCACACTTGGGTCCGCAAGCGTACTAGTATCTCCAAGGTTAGAGTAATCGTCTTCTGCAATTTTACGCAAAATACGACGCATTATCTTGCCTGAACGAGTCTTTGGAAGCCCCGGCGCCCAATGAATTATATCAGGGGTTGCGACTGGGCCGATTTCTTTGCGCACATGTTTAATTAACTCGGTTTTAAGCTCGTCGGTGTATAGCTGGCCAGACATCAAGGTAACATAGGCATAAATGCCCTGCCCCTTAATATTGTGTGGGTAACCAACCACCGCTGATTCGGCTACGGCTTTGTGCAATACCAAAGCACTCTCGACTTCAGCCGTGCCCATACGATGGCCTGAGACATTAATTACATCGTCTACCCGCCCAGTGATCCAATAATATCCATCCTTGTCACGTCGACAGCCGTCTCCGGTAAAATAGTAGCCAGGGTACATAGAGAAATAAGCTTCGTGAAAACGTTCAGGGTTATTGTAAACCCCACGCATTTGGCCAGGCCATGAACGAGATATGGCTAAATTACCCGAGGCTGCGCCTTCAAGCACATTGCCCTCGTCGTCTAGCAATACCGGCTCGACCCCAAAAAAAGGTAAGGTCGCTGAGCCTGGTTTGGCATCAATGGCACCTGGCAACGGCGCGATCATCACGCCACCAGTTTCGGTTTGCCACCAAGTATCAACTATCGGGCAATTCTCTTTACCCACTTTATGAAAATACCATTCCCACGCTTCAGGATTAATCGGCTCGCCAACGGTTCCCAGTATTCGCAGACTACTGCGCGAGGTGGTCGCTAGAAACTCATCACCTGCGCCCATTAACGCGCGCAAAGCCGTTGGAGCGGTATAAAAAATATTCACTTTATGTTTGTCGACTACTTGCCAAAAGCGGCTCGCATCTGGGTACGTTGGAACGCCTTCAAAGACTAGGGTGGTAGCGCCATTAACCAGCGGACCATAGGTAAGATAGGTGTGACCCGTTACCCAACCCACATCGGCAGTGCACCAATAAACTTCACCGTCTTGATAATCGAATACATATTTAAAGGTCATCGCTGCGGTTAATAAATAGCCACCAGTGGTGTGCAGAACGCCTTTAGGGGTGCCAGTTGAGCCCGAGGTATACAAAATAAACATTGGATCTTCGGCGTCCATCGCTTCTGGCTCACAGCGGCTGGCTTGAGTCGCAACAGCCTCGTGATACCAAACATCACGGCCCTCTTGCCAGCCCACTTGATTGCCAGTAACGCGGCATACCAAGATACTTTCAATCGACGGCGTGCCTTGGCAAGCCTCGTCAACGTTGGCTTTTAACGGAATCGGCTTAGAACCGCGTAAACCATGGTCTGCGGTAATCACCATTTTGCATTTCGAATCGTTTATACGGCCACGTAAAGCTTCTGGAGAAAAGCCGCCGAACACCACCGAATGTATAGCGCCAATACGGGTGCAGGCAAGCATTGCATAAACCGCTTCTGGAATCATCGGCATGTACAGACAGACTCTATCGCCTTTCTCAATACCCTGCTGTTTCATAGCATTTGCCAACTTGCAGACTTCGTCGTGCAGCTGCTGATAGCTTATGTGCTCGCTATGATCGGGGTTATCGCCCTCCCAGATAATCGCAGTTTGCTTAGCCTTAGTAGCTAAATGGCGATCGATACAGTTATACGACACATTCAATTTACCGCCTTCAAACCATTTGATATCGCCACTGTGAAAGTCGTATTCCGAGACTAGGTCGAACGCCTTATACCAATCAAGATGAGTGTTGGCTTGCTCAGCCCAAAAATGATCAGGGTCAGCAAGCGAGAGCGCATACATTTCTTCATATTGCTCTTTGCTCAGGTGAGTATTTTTTTTAACCGACTCAAAGACAGGGTAAATTTTTACTTCAGACATCGTAATTAATCCAAACGTTTAAAATGAGTGTTTAGTGGTTTGGCGATCGTAAGTCGTCAACCATATCGTAAATTTTCTGCGGTGGTGGCGCGGTGAACTGGCAGACAACAAACGCCACTGTAAAGTTCACCATAGCGCCGACGGCTCCGAATGCATTAGGCTCGATACCGAAAAACCAATTGACTGGCATAGACCCTAGAAAATCGGTTCCAGGAACAAACATAAAGCCTTTGTGCTGAAACACATAAAAGAGAGTTGTACCAATACCCGCGAGCATGCCCGAGATAGCGCCTGCGGTGTTCATCCGTCGATAAAAAATGCCCATCATCAATGCAGGAAAAATAGAAGACGCCGCCAAACCAAACGCCAGCGCCACTGTACCTGCGGCAAAGTCTGGGGGGTTAAACCCTAAGTAGCCCGCGACCAACACCGAACCTGCCATCGCCAAGCGTCCTGCGCGCAATTCAGTTTTCTCAGAAATGTTTGGCCTGAACACGCCTTTCAGCAGATCGTGCGAAATCGCCGATGATATTGCCAACAACAAGCCAGCCGCGGTAGACAACGCCGCCGCCAAACCACCGGCCGCCACCAGCGCTATTACCCAGTTCGGCAATTTCGCTATTTCTGGGTTTGCCAAGACCAAAATATCATTGTCTATTTTAACCATTTCATTGGTGCTTGGGTCAGCGTTATATTGAATTTTGCCATCACCGTTTTTGTCTTCAAACTTGAGTAAATCGGTTGCCTCCCAGTTTTTAAACCACTGCGGACGCTCGTCATAAACCAAGTTTTGCTCTTTCACCGGTTCAATAGTTGTCATCAAATTCAGCCGTGCCATTGCCGCAATTGCCGGCGCGGTTGTATACAGAATAGAAATGAAGACAAGCGCCCAAGCGGCTGATATTCTTGCATCTTTTACACTCGGAACAGTAAAAAAACGAATAATCACATGCGGTAAACCGGCCGTGCCAATCATCAGTGACATCGTGTAAAACGACATATTCAATGTGCTTAATCGGGGCCCGGTGGTGTATTTCGAAAAGCCTAAATCGGTGAGTATTAGGTCGAGTTTATCGAGTAGGTAAATATTTTCGCCAACCAGCGTACTGCCTAAGCCTATTTGAGGGATAGGGTTACCTGTTAGCTGAATTGAAATGAAGATCGCGGGTATGGTGTAAGCAGTGATTAACACCACATATTGGGCGATTTGAGTATAGGTTATGCCTTTCATCCCACCCAAAACGGCATAGAACAAAACCACCACCATACCGATTGTTAAACCGACCTCGTAATCAACTTCTAGAAACCGACCAAATGCCACGCCAATGCCCTTCATTTGGCCGATAACATAGGTTATTGAGGCGATAATCAAACATATGACCGCCACTATCTTAGCCGCATCAGAATAAAAACGGTCACCAATGAATTCAGGTACGGTGAACTTACCATAGCGACGTAAGTATGGGGCTATACACATGGCTAGCAACACATAGCCGCCAGTCCAGCCCAATAGGAATACCGAACCGCCGTAGCCTTGGTAGGAAAAGCCGATAAGGCCTGCCATTGAGATGAACGATGCGGCTGACATCCAGTCTGCCGCGGTAGCCATACCATTGGCAATCGGATTGATACCGCCGCTGGCAACGTAAAATTCTTGGGTTGACCCCGCTCGCGCCCAGATAGCTATCCCAATATAGACAGCAAAAGTAAAACCGACAACCAGGTAAGTAAGTAGGGTAAGGCTCACGATTGGTCTCCCTGACTATACTTCTCGTCTAACGCGTTTGCTCGCCAAGCGTAGAAAAAGACCAATACCACAAAGAGGTAAATAGCGCCCTGCTGAGCAACCCAAAAACCGAGCTTGTAGCCGCCTAAACGGTATTCATTGAGAGCATCTACAAACACAATGCCGGCTAAAAACGACACCGAAAACCAAATAAAGATCAGGCTCACTATCAATTTTAAATTGGCCGCCCAATATTGCTTCTTAATCTCGCTCATTATTATTAT
>JBLHRL010000028.1:0-34539 GCA_047625975.1 Arenicella sp.
GGCGGTACGAGTCCGACGCTCAATCGAGTCACGTTTGAATATTCCGAAAGCCTCGCAGGTAACTGGACCCGATTGGGTGAAGGCCAACGCGTGACGGGCGGCTGGGAATTAACAGAGCTAAGCTTACCGAGAGAAACAATCGGCTATCTTCGCGCCAGAGGGTTTTACCGAGGGGGAACATTCAATGGGTCGGAATCGATAACAGAATCAATTCATCAGTTTTATCTACCACAAGATCTACCACAAGCCGAAGATGACTCATTTTGTTTACCTATCAAGACTGCAAACGGTAATCTTGCGCTGATCTGCCTCTAGCGAGGCAGAGTCGCCTTTTTTGGACCGAAAAAAACGCAATTAACGCGGGCAAGTGTCTGTTAAATCAAAAGGGTCAGACTCGATTGAAACTTAAAAACTGATTAAGTAGGCTATTTAAATATTGTTAACATGGAAGTTAACTATGCCAGGTCACCCAAGGTTCATTTTAACCGGTGACCCTCACAAGGGTATTGTTCGCGGCTATAATTGTATTGATATCGTCAGGCTAGAATGCGACTACATTTTCTTTTTGGTCAAGCTTGGTGAAGCCGTTGCGAAGTTTTAATGTGAATTTCATGCCTACATACTAATGACCATTAATGTGCATTTTTTAGTGTCATCACAAACAGAAGTGTGGCTATCTAGGGTGAAGCAAAGCTTGGGCGTAACTGGGTGAAATACTTCAACAAAAAGTATCGCCATCTTCGAACTTTATAGGATGGGCTCTATAAAGTTGCGTTAGTAAATTCAGTAGCATATGCAATAACCTGCTACCAGCATATTGAACTTAACCCTCATCCCGCAAAATGGTTGAGCCACACGAGGAATACCGTTGGCCTGGCGATCACTATAATGCTAGTTATGAAAGTGATGGCCTAATTATACCGCCTGAAATATATCAGCGCTTAGGATCAAATGAAGATGCGCGAGTTGGTGCATATAAGGATTTATTCACCCATGATATAGCCAAAAAAGAAAACACTCGGATATTCGATGCGACAAATAAATGCTGGGCAATCGGTAAGAGTGGCTTTCTAACCAACATATTGAGGACAACGAATAGCCCACTAGTGCCAATACTAGGTAGTGGTGATCGCCGATCAACGGATTTTAATCGAGTCTTACCCTTTCGTTTGCTTTCGTTGAGGCTCGTGCTGACACTTCCCCCAAGCCCAACGGCGCATCCAACCGTTTGGTAACCCGTAACTACAAAAGCAAAATAATTAATATTGGCTGCAAAGCTGCTTATCGCTATTTAAGAGCGCAGAATTTATGCTTTATCTATATAAGATATCACTTCGGCAAGCGATGTAATTGTTTGGCAAGACGCGTTAAATACTGTCTCTGATGTCATTTCACCGGGGAAAGCTAGCGTAAACAAACTCGCATGCATAGCTGAGCTTACGCCACTGATACTGTCTTCAATCACGAGCACCTCACTTCCCTTTAAGTTAAGTGAGCTTAATAGCTTTAGATAGACTTCTGGATCTGGTTTTTGTTTGGTTATTAGTCTGTCATTGGTAATTTTAACAAACATCGCCTTATCTAAATGGCCATTAGAAGCATCAAAAATTGCGTCGATATTATCTTGTTTTGTGGTGGTTGCCCAAACCAGCTTCACACCCAAGCCTTTGGCACTATCGAATAGTTCAGAGCCTCCTAGGCGAAGCTTCAAGCCCTGATTACGCATCAGCTGATTGTAGATTCTAGTTTTATCGGCATGCACTTGAGCCAATTGCAAGTCACTCAAGCTACTACCATCTTTTAGCCTGAGTGCTTTGAGTCGTTGCTGACCACCACTATTGGATAGACTCTTAACATAGGATTGACGATCCCAAGAGTAATCTATGTGGTTTTCAGCTAACGCTAAATTGAATGCCTCGAATTGGAGATCAGACGTTTCAACCAATGTACCGATTCCGCCGAAGAAAATGTGGGTAACTACCATAGTGGACCTCATGTTTCTAATTATTAGTACCAACTTTTATCCCTGCGTTGAACCTTATTATAACTACACAATATTGATATGGGTTAAAAATTTAGTTAATGCTGCCCACGCCATGTTTTAACTAAGTGATGTTATAAAAAACGCCGCAGTTGTCTTTGAATAACCGCCGCTTATCATTGTTAGTCAGCGTTGGCTGATACTGTTCAAGGATTTTTAAATACGCATACCAAAGACGCGCATAATCAGTGTGTAATTTATCGACCGGATAGTTGGAGCCAAACATGCAGCGCTCGGGTCCAAAAATGTCCAATACTGTATTGATCACTGGGGCTAGCGATTCTATTGTCCAGTTGTGATCGAACATACTCAGGCCTGATATCTTACAATAAGTATTCGGCCGCTCAGCCAGTGACTCTAGCCCATCTTTCCACATAGCCCAGCCTTGCTTATCTCGATACCAAGGCGAACCGCAATGACAGACTGCTACGCGCAAATTAGGTACTTTAGATAGTATTTTGGCGGCGCTTTGCATTTGATCCGGTATCAACTGTAGATCAAAGCTTAATGAGCGTTTTTGCAGTTCGACTAAGCCTTCTAGCCACCGAGGATTTTGCAACAGCGCATCGGTGCCGGTTACTGAATCTTCTTGTGGCGAACGGCCTATTATTTGCCTAATGCCACGAAAATTATTAAGTTTACCTAATTCATCGAGCAGCGTTGAACAGGTAGGTTTCTCTAGCTCACAAAACGCAACAATTGCATTTGCAAGACCGGAGTCATCGGCCATCTGTTGAACCGTTTGAGATTCTAATAAATGCTGATGGTCATCAGCACCTACTTGTATATGTACCGTTTTTTTAACTGGCAAGTCACCAAAGTCTTCGATTAAGTCGCTGGGTAAGTAATTTTTTTGGATTGGCGATGGGTCACCAAAAAAACGTACAACACCTTTAGCGGCTAACCAAGGGTAATCTACCTTGCCCAAATCCCATAAATGGTGATGCGCATCATAAATTGAAAACGGGAATTTCTTCAATATGCTTCGCTGCTGGCCGAATTTATCTCGATTGCTTGAAGCCGCCGAACACGCTCTATTTGAGTCATAACGGCGAGTTTATCAAAGACGGTACATTCATTCATTATTTGGCCATCAACTACTCTGTAATGGCTCTCGCCAATTACTAGGATTGGTGCATTTGTTGGCTCACCAAACATGCTTCGACCGCTGTGCTTGCCGGCCATTGTCCACCTTACTGCAACGTCGTCTCCGCTATCTTGGCTGGCTTGCATGCAACTGTAATCGAAGGATACGCGTAGCTCTGAAAACGCGCCTAGAAATGAGGTGTAAAATTGTACGATTTCGTCGTGACCTTTTAGCTCTCGGCTCGCTGAGGCATTCAGCTGCGCGTCGTGTGAATAAACTTGAAACACGTCTCCTAACATTCGTGCATTCCAAATATTCTGCAAGGCACACAATATCATCGCCTCAGAATCTTGCTCAGCCGGCGACGCCAAACGGTTAATGTGAGAAGTACTAGCAACCCGAGTAAGCTCTTCGTCTCTCCATTTGGAGAAACGTTCTTCTGGTGGGAGCTGAGCGAATTTTTTCGCTAACATCATTGGTTCAAAACCGAGTTGTTGCGCTAATAAGTAGTTGTCACGAACTAGCCACTCTTCGATGATTTTATTATCTTTAACTACGCAATGCGCGATCACTTTAATTTCACCCTGCTTGCCTGTTGCCAGGCCAAATTCAGAGTCTCCCAGATTGGTCATCTTGGTGTTTATTAAGTGTGAGGTATGAAAACCATCGTTTTCATTGCCACCCCAAATAATATTGTCTGCGGCAAGAGTTCTATCGGGGAAAGCCGCCAATGTATTTAATGTATTTTGCACAACCTGCTCAGAACCCTGCACATAACCACCTAAAGTATAGACCGGACAGTCGTCTGAATAGTAATCGTAACAAAGGCCTATTTGTTTGCCTTCCCAAATTCGGTAGGTGATACGCAAGATATAGTCAACGATATCGGTAAACTCAGCATCGAAGCCCTGCATGCTTCCTGTGTTGTCGGAAGTAGCTGAAGCACTGTCGTGATGGTGTTGTAATCTTTTCATTGTTTATTTTGAGTTACGGAGTAAATAAAATGTATAGCTTAAGGCTTAGTAAATTGTGCTGAAATCGGCTTATCACCGCGACGAACCACCCAGAGATGAACAGGCTTTAAGCTTGAATTCTGAAACCTTCGGATCGATGCCACTGGAATACTAAATAAGTCACCCTTGCTTAACGTGAGCGACTGGTCGTCGCATATTATGTCAAGCGAGCCTTGCTGTACAATTACCACCTCTTCTTCAAAACGCAGATGACGATCAATAACAGCACCAGGCTCTAAATGCATGCGCCGCAATTGAAAACCATGAGGCCAACCCATTTTTCCAGCGGCCATGCCTTCATTTTCGTTTTCGACGCCAATAACCGCAATCTCGGCAACACCATCGATACCGCTATGCCCACCTTGATTTAGACTTTCTAGTTCAGTTTGACTGGCAATACATTTGGTCATATCTTCAGCTGTAAGTCTATCTAATGCTTTAACATCGGCTTCGGTAGTAGCGGCCATCACTATGCCATCCACGGGCACAATTGCCCCCGCAGCCGTATCGATGAGACGGCCGTCTTCGAGTAATACTAGCCCGTAATCTTCAGCCTGTTCAAACACGTACGGCGCCCAAACCACCTGGCCAGCAGTGCCATTGCTATTTAAACCAAGAATAGAAAACATAAGGGCATTGTCTTGGCCGACATTTTCAAAGCCTCTAAACATGTTTGCTGGTAACGAAATTGTATCGCCTTCACCAATTATAATGCTGCCGTCCTCGCCATTTTCACCCCAAGTAAATTGCCATGTGCCCGAGTGGATCATGAATACTTCTTCAGTATCGTGGCTGTGATGAGAATTTTTACACCCTTGAGGCTGCCTTGCTGCACCGATATTAAAACCGTGAGGTATATCGATGTGAATGATTTGATCCGGATTTTCAGTAACACCTTCGCCGATTAAACAGAAGTTTTCTTTTTCATCGCTACCAGGCGTTCGGGCGTCAATGAAAGCGGTTTTACATGCCACCATTTCATTCAATCGAACAATTCGATGTTCAAGCTGTTCGAGCGTCAATTTTTGGGTATTTTTCATTTATATTCTCAGAGTCGTCAGCATCCTGAGGTTGCCAGTTTGGATATACATCTAATCATAAAGTACTTCGGATGCAATTATCAACCTAAAACGTAGATAACAAGAACTTATAGCCCAATAATAATAGTCAAATGTCTTCTTTCATGCTTAATGGAACCCGCTATAATAAATTTTTACTTAATTTTAACTTGTATTAGTATTTTCGAAACCAAATATTTAAGTGTTTATATTCAATAGCTTAAAACACACTAATTGCTTAATCACTTTTGATAATTGACATATTATTGCATTCGAAGTATATATGTCTTAGCTACGTAATCATCACCTGTTACAGATATGCGGTTAGTTAAGATAAATAAACATAAAACATAACAATACTTAAGATAAGCAAGTTGACATTCATAGAAGAGGAAGCTGAAAAATGAAACTCAAAATTTTTAATTCAAAATTAGCGCAATTGCTTGGCACCAGTGCCATGCTTGCACTAACCGTTCCTGGCGTTGCCAATGCACAGGTAGAAGAAATTGTAGTTACGGCCGAGAAGCGTTCAGAAAATATCCAAGATATTGGTTTGTCGGTAACGGGTATTAATTCTGATGGTCTTAAAAAAGGCGGTATTACTGACGTAACCCGCGTTGACCTTCTGGTACCTGGCGTTAATTTCGCGTTTATTGGTAATGACGCAAAAATTAATGTCCGTGGCGCAAACTCAAACAATACGTTTGGAGATAACGCCTCAATCGTTGGCGTTTTCGCTGACGGTGTTTACAAGCCTCGCGCTTCACAACAAACGCGTCAATTCTATGACATCGAGCGCCTTGAGTTTTTGCGCGGACCACAAGGCACTCTTTACGGGCGTAACACGTTCGCTGGTGCAATGAACTTATACACCAATAAGCCTAACTTCGATGGTCCCTCAGCTGGCGTAGATGCTACCTTCAGCAGCTTTAACAAGTTTCGTACAGAAGCATTCGTAAACGTTGCTGCTAACAAAGACTTGGCTCTTCGATTTGCGGCGACAAAGCAAACTAGCGATGGCTACGTGAAAAACCTAGTCGGTCGTAATTTGGGCGCAGATGACAAGCTTGGCTTTCGTGCCACAGCATTGTGGAATGTTTCAGAACGTACTGAAGTAATAGCGCGTGTGAGTCACGCCGATGAAGGCGGTACGTCTTTGGGTGTATTCTCTTATGGTGGAATATGTCGCCCCGTCAACTCGGCTGGCTTAACCGATGCTGCAGGCGGTCAATTAGATTGTAATAACTCGCGTCGTGGTGGAGTTGGCACTACACCATGGAACGTTCTTGGCCCGTACACTGTCGAGCAAGACTTTGTAAATGAAACTGATTTATCAGAAGACAATCTGACCTTAGAGGTCAATGTCGATTTTGATGGTTTCGGACTAAAATCAATTACTTCTTATACCGACTATGAAAGCTTAGTAGGTTTAGATGGAGACGCCGGCCCTAACCCATTTGAACGTTTCTGGTTCGAGGAAAATGCTGAATCATTTACACAAGAGATCCAGTTAACGTCAGACAACGATAGCAAGGTATCTTGGACTACTGGCCTCTACTACTCAACTGACACTGTATTCTTTAGTTTTAGTGATTTTCGCCAAACTCTTGATGACCGTTCAGGCATTGGATCGGTTGCGACTATCGCTGCAGATGGAAGTGTCATTAACCAACCACTGTTTATAGCATCGCCATTAGTCAGCCAAAACACTAGTTTAAATGGTCATTTTGCTGATGCGAATGAAGTAGAAAGTGACTATTTTGGCGCATACCTTCAAGGTGAGTTTGCATTTTCTGATCAGTTTCGTGTGATTGGTGGCTTACGTTACAATAAAGAAGACAAATCGGTTGTTGGCGGAAGTAACTTCTCTGCAGCGGCTCCCGTTACTGTTAACCCATTGTTCGCAGCGGGCGCTAGCCCTGCAGTAATACCGTCTCGCCCTGGAAGTGTTTTTATCTATAACTTAGACGTTCCAGGAATAGCCTCGTCGAGCAATAGCTATGACAACGTTTCATGGCGCGCTGGTTTCGAGTTTGATCTTAACGAAGACGTGCTTTTCTACGGTACGGCTTCAACAGGTTTCTTATCTGGGTCAGTTAATGCCAGGCGTGACGATACTGAAGAGCAAGAGTCAGAAGTACTTGAGTTTGGTATTAAAAGCCAATTCCTCGATAACACACTTCAGCTCAATGCCGCTGCACATATGACCGACTACACAAACCTATTGGCTCAACTGCAAACTATTGACCCCAATACGGGCAATGTAGGCACAACGACTCGAAACGGTGGTGCAATTGAAGCTAAAGGCTTGGAAATTGAACTCACTTGGGCTCCCACTCCAGAACTAACTTTGGGCGGTAATGTTGCCTTTTTAGACTCGAAGTACGGTGACTTTGGATTTGGTAATCTCTATCAAGCGTATAGCGGTTCACTACCTGTAATCGGTGGAACGCCAGTTACCATCAATGGTCAGCCAAGTGTTCTCGGCGGAACAATTCAGCTTGAAGGCCAAACAACACCTTGGTCTCCAGATGTTACCTTTAATATTAATGGTAGCTATGTGTTTGATTTGGGTGATAAGGGGACCGTTACACCGAGTTTCCAGATGGCCTATAGCGACTCTTACAATGTTGCGGGCAACTTACCTATTGACCCTACCGGTTTTCAGGATTCATTTACCAAGACTGATTTCCGTTTGTCATGGGACTCTCTCGACGGCGACTATTCAGTTCAGGTGTTCGTTGAGAATATTGAAGACGAAGCGGTTAATGCTCGTGTGAATGTTGGTGGTAACGACTTTACTCAAACATCATTTTTGATGCCACGTAATTCAGGCATTCGTATGAGCGCTCGGTTCTAAACCATGCTGTATATTTAGTTTAATCTTAGCCCGAGGGAGCCAGTCTTCCTCGGGCTTTTTTATATAGAAAATTGTGAATAAATCTAAAATCATTTTTTTGTCGCGACCGTTAATGCAACTATTGCTTGTTGGCCTCACCATGGTATTAATGGGTGATGCTTTGGCTCAGAGGGAAGCCGGAAGAGACCCCGAGCCGCATCGATTAAGTGCTGAATCAGAAGTTAGTATTGCTGGTTTGAGAGCCAAGAAAATTTCCGCAGCATTGACGTTTGAACGACACATTTACACTAAAGAAAAAATTAAGGGTGACCTCTACTCTTATCTATCTGATGGCCTAAAAGTATATACTTTAGTCATAACACCCAATAAAACCAGTCCGGATGATGGGTTTCCAATACTGATCTACGGCCATGGATTTCATCCACAGCCAAAAAAATATGGTATTACAAACAACGGCGATACTCGCAGGCCCGGAGACTATTATCGAGGCATTCCAGAGCGCTATGCGCAGGAGGGCTACCTGGTAATAGCGCCAGACTATCGTGGACATAATATTTCTGAGGGATTTGAATACACCCAACGCGACTCACTATCATCAAGCTACTATGCTTCGGATGTACTGCATCTGATCTCAGCCCTTAAAGACTTACCATCAGCAAATTCAAGCCATATAGTTTATGCAGGCCACTCTATGGGCGGCGATGTGGGGTTGAAGGTCATGTTAGCTACCGATAGGATAAAAGCTGCTAGCCTATGGTCGCCCGCAATCGGCTCATCACCTCAGCAGGCTCTTTATTATGGGCGTTACTATGATGAAAATATAAATGCTGCGGTTGATAGCCAAAAGCTAGCCGAGTACAGCAACAGAATTAATGCTGTCTATGCAAAATTACCAGTGGCGATATCGGTTAAAGATGTCGACCCGATAAACCACTTGAAACACCTAACTACCCCTCTGATTATTCAACACGCGCGAAGCGATCGATCGGCACCTTATCAATGGTCTGAAAATTTAGTGATTGAGATGAATTCCTTAGGTAAAGAGTTTCTTTTCTATTCCTATGACAGCAAACATCACCTCTTTAAAGGCGATAACCTAGAGCAGGCATTTAAACGCGACTTAACATTTTTCGATTTGCACTAATTTAGATTTGACTCAACATTAATAACAACAAGGTGGCTACTAGGAGCCCTTATTAGCAACAGGGCCGGCATTAACTAGAACAGCATTTAGGATACTAACGCAGCGCCTTCAGCTAAGCTGGAAAGCTTAGCAAAGGCGATATCTGGTGCTACCGCACCAAAACCAGCGAAGGTTCCAAAGCCGCAATCTGACCCGGCTATAACGCGATCCATTCCAACAATATCGGTAAAGTGGCGAATTCGCTGTGCCACCAATTCTGGATGTTCAACAAAATTTGTGGTGCTATCTATGACACCAGGAACCAAGACTTTATTTTCTGGTATTTCAGTTTTACGGTCTCTAAAAACGGTCCATTCATGAGCATGGCGAGGATTAGATGTTTCAAATAATAAATGTTGTGCATCGACTTTCATTAGCGTGTCGAACATCTTACTCATAGAAATATCACACACATGGGGGCCTTCATAATTACCCCAGCAAATATGCAAGCGAACTTTACTCTTATCAATGTCTCGTAGCGCATGATTTAGTATTTCAACATGCAGATCGGCCACTTTAACGAATTCGTCATCACTCAAATCAGTAAACAACATATGACGTGAAAGCGCTAAGTCGGGGCAATCTAACTGCAGATGCAATCCCGAATCGACGATCGCTTCATATTCGGCTTTCATCACATCAGCGAGAACTTCTAAATATTTTTCTCGGCTGGCATAATGGTTGTTAGGTAAAAACAGTGAGATCACCCCAGGCGATGCCGAATTCATAAACCCTTGCGATGCGCCGTGCTCACTAACAGCCGCGCTCAAGTTCGAAATATCGTTCTGCAGATCATTACCCCCTTTGGACGAAATGTCGGCAATACACATAGGCCTCGAGTAATCGGGGGTGCCACCTTGCTGCGCGAGTTTTTGTAGGAAGTCAGGGAATAGCTTTAAGTCTGCTGGTGCATTTCGCTCACTGTCACCGCCAAAACCGTGATACCGATCTTTAACATAGGTGGCATAGGAGATCTTAGAAGTTTCGCCATCTGAGACAATGTCAATTCCGGCCTCCACCTGCTTAGCTACGATCGATGAAACGTGAGCCGTCATAGTTTGGTCAAATTCGCCTTGATCATAGTTTTCTTGCTTTTCTCGTGCGAAAATCAAATCCACTACTTGTTGCTTGCGTGGTAGGGACCCTACATGTGTTGTGCGTATTCGCTTACCCATGGTAATTCTCCAAGTTTTAGGTGATATTCAGGTTCTTTTATTTAAATAAGTGACTTCGGATGCAGCTTAAGTAATCATATACTAAATTAACAAAGTCAGGAAATTCAGCATTAAAAACGAAGATAGGTGCCGATAAAAACCAATGATATTTTTCATCTAAGCAAATTTCGAGATTGTATATGCATTCGAAGTCATTTATTCTTTAATCTATAAAATAATAATATTTATGCCACAAAACCTTTTTGTGCGAGCACCGCTGGCAACTCAATAAGGAAATAGTAGGAGAAACTAAATGATTGAATTTGGCGCACTTAACTGGTCGATAGTGCTTCTTTATATTATCGCAAACCTTGGATTAGGGTGGGCGATGAGCCGCCGTGTAAAAACCGCTGAAGACTATTACCTCGGAGACAGAAGTGCCCCTTGGTGGGCAATAGGTATCTCTGTAATTGCTACCTATGTCAGCGCTTTGTCATTTTTAGGCGGGCCAGCGTGGGCCTATGGCGCTGGTATGGCGGCACTCGCCATTCACGTTAACTACGCTTTGGTCGTGTTCGTGTGTATTGTTTTCTTTATCCCGTTCTTTTTCAACAGTGGCGTGGCGTCAATTTACGAATATCTTGAACGCCGTTTTGGCGTAGCCTCGAGAGTTGTGATGGGCTTTTTATTCATGTTCACTATGACCGTCGGTGCCGCGTCAATCTTAACCGCAACCGCATTTGTAATTACCTTCATCACCGGCATTAGCGCCGAATCTGCTATTGTATTTATGGCTGTCATTGTTATTGCCTATACAATGATGGGCGGCATGAACGCGGTAATTTGGACCGATGTGCTGCAAGGTATTATTTTGATCTTGGGTGCCTTTGTGGTGCTGGGTTCATTATTGTCACAAATTGGCCCGTTCACCGAAGCTTTGAGTTTCCTTGACATGAATGGCAAGCTAGATCCGATTAACACCGATTGGGACCTCTCTATTCCGCCCACTATCTGGGCCGGCGTAATAGCCATGACTCTCTATCACATCACAGTTTATGGCGCGAACCAGTTTATGGTACAACGAGCGCTCGCGGCTAAGAGTATTGGAGATGCAAAGAAGTCGTATCTAATGATGGGTTTTGCCGCCTTCTTTTTATACTTTATATTCTTCCTAATTGGCGCGTTGTTATTTGTTTATTACAAGGGCGAACCCTTTGATCAACCAAATCAAATCATTTTAATTTTTTCTAATAGCTTGGCTATTCCCGGCTTACTCGGTGTTATCGCAGCCGCTATTATGTCGGCATCGATGTCGTCAACTTCTTCGGCTCTGAACTCGCTATCAACCATTAGCGTAACGGACTTTTATCAAAAATTCGTCAACACCGACGCAGACGAGGCGCACTACCTGTTTATGTCGCGAATATTCACGGTATTTTGGGGTTTGGCAATTATCCCAGTTGCGATAGCTTTTGCCGGCGGTACTGGGTCGATTTTAGAGGTACTATCAAAAGTCGGCTCCTATGTGGTCGGCGCAAAACTCTGCATGTTTGGTATGGGCTTCTTTTCTAAGCACGTATCGCAGCGAGGCTTATTAATTGGCGTAGTGGCTGGTTTTCTTGGCTTGCTATTCTTTGTGCCACTAGACGTTTTCAAGCCAATGATCGACCCATTGTGGCAGGTACTAGGGTTAGAACGCCCCAAGATTGCTTGGCCTTGGTATGCGGTAATCGCCGGCAGCATTAATTTTGTGGTCTCGTGGCTAGCAAGCGTAATGCTCGATGGGTTTAAGAAAGACTGGCACAAGCACAGTGTACCTGGGCAAATTAAATGGTTTGAAGACCAAGGTAAGGACATGAAGTCGGACGGTTGGTACGTAGTGCCCGGAAAGGTCGATCCCGTTGTTTGGTTATTGCCAGTCTTTTTCGTATGCATCATTGTGTTCCTAATGTGGTTCGGAACACTTGGTTAAGGCCAGTCAGTCTAAGTAGAACCAGTTATTTGAGTAGATTTATAAAATGAGTAATTTTCAAAAAGAAAAGAAATTAGTCCGCGAATATTTTACCGCGATGGAGCAGGCGAATACTGATGAAGTAGCTGAAGTATTGGCGAGCTTCACAAGTGATGATTATCTGTGGCGTGGCGTTTATCCGTTTCGGGAGCAGCAAGGCGCTAGTCAGGCAGCGGCTAATTTTTGGGTACCCCTTAAAAAAGCGCTTAGTCGTATGCAGCGTCGTGAAGATATATTTATTGCTGGCGACAATAAATACGCCGCTGAAGTTTGGGTCATGAGTATGGGCAATTTCATGGGTCTATTTGACCAAGATATTCTCGGCATTCCCCGCACCAGAAAACTAGTTAATTTGCGTTATGCTGAATTCTCTTGCGTAGAAAACGGCAAGATAACGAAGACGGGCCTGTTCGTAGATTTAATCGGCTTAATGGTACAAGCTGGGGTTAACCCCCTGCCGCCTTCCACCGGTGCTTACTTCAATTGTCCAGGGCCGAGAACGCACGATGGCTTAAATATTGAAGATGCGCCAGCTGAGCAAGCTGATCAAACAATGGATTTATTGAATAGGATGGTCGATGACCTTTCAGCGCTAAACGACAGTGGTGCTATGGGCTGCACGCCAGAAGTATTGGAGCGAACTTGGTCAAAAGACATGGTCTGGTACGGCCCGGCCGGAATAGGCTCAACTTACACTATTGAGCGATATCAAGAACAGCATCAACTACCATTTAGGCAACACCTGGAAGACAAGAAGTTCCAAGGTCATGTTTGTCGATTTGCCGAAGGAAATTACGCCTGCTTTTTTGGTTGGCCCAACCTGTCGAATACGCCAATCGGTGGCTGGCTAGGCTTACCGGGTGGCGGCATCAATTGCGATATGCAAGTGGTAGACGTTTATCGACGCGACGGCGAAAAACTAATAGAAAACTGGGTATTATTAGATATCCCTTACTGGTTAAGCCAGCAAGGATTAGATGTTTTTAAGCGCACCGCCGGAATACTAAACCCAGATTACAGCTAAATGATAAACTTAGACTCTCGCTTTAATGACCTGCCGGATTATATCCTCAAGTGTAATGCGCAAATTTGGGAGGGTCTGGATATAGCGGCTTTTGATTGGCATTATGGTGATAATCTTATCGTAAGAAGGCCATCGGGCATAAGCAACGGTAATGCGGGTGGAAAGGCAAATACGATGGCAGCGCTTAGTCAATTTCCAGACCGTCAATTATCAGGTGAAGATGTAATTTAGTGAGGCAATGTTCATACCGGTTTTTTGTCATCGCATCGTCTCAACCCCGACATGCGCTGGTGGCGTTTTTGGAATAGCAACTGGACGCAAACTTACTTTTCGCACCATCGCCGACACCTTTTGTTATAAAAATAGGGTTTGGGATGAATGGTTAATTCGTGATAATGGAGCGATCGTTATCCTCTAATAACTAACTGACTAAAAGTTCATACTATGGCTGAGAACTTAATGGCACCCAACGCAACAATTGCCGATGATTTACTCGCCTTATTGCGTGAGGTAGACACGCCAACGGTCTGTAACGCCATCGAGGTAGTGCATGGCAAGCGCGGCTTTAATCGGTTCACCAAGGGAACTATGCAGCATTCTGAGCCTGGTGATCCGCCAATCGTTGGTTTTGCGCGAACCGCAAAAATTGCCGGACTGGTACCTTCGACAGAAGACCCGGCCGTAATTCGTGCGCGTAGAATGGATTATTTCAGATCAATGGTGGCTGGGGCTAGCCCGTCGGTCGCGGTGATCGAGGATACAGACTACCCAGCTTGTATCGCCGGTTGGTGGGGCGAAGTTCATGTAGCTGTTCATAAGGGGCTTGGATTAGCCGGTGCAATTACTAACGGCGTGATGCGTGACCTAGACGTGATCGATGAGGGATTTCCTGTGTTGGCTGGATCAATCGGGGTCAGCCACGGCTTTGTTCACGTCGTCGAGATCGGTACACCGGTTACACTGTTTGGCCTTACCGTGGCACAAGGCGAGTTAATTCATGCCGACCGTCATGGTGCTTTGGTAATTCCAAGCGACGTGTTACCGCAACTCAAAGCGGCAATAGATACTGTTATTTTTAACGAAGCTATCGTTCTCGAACCGGCGCGAGAAAAGGGTTTTAACATCGATAAGCTTGAGGCGGCCTGGGCCAAATTTGAATCTCAAAGGACCTAATAAAATAGAAAGTATGCCGCATTCACAGCGTAAAATTTTGCTCACTCGAAAACTGCCAACAGTGGTAGAGAATCGTCTTCGTTTAAGCTATGACATAACCCTGAATACTTCTGACCGTGCTATGAGCGAAGCCGAGTTGTCTCTCGCAATGTTGGATTTCGATGCCCTGGTCTCAACCGTGAGTGACCCTCTTAACGCCGCGGTACTGCAAACCGACAGCCATCGAGTTCAACTGATTGCCAATGTTGGCGTTGGTTACAGTAATATCGACACTAAAATCGCCAGCAGCGAAGGCATTTCGGTATCGAACACGCCTGATGTTCTAACCGACGCGACAGCCGACATCGCGCTGTTATTAATACTAAGCGTGACGCGCCGCGCCTATGCCGCTGAAGGGAAATTACGTAACGGCCTATGGCAGGGTTTTTCGTTGGTAGACGGTTTAGGCAGTAGCATGCAGGGTAAAGTTATTGGTATCATCGGCATGGGCCGTATAGGGCAAGCGACAGCACGCCGCGCGGTATTTGCATTAGGTATGAAAGTCATTTTTTATAATCGCTCAGCAATTACAGATCTCGACTTTGAGGCGTCGCGTGTAGACACGATTGCTGATCTTATGAGGTCGGCCGATGTCGTCTCGGTACACGTGCCTGGTAGTGGCTTATCACCTACTGTAACCGCTGCTCATATCGAGCTACTCAAACCAACAGCCTATTTGGTTAACACAGCCCGAGGCGACAGTATTGATCAAGCCGCATTGGTAAGGTCGCTGACCGAGGGGCGAATAGCCGGCGCAGGCCTTGATGTTTATATCGACGAGCCCAACGTTCCTGCCGAGCTACGAGCGCTAGATAACGTCACGCTCTTGCCGCACATTGGTTCTGCAACCGAAGAAGTTCGCACCGCTATGGGTATGATTGCAGCTGATAATTTGGATGCGTTTTTTTCAAATGAGCCTTTACCCAATAAAGTCGTGTAACGATTTACTCAAATAAAATTATTCACATACTAAATCTAAAGTCGGTATCAAATGAGAAGCAAAAAGAAGGTTGTTTTAAAGTTCGGTGGCTCGGTAATTCACAGCTGCGCCGACTTTGAATTTATAGCAAATGAGATACAACGCTTTGTCTCAAATAACTTTCAAGTAGTGGTCGTCGTTTCGGCTTATTTCGATGTTACCGAGAGCCTAATAGCCAAAGCCGCCGAAGAAGGCACTAATACTATGAGTCCCGCCTATGCTGAATTAGTATCCAGCGGTGAGTTTCAAAGTGGCAATGACCTAACTCGCTATCTAGTTGAAAACCAACTAAACGCATCGTTTCGTAGCCCTGCCGAATTTGACTTCATTGCTACCGGCAGCCGAGCTTCAGCTAGTCCTCGCTCAATCAGTTCAAACAAAATCAACGACGCCCTCGAGAAACATTCCATTGTCGTCATGCCCGGCTTTTCGGCAATTGACGAAAATGGAGATCGCATACTTTTAGGGCGAGGAGGTAGTGACATAAGCGCGGTGTTTGTTGCTCAGGCGCTGGGTTTAATTAGTGTTCGCTTGCTCAAAGACGTCGATGGAATTTACACCATAGATCCGAATCAGTTTACGCATGCAGAGAGGCTTGAGTATGTCGATTATGAGCGTGCCTATGAAATCGGAAGTATTCTGATTCAACCGGAAGCTATTGCCTTTGCCGCGACAAAAAGAATCTGTATTGATATAGCGGCTATCGGTAATTCTTTCGCATCGCGCATAGGCCCCAAGCGATCAACAGTGCAACAAAGCTTGCTATCAAAAAAGCTTAAGGTTGGTTTTGGTGGCTAATTAGAGGGGGCCATAAAGCGCCTATGATTAAGCCTAAATAGTTTCTGGCTATGATAAAAATAATTTATACGCTACGTTGTCAGTCTCATCAAAGTAAGGAAACTGTAGGCTCTGTAAAAATAGCTGAAACTGTTTTTTACTATCGCTGGGTATTTGTAAGCCACAGAGTACACGGCCAAAATCAGCACCATGATTGCGATAATGAAATAGGCTGATATTCCAATCGGTATCCATTTTTCTAAGAAAGGTCATTAATGCTCCTGGCTTTTCTGGAAATTGAAATCGATAGAGTACTTCTGAAAGACCTTTTTGAGCATGACCACCAATCATATGTCGTACGTGTAGCTTGGCGGTTTCATTATCAGTCAGATCAGTTGCATGATAATTTTTTTCAGCTAAATGACGCATTAGTGCTTCTAAATCATACGCGTCTTTAATACTGATACCAACGTATAAAAGCGCTTTGCTTTTATGGCTTAAACGATAATTGAACTCGGTTATATTTCGCGCCCCTAAGGTCGCACAAAACTCTCGCAGAATACCGCTACGTTCAGTCAGATTTATGGCTAACACAGACTCTCGGCGTTCCGCAAATTCGGTGCGCTCAGAGACATGCCTTAAGCGATCAAAGTTAACGTTAGCCCCGGATGCGGTTACAACAACATTAAGGCCAAGCAACTTATTTTTTTTAAGGTACTGCTTGGCACCAGCTACCGCTAGGGCTCCAGCTGGTTCTAATAGAACTCGTGTATCTTCGAAGACATCCTTAATCGCTGAACAAATTTCGTCAGTATTTACTAAGATAATTTCATCAAGGTATAGCTGACACAATCGAAAGGTTTCTTTACCCACTGTTTTTACCGCTACACCGTCCGCAAAAATGCCAACTTCATCCAAAGTGACTATTGTTTTTTCGTCGATGGAGCGTGCCATTGCATTTGAGTCGTCGGCTTGAACGCCGATAACTTTGGTATTGGGGCTTTTATGCTTAATATAAGTTGCAATGCCCGCCGCTAAACCGCCGCCGCCGATGCAGACAAAAATAAGATCAGGGGTACCTTTTACAGGTCTATCAGATTGCTCAAGGCGACCAAATTGCTCCAGTATCTCTAACGCTATTGTGCCTTGGCCGGCTATCACTTGAGGGTCGTCGAATGGGTGTATGTAGGATGCTTTCGAGGTTTTTGATAACAGCTCGGCGTGCGCCGCTGCATCTGAATAACTTTCTCCAAACAATACCACCTTTGAACCATAGGAAGACACCGCATCGATTTTTATCTTCGGTGTAGTTTCAGGCATTACAACCACCGCCGAGATGCCCAGTCTTTTAGCCGAAAAGGCAACCCCTTGTGCGTGATTACCAGCAGAGGCGGTAATAACACCTAGTTTTTTTTGCTCAGTAGTTAAGGAATAAATTTTATTATAAGCGCCACGAATCTTAAATGAAAAAACCGGCTGTAGATCCTCTCTCTTTAAGAAAATGTTGTTTTTACTATTGTCTGATATTTTTTTCGCTAGCGTTAAAGGCGTCACTATAGCCGCGTCGTAAACATTCGAATTTTCAATCAATTTAATATAGTCAATCATGATTATTACTCAGACGTTTATTTAGTTGGAAAGGTTAGTAGCCTGTTGACTTAAGGCGTGTGGAGCCAATGTCTAATTTGCTGATTAGTTAGCTCAGCTTGCTCCAAGGTCGGTAAATGACCAGCACCGGCGATCATCGAAAGCTTAGATTTGGCTATCAGCTTATGCATCAGTTGATGTTTTTCAAATGGACATAGCCGGTCATGTTCTCCGCAGGCAATAAGGGTAGGGACTTGTACATTTTTAAGGGTTTCACACTGGTCATAACGAGTTTTTAACGCTCTAGATTGTTGAATAAATACCTCGGGCCCTAGCGCTTTAGCCATGAGCATACATAATTCAAGAATGTCGTTTCCAGAGTCACCGTCAGCAAGATAATTTGGCTTCATTTCATCGCGCATGATTGTCTGTAGCTCTCCCGCCTTAACGCGCTCGATCTGATGCTCTCGAATGTCTTTTCTGTCCGCCGCATCCGCCATTGGGTTGGTATCGAGCAATGCCAGGCGAGATATTCGATCTGGGGCCTGGCGGATCATCTCCATCGCCACAATACCTCCCATCGATAGCCCAAGGAGCGCAAAGCGACGAGGGGCACTATCTAAGATGTCTCGGGCAAGTGCCTCTATGCTGTCCCGACCTATTAGTGGCATCACAACTATTGTGTGGCTTGATGATAACGCCTCGGTTTGAGGCTGAAACAGGCGTGCGTCACACATCATGCCTGGCAAAAGTACTAGTGGTTCATTCATTTAGAAATAACGAGTTTCGTTAGAAAATACACCTATTTTGTATAGCAAGAATTTATCCCTTAACCGACATTCCATCAGCAATTGTTATTGGACCTAGGTTTCTAGCCTTATTGAACTCTCGCATGCGCGCAAGTACATCTACTCCGACTTGTTGGTATAGGTCTAAGAGGTCTACCAATACCCAGTTTTCACGTATCAGGCCACTTTCAAGCCTCCAGAAATCTAAGCTACGCAAAAGCACTTCCTTGCCAGAGGGGGCGATGCCCATCCAGCCATCGTCTGAGAGCGTTAGCCGCATATTCGGCCAGCCCGTTTCACATACATAGTTACCCTGGGCTACCCAATGCGACATGAGATCGCCCATAGCATCTAACTTGCGGTCTGGCATTCCTCCCAAAAATGGGATTTGGTGCCAATTGCGAAAACCTGAAATACCTCGGTTAGTCCCGATTCCAGCGGGGCCGTACCAATTAGCGCGTGGGTGCCAATACTTTTCAAGTTGCATCACCTGTGGGTCCGGGTCAGCGGGGTATCGGCAAAGATCAGTGAGCATATCAACCACGTGATCATAGGTAGCTTGGCCGTCGCCCGATATGTTCAAACCGTCGCCACTCATCGGCGCAGGAGTACAAATGAAGGCGCCAAGCTGAGGAGCCATTGGCCATGCCTTGGCCTGCATCATTAATTCGGGAATGTCCCAAATTGCCTGCATTTCAACAACCTTCCCATCTTCGACCTTGAAGAATTCGTGGTAGCGCATATGCGCTAAGTGGCCAGTCGGCGGAATATCCAAGAAGGGCGACAAAAAAGTGCCCATGTAGTTACCCATACAACCAATCCAGTCTTGCCCCTCAACTGTGGTCCCCGCGAGCACAATCATATCTCGACGCTCTAGGTCAGGCATGGCTATAAGCAACGGTTCTAAGCAGCTATCAAAGTAACTGTCAGCACCTGTTAACGTGCCAAAAGGATGACAAAGTTTGAGTGTCGCCTGTGGGGCAAATAAAGCCTTTAAGGCCTGCTTAGTCGCTTCAGTTTCAACACTGAGCGACGCTAATTGATATGCGCTGAATAGCGATTTAAGTTCTGCTGAGGTCATTCTTTGAGTCTTATTTATTTGGTTTGGTTTTAGCCAGTAAATGGTTTATACCCTGCTTTATAAAGCCGTGTTCGGAGCCAAGCAGGAAGAGGGTTACGCCTAGCTCGCGCCAGTAGCCGACGTCGTTCAAATCAGCCACAAAGATTCCTAGTCGGCGGTCGACCTTATTCGCGGCTATGCAAATTTTTTTAGCCGCGTCTACAACTGGTTGGTCTTTTGGTGAATTGCAGCCTAGCGCTACGGTGAGATCCATCATGCCGATAAATAAACAGTCGATACCTTCAACCACTGCGATACCGTCAATTTCATCAAGGGCGGCTAAGTCTTCGATTTGAGCAATAACTACGTTGTTTTTATTATTAGCTAGGTTTTCTGACACCGTATTGCCGGTGTAATTAGCGGCCCTTGTTGAGCCTGCATAGCCTCGCCCCATGTCACCATAACGGGCCGACTTGGCGATGCTTTCGGCTTTTTCCACACTGTCAACATGGGGTACAACAACCCCTGTTGCGCCACAGTCGAGTACATTTAAAATATGTTCTGCCGCGCCGGACTGTACGCGGACCAGTGATGGTTTGTCGGTTGAGCGATAAGCAAAAATAGTTGAGTCTAGATCGCGCCGATCAAAAGGCGAATGCTCGGCATCGATGCAAACCACATCAATCGAGGTACTGGCAATTACCTCTGAGACCATCATGCTAGGTGTTTTTTGAAAGGTGCCAACTAACTGCTTTTTAGCGAGTAAATGTTGGCGGAAAGTGCGTTGCGTTACGGTCATTTTATATGTTTTGTAATTAGGATGAGGGTGCACTGCTGCCGCGTAGCAATTTACCAGCAAACAGACGTTTTTCAGCCGGTAGCTCTGGGTCTTCGATACGTTCCATCAGCATATTGACAGTAGCTTCTACCATGCGTTCGACAGGCTGAGCCACTGTTGTCAGTTCATAGCTAGCCCAACTTGCCGCTGCAACACCATCAAAGCCTACGACTGCGATTTGATCAGGCACCTTGATGTCGTATTCGTGACGTAAGGTATCAATACAACCGATTGCCATTGTGTCATTGGCGCAGATAATGGCATCGGGCTTGAAGGTATCTGCATCGAATATCTCACGAATTAGGTCGCGTGCTCTTTCGTATGAGTAATCACCTTCAACTTGAATAATTTTCGCCGAGCGCTCTTCCAACTTGCTGATAGCGCCTTTGGCTCGAGCGGTACTAACCGAGGAATCGCTAGGGCCACTCATGACCACAAAAGAACGGCGATTGTCATTGAGTAAATGTTCAACTAATATCCGTTCTCCTTCTTCGTGATCACAGCAGACTGAGCTGATTGTACTTTCGGCGTAAACGCGATTAAAGAAAACCAAGGGTGTGCCGCGGTCATTGCAGGCATTAATTTGTTCGTGCGAGAATTGCGCAGCGGCAATAATCCCATCAACTTGATATTGCCAGACTTGGTCGAGAACCTTGTCTACATCGCTTTCTTTGCGCAATGTAAACAATAGGATATGGATGCCTTTTTCGCCTAGCGCTCGATTTAACTGACTTAATACTTCTGGGTAATTGAGATTGGTCAAGTCGGTGATCAACACCGCAACAATGTTAGAGCGCCGCGTAATTAAACCGCGTGCGATCGCGTTGGGTTGATACACCAATTTTTTAGCCGCATTTTCTACTTTAGCGCGAGTCTTTGCAGAAACACTCGCGCCAGGTTTAAAACATCGTGATACCGCTGATTGAGACACGCCGGCCACGCGTGCGACATCATAAGATGTCGCACGTTTTTTTTGCATAGGCCTCAGAGAGAGTGCCGGATCAATATTTTTAGGATTTTTTTCCATATCGTTTCACGCGAATATCGGCTTGCGCCTTGTGACCCATAAAGCCTTCAACAGCACACAGGCGTGAACAATATTCGCCGATATGATGTGATGCTTCCTCGGTCAATCGTTGATAGGTACAGGTTTTAATAAATTTACCTACCCATAAACCACCAGTATAGCGCGCTGCTTTCTTGGTGGGTAGAGTATGATTTGTCCCAACCACTTTGTCGCCATACGATACATTTGTCTCAGGGCCTAAGAATAGCGCTCCGTAATTACTCATATTGTCGAGGAAATAGTTTGGGTCTTTAGTCATTACCTGAACATGCTCAGAAGCAATGTCGTCGGCAACCTCAAGCATTTCTTCATAGCTGTCACAAACAATTACTTGACCATAGTCGCGCCATGCTTGCCCAGCGATATCGGCTGTTTCTAGAGTCTTTAGTTGCTCCTCAACCTCATGCATCGTTTCGTTAGCAAGTTTTTCAGAGTTAGTTAAAAGAATTGCTGGAGAGTTGACGCCATGCTCGGCTTGACCCAGGAGGTCGGTAGCGCAAAGTTCGCCGTCAACAGTCTCATCAGCAATAACCAGAGTCTCGGTGGGGCCGGCAAATAGATCAATACCAACTCGGCCAAAAAGCTGTCGCTTAGATTCAGCAACAAAGGCATTCCCTGGGCCTACAATCATGTCGACAGGTGCAATTGTTTCCGTACCAATAGCCATAGCCCCAATCGCTTGAATGCCGCCCAAGCAATAGATTTCATCAGCGCCAGCCATATCCATCGCAACTACGATTGCTGGATTGGGCTCACCATTAAAAGGTGGCGCGCAGGCTATTACGCGTTCAACACCGGCTACCTTGGCGGTAACCACGCTCATATGAGCAGAGGCAACCAGCGGATACTTGCCACCAGGTACATAACAACCAACGCTGTTCATTGGAATATGCTTATGACCGAGAACCACGCCTGGCAACGTTTCGACTTCAACATCAAGCATTGAGTCTCGCTGAATTTGAGCAAAGTTGCGTACTTGTGCTTGCGCGAACTCTATATCAGAAATAACTTGCGCGTCTAAGCGCTTGTAGCATGAGTCGATATGCTCTTGGCTTAACCTAAAATCTTGATCCCAATTATCAAATTTCATTGCATATTCGGCAACCGCTTCATCACCGCGCGCTTCTATATTGGCAAGAGTATCCTCAACAATAGCCCTGACTTTTGCATCGTTGTCAGCAGCCACATCAACATCTATACCTTCTTTAAGCTTTCTAATCACTATTTCAAACCTCTAAACGAATAACCAATGTATGGTTCTAATTGAATAAGATTCAGACCTTAATTGAAAATGACTTCGAATGCAATAAAAGTCCTTATTCTAATCAATTATGCATGTTATATTGATTGAAACACTCAGCGATATAGTTATTTTATGACAATGCTTTCGGAATCACAAAATCAAGGTTATTCGTCCAATTTACTGCATGAAAGGTTGGCCCTAGTCACCGGCGCCGGAAAAGGTATTGGGCGTGCTTGTACCGTTGCTTTGATTAACGCTGGCGCAACCGTAATAGCCGTTGCTCGAACAGAGGCCGATTTGAACTCCTTGAGTCAAGAACATGGAGATAATGTTATTCCATGGGTGATGGATGCAACTAGCAAGGAGTTTATAGAGCGTATTAAACAAGAAACCGAGCTCTCCATATTGGTTAATAACTTAGGCGCAAATAAACCCGAGCCCTTTATTGATATCCAAGGTGAGACGTACGATCGAATTGTAGAGTTGAATTTCGGCACCGTGTTTAGAACAACGCAGGCGGTTGTAACTAACATGTTAAGCCGTGAAATCAGCGGCAGTATCATCAATATCTCCTCTCAGATGGGCCACGTAGGGTCGCCTAATCGAGTTCTATATTGCGCGACTAAACATGCGGTAGAGGGGCTGACTAAATCGCTGGCCGTTGAGCTTGCGCCAAACAACATTCGGGTAAATTCAATTGCGCCAACATTTGTTGATACGCCGATGACCAGACCCATGCTTAATGACCCTGAATTCAATCAATTCGTTATGTCAAAGATACCGATGAACACCTTAGCAAAGGCTGAAGATGTTGCCGCATCAGCGGTGTATCTAGCCTCTGACTTAGCTCGTATGGTGACAGGCACAAGTCTATTGGTCGATGGCGGCTGGGTAGCGCAATAAGATATTTTATAGCAACTAAATCATGCTTAAAACACAAACACAACTACGTGTATTAACCGACTATCTAATGCCTTTTTATTTGCTGTATCAAGTGACTTGCCTAGACCTGCGCTATTTCCAGCATAAATTGCGCAGGCAACCGTATACCAAGGGTCGAATGCTGGTGGGCGCATCAGTTCACACAATAATCAAACAGCCACTTATGAGCGTAAATCGATCAAATCATCGCCCCTTCCACACCGGGTTACGTTTTTCGTCGAACGCCTTGAAGCCTTCAAGTATGTCTTCGCTACCGTATAAAGTATCAACGGTCTTAAGTTGTCGCGTAGTAACACGATTGAGACAGTCTTGAAAATTTGAATCTTCGGCATCGCGGGCTATTTCTTTGATTGCGGCAATCACTAATGGCGGCCCGGCCGCTATCAATTCGGCCATCTCCCAGGCTCGTTGATTAAGCTTTTCGGCTGGTACGATTTCGTTGACGAAGCCCCAGCGGTTAGCCTCTTGGGCATCTAACCAACGACCGGTCATCAGCATTTCCATAGCAATATGGTAGGGGATTCGCTTGGGCAATTTAATTGTCGCTGCATCGGCTACAGTGCCAGAGTTAATCTCCGGCAAGGCAAAAGTAGCGTGTTCAGCGGCTAAGATAATATCAGTTGAAAGTGCGACTTCTAGACCTCCGCCACAGCAAATACCATTGACAGCACTAATAATCGGCTTATTTAAGTTCGGTAATTCTTGGATACCACCAAAGCCGCCGACACCGTAATCTCCGTCGACGTCGTCTCCATTGGCGGCCGCTTTCAAATCAAAGCCAGGGCAAAAGAACTTGTCACCCGCCGCTGTAAATATGGCGACCCGCAAATCGTCGTTATCACGGAAGTCTCTGAATGTTTCGCCGAGTATTCGGCTGGTGATTAGATCGATAGCATTGCCTTTTGGCCTATCCAACTTCACTTCTATAACATGACCTTTGATGGTGGTTATTACAGGGTTGCCCATTTTATTCTCCAAGTTTTGCTATTTCCATAGTTCGAATATACTAATAATCCAAACTGCTAAGCTATTCTAAATTAGACGTATTAACGCATCGACCGCATAGCAATCGTGCTCTCGTACAATCAACGGATTGACATCAAGCTCATAGATTCTCTCAGCATGTTCGAGGGTATAAGCCTGAATCGCTAATATACTTTTTAATAGTGCTGGGCGATTTGCCGCAGCCCTGCCACGATAACCGTTTAATACGGTATTAATTTTCAAGCCTTTAAGCGCCGCATCAATCTCGGCTTCGCTGGCGGGCATCAATATAGATGCACTGTCTGATAATAATTCAGTCAGCACACCGCCAGCACCCAGAGTGAGCATTAGCATGCCAGTATCATCGCGGGTGACACCGACGATTACTTCTGCGATTGCAGCATCTATCATTTGCTCAAGCAGGTATCCGTCCGGGCAATCTACAATCAGTTTCATGGCCTTGGTCAGGGTTGTCATATCGTCGATACCAAGGATTACCGCTCCAAGTTCTGACTTGTGCTGCAATCCAAGACCTTTTAATACCAATGGAAATTGCAGTTCACTGGGTATGTTATTAAGCTGATCTTTAGTCTTTAAAACTAGGGTAGAGGGGATCAACACGCCATAACGTGCAAGCTCAGCTTTAGCGTCAGCCTCGGATAACGATTCGCTTGAGGCCGTTGCCAATCGAGCCACTGACGGTAAAACATAAACCGGCTCTGAAGTTAACGGCCTAGACTGATATTCGCCCGCCGTAACCGCTGCCACGATGGGTTTGAGGCCAGTCTCAAGACCATGCAATACGACGACTCCAGCCCGATGAAACTCGCCAGTAATGCTTTCATCCATATTTTCTGGTAACGAGGTAACCACCGCCACCTTAGCCTGCGTTTGCTGCTTAGCCTTGATGATGGCATCAATCGCACAGCGATGACCTTCTACCGCACATAAATCACTTCTCGGGAGGTCTAACACGAAGACATTCAAGTCGAACTCTCCGCACATCACTGACGCGAAGCATTGGCTCATCGCGTTTACATCACCCCATACATAGGTATGATAATCCAAGGGGTTGGCTAGGGTGACTTTTTGACCCAATAAGCTAAGTAAGTCAGCTCGCTGGGTCGAACTTAAATCTGGAAACTCGATGATCGAGCCGTAGGCTGCATCGGCAATTAAACTTGCTTCACCACCTGAGCAACTCACCGACGATATTTGTGGGCCAGCCAGAGGGCCAACGATATCCAATAGCTTAAGCGTTTCGATAAAGCAAGCCACTGAGTCGACTTCAACTATACCCAGGCGTTTCAAAAACGCAGCGGCCGCCGCCGAGCCGCCAGCGAGGGTGGCGGTGTGCGTCATTGTTGCTTTTTGAGCTTGTACAGACTTACCAAGTTTGAGTGCGACAACGCTTTTCCCCGCCGCTTTTGCGTTGATAGCCATTGATTCAAAAGCAGCCAGATCACCAAAACCCTCGATGAATAAACCAATAGTACTGATTCGCGGGTCACTTATTGCGTATTCAGCTAATTGATTCAGGCCAACACAGGCTTGGTTACCAACAGTAAACATATAAGCCAATGACAGGCCTCGCTTCTGCATCGTCAGGTTTATCGCCACATTAGACGACTGAGCAATAATCGCTACCCCGCTACTCACCGTTTTCCCACCATGTTGATCGGGCCAAAGCGTAACATTGTCGAGATAGTTTAAGTAGCCGTAACAATTAGGGCCTAATAAAGGCATATCACCAGCAGCGGTAATTAGCTGCTTCTGTAAATCATCCCCTACCGAATAATGATCGTCGTCGGCTTCACTGAAGCCCGAAGCAAAACATATTACCCCTCCCGCGTTGACATCTCGAAGCTCGCCAACAACGTCAACGGTTAGGACTCGATTAACGCCAATAAACACCGCATCTGGGGCCGCCGGTAAGTCGCCTGTATTAGCAAAGCAAGCGACTCCGGCTATGTCAGTTTTAGTCGGATGCACGGCCCAAATTTCACCGTGGTAGTGTGACTTCTGCAATTGCAAAATAACATTTTCAGCCCACGCGCCGCCATACACCGCGATCGACTTTGGCTTCAGAAAACGTTCAAGCTTAGGAGTTAAGCTACTCATGTAAATTAAGCGCCGAAGGGGCGCAATAGACTTCGAGAAATGATGTGTCTCTGAATCTCGGAGGTACCTTCCCAGATTCGCTCAATTCGCGCGTCGCGCCAAATTCGTTCAAGTGGTAGTTCGTTCATTAACCCCATGCCGCCGAAAATTTGAATTGCTTCATCGGCGACCATTGCTAGCATTTCCGAGGCCTTCAACTTGGCCATCGCCATATCAGCATCGGTACATGTGCCTTGGTCGTATTTCCATCCTGCTTCCATCACCAGTAACTCGGCCGCCTTCATTTCGGTAGCCATATCGGCTAGCTTGAACGACACACCTTGAAACTTACCAATCGCCTGGCCAAATTGTTCGCGTTCAGCGGCATAGCGCACAGCCAAATCAAATGCGCGTTCAGCACGCCCCAGGCAGGTAGCGGCAACCTGCAAGCGGGTTGCTCCCAACCAGCTATTGGCTACTTCAAAACCCTTGTGAAGTTCGCCAAGCATGGCGCCTTTAGGTACCCGGCAGTCGTCGAATACTTGTGTGGCGTTGGTATAACCTCTATGTGAGACATTTTGATATCCGTCGAGTATCGTCAAACCAGGGTTCTCATTGTCTACGAAGAATGCGCTAATCAATTTCTTTGCACCACGCGGTGTTTGCTCTTCGCCAGTGGCGACAAACACAATGGTAAAATCAGACTCTTTAGCATGACTAATGAAGTGTTTCGTGCCATTAATAATCCAATCATCACCATCGGGCTTTGCACTTGCCTTCATACCGCGTAAATCACTACCGGCTCCGGGTTCGGTCATCGACAGGCAATCTGATTTCTCCCCGCGCAGGCATGGCTGCAAATACTTTTCTTGTTGCTCAGGAGTGCCGGCACAGAGAATGTTTGAAGGTCTAGATACACAGCTCCAATGCAGCGCGTAGTTGGCACGGCCCAGTTCTTTTTCGTACAACAACCAACTTAGAGTGTCTAGACCAGTGCCACCGAATTTTGCCGGAATGTTTGCCGCATAAAGCCCAGCCGCAATTGCTTTGGCTTTAATTTCATTAACCAGGTCGGGCCGCAAATAACCGGTTCTTTCAACTTCTTCTTCATGCGGGTACAGTTCGTTTTCTACAAACGCTCTGGTACTGGTAATAATCATTTGTTGCTCATCACTTAGGCCGAAGTTCATGGTGCTCTCCTCTGATCGTTGATGTTAGCTGGGTATTGCTCTGCCAAATTTTGTATTTTATTTAGCATCTCATCATTCGGTAAGCTGGATTTTCGAGTCTGAAGATCGACATGCACTAATAACTGCTCGGCCTCAGACAATACTCGACCATCAGCATGACGCATGGTGTGAGCCAATTTAAGTTTCTTGCCATCGGCTGAGATCACAGCACTGCTTACCTCGATTTCATCACCAGCTACACACTCGTCGATAAAGCGAATGTGCGTATCAACCGTAAAAAAACTTTTGCCTGAGGCAATATAGCCTTCATCGGCCCCAACCGAGATCATCACGCTGTCAGCTGCGTCAGAAAAAACTTGCCCATAGCGGCTCTCGTTCATATGTTTGTTGTAATCAGTCCAATCGACGGGAATAATTCTCGCCACTGTCAGCAAACTCTCTTTTTGCGGCTCTACAACTTTATTCCTTAGGCCTTTATCAAAGCCAACTAACAGTTCGCCCGCACCCCAATTTTGGGTTTTTAAACCACGCATTATGCTCACAAGGTTATCGTCGCGCAGACGTTCGAGTTGACGAATACTATGTTGCCCCGATTGCCTATCTGATTGGCTGGCAATTTTATCTACCAGCTCGTCTGTCAATTCTGGTACATCCATCAGCTTGGTCCACGGCCATTCCAATGCGGGGCCAAACTGGCCGATAAAGTGCGCCATACCAGCTTCGCCGCCAGCCACTCGATAGGTTTCAAACAAACCCATCTGCGCCCAACGTAAACCGAAGCCATAGCGAATCGCATCATCAATTTCTTCAGTGGTGGCGATGTCATCGTTGATTAGCCAAAGACCTTCTCGCCATACAGCTTCAAGTAATCGGTCGGCAATATGGGCATCAATTTCCTTACGAACATGCAACGGAAACATACCCAAGCTAGAGATAATGGGTTTGGCTTTTGACACCGTATCCACGTGCCCGACTAGCTCAACTAACGGTACTAGGTAAACTGGATTAAAGGGATGCGCGACAATAATTTGAGAAGGTGTCTGCGAGCCCTGCTGCAGCTCGCTGGGCTTAAAGCCAGACGTCGACGAGGCAATAATAGCCGTATCGGGGCAGGCCGCTTGAATCTCTTTGATGACGCTGTGCTTAATATCTAAACGTTCAGGAACGCACTCAGCTATCCACTGCGCAGTTGCAACCGCCTCAGCAACCGAGGTAGCAAAAGAGAGTTTGCCTTCGGCTGGTAATTTATGCTCGTAGAGCGCCGGCAATGAGCGACGGGCGTTATTAAGAACTTCGTTGATTTTACGTTCGGCTTCTGGGTCTGGGTCAAACACCAAGACGTCGCAGCCTGATAATAAAAACCGAGCAACCCAACCACCACCGATAACGCCGCCGCCAATCACCGTGGCTTTGTTGATCTGCTGGCCGATAACCGCTACTGATTGCGAACTCATTATCGCCGAGCCTGTTTAGTTAAACCTAGTTTTTCACGCACAGCGTCAGGCTTCATTACGGTAGCGCCCATAGATTCAACAATACCAACCGCGCGGGTGACCAAATCTTGGTTGGTCGCCAACACACCTTTATCTAACCAAAGGTTGTCTTCTAAACCAACACGTACATTGCCTCCGGCTAAAACGGCGGCGGCAACATAAGGCATTTGACTTCGCCCAATCGAAAACGCCGACCAATTCCAACTGGCTGGAATATTGTTGACCATCGCCATAAAGGTATTCATATCGTTCGGCGCTCCCCATGGAATGCCCATACACAGTTGCAACATCGCTGGGCTGTTTAGAACACCCTCATCAACCAGCGCTTTCGCGAACCATAAGTGACCTGTGTCGAATGCTTCGATCTCGGCTTGCACTCCCAGCTCGGTCATCATGCTACCCATAGCTCTAAGCATTCCTGGAGTATTAGTCATTACATAATCGGCTTCGGCGAAATTCATAGTGCCGCAATCGAGTGTGCAAATCTCTGGCAAACATTCAGCCACGGCCTCCATACGGCTCTCGGCACTGCCCATGTCGGTGCCCGCTTGCAAAGGCAACGGCGCTGATGGCGGGCCAAAGATCATGTCGCCACCCATGCCCGCGGTAAGGTTGAGCACCACATCGGTCTCTGAATCTCGAATTCGATCAGTCAACTCTCGATACAGTTTCGGATCGCGAGATGGCATGCCCGTTTCGGGATCACGTACATGACAATGAACAACTGCGGCGCCGGCTTTAGCGGCAGCGATAGCGCTATTAGCAATCTGTTCAGGTGATCGGGGCACATGCGGGCTGCGATCTTGAGTTCCACCAGAACCAGTAACGGCACAGGTAATGAATACGTTTTGAGTGATTTCTAATGGCATTGCAAGGCCCTGATAGGTTGATCATTTGAATCATAATAATGGCATAGCCAAGCAATATTAATTTACAATAAACGCAATAAATTATACTTTTATCGCATCTTCAGAATAATTATGAATCCTGTAACTGTAAGCCGTCATGTTCTAATTCTAGTACTATCTGGTTCATCAATGATGACCTGCGCGTCCGTTATTGATCCGCTGCGAGCGGCCAATCGCCTTTCTAGAATGTCTTTATTTACGTGGTCGATATTAGCTATTGATGGTAAACCAATTATGCTCACATGCGGAATAGAACTACCAAATGATGGTCTATTAAGCAGTCAAAGCAAAGCTGATTTACTGGTGGTGATAGCCGGTTTCGAGCATCAACGCTATGCCAGCACCAAACAATTAGTCTCCCTGAAAAGCTTGGCTCAAGACTGCAAGACAGTATTTGGTGTGGAAGCTGGAACTTGGTTATTAGCTCGCGCAGGAATTATATCAAAGCATAAGGTTACCACTCATTGGGAAGATTTAGAGCTTTTGACAGAGCAGTTCTCTGACTTAGAAGTGAGTTCGCAGCGCTACGTTATAGACCGCGATATATGGACATGCTCTGGTGCAACACCGGCATTTGAAATGATGTTGCAATACCTAAGAACGATACATAACCAGTCTTTAGCTTTAGACGTGGCCAACGTCTTCATTTACGCTGAAACCAGCTCAGCATCAGATGAGCAAGCGAGCATTTCCTTGGGGCGATTACAGCAAGTAGAACCAAGACTGGTTCAGGCGATCCGACTAATGGAGACTCACTTTGAAGATACGATCTCGAGCAAAACTATCGCCGATAATATTGGAATATCTCTACGGACCTTAGAGCAAATTTCGCTTAAATACCTCGGCTTTACACCGGCAAAATATTACTTACGGCTTCGACTGCAAAGAGCTCGTCGGCTGGTGCTTGACAGTAATTTACCGATTTTGGAAATTGCAGTTCGCTGTGGCTTCAATTCTCTAACGGCATTTTCTCGAGCATTCAAAGCTCGATATAACTACAGTCCCACTCAGCTTAGATCCAATCTTAACGGGGCTTAAGAATAAGATAAAAATTTAAAACTACATACCCAATACTAGATAGAGCTCTGCATGATTCTGAGCTTACTTTCAAATACAGATTTACTGTGATAGCAACCATAGAAATACCGCCGACCACTGAAGCCCATGCGGCCATGCAGATTACGCCAATTATCGAAAATCAGCGTTGAGCCTGGTTTCATGTCGATCTTTAGCCAGTTGTCTTGATCAACAACGTGACTGTGAAATAGGCCATATGCATGATAGAAACGTTGCTGTGTTTCGTTACTCAAAAGCATTGGCGCGCGGTCATAATTATTAAACGATATCTGCGATACCTGACCACTGGCATCTAAACTAATGGGCGGTCGCTCTGCGCGCAAATGTACTCCTTCGTCCAAATAGTGCCCAGCAACAACAACCTCGGTTAGAGTTTTATACGCGGCTGGATCTTGCCGTTTAATTTTCTCAGCAATCGCAAACCCGTCTAACTGAATACTTTGGCCGCCTTGGCAGTCTATCTCTAGGCAATTAAACATCTGTAGCCCTGGCGCATCATGATAATAAGTACCGTCTGTATGCGGTTCGAGGTAACCGCTGCCATAAGCCGTATCTCCATGATCTGTTAGCTCTGCTGACAACGGCCACATATCACCAAATATCGTTTCTTGAATCGCGCCTAAACGAAGTGCTAACTGTTTGGTTCCCTTTTGGGTTGCCGGTACGCCCTGAACCAAAGAAAAACCGTAAATATGAATATTCTGTAGCCATTGCAATACGCCTGAGTCGCTTTCAATCACATCGTCAAATGCAACGGTAGGTCGCTCCGACAAAGGTGAGTCTTTATTCCATAAAACCCGCGGAGTGCTGGGGGCTAAGGTATGCAGTTCTGGGGTAAAACCAATTACGCTAGCAAGTACATAGGCCGAAATACTGGTCCTTGTAGTATTACTCCATGACAAGTGCAACATTTGTTCCGGCAGCTCGAGATTAAGTCTTATGCAAGTGATATCAGCCGCTAGAGAAAATGTATCAACGAGGCGTTGGGTGGTCTGCTGATTTAAGCTTTGCGCGTCGATGCAATGATCACGAACCCACAACCACGGATACAACTGTTTGCCCCGTAGATTAGAAAATTCTGCGATTAGACCTTGTTCGGATATCGACGCATTTATCAATCGGGTAACGCTGTCTGATGTATAGAAATTATTTATCTTACGATGCGGGTCTTTCATATTAACTGCGCCCGTAGGCTTTTAACTTAGTAAGATCTTAGTCTATAAAACCAACGCGTTCTGTTGACTTTGATTTTAACCGCTGAGAGCGCTTCGAAAAAAACTACCACCAGTAGCTTACGGACAAACGAGCAGAAAAGCGTGTGCCGTGATAGTTGGTTCACTCAGAAAGCCCCAATTAAACTCGAATTAAAAAAGTGACTTGTCATTCTTGATCGTTATTACGTCAACAATCCGCTCGACATCTTCATCAAGTACGTCGAATGCATTAGCATAAGCTCGCAAAAGTACATTTTCGTTTTTATCAAAGGATCCATCGGCCATCGCAATATCAACCATATTGGCCATTGCAACTCGTTGCTGCGTGCTGCTCAAGGTTTGTGCTATTAAAATAATACATTCTTCAACCGATGACACTTCCCACACCGAAATAGCAAGATCCCATTCGCCAGATAAAGAAAAACCATCGAGGCGATTGATTATCGCGATTTCATTGCGGTCCAGTTCGCCATCAATTGCGGCCATCGTAATCGTGGATAATAATAACGCGGCCTTAGGAGTAAGCATCAAAGTCATAATATAGAAAACTAAAAAGTTAGAGTTTAGTGGCCATCATTTATTATGAAGGCTACACATGATCTTTTGATGCTAACACGCTATGAATTTTTTGTGTGCTAGGTTCAAAACCTTTTATAACCGTCGCCTATAGTTTGCTCTGACGGCAGTCACCCCTTAAAAGTATCGCTTAATTTTGGTATTTAAGCCTAGCAAACTGCTGAGGCCTCGCGCGCACTGCGATTTTTACACCGTATGTCTTGCAGTTCACCAATATTTCGTACCATCACTCCATCAAGCTCATTAAATTGTGAGCGTGCCGCTTTTGCCTGCTTAGAATCACTGTAGAGTCCGTAGAGTAAGTAGTACCATCCACTACTGGAGCCTAGTTGCTTTAATTTATTAGCATTTAGGTTGGGCCTTACTTGCAAGTAATCCGATAAAACAATGGGCTCACGAGCACTTATCACCTGCAATGTATAAAACGATCTTGCTTGTTGGCTTACCCAAACCGCGCCATTTAAATTAGCGTTACTTCCTGTCGCCACACCGAGGGCTTCGTCATCTTTATGGATTAAGCTCTTGGCCGAGCTATTATCGCTGTCATCGACTGGCCAATCGTTTGGTGATTGCTGACTCAGCAAGTCAGGGGCAAGTTTTTTGTTATCATTGCGAAGGTTGCTTAGCTCTAATTTTTCTAGTGGGTTGACTTCAATCTCGGCATCCGTTTTTTCGATCGTGTTGGCTGGAGCCTGTCCCTCTAGATTAACCTGAGATTGAGGTTTATCATATAAGGTGTCGCTCTTTGTCATGCTTTGTATACGGGCTTTATCCGGTAATTCATAGGCACGCTTAATGTCCGGAAACATAATTAAGAATATCAACAGAGCCGCGACTACCGCAGCTGCAACCAATATAATTACTCGAGGGTGAGTGCTTTCCACTTTTTGAGTGATCTCGACCTTTTCTATTCTGTCTAGATTTAATTCCAATTCCTACTCCCATTACCTTAGCTGAATTGAGCACAACAGTGAAAAGAAAACGACAATGCATTGTCGAGGCCCGTTTTCTGCACACATTTGAGTAATTCCGCTTGGTCTTATAAGTAAATACCCAATTACTTGCCTTTTGGAT
>JBLHRL010000029.1:0-34489 GCA_047625975.1 Arenicella sp.
TTGCAATGATTGTGAAGTTTCCTCACATGCTCGGAGTAGACTTGAATCATGACAAAAAGAGCATCATCACAGAACGGTTCTACTGAGCCTTCAGTGGTCAGTAATAAGAAGCTTTCAGCGGCTAGCAATAAACAGCCTTCAGCGGCCAGCAGCGATAAACAGCCTTCAGCGGCCAGCAGCGATAAACAGTCTTTTGTTCGCAGAGCTAAACAAAACAGAGCTTGTCACGCTATATTTTGGTGGTCATTAAAAGTGTCTTGCGGCACTATTTTAATTGCGGCTCTATTTATTGGTGTGCTCTATGAACTAAACCCTTGGTTCGTCGCTTCGCGTACTTTAGCCCAAGCGCTTGTCGTTATCGGAGGCGCTAGCGCTATTTTTCACTACCTGCGACTAAAATCACTCAATAAGCGATTTGAACGACCTGACGCTCTCGAAACCGAGCACGGCTTGTACCGACGCGTGCGTCACCCAATGTATTTTTCCGATTGTTTGACTTACATTGGTTTGTTCTTGCTCTTCCCGACAATTGCTACCGCGATTGTCCTCGGCTTAGGAGTCGTGTCCTTGGTTCAGCAGTCGAAAGTCGAAGACCGGTACCTCGCCGAACGCTTCGGTCAGCAATTTTCCGACTGGCGTGACCGTTCTAAACTGATAGTACCGTTTATTTATTGAGGCTTTGCCCAGCTCAATTAGCGTTCGGCTGAGCGGCAGGCTGCGGCGGTAAAAATTACGTCGGTTGAGCTGTTTAAGGCGGTTTCCGCTGAATCTTGTACAACACCGATAATAAATCCTACACCAACAACTTGCATAGCCACGTCGTTAGGAATGTTAAACAGGCTGCAAGCCAATGGAATAAGCAATAAAGAGCCACCGGCAACGCCTGATGAGCCGCACGCTGAGACACTAGCGATAACGCAGAGTAGTAGTGCCGTGGTTATGTCGACGTTAACGCCTAATGTATTAACCGCAGCCATAGTCATAATCGTGATGGTGATTGCAGCGCCTGCCATGTTGATGGTCGCACCTAGCGGTATAGAAACCGAATAGGTGTCTTCGTCTAAGCCCAATTTCTCGCATAAGGCCATATTTACTGGAATGTTAGCGGCTGAGCTACGGGTAAAAAAAGCTGTGATTCCACTTTCTTTTAAACAGGTGAAAATCAGTGGATAAGGGTTGGTTTTGGTCATTACAAGCACCATGATCGGGTTCACAATCAAGGCTATAATCAGCATAGTGCCAACTAATAAACCCAATAAATGAGCGTACTCTGCAAGGGCGCCGAAACCGGTTGCTGCAATAGTGCCGGCAACTAAGCCAAAGATGCCGATTGGTGCCAGTTGAATCACAATCTGGACTAGACCTACAATCGAATCACTGAGGTTCTCGAGTACTTTTTTGGTCGTGTCACTGGCCTTGCGAAGCATAATTCCAAGGCCAATTGCCCACGCTAAAATGCCAACGTAATTGGCGTTTAATAGCGCGTTAACAGGATTGTCAAAAATCTTGAAGAGTAAGGTATTGAGAACTTCGCCGATGCCTTGAGGTGCTGTATTGAGCGTTTCAGCGCCAACTAGAGTCAATGTTGTCGGCAACAAAAAACTCAGCATAACGGCCGTTGTAGCGGCCGCTAAGGTGCCTATCAGATAGAGCCCAAAAATAGGGCGCATATGACTTTTTTGCCCTTCGTGATGGGTTGCTAGAGACGCAATCACAAGCATGAAAATTAGTACTGGCGCGATCGCTTTTAGAGCTGACACAAAGAGTCCACCCAAGATTGAAACGGATTTGCCAACCTCAGGTACTAAGCCGCCGACTAAGGCGCCGAGAGCGATGCCAATAGCGATCTTAAGAACTAGGTTTTGCCTTGCTATTGCGGAAATAAATGATTTTTTTGAGGTCATAATGTTCACTTTATTATTGTTTTATGTGTTTTGTTACGACCTTGGGTATCACCAAGGCCTCACCCTATTTAGTAGGCGGGGTTAGGCTAGCTCTTTCTTCCATAATACGTCTTCGTTGCCTAGACGCAGATTAATAATTCTGGCAGTAGCAAACAGTAAGTCAGAGAGTCGATTTAAATACTGACGTGTGGTTTCACACACAGGTTCCGCTTGGTGCAGTGTCACCACATCTCGTTCGGCTCGTCGGGCTATCGATCTCGCCATATGACAAACCGCTGCGGCCTCGCTGCCACCAGGTAGGATGAAGTCCTTAAGTGGTTCAACGGATTCATTGAAGAGATCTATTTTACTTTCAAGTAAGTCTATCTTCTGCTGTTTTATAAAGCTCTGGCCGGGCATACTGATTTCACCACCGATGTTAAATAGATCATGCTGAATAGAGGTGAATAATGTTTTTAGTTCTTGGTCCGCTAGTTTACAAATCATTAGTCCGATAACACTGTTTAGCTCATCGACGGTTCCCATAGCATTCATTCGTTCATGGTTTTTAGCAATTCGTTCGCCGCCACTTAAGCCCGAGGTGCCATCGTCGCCGGTGCGTGTGTAAAGTTTACTCAGTCTGTTGCCCATGATTTTTTCCTAAACGTGTCGGTGCTCGGTGTGTGGCTATTCGCCAATATGAGCGTTATAAATTGGTAGTGATAATGAGAATATTACACCATCGGAGCTGAGTAAATTGCGAGCAAGTACGTCTCCGCCATGAAAACTGGCGATAAGTTTGACAATATATAAGCCCATACCCAAGCTCATTTTTTGTGCATCTTTACGACCCAATGATACTAGTGGCTCAAAAATACGTTCAGCCATACCCTCTGGCAATCTAGACCCTTGATTGATAACGTCTATCTGCGCGAAGTTATCAAGCCTTTGTGCCTTGAACACAATTGCCGTTCCAGGCGCAGCGAAGTCAATTGCATTGTCGACTAATTTGTCCAGTGCTTGGGCTATGTAGTCAGGCGCAATTTCAACGTATAAGCGGCTCGAGTTAATCACTATTTCAAAGCTTTGTTCTGGGTTGGAAAAGTTGTAGCCATCAACGTAGCTTTCGATGAGTTCTTTTAGGTCAACAACTTCACGAGTTTCAGATTGCATCGCCTGCTCAAGGTTCGCCGCTTCTGTGAGGTTTCTAAGAATAATGCCGATACGATTAACGCCGTTTTTGGCGCGCTCCATATATTTACTATTGGCTGAATCAGGAATTTCTTCCGATAAATTGTGCAATGACGAGTTAACCACGTTCAGAGGGTTGCTCACTTCATGCGCAAGGGTATCGGGTAAGCCTCTTAGATAGCTGGTATATTGGGACAAGCGTTCGAGCATATTGCTGACAGAACGCGACAAATCGCCAATCTCGTCGCCTGATTTAGCTTCGGCCAACAGTTTTTGGTTAACGATACGGCCGTCTCTATCTATCGCTGTTTCGGTGGCGTTACGCAGTCGGCGAATGCGCAGGGTGAGGCGTGATGCGAAAAGCAACAATGCCGTAGCAACGGTAACAAGTACTAATAGCGTTACGCTGATGACGTTTTCTAGCATCTCTTTCTGTTGCCCAAGAACCTGATTTGTACTTTGCTCAACCACTACTACGCCGGGGATTTCATCGCCCAAGTAAATAGGGTGAGCGGACATCAAAATTGAACCGCGCTGGTCGAGAGAGGGCTGACGAGCGGTACTGATTTCACCGGCGAGGGCGCGCTCTATGATGGCGTCATTTCGCTGCTGAACACTGGCGTTGAGGTCTTTTAAGTCGGCGTTTGGTTGCTCAATAATATAAGAGAAAATAGTCTGCAGAGTGTTGGTGTAGTAGTAGCTGAGCGTGGCCCATACTTCGTCATTAGACGAAGGCTTAATGCCTTTCGTGTAGTCGCTTTCGGAAATGATATTGCCGACTACGGCGGTTGGACGCTTTTGTGTATCGAACACCCAGATCCTAGCATCGGAGCGATCAAGCGCTTTAAGAATCTTGGCGATTTCCGGTGATTTAACTAATAAACGAGAAAAATCGTCAGTGCCATTCGTCGGCGTGGTGGAAACCATTGCCTCGATTTCTAAAGAGTCTGGGTCATCAACGTCGACCACTTGGAGTTTTATTCGAGTCTCTGAAGACATCATAAAGCGAGGTATGCGAAGTTCTACATTGTAGCCTTCATCGGTCAAGCCCAATTCTGCCGCCAAGTCATAGTTTGGCTTGCCGGTAATAGGGTATTGCCAATCCATGTCCATCAGGTAAATACTCATACGGCCACTTTCACGCGCAATGATGGTAAAGCGCTGTTCGGGACGATCAGGGGGCTGTAAAGTTAAGCGAATATGGTCTGCGGTATTGACTCTTAAGAAACCACGTTGCCTAAATACCACTGAATCATCTGCGACTTTGAACATAGAATAGATAAAGTTGCCTCGATAGCCCAAAACAGATTCGACTGAAATTGACGTAACCTCTGTGTCGTCCATGTTGTCAGTTTCTGGTCGGTAGGTAATCGCTTGATTAGCCTGATCTCCCCAATCGTTTAAATCTCCGTTTAGGTTAATATAGGCCGGTAACGGCAATGCATAAACCTCATTTTCATCACTATCGTCAGGGGTGATTATACGATCTTCAGTAAAAAGTTCCGGGCGGTCATGCAAAATGGTGGCGACAGCTCTTGAGGTTAAACTAAGGGCATTTTCTTGGCCGCTCAATAAAAAGGTCTTCATGTCGCGCACATAGACGTATGACATCCAAGGAATCAACAATAATAGTAGCCCGACCATGAGCAGTTTGGTACGGATTGAAAAGCCTGCACGCATCATTATTCTCTAATCGATCTAGCTAGTCGGGTTAGCTCAAATATCAGGCTAACTATTTGCTCGTGTTCCATTTATAGCCAACGCCAAAAACAGTTTGAATGTTTTTGAACTCTGGATCTATCTCTTTAAATTTATTTCTAATTCTACGGATATAGCCATTAATAGTGTTGCGTTCAACATAACTTTGGCGAGTGATTTGCATCATGTTCTCGTATGTTTTTACATGACCCGGATGGCGCGCCATCGATTCGATTAACCAGAACTCAGTAAGGGTTAAGCTCAACTCTTGGTCTTTCCAGCGGATCGACATGCTGTTTTCGTTTATTTCAAGGTCATCTATCTTCAGCGTGTCGTTATCTTTTTCATCACTTGCTGGTTGCGCAAGGCTGTCGACGATTCGGAACAATGAATTTATGCGTACGCTAAGAAATTGCATATTCAGTGGTTTGGTTAAATAGTCCCAAGCGTCTAGGCGAAGTCCTGACACTCGGTCAATATCGGTATCTCTGGCAGTCAAAAAAATAATCGGAATAGTTGGCGAGAGGGCACGCAGGTCGCGGCACAAATCGAAGCCGCCATCCATTTCGTTTTCGAGCATGATGTCTAATATCGCCAAGTCAGGCATATCGGCTCGCATGCCAGCCAGTGCCTCTGGGCGATTTTTATAGGTATCTACTTCATAGCCCGACTTTTGCAGCGCGTCTCGAAAGTTCTCACGTTGGTCAAAGTCGTCTTCGACGATTGCTACTCTTCTTGCCATGACTGCTAACTCGCTGCTGTTGGTTTTGGTGGTTCGCTAAGATAATGGACTTAGTTTTAAATATTTTGCCTTATTAACAGTAATTAAACACACTTTCTAATTAAAACCATTATTTAACCATTAGTTTATCCCGAAATAGTCATTTAAAAGGAGTTTAATAGGGGTATCAGATAAGTAATCGATTTTTACTTTCAATCTACAAAATTCGCAATGACTGGTTTTTTATCGAAGCCAGATCAAACAGACGATAGAGATTGGCGTTAGTGGAATCTCGAAAGGTTTATCTGAGTTTGTTTTAACCAGAGAAGAGTAGATGGGTAAATATTATGAACCAGCAATATTTTGTACCAGTAAATGACGACATTATTTACAATCATCCAGAGCAGATAGAAGGGCCTCTAGTGCCGTACCTAGCTGGAATGGAGTGCCACGAGTGGTTATCAATTGAGATTAATCCCGATGAGTCTAAAGACTTAGACTTTATTGACAGAGCGCCGAGACCGGCCGCGACCAAGTTGCGTTTGGTCTACAGCGCTGTTTAATTTGGGCGCTCAAGGCTGATGATGCGGGCGCTCAAGGCTGTTCAATACGCTAGTTCTAGGCTGTTTAGTATCGTCTCTTAAGATAAGGCACCTATCAAGTAGTATCAACTTGGGTCATTGAACTATATAACCTAGATATCTAGACCGAGCTCTTTTTGCCATTCGATTTGGAAGCTAGAATGGCTATAAGAGCCGTCGTTATTTGCTTGATAATATTTTGTATAGTAATTCATATTTGAATTAATTCTCTCAATCGCACTGATCAGCCGAGCCACGTCCGACGGTGTGTTATACAAACTCAAGCTGGCTCGTACCATTCCCCGTTTTCTATTTATAAAGTGCTCTTGCTGTTCTTCAGCAATATCACTTAAATCTAACTGCCATAGCTCATCTTTAAGCATAGTGCTAACGTAAGGATGCGCACAGAAACACTCGTTTCTGACGGCAATCGCAAAATAGTCGTTCAAGATAGAGGCAAGTAGACCATGGTCTAAATCTCTGTGATTGAATGCTAATGCGCCTGTACGTGGTAACCAAGGGGCGCCATAGATGGTCAGTTCTTCAATGCTTTGCAAGCCTCTAAAAAGCTCTGACATTAAAGATTTATCTTTTGCTCTAATCGCCTCTAAGCCACTGAGTTGGTCTAACTGATAGTGCATTAGTTCATCTAGTACTGCTGCCAGCGCAATTGCGCCGACAATATTTTGGGTGCCAGACTCTTCCTTAGTTGTTTCGTCATCGGCCAACTCAAAATCGTAGAAACTTACGCTAGTCACAGAATTGCCGCCAAGGTCTTGGCCCTGTAAACCCTTTAAAAGTTGACGCTTAGCAACTAGTACACCTGGTGCCATCGGCGTATAGAGCTTATGACCAGAAAAAACAAGGAAGTCAGCGCCTAAGGTCTCGAGCTCGGTAGGACCATGAGCGACACTTTGTGCGCCATCAACTAAAACCAAAATATCGAAGCTATGAGCGATCTCGCAGATCGCTTGCAGCGGATTACTAATACCTGTGACGTTGCTGACCGACGATACTGCGATATAATTGATTTTGTTCGCGTGGCGTTGGCAAAGTTGCGTCAAACTTTGCAGGTCGATAGCTCCGCTGTCAGGGCCTTGGCCCTCTAACGGTAAGTAGATGACTTGATTGCCGAATTGACGATGAGGTAGATCATTAGCATGGTGCTCCATGGACGACACTAAAACTATTTTTCGGTCTGGACGAGCATGCTGAAGCCCACGGGCAATGCGGTTGATCGCGGCGGTAGAACCGGCACCGGTAAAAACTGATGCGTACTCTTTTTCAGTGGCACCGACGAACCGCAATACAGTTTTATGGGCCCACTCCAGTGCTTTAGTCGATACCTGAGCCGAACTATGAACATAGCTGTGCGTATTTGAATAATGTGGCAATAGCTTGCTAATTGTTTGCAATCCTTTAGCCGAGGCGAGTGGTGACGCAGCACCATCAAGATGAAGACGCGACAAGCGTTTGCCATCAGCGGTTGGGTATTGAGTATCAACGCCAATAAATTTTGGAATACTTTGCATACTTGTGATTATACGTGGCAATTGTGACTTGGTCGATCATAGACGCTAACGTAAATCATACCTCTTGTTGTTGTATGATACATTCACATTGAACCAACTAAAAAAGATCTCAGCGATGAAAAAATCAGCTCCTTTACTGCTAACCATGGGCCTTAGTCTGGGTCTAGCGGCATGCGGTCAACCTGACACAGATCAAAACGTGTCTGAGTCAGCAAAATTAACCAGCAATGAATCACAAACAATGAATAACGAGTTAAGTTCAGTAACCGATGCTTTAAACCCTTTTTATCAAGATAGTAGTCTATATCTACAGTTGCCTGCATTCGATAAAATAGAAAATTCCGATTATGCACCGGCATTTGAGAAAGGTATGGTTGAACACCTTGCTGAAATTGAAGCGATTGCTAACAATTCAGAACCAGCAAGCTTTGAAAATACAATGGTTGCAATGGAGAAGGGCGGTCAAACATTAAGCCGCGTTGCGTCGGTATTCTTCGCACTATCGTCGGCTCACACTAATGATGATATTAAAGCATTACGCACCGATATTGCGCCTAAGTTGTCCTCTCATTCAGATGAAATCTTACTAAATTCTAAGCTGTTTGCGCGAGTCAAGGCGCTGCATGATCAGTTACCAAGCTTAAAGTTAGACGCTGAATCAGAGCGTCTAGTGACAGAAAGCTACAAAGATTTTGTTGGTGCCGGCGCGCAACTCTCGGATCAAGATAAAGTTAAACTCAAAGCTCTAAATAAGCAGTTGGCTACGTTGACTACTCAGTTTAGTCAGAACGTGCTGGAAGAAGTAAACGCTAACGCCATTGTGGTTGATGATGTTACTGAGCTTGCCGGTCTTAGCGATACCCAAATCGCCTCAGCGGCTGAAGCGGCCAATGCACGTGACCTTGAGGGTAAATACGTTTTACCATTATTGAACACCAGTCAGCAGCCATCAATGTCGTCACTAGAAAATCGTCAATTGCGTGAACGTATTCTGAATACTTCGCAAGGCCGAGGTAGTTCTGGCGGCGTTTATGATAATCGTGACTTGGTATCCAAGGTGTTCAAGCTTCGAGCTCAACGCGCAGAGCTTTTGGGCTTCGCCAACCATGCGGCGTATCAATTAGTAAGCCAAACGGCGAAAACAACTGAGGCGGTTAATAAGCGTCTTTCAACGCTAGCGCCAGCGGCAGTGGCTAATGCCCAAAAGGAAGCCGCCGACCTTCAGGCAATTGTAAATAAGCAAGGTGGCGCCTTTACTTTAGCCGCTTGGGATTGGGACTTTTACACAGAAAAGCTTAGAGCTGAACGATACAACTTTGATGAATCGCAGTTGAAGCCTTACCTAGAGATGGAGAATGTACTCGTCAATGGTGTGTTTTATGCCGCTGAGCAAGTGTTTGGTTTAACTTTTAAGGCACGACCAGATTTACCAACCTATCACCCAGACGTTAAAGTATGGGAAGTGTTCGACGCCGATGGTTCAACTTTGGCGTTATTCATTCAAGATTTTTACGCTCGTGAATCGAAACGTGGTGGCGCTTGGATGAACGCGTATGTATCACAGTCGAGATTAATGGGTACTCAGCCAGTTATTGCCAATCATTTGAACGTTCCAAAGCCACCATCGGGCGAGCCTACATTACTCACATGGGACGAAGTAACTACTATGTTTCATGAGTTTGGTCACGCTTTGCACGGTATGTTTTCCGACGTGAATTATCCAACTTTTGCGGGTACATCAGTGCCACGTGACTTTGTTGAGTATCCGTCTCAGGTTAATGAGATGTGGGCCGATTGGCCGCAAGTATTGAGCAACTATGCTAAGCACTATGAGACAGGTGAAGCTATGCCGCGTGAACTGCTGGACAAAGTCTTTGCCAGTGCTAAATTCAACCAAGGGTATGCGACCACTGAATACTTGGCCGCCTCATTGCTTGATCAAGCCTGGCATCAGTTGACGCCTGACCAAGTGCCTAGTGCCGAAGGGGTGCTTGAATTTGAAGCTCAGGCACTAGCTAAGGCTGGGGTCAACTTAGACCAAGTGCCGCCACGTTATCGGACTAATTATTTCTCACATATCATGGGTGGTTATTCAGCGGGATATTACTCTTATATATGGAGTGAAGTGCTGGATGCTGATTCGGTCGAATGGTTTAAAGAGAATGGTGGTATGACGCGTGAAAACGGTGATCATTTCCGTAACACTCTACTGTCTCGTGGCGGTTCAGAAGACGCGATGACTATTTTTAGAAACTTCCGTGGCGCCGAGCCGGATATTCAGCCGTTGCTAGAGCGTAAGGGTTTAACTGGAAAATAGTGCTTAAAATAGTACTGTAGCTATGTCGATGGTGAGGCTGTTCCAGCCTATCACCATTGGTATTTAGTAGTCCCTGCAATACCGCTGATCGAGCAAATTTAGAATAGCAAGTTTGACTGCCTATTCTTGTTTCTATAGCATTTGTCTATCAGTAGATAGATAGGTTTGAAAAACAGGCATAATTGTGACTCAGATTTGTCTACGCGAGATTAATATAATTATGCATTACGCCTTTAGCGCAGGTGATGTGATGCTAGCCGCGGAGTAGATAATGAGACTAAATGCCGATTTTGATCAACGAGTGCTGATCCATAGCGAGCAGATGGAGTGGCTTGATTCGCCGATGGTAGGCGTCGCTAGACGCCCGTTAGACCGTGTTGGCGGTGAAGTAGCGCGCGCAACTTCGGTTGTTAAGTATCAGCCGAGTAGTTATTTTTCTCCTCATGTCCATACTGGTGGTGAAGAGTTTATGGTACTCGAAGGAGTATTTCAAGATGAGCATGGCGATTACCCCGTAGGCTCCTATTGTCGTAACCCGCCGCAATCTCGACATACCCCAGGTTCTGAACTCGGCTGCGTAATTTTGGTGAAATTATGGCAGTTTCAGGCCGACGATCGAACCCAAGTAAGACTCAACAGCGATTGCATAAAAGCTTTCGCATTGCCTGATCACCTAGGGGTATCGGTAATACCTTTGTATAGCGACGATTTTGAAACGGTAAGTATCGAAATCTGGGAGGCTAATACCAAAATTAGTCGCTCGTTTGACGGTGGAGCGGAACTGTTCGTGCTGGATGGTTCATTTAATGAAAGTGGCGACCAATTAGTTAAGCGCAGCTGGTTACGTTTGCCAGTTGGTTCGTTGTTGAGTGCCAGTACCGGAAGTCAGCCAGCACGAGTATGGATAAAGCGCGATCACCTTGTAAGGGTCGACGAGGAACAAGCAAGGCTGCCTATTTGATAATCCGTAGCTTGACTTCAACCTTATTAAATCGCCATCATAACTAAGCCTAAAAAGTGCGCGGAATTGCACGTTTCGCAGACACCATAATGAGATTCAGCCGAGACTCTAATCATGCAGGATAAAGAAGCCGCGATTCTAAAAGTTACTGAAAGTATGATTCGCGACGGCGGCTACAATAGCTTTAGCTTTCGTAATATTGCCGATGCGGTTGGCATCAAAAGCTCATCGGTGCATTATCACTACGCGACTAAAGAAGACTTAGCCGTAGCGGTAACCAAACATTACACTGAGAGGTTTCTGTCTGCCTTAGGGCAAAATTCTGACTTTTTTGCGCAAGGGGTAAACCCAATTGAGGCATACGTGGCAGCATTTCGTAGCGCTTTAATAGAAGATAAACGAATGTGTTTATGCGGCATGTTAGGAGCCGAAATTGATGTGTTACCGACTCGAGTGGCGGCCGAAGTGAAGGCATTTTTTCAAAGTAATATTAATTGGTTGGCAGATGCTTATCACCTGCTTGGCGAGACCGGCATAGCCCAGACTAAAGCGATGCAAACGTTATCACTGTTAGAGGGTGCGATGATCACCGCCAAGGTGATGGGTGATGTATCCGTATTTGACTCGGCTAGTAGAGCCTTACTAAATTGAGCTGCTCAATCACTCAGCGACGGCTTATATCGCTGACGGCAAGCGACCCTATATGACAGTAAAATTAACACAGGTAACAGTAGTCATCGTCGGCGCGGGTTTGAGTGGTTTGGTGGCCGTATTCTGAGCTGTCAATCGAGTCGATCTTCAGCATGCTTCGATCTTGGGCCTTCATGGTTCTGGCCAGGTCAGAGCCATATTGAAAATTTAATACAAGAGCTTGGCTTATCCACCCTTATGTATTGCCAGTATGCAAATGGTGATGCCGTCTACCAAACTCAGGGCGGAGCTCTGCAGTGAGGCGTCGGCGGAATGTCAATGGCAGGTTCTCATCACCTGCAGGGCGGCCTTACAAGTTTAATTGATGCCTTGGTTGATCGTATCGTTAAACTTGGGTTTGGTGGTAAGCTGCATCTATATTCAACTGTATTTAGGCTCGAAAAAGTATCCAATAAGGTGTGTCTGAATTACCGTTATTCAGACCCTAAATCAGACTCCAAAACTGAACTCCAACTATCAAGCAAGCACGTGGCTATGGCATTACCCGCGCGTATCGTACTGGACAATATAGAGATACACCCTGGATTGAATGCTGATCGTTATGATGAACTCGAGGCGGTGGAAACTTGGATGGCTTGCCTCAGTAAGGTAGTGGTTGAATATGCGCGCCCATTCTGGCGAGATGCCGGTTTTTCAGGTGACGTGATAAGTCAGCTTGGGCCGATGTCAGAGATACATGATGCTAGTTCGGATAGTGCCGGCACTGAATCCCAAGCGTTTGCTCTTTCCTGCTTTCTAGGCGTCTCCGCGGCTGAGCGAAATCAGCATGCCCAGCAATTACCGAATTTAATTGTCGCCCAGTTAGTAACGCTGTTTGGTGATCAGGCTAAGACGCCAATTAATATAACTATTCAAGACTGAGCCAATGAGCCTTTAACTGCCTGCAAGCACGATCAATATATTCCAAATCATCCCCCCTTCAATGGTTGCTCGAGTGCGATTGAGCCGAGTTGGGATGGCGGCTTGCTCTGGTCAGGTGCTGAGGCAGTAAGTGATCATACTAATGGCTATCTCGAAGGAGCTATTTTGGCCAGCGAGCAAACTTTTGAGCAATTACACTAAACTCTAAGCATCGTTGAGTAGGCTAAGATCAATCCCTTTACGCAAAATGCGAACTTTCATTGTATGCTTGGAGAATAATAAATAATAAAGGCTGAAAAATGCAAAACGACATCCTCAAACGACTCATTATTCTTCTAGTTATTCTTCTTGTCGGCGGCGGTATTAGTGTCGCAGGTGGCGACGGTGGGGCACGTTATGTCACTATTCCAGTGTTCATTATTTGTGGTGCTTGGGCATTTTTGATTAATTGGATCGCTTTTGTGCCGGCCAATGCGGCGCAAACTGAGAAATTCTATGATGTAGTCGGTAGCCTGACTTACCTTTCAGTTATTGGCCTAGCTTTATTGCTAACCCCGCAACTGAGCGATCGAGCGTTGATCGCCGCTGCCATGGTCATAATTTGGGCCTTACGACTGGGAACCTTTCTATTTATACGCATTAACCAAGACGGTCATGACAATCGTTTTGATGAGATTAAAGTTAACCCTAGTCGTTTCTTCATTGCATGGTCTATCCAAGCCCTGTGGGTACTTGTGACAGCGGCTTGTGCATTGGCGATAATTACTGGCGGCAATCAAGCGCCAGTCAATATGGTTGGTATGCTTGGTATCGTTATCTGGGTTGTCGGTTTCATTATCGAAGTGGTTGCCGATTGGCAAAAACGCACCTTTCGACGAAATCCCTACAACAAAGGAAAATTCATTAACAGTGGAATTTGGTCTTGGTCAAGGCATCCTAATTATTTTGGTGAAATAACACTTTGGTTTGGCATGGCTGTGATGGCGATTCCGATTCTCAGCGGTGGTCAATGGGTGACGCTAATTTCGCCAATATTTGTTGTGTTTTTACTAACCAAGGTAAGCGGTATACCAACACTGGCAAAGAAATCAAAAGAGCGCTGGGGTGACGATGCTGATTATCAAGCTTATCTAGCGAATACCTCATTATTAATCCCGCTACCGCCTAAAAAATAGGTTCTGATTTTAGAGTAAGTACTAGCGTAACCAGAGATTACTCAGGCCTAGTCGAAATATGGCTAAACCTCTTAGTCTAAATAGGCTATTGTCAGGCTGTTGACAGAACTGTAAAGAGAAGACGTAATGACCATCGATTTTGATTCCATTTGCCTTGCAAATGAGTACCACAACGACGAGCACAAAGAATGGCAATCTCAGCTGCGGCGTTTCTTTGACAAAGAGGTTATGCCATATGCTTCAGAGTGGGACGAACAGGGCGCTATTCCTGAGGCGTTATGGACCAAAGCGGCCGCCATGGGTATTTTCGGTCTTGGTTACTCTGAACAATTTGGCGGTACCAATGAGGGAATAGATATTTGGCATAAAAATATTCTTTCTGACGAATTTGCTCGGGTTGGCGCGGGTGGGGTAGGCACTAGTTTAATGGTGCACAATATCGGCTTACCGCCGGTGATCAATTTTGCCCAGCAGCATCTTAAGGACCTTATAGCACCCGTTATTATTAACGGCACTAAGCATATTTCTCTTGCTATTACCGAGCCTGGAGCTGGCTCTGATGTGGCACAGCTGACAACCACCGCCAAACGTGACGGCGAATACTACATAGTTAATGGTTCTAAAACGTATATTACCGGTGGCATGAAAGCCAATTGGTTCACTACCGCGGTTCGAACCAGTCCGGCCGGTGCGGCGGGTATATCTGCTCTGTTAATACCCGCCGACACGGCAGGTGTTAGTCGTACCAGCCTAGACCGAAAGCAAGGTTGGTGGTGTTCTGATACAGCGACTATCTATTTTGATAATGTACGAGTGCCGGTTGAGAATTTACTGGGCCAAGAGAATCAAGGATTTAAAGTGATAATGAATAATTTTAACTCCGAGAGAATGGGCATGTCGGTAGGCATGAATGGCGCTGCAAGAGTCTGTGTCGAAGACGCTGTTGTCTGGGCGAAACAACGAACGACCTTCGGTAAGCGCCTTGCTGATCATCAAGTTATACGTCATAAAATAGCCGAGATGGTACGTAAAATTCAAGCAACTGATTGTTATATACAAATAGTTTCTCGGCAAATACAGCTTGGTAACGAAGACGCCGCGGCAATCGCTTTGTTGAAAGTACAAAGTAGCCAAACGATGGAGTTTTGTGCGCGTGAGGCGATGCAAATTATGGGCGGTGTCAGTTATATGCGCGGCGGCCGGGTCGAACGCATTTATCGTGAGGTTCGGGTTAATGCGATTGGTGGTGGCTCAGAAGAAATTATGCGTGATTTAGCCGCGCGTCAATTGGGGCTATAAAATGAATTCGTTCAGGACTATAAAATGAATTCGTTCAGGACTATAAAATGAATTCGTTCAGGACTATAAAATGATCTTTTCAGGACTGTAATATGAAATTATGGCATTGCCACAACGCTCGCTCGCTACGCCCACTTTGGGCGCTAGAAGAGATGGGGCTAGATTATCACTTGGAAGTTTTACCGTTTCCTCCGCGCTTCTTTAAAAAAGAATTTCTTGGCGATAATGTGCTTGGAACGGTTCCTTATTTTACCGATGCTGATACAAACATGACCGAGTCATCAGGTATTTGCCAATACCTAGCTAACCGTTACCAAAAAGACCAATTCACAATTGCTGTCGATCACCCTGAGTACGGTGATTATTTGAACTGGTTGCATCAAAGCGACGCGACACTCACCTTCCCGCAAACGATATTCTTACGTTACACACAGCTTGAGCCGGAAGAGCGCCGGCAACCGCAAGTGGCTGAAGATTACCGCAAATGGTTTTTAGCTCGTCTGCGTCGTCTAGATGCTCATATCGTTGACAAAGAGTATCTGTGCGATGCTCGTTTTACCATCGCTGATATCGCTGTGGGGTATGCCTTGTATTTAGGCAAGCTTCAGGGGCTGTCGGTTGATTACTCAGACCATATTAATCGTTATTTAGACGGTTTAATGCAGCGCCCAGCTTTCATTAAATCAGTATTGCTGACCAACAATGCCGAGAGTGATTTTAATCTTTCTTCCAAATAGTTTACTAGATAGTTTAGGAATATAAAAAATGTTATACACCGACGAACACAGAGCCATCGCTGAAACTGCCAACAAAGTTATTCAGAGTGAGATCAACCCTTTTTGTGACCAATGGGAAGCAGACGGTATTTTTCCCGCTAGAGAAGTATTTCAAAAGCTCGGTAAACTAGGCCTATTGGGCATCAATAAACCGCTTGAATTTGGTGGTATGGGGCTCGATTACAGTTATCAATTGGCCTTTAGTGAAGAGCTAGGTGTGATTGAAAGCGCGGGAGTGTCTATGGCCATCGGCGTTCAGTCAGACATGGCAACACCGGCATTAGCTAAGCATGGCAGTGACGCCCTAAGAGCTGAATTTCTAACTCCGGCAATTACCGGAGATTATGTTATGTCTATTGCTGTCAGCGAGCCAAGTGCCGGTTCAGATGTCGCTAGTATCAAGACACATGCGCGCAAAGATGGCGACGATTATGTAATTAACGGCACCAAAATGTGGATTACTAATTCGACCCAGGCTGACGTATTGTGTTTGTTAGCTAATACTAGTGACGATCTGGCGCATAAAAATAAATCACTGATTATTGTGCCAACGAATACTCCAGGTGTGACGTTTTCTGAACCATTTAACAAGCTTGGAATGCGCGCATCTGATACCGCACAGGTATTTCTCGATAATGTACGAGTACCGCAATCAAACCGTATTGGCTTAGAGGGTTTGGGCTTTATGTATCAAATGGAGCAGTTTCAAGAAGAGCGTTTATACGCTGCCGCGACCAACCTTAAGATGCTCGAGCGGTGTATAAAGCAAACGATCGATTATGCGCGTCAGCGTCAGGCATTCGGGCAGTCGATCTTGGATAACCAAGTTGTGCGTTTTACCCTTGCTGAGTTGCAAACTGAGGTGGAAATGCTGCGCGCATTAGTTTACAGCGCGGCTGAAGAGCACGTTAGTGGAGTGGATGTCACCACCAAGGCGTCGATGGCGAAACTAGTCGCGGGCCGTCTTTCACGAAAGGTGACCGATGCCTGTTTGCAGTACTTTGGTGGCATGGGCTTTATGTGGGATAACCCAGTGTCACGAGCCTATCGCGATGGGCGCCTTGGGTCGATTGGCGGCGGTGCAGACGAAGTAATGCTAGAGATCATCTGTAAAAAGATGGGAACGGCACCGATGGTAAAGCGATAAAAGGTTACTGACTATGACTGTTATCGAATCGAAACTCGACACTAATTCAGTGGCGTTTAAAAAAAACGCTGAAATAATGGGCTCGGCGGTTGAAGAGTTTAGAAACATAGAGCGCCGAGTGATTGAGGCGGCGCAGGCCAAAGAAGAGCGTTACCGTAAACGAGGTTTGATGCCTCCACGAGAACGTCTCTCTCACTTGTTAGACGCGGGTGCTCCCTTTCTCGAGCTCTCGACTCTCTGCGGCTACCTTCAAGAGGACGACAAAGATGGCTCTGGTGCTGGCGGTAACACCATTGCCGGCATTGGTTATGTTGATGGTACCCAATGTGTAGTGATGATTGATGACTATCTGACTAAGGGCGGCACGCTGACTCAATTGGGCGGTGCTAAGCGCCAACGTGTACTCAACCTCGCACTCAATAATAAGTTGCCGGTGGTTACCTTGGCTCAATCCGGTGGTGGTAACCTAACCTCGTTAGGCGACTGGTTCGGCTTTTCAGGAGCCGCCTTTGCGCTACAGTGTAGATTGTCGGCGGCAGGTTTACCTCAGATCTCCGTAGTGCACGGAAGTGCTACCGCGGGTGGCGCCTATCAACCGGGTTTAAGCGACTACGTGGTAATGATCCGTAAGCAATCGACGGTATACCTTGCGGGGCCGCCATTGCTTAAGGCCGCTACCGGTGAAATTGCCACAGATGAAGAAATAGGTGGTGCTGAGATGCATGCTCAAATTGCTGGCACAGCTGACTATCTGGCGGAGGACGATGCCGACGGTATTCGTATTGCTCGTGAGATAACACGAACCCTCAACTGGCCATCTGGCGAGTCGCTTAGTGATGATTTTTTAAACCCAAATTACCCTGCTGAAGAACTCCTTGGAATTGTGCCTGAAAGCCCTAAGACACCGTACGATGTCCGCGAAATCTTAGCTCGTATTGCTGATCGATCAAATTTCGTAGACTTTAAGTCTGAGTACGATATGGGTACCGTCTGCGGTCACATTGAAGTACAAGGAATTACATGTGGTGTCATCGGCAACAACGCACCCATTACCGCTAGAGGCGCCGCAAAAGCCGGTCAATTCGTGCAATTATGTGAGCAACGCGGTACGCCAATTTTATTTTTGCATAACACCACAGGCTTCATTGTAGGTACTGAGTCTGAGCAGGCCGGTATCATCAAGCATGGCGCTAAAATGATTCAGGCGGTGAGCAATTCAACGGTTGATAAGATTAGCATCATTGTCGGTGGTTCATACGGAGCGGGCAACTATGCCATGTGCGGTCGAGGTATTGACCCTAGCTTTATATTTGCATGGCCACGTAGCGTGGTATCAGTGATGGGGCCAACGCAAGCCGGTAGTGTTGTTCGTACCGTCGCTGAGGCCAAAATGAAGCGCTTAGGTATGTTAGATGAACTGGCCCTTGATGCCCTAGAGCAGGAAACGGTGCGTGCGATGGACCAACGTTCGGGCGCACTGGCTAATACCGCACGATTGTGGGACGACGGTATAATCGACCCTCGAGATACACGTGAGTTGCTCGGCTTTGTGTTGGCCGTTTGCCGTGATGGCAAGCAACGAACACTGCATACCAATACCTTCGGGATAGGTAGGCTCTAATGACTATATCAGACAGCGATAAGCTAACCGACATCGATGACCTGCCAAACTGTGATGAGTTGTTACTAACGCTCGAAGATGGTGTGCTTAGCGTGACCCTAAATCGGCCGCATAAACGCAATGCAATGAATAGCGCCATGGTTTCAGAATTAATGCGCGTGTTCGAGAGCATCGAAAGTAATCGATACATAAGAGCGGTGGTAATGAGCGGCGCCGAAGGAAATTTTTGCGCAGGCGGTGATATTTCAGGTATGAATACGCAAAGTCAGCAAGGCACTCAGAGTTCACCAGAACCTAGAGATGCTACTTGGCATTTTAATCGATCGTTTGGCCAATTGATTAGCAAGGTCAATCGAGCACCACAGCTGGTTATTTGTGTATTAGAGGGCGCGGTGCTGGGCGGCGGTTTTGGCTTGGCTTGCGTTTCAGACTTAGCGATTGCTAAGCCTAATGCATTGTTCGCCATGCCGGAGACAGGGCTGGGTATTATTCCGGCGCAGATTGCACCGTTTGTGGTGGCTCGGGTCGGCCTTACTCAGGCGCGTAGGCTTACACTGCTTGGCGAGCGATTAAATGGTCATGCGGCTCAAGCACTTGGCATAGTCCATCACGTCACTGACGATACCGCAGAGGTGCTTGCTGAGAACCTTAAGCGGTTTAAAAAGTGTGCGCCGAATGCCACTGCTGTGACTAAACAATTACTGTTGGATGTGGCCGAGAGACAAGGTTTAGAGTCGCTACTCGATAGAGCTTCCGATGATTTCTCAAGCGCCATACTCAGCGCCGAGGGCCAAGAGGGCACTCACGCATTTATTCAAAAACGTAAGCCATCTTGGGCCAGCTGAGTTGATCCGTAGAAGAGAGTTATGATGAAAAAATTTAGCAAGATTTTAGTTGCCAACCGAGGCGAAATTGCGGTGCGTGTAATGCGTACAGCATCGCAAATGGGTTATGCGACAGTGGCAATTTACAGTGATGCCGATGACGACGCGCTGCACATGCGATCGGCCGACGAGTCGATCGCCTTAGGCGGTTTAACCGCGACTCAGTCTTATCTATCAATTGATAAAGTGATTGCTGCGGCTAAGCAGTCTGGCGCTGATGCAATACACCCCGGCTATGGTTTTTTATCGGAAAATACCGACTTTGCTGAAGCCTGCGAGTGCGCTGGCATAATCTTTATTGGCCCTCCTTCAGCCGCGATCAAATTGATGGGCTCAAAACGCTTATCTAAAGTAGCGATGCTCGACAACGGTGTACCTTGTATTGCCGGCTATCAAGGGGCCGATCAAGACGACGCGACACTATTAGCTAAGGCGACTGAAATTGGCGTGCCATTGATGATTAAAGCATCAGCTGGTGGTGGTGGTCGGGGCATGCGCTTAGTTATAGACCTAGCAAAATTTGAGAGCGAGCTAAACACCGCGCGCAGTGAAGCTAGAAACGCGTTCGGCAGTGATGAAGTGATTTTAGAGCGTGCGGTAATAGAGCCGCGACATATTGAGATACAAGTGTTCGCTGACCAGTATGGCAATGTGCTTCATTTGGGCGAGCGAGATTGTTCAATTCAGCGTCGTCACCAAAAAGTGGTCGAAGAGTCACCATCACCGTTTGTGGATTCCGAGTTGCGACAGAAAATGGGCGCTGCAGCGGTTAAAGCGGCCAAGGCTTGTGACTATGTTGGCGCCGGTACAGTAGAGTTTTTGGTCGACGCCGATAAAAACTTCTACTTCCTAGAAATGAATACGCGCTTACAAGTAGAGCACCCCGTGACCGAGATGGTTACCGGTTTAGATTTAGTGGAGCTGCAATTACGAGTGGCCGATGGCGAGCCCTTGCCGATTACTCAAAAGCAAGTAGTGCTTCAAGGACATTCGGTTGAAGTTCGAGTTTATGCCGAAGACCCTAGGGCTAATTTCATGCCCCAAACGGGTCAAGTGTTGAGCTGGAAGCCAAGCCTGAAAGCGCGGGTAGATAGTGGTATCGAACAAGGACAGGTGATCTCTCCATACTATGACCCTATGTTAGCCAAGCTAATTACTTGGTCAGAGACTCGTGAGCAAGCGATTGCCAAATTATCTAAGGCACTGGCCGATACCGAGCTTTTAGGAGTAAATAACAATCTATATTTTTTGGCTGACGTCATATCTCGAAAAGCGTTTATCGATGGCTCTGCTACCACTGCATTCTTGGAGCAGCAGTTTCCAGATAATAAATTTCAAGAGCCTCAGCCTAGTGCCCTTACTGCAGCTATAGCCGGCGTCTTGGCTTTCAGAAAGTCTCAATTAAATCAATCATACAGTAGTCGACAGTGGCGCCGAGCCGTTGCTTTGCTTAGTCAGCATTCGTTTCGCTGCAACGATGACGACTACTTAGTTAAGATCAGTTTTACTGACGGCATTTACAGCGCACAAGTGGCTGATCAACAGTTCGAGTTTGCCGATGTGATTGCTCAAGATGGGCGCTGCTCAATGGTTATTGAAGGTTATCGAATAGCCGTGGCTTTTATTCACTTGGGTGACCGGCTAATGCTTCAGTATGAACTTGCGTGTTATACCTTTGACGACGTCAGTTATGCGCCGGCAAGTTCGGTTGCAGCGGGTGGCGATGAACACGTCAGAGCGGCGATGGACGGTGCGATTGTTGAACTTAATGTTTCCAAAGGTGAACATGTTAAAGCCGGCGACGTAGTGGCAATTCTTGAGGCAATGAAAATGGCGCACCCACTCAAAGCTGGAGTCGACGGTGTCGTCGACCAGGTTAATGTTGAGGTCGGTCAGCAAGTTAAATCGCGACAAATTATAGTCACCACCGTAGAGGTTTCATAATGGGTATTCGTATCGGTGGTGCATCGGCATTTTATGGCGATAGTCAGTTGGCCGCGCGTCAATTAGTCGATTATGGTGGTATTGATTATTTAGTATTCGATTATCTAGCCGAAGTGACGATGGCTATCCTTGCTCGTTCGGCTGAGAAACGGCCCGATCTAGGCTACGCGGTCGACTTTGTTACCGTTGCCATGGCCGATGTGCTATCCGACTGTGCTAGCAAGGGTATTAAGGTTATTGCTAATGCCGGAGGCGTTAATGTGCCTGGTTGTATTGCTGCGCTGGAAGCGCTGTGTGAAAAACAAGGTTTAGATCTAAACATTGCCGGTGTACACGGTGATAGCCTATTTGGCCGAGATGATTTGCCGCGCGATTCTATGACCGAGTCCCAGTCTTCAGAGGCCTACCCAGGCACGCCGGCCAGCGCCAACGCCTATTTTGGTGCGGCGCCGATAGCTGACGCACTGGCGGCAGGGGCCGATGTCGTAGTTACGGGTCGAGTGGTGGATAGTGCCGTGGTGCTGGGGCCGTTAATCTATGAATATAAATGGGCATTAGACGACTATGATCGTCTAGCTCAGGGTGCCTTGTGTGGTCATGTGATTGAGTGCGGCGCGCAATGTACTGGTGGTAATTTTACCGATTGGCATTTAGTGCCAGACTTTTCGAATATGAGCTATCCCGTTGCTGAAGTGGAAGCCGACGGAGTTTTTACAATCGGTATCCCGAACGGCTCAGGTGGTATCGCTACCGTTGGTTCGGTGGCTGAGCAAATTGTCTACGAGATAGGGGATCCAGCTAACTACTTACTGCCCGACGTAGCCTGTGATTTTTCCTATGTAAGTGTTCAACAGGTAGACAAAGATTTGGTTAGAGTCTCGGGTGCTAAGGGGCGCGCTCCGGGAACGCATTATAAGGTCTGTGCGACTTGGGTTGACGGTTTCAGACTCGTAAATAGCTTCTTTATGGCCGGCCCTAATTCGGCTAATAAAGCTCGAACCGCGCTTAATGCCTGGCTGACTCGTACTCGCAGAGTGTTTGAGCAAAAAGGCTGGGGCGATTATCAGCGAGTGAGTATCGAGATCGCCGGTGCCGAAGACACTTATGGCCCACATTCGACGCAGCAAGATAGTCGTGAGGTAATGGGTAAATACGGTTTGCATCATGAGCGCAAAGAAGCATTGGTTTTTGCCTCGATGGAAATGGCCTATTTAGCCACGTCAGGACCACCCGCTATGAGCGGTTTTGGCGCCGGGCGTGCACGACCTCAACCATTAATGCGTGTGCACTCAACCATGATCAATAAGTCGTTGGTGCCGGTAATCGTGCAACTCGGCGACAATGTTATTATCAATCGCTGTTATCTTAACGATACGAGCTGCGCCAATAAGTCACCGTCTATAGAGACAATCGCGGCACCAGAAAACGGGCTCGATATGCAAATTGTGTCGCTCGAAACGGCGGTCTATGCGCGCAGCGGTGATAAAGGAGATAATGCCAATATTGGTCTTATCTGTCGTAAGCCAGAATATCTGCCGTATGTCGCAAAACAAGTTAGCGCCGAGGTGGTTAAGGACTATTTAGGGCATCTAATTGATGGTGAGGTCGAGCGTTTTTATCTACCGGGCTTTGACGCCTTTAATTTTTATCTCACCCAAGCGCTTGGCGGCGGCGGTACCGCTTCACTGCGTTTAGATTCGCAAGCCAAGACCTACGCGCAAATGTTACTCTCTTTGGAGATACGGCTTCCGGTAGCGCTTTTATGACGTTCAGAGCACAATTAATGGCGAAGCATTTAAACTACGTAAACCTTATATTAGTGAAAACGAGTAAATATTAAAGGAGCAATAATGACTAAAAAACGGCTATTGATTTGTCTCAGCGTGTTAATAACAAGCTCGGCCAACGCCGCCGATCGAGTTACCGGTGAAACCTTTGCGTTTAGATCGCCAGTATTAGCCACTCAAGCGATGGCCGCAACCTCCCAACCATTGGCCACGCAAGTCGCTCTAGACATTATGCGTAAAGGCGGTAACGCTATCGATGCCGCGATAGCCGCTAACGCGTTGCTCGGTTTGGTCGAACCAACCGGCAACGGTATTGGTGGCGATTTATATGCCATCGTTTGGGACGCCAAGACTAAAAAATTATATGGCCTGAATGCTTCAGGTCGATCGCCAAAATCACTTACTCGAGAGTGGTTTATTGAAAACGGACATAGCAAAATACCGTCCCATGGACCACTTCCCGTATCAGTACCTGGTGCGGTTGATGGTTGGTTTATGTTGCATAATAAATTCGGTAAGTTGACCATGGAGGAAAATCTTGCGCCGGCTATTGGCTATGCCGAACGTGGTTTCCCGGTGTCGCAACTGATCGCCTACTACTGGAATCGATCAGTGCCACTATTAAGTAAATGGCCAGGCTTTAAAGAACAGTTTACGATCAATGGCAAGGCTCCAGCGCATGGCGCGATTTGGAACAACCAAAACCTGGCTAATACCCTAAAAGCGATTTCCAAAGGTGGACGTGATGAGTTTTACAAGGGTAAAACTGCCAAAACGATCTCTAGTTTCATTCAAGCTAATGGTGGCTTTCTACATTACGACGATCTTGCTAGTCATAGCGGAAAATGGGTGGATCCGGTAAGTACTAATTATCGCGGCTATGACGTCTGGGAGTTGCCACCCAATAGCCAAGGTATCGCCGCGCTACAAATTTTGAATATTGTTGAGCAATTTGATATTGGTTCGATGCAGTTAGACTCAGCGCAATACGTTCATTTGTTCACCGAGGCTAAGAAGATAGCATTTGAAGACCGAGCGAAATTTTACGCTGACTCTGAATTTAATAAGATACCGGTGGCCGAACTTATATCTAAAAAATACGCTAAAAAACGAGCTAAGCTTATTGATATGGCTAAAGCGGGTAAAAAGTTTGCACCTGGTGACGCTCAGCTAGAAAAGGGAGACACTATTTATCTGACCACCGCCGACTCGGAAGGTAATATGGTGTCGTTGATTCAAAGTAACTATCGCGGGATGGGCTCAGGCATGGCGCCTCCAGGCTTAGGCTTTATTCTGCAAGATCGAGGTGAACTATTCACCTTGGAAGAGGATCACTTCAATGTATTTGAAGGTGGTAAACGTCCGTTTCAAACTATTATTCCAGCGTTTATAACTAAAGACGATAAGCCGTGGATGAGTTTTGGTTTAATGGGCGGCGCTATGCAACCGCAGGGACACGCTCAAATTGTTATCAATATGATTGACTTTGGTATGGACATCCAAGCCGCTGGCGACGCACCTCGAGTTCATCATACGGGTTCGTCTCAACCTACGGGTGAGACTATGACGGATGGCGGAATTTTGAACTTGGAAACTGGTTTTTCTTACAACACCATTCGTCAGTTGATGCGCTTAGGCCATAAGATCCAGTTTGCCAATGGCCCTTATGGTGGTTATCAGGCGATTCGTCGTGCTGATAACGGGGTCTATTGGGGCGCCACTGAATCCAGAAAAGATGGCCATGCCGCCGGTTATTGAATGCCTCTAACCTAATACTTTGAAACCTCAAATTCATAATGCTAGGCGTTTTTGCCTGAGCTAAGCAATAATAATACTTATGCAATCATTCTTAGAAGTCGCGAAACGTGCTGCTCGCTTAGGCGGCGATATTATCAATCATGGCGCGAAAAATTTAAGTAGTCTCAAAATTGAGCAGAAAACACTGCACGACTATGTTTCAGAAATCGACCGAAATTCAGAAAAAGCAGTATCCAACGCTATTTTAGACGCCTTTCCTGACCATCAAATCGTCGGTGAAGAATACGGTAAGATCGGCGCTGATGCTGATGTTCAATGGGTGGTTGACCCTTTAGACGGCACTACCAATTTTTTACGGGGGATTCCTCATTACGCAGTGTCCATTGGTGTTTTGGTCAACAAGCAACTCGTTCATGCCGTGGTTTACGACCCCGCCAAGAATGAAATGTTTTGCGCTTCAAAAGGAGAGGGTGCTAGTTTAAACGGTGCAACGATTAGGGTTAGTTCATTAACATCACCGAGGGGAGGCTTATTCGCTACTGGTGTACCGTTTAGCGGGGACAATCTTGCCAATGTCGACAAATTTACCAACACCATGGTTGATTTGCTGAATCAACATACTAGTGGCATTCGCCGATTAGGCTCAGCTGCACTCGATCTGGCTTATGTTGCCGCCGGTCGCTATGACGGTTATTGGGAACCGAACCTAAAAATCTGGGATATAGCGGGAGGGGCCTTGCTTGTAACTGAAGCTGGTGGTGAAATTTCAGACTTTCAAGGGCGAGATGGTTATCTCAGCAGTGGCGATATCATTGCGGCCCCAAAGGGCGTGCACCAGTCAATGGTAGAGATAGCATCACGAAATTACGTCGCTTAGTCAGGCTTTTCAGCTAAGTCATTGCTCGCTGTCTAAGCGTTTTATGGGTGTGCTAAGCAAAAAAAAGCCCTGCTCGCTAACACTAGGTGCCAACAACAAGGCTTGAAGCTAAGTTAAGTCTAGCGAGAGGAGTGAGGCTAGTGCGTGCGACCCTCTTTCAAAACTGAAAGGTTTAGATCGAACTTTCACGCAATTTTGTATCTTGTACTTAGTGGTCAGTTAGCTCGTTAAAAGCAACTAATCCAAGTAATACGAGAGTGACAATGGTCATGATTTCCATAATAGCACCTGTAAATAGTTAAAAATAAATCAGTTGTTGGTTAATCGCGGAGCGGGTCTGCCGCTCCGACCAGTGCAATATGCGCCTATTTTTGGTATTTTTCTAATGGTTAAATTTTATGGCTGTTATTCTTTTTGGTTATGTGAAAATCATGTCAACGTTACTGAATAGAATATCTTCTGGGCTTAGAACTTCTAGTGACTAACGCCGTGGTGTTTGCTCACACGAATGCCATAGAAAATATTCTTAAGAACACTATTACGTGCTACATGTGGTATCATATTGTTAACAATAAAGAGCAAAATAGTGCTCTAGGCATAATATTTAACTCAGAAAGTCTAATATTGTAAACAATATAGCTTTCTTAGTGTTATTTTTGTTAGTCATATCTCGCGATATAACAAGTGTTTTTGCCTCAGCATAATTAGCTCATTAAGACCTCTCACACTCTTAGGCCTAGATAATGAATAGCGAATACCGCAAGCAACTCCCCGGAACTAAACTGGATTTTTTTGATACTCGTGCCGCGATTGAGGCGATCGAACCGGGCGCCTATCAAAAATTGCCCTACACTTCTCGAGTTTTGGCTGAAAATTTGGTGCGCCGATGCGAGCCAGAATCTTTGACAGCCTCGTTAAAGCAAATTATTTATAGAAAGCGTGATTTAGACTTCCCGTGGTATCCCGCTAGAGTGGTATGTCACGATATCTTGGGTCAAACCGCACTGGTCGACCTCTCGGGTCTGCGTGATGCAATCGCTGAGAAAGGTGGTGACCCGTCGTTAGTAAACCCGGTAGTGCCGACGCAGCTAATTGTCGATCATTCACTTGCGGTAGAGCATGCGGGCTTTGAAGAAGATGCGTTTGAGAAAAATCGTACGATAGAAGATAGGCGTAATGATGATCGGTTTCATTTTATTAATTGGTGCAAGAAGGCGTTCAAAAATGTTGATGTGATACAACCTGGTAACGGCATCATGCATCAAATTAATCTTGAGAAGATGTCGCCGGTTGTTCATGCACGTGAGGGCGTGGCATTCCCAGATACTTTGGTGGGTACCGACTCTCACACACCGCACGTCAATTCACTCGGCGTGATTGCAATTGGCGTTGGCGGGCTAGAGGCCGAGACGGTGATGTTAGGTCGACCGTCATACATGCGTTTACCCAATATAATCGGCGTCAACCTCAGTGGCCGACGCCAACCCGGCATTACCGCTACTGATATTGTTTTGGCTATTACCGAATTTTTACGCAAACAGCGTGTAGTATCATCATACCTAGAGTTTTATGGCGAAGGTTCGGCTGATTTAACCTTGGGCGACCGAGCAACTATCTCAAACATGACTCCCGAATTCGGCGCCACAGCAGCGATGTTTTACATCGATCAAAACACCATTGATTACTTAAAATTGACGGGCCGTGAAGATAAGCAGGTTGCGTTAGTAGAAACCTACGCAAAATACACAGGGCTATGGGCAGACGACTTGGATGAGGCCGAATACGAGCGTGTTCTAAATTTTGATCTATCAAGTGTTGGCCGAAATATCGCTGGCCCTTCCAGCCCTCATCGACGAGTGTCTACCTCTGAACTAGCCGAAGCCGGCATTAGTGGATTGGTCGAAAACGAAGAAGGCAAAATGCCCGATGGTGCGGTTATTATTGCGGCCATCACCAGTTGCACTAATACCAGTAATCCGCGTAATGTAATCGCCGCTGGTTTAATCGCCCGTAATGCCAATAAACTGGGTTTAACCCGAAAGCCGTGGGTTAAAACATCACTCGCTCCAGGCTCTAAGACGGTTGAGTTATACCTCAAAGACGCCGAGCTCTTAGGTGAGTTAGAAGCGCTTGGCTTCGGTATCGTTGGCTTTGCCTGCACGACCTGTAACGGTATGAGTGGCGCGCTCGATCCGGTGATCCAGCAAGAAGTGATTGACAGAGACTTGTATAGCACTGCGGTTCTATCGGGTAATCGAAATTTTGACGGTCGTATACACCCTTACGCAAAGCAGGCGTTCCTCGCCTCGCCTCCGTTGGTGGTTGCTTATGCAATCGCCGGCACTATTCGCTTTGATATTGAGAAAGGTGTTTTAGGCCATGACCAAAATGGTAAGCCAATAACTTTAAAAGATATTTGGCCAAGTGACGAAGAAATTGATCAAATTGTTGCACAAAGCGTTAAGCCAAAGCAGTTTCGCGATATTTATGAACCTATGTTTGCGGTGCAAGTTGATAACGGTGAAAAAATTAGTCCGCTATACGAATATCGTGAGATGAGTACCTATATTCGCCGCCCGCCTTACTGGGAGGGAGCCTTAGCTGGCGAACGCAACATGACCGGTATGCGCCCACTAGCAGTACTAGGAGACAACATTACTACCGATCATTTATCACCCTCGAACGCGATCATGCTCGACAGTGCCGCCGGTGCTTATTTAGCCAAGATGGGAGTTCCAGAAGTCGATTTCAATTCCTATGCGACTCATCGTGGTGATCATCTAACCGCTCAGAGAGCGACCTTTGCCAACCCTAAACTATTGAATGAAATGGTGCGAGACAATGGTGAAATAGTACAAGGTTCGTTAGCAAGAGTTGAGCCTGAAGGCCAGGTGATGCGCATGTGGGAAGCAATCGAAACCTACATGCAGCGCAAGCAGCCATTAATAATTGTCGCCGGTGCTGATTATGGCCAAGGCTCGTCTCGCGACTGGGCTGCTAAAGGCGTGCGACTAGCTGGTGTTGAAGTCATTGCCGCTGAAGGCTTTGAGCGTATACATAGAACCAATTTACTCGGCATGGGTGTATTGCCGCTGCAGTTTGACGAGGGCACTACGCGCTTAACGCTTAGTCTCGATGGTACCGAAACCTATGACGTTAGCGGCGATATTAGTCCCGGCGGTACCATGATTTTAGTGGTGAATCGCAATAATGGTGAGACGCTCAAGGTATCAATGACCTGCCGTTTAGATACCGCCGACGAGGTTCGTGTGTATCAAGCTGGCGGTGTTTTACAGCGTTTCGCACAAGATTTCTTAGAATCGAGTGCCGCCTAAATTAGTGCTTCAGATTCTCGTGTCTGAGAAATTAGCCCAACAACAGCCTAAGCGGCTGTCACTTTTATAAACGTTAGAGACTTACCTATGAGCTATGTTGCGCAAATTAAAGTGCCGGCCACCTACATGCGAGGCGGTACCAGCAAGGGTGTATTTTTTAATCTAACAGACTTACCCTCGTCGGCCCAAGTACCGGGTGAGGCCCGTGACAAACTACTATTGCGCGTTATCGGCAGCCCAGATCCATACGGTAAACAAACAGATGGTATGGGCGGTGCTACCTCCAGTACTAGTAAAACTGTCATTTTATCGAAGAGCGAGCAGCCTGAGCACGACGTAGACTATTTATTTGGTCAAGTTTCGATCGATAAACCGTTTGTCGATTGGAGTGGTAACTGCGGTAACTTAACCGCAGCAGTAGGGTCGTTTGCCATTACTAATAGCCTAGTTGATGCTGATCGCGTACCGTACAATGGTGTTTGCACGGTACGTATTTGGCAAGCCAATATTGCTAAAACAATTATCGCACAAGTGCCTATCAGCAACGGCGAAGTACAAGAAACCGGCAGTTTTGAATTAGATGGAGTTACTTTTCCTGCGGCCGAAGTAAAAGTGGAATTTCTCGACCCAGCGGCTGGTGATAGTGCCATGTTCCCAACCGGCAATTTAGTCGATGAACTAGAGGTACCAGGTGTTGGAACCTTTAAGGCAACGATGATAAATGCCGGTATACCCACCATATTTCTGAATGCTGAGGATATTGGCTATAGCGGTACTGAGTTACAAGCCACGATTAACACTGACGCCGCGGCACTTGTTCAGTTCGAAACTATTCGCGCCCATGGCGCGGTAATGATGGGCCTGATTTCTTCTATTGACGAGGCTGAGGCTAGACAACATACCCCGAAGGTTGCGTTTGTTGCGGCGGCGCAAAGTTATGTTTCATCGAGCCAAAAAGAGGTAGCGGCCAGCGAAATCGATCTAGTAGTGCGAGCCATGTCGATGGGGCAATTGCATCATGCCATGATGGGTACCGCCGCGGTTGCGATTAGTATCGCCTCGGCAATCCCCGGAACCTTAGTTAATATCGCTGCAGGCGGTGGCGAACGAAACACTGTTCGTTTTGGGCATCCATCTGGAACCTTAAAAGTCGGCGGTCAAGCGTCTCTCAAAGATGGCAATTGGGTAGCGCATAAAGCGGTTATGAGTCGAAGCGCTAGAGTGCTGATGGAAGGTACGGTCAGAATACCCGGTGATTCGTTTTAATCTATTGACGATGTTTTACTTATTTGGAGTCTGACGAATTTAGGCGCCGAATATTGCGATAAGCTGCAATTTGGAAAGCAATGGGCTATAGGATTAAACGGGCGCTTTTTTGGCCATATATGGGATCATACAATATAGTTTAATTTTTGCTCAAAGTATGTTTGCGACGCTGCTAAAAATTCAACATTCAGGGGGTAATTGCCCGTTAGAGAGGTTGGTTTTTGTGAAAAAATGACTTAAACCAAACGAATAACGTATCTGCCAAGCTGCGTGTTTCATTCTTTCCGGTGGTTCTGATCCTTTTGCCCATAATTTTGCTATAAATTATATGCACCATCCATCACTAGAATAACGTTGGTACAGAAAGCCGAGCCACTTTATAATGGTTTTGAAGTAACGTTATAAACGCCGCTATCTAATTTCTTCCACATAGAGTTCTAATGTTAATAGGTGTAGTCATAAACTTGTACTATTTATCTATAGACTGACGGTAAGGTGCTGACCGGTGGTAACTTCACTAACCTGTGAATTTAACAACTCGGGCATCACATGCGTTAAGCGACACAGGCTAAGTTGGCCGTGGTACCCGAATCAATGCTCGATTTATAAGTTATAAGTCTAGGGTACAAGGTGAAAGTGGATCTTACTAATCATATGCAATAATCAAACCGAAACTTAATTAATAATATTAAAAATAAAGAGGCATAAAATGGCAATTGGAGTTACCGCAAAATTACGTGTTCAAGAAGGTAAGAATAAACAATTCGAGGCTATATTTAAACAGTTACAAGAAGCTGTAAACAGTAACGAAGTTGGCTGTAATTTTTATGCCTTGCATCAATCTCGAGCCGATACTCAAGCTTATATGGTTCTCGAGCAATACACCGATGAAGCCGCCTTAGCGGCGCACGGAAAGACCGAATACTTCAAGCGTTTTGGTGCTGAAATGGGCGGCTGTATGGCCGCTGCACCAGAGGTAGAGCTATTCGATTCGGTATAGCTTTAGCCGTCGCTTAAATAAAAAAAGGCCGAGTTATTAACTCAGCCTTTTTTAATTCTTAGACTATCTAGCGAAATACTAGCCTCGCTGTGAAATCGGCACTACTTTACGATGCTCTGGACCAGTGTATTCGGCGCTCGGACGAATAATACGGTTATTGGCTCGTTGTTCGAATGCGTGTGCAGCCCAACCAGTTACTCGAGACATTACGAAAATCGGCGTGAATAAGCCAGTCGGTATACCCATAAAACTATAGGCCGAGGCATGAAAGAAATCGGCGTTACAGAACATACCTTTTTCGCGCTTCATTACTTCTTCGCAGCGAACCGATACCGAGTAGAGAACATCATCACCCGCTTCAGCGGCAAGCTTCTCAGACCACTTTTTGATGATCGCATTTCTCGGGTCTCGCTCTTTATATACCGCGTGACCAAAGCCCATAATTAGTTCTTTGTTCGCCAGTTTTTGCATCATTGCCGCTTCGGCTTGGTCGGCCGATGACCATTCTTCAATCATCTCCATTGCCGCTTCGTTTGCACCACCATGCAGTGGGCCACGTAATGTGCCAATTGCACCGGTAATTACTGAGTGAATATCGGTTAGAGTAGACGCGGCAACGCGACCGTTAAAAGTTGAGGCGTTAAATTCGTGCTCTGCATAAAGAATCAATGATACGTTCATCGCTTGCTCATGTAACCCGCTTGGCTTTTTATCATGCAACATATGCAAGAAATGACCGCCAATCGTAGCCGCACCGGTATCTGCGCTGACCCGAGTGCCATCTTTGACAAAGCGATACCAATACACAACTATCGCAGGGAGTAGAGCCAAGATACGGTCTACCTTGTCACTTTGTTGCTCAAAACTAGTTTCTTGATCGAGGTTGCCAAGCAACGATACCCCAGTTCGCATAACGTCCATTGGATGAGCGTCTGCCGGAATTAACTCCAAGCCAGCTCTAAGCGCGGCTGGTAGCTCTCGTAAGCCATTGAGCTTGATTTGGTATGTATCTAGCTCTGCCTGAGTCGGTAGGTGACCTTTAAGAATTAAGTGTGCCACTTCTTCGAAGATGCAGTGGTCGGCGAGGTCGTCGACGTCATAGCCACGATAGTTCAAGCCCGAACCTTGGGTGCCAACGGTGCACAGTGCGGTTTCGCCTGCTACTTGGCCGCGTAAGCCAGCGCCAGAAAGTTTTTTGTCAGTTGCCATTTTCATTGTCTCTTAAGATTTTCTTTCTGAAAATAACTTGTCTAAGGTATTTTCATATTCGTGATAATTCAGATAGTCGTACAACTCCATGCGCGTTTGCATAGCGTCGACGACATCGCGTTGATGGCCTTTCTCAAGGACATCACGGTAGACCATTTCAGCGGCCTTATTCATTGCTCGAGTTGCGGTAAGCGGATACAGAACCATGTCTACTCCGTGGGCCGAAAGTTCTTTGGTATCAAATAGCGGTGACATGCCGAATTCAGTCATGTTTGCTAACAGAGGGGCATCTACAGCCTTATCGTAAGCGGTATATTCCTCGAGGGTAGCCATTGCTTCAGCAAAAATGCCATCGGCACCAGCTTCTACGTAAGCACCTGCGCGGTCAACGGCTGACTGCAAACCTTCGCCAGCGTAGGAGTCTGTACGAGCCATGATGAAAAAGCTGTTATCAGTCTTAGCATCGACAGCGGCTTTAATGCGGTCGACCATCTCTTCGGTGCTAACAATTTCTTTGTTCGGTCGATGGCCGCAGCGTTTAGCGGCTACCTGATCTTCAATGTGAACTGCCGCAACACCTGCGCGGATACTCTCTTTAATCGTTCGCGCGATGTTAAACGCCCCACCCCAACCAGTATCGATATCGATCATTAGCGGGGCTTGGACTACGGCGGTAATGCGTCGAGCATCTTCAAGCACATCGTTCATACTGGTCATACCGAGATCCGGTAAACCATACGATGCATTGGCGCAAGCGCCGCCCGAGATATAAATCGCTTGGTGTCCAATCTTGGTAGCCATAAGCGCCGTATAGGCATTTATGGTACCCATGATTTGCAAAGGCGCGTTGTCAGCTAACGCTTTTCTAAAGCGTTGACCGGGAGTGTTTTGGCTCATCGTATTGTTCCTCTTCGGTTAAAAGGGATTAGATCTAACGTTATATTAGTTACCAGATGCCGGCACTAATGAGTGTCGGTAATGCTAAAGAATGTTGTGATGTTTATGCTGAACTTAACTCAGCATTGCGTAGAGCGTGTTCTATTGATGCTTTAGCGCGGGTAATATGTTTGCGCATTAGCATCTCGGCGAGTTGCGGGTCTCGTTGCTCTATAGCGTATATTAATTGTTCATGTTCAATTAATGCTCGGTTTGATCTGGATTTGAATCGGCTAGTCTGAAATCTAAACATACGAATCAAGTGATACAACTCATCGCATAGTTGGTCTGTTAGTAATTGGTTGCCACTGCCTTTGATGATCTGATAATGAAAATCAAAGTCGCCATCTGTTTGCATATACTCGCCAGCGTTGTCTTCAGAATGCTGGCGGTGAAGTTCGAGCAACGTTCGCAGCTTTGCAATGTCTTGGGTGCTCATGTTTTCAGCGGCAAGCGCTGCGGCCTTACCCTCTAACGCTTCTCGTACATCGTAAAGCTCGAGGATGCTTTCCAGCTCGAGAGTCACCACTGTGGCACCGACGTGAGGTATATGTTTAACTAATCTCATCGCTACTAAGCGCCGAATTGCTTCTCTTAATGGTCCTCGACTTACTTGGAACTGCTCAGCCAGTTTTGGTTCATTAAGTTTTTCGCCGGGTGCTATATCACCTTTTATGATTGCCTCACGCAAAGCAACTGTAGTTTGACCACTTAAGGTTTTATCATCGACTTGCGGCGATGTGTTTACAATTCTATGGGTGTAGTCAGTCATAACGGACGAAAGTGTGCTGTTTCGAGAAGGTATTGTCAACAATATATAGTTATTTCGTCACTATGTCGCATAAATAGATTTAATTTACTTAAATGTGTATACAATCTTAGTTTGTGACTGTTTCAATATGCCGCGCTATGGCCGGCTTACTTTGCCGTTATTTTCATCACCAATTTGCATAGCACCGCTTTTGCGGTGCGGCGGCCAGGTTTCTTACTAATGGCAAATTGCAGTACAGTACCGGATA
>JBLHRL010000030.1:0-33225 GCA_047625975.1 Arenicella sp.
GCTCTCTTTACCACAGTCGTTTTAGTGAGTGCTATGGTATTGCTTAGCTGAACATCTGGTTTAATATTTTCTTCATTGCTTGGCCGGCGATTGCGGCGTTTTCGAGCACTTCCTCGATTGTATCCGCTTGTTGGTGTTCGTCACCAAGTGCTAGGTTTGTGATTGCTGATAAGCCAAGAACCTGCATTCCGCAATGATTGGCGGCGATGCTTTCGAGTACAGTGGACATGCCGACGGCGTCGGCGCCGAAGCTTCGCATCATGCGTCGCTCGGCTGAGGTTTCTAGTGACGGCCCGAGAACTCCGATATAAACACCTGTATGAACGTTTACTTGATGCTTTTTTGCGGCGGCGGCGGCTTGTATTACTCGTTTGGGATTATAGGCTTTGGACATGTCTGCGAACATCCCGCCGAAACTATTGTCTTGCCCACGTATGGGGTTGTGGCCGGTAAAATTAATATGGTCTTCGATGATCATCACATCGCCTGGCCGGAAATCAGGGTTCAACGCACCAGCTGCATTGGTTATAATAAGCTCGTTGGCACCCAGTTGAGCTAGCGTGTAGACCAATGTGGTTACCTCTTGTGCACTATAGCCCTCGTAGAGGTGGTGCCTACCGGCGCAAAGAGCAATGGTTACAGTGCCGTTGCTGACAATACTGATTTCGCCTTTATGGCTAGGCGCGGTTGCTATCGGCAAGCCATCGATGTCGGTGTAGTCGATACGTGCGACTGTTTCAAACCCATCTAGCGATAGTTCCGATAGGCCGCTGCCGAGGATAATAGCGCAGTCGATAGAATTGGCGAATTGCTTGTGAATGCTGCTAACCGCGGTGGCGACAGACTCTGTTAATATGCTCATGGAAAAATAATCTTCAGTTGCTAAGCCTATATTCTAGAACACTTCAGTACCTTCGGGCATAATTGAATTAATGACACACTATGAAAAGATGGCCTTATGTTAATTGGCGCCTCAGAAATTCAGCGTATTCGTACCTATCAGCCGCAAGTACGCCCAGTGGTAAGTATTATAAAAGCGGCCGTAGCGATTATTTTGCGTGATGGTGAGCATGGTACTGAACTGCTCATGATGCAAAGAGCCAAGCATGTGAATGACCCATGGTCAGGGCAGATGTCGTTTCCCGGGGGTAAAATAGAAGTCGATGATGATCACGCTAAGGCGGCCGCTGTGCGTGAAGCGTTCGAAGAAGTTGGCGCTGAATTACTGCCTGAAGATTTCATTGGCCAGCTTGATGATCTTTGCGGATTAAAGGTGAATGACGTCTTTAGCGTGCACGTCGCTTGCTTTGTTTTTAAGCCGCAACGAGAGCTTGCGTTAAAGGCCAATTATGAAGTGGCTGATATGGTTTGGTTGCCAATTAGCTGGCTAGATGACCGGACTAATGCGTTTGATTACAAGCACCCAAAAGACCCAGCCTTAAGTATGCCTGCGGTGATGATAGATCAAACTAAAGAGCAAATTCTATGGGGCATGAGTTTGCGAATGATATCCAATTTGCATGAGCTGCTTGATTGGCCTATGGCGGTTTTAACTGAAAGCGAAAGCCGTTATTTGAAAGGTATGGAAATGCGCAATCTGAGTCGTGAAAATGCTGAAAAAATTACCCAAAAATTAATGTCTAACAAAGACTGAGAAAGGAAAAACAATGGCTGCAGTACATTCTACGATGCAACTTTTGGGAACTGTTGCGCCAGAATTTTGTTTGCCTGATACAAGGTTGAGCGCAAGCAACGTCAGCTTGTTGGACTTAGTGACTAAACCTTTGCTGGTGATGTTTATCTGCAACCATTGCCCCTACGTTACTCATATTATTGAGCGAATGACCGTGATTGCTAACACCGCGGTTGATCACGGTTTCGCGGTAGTCGCGATAAGCTCAAACGACGTTGACCATTACCCACAAGACGGGCCAAATGAAATGGCCGCTTTTGCCGCTCAGCATCGATTCAATTTCCCTTATCTTTACGACCAAAGCCAAGCTGTGGCAAAAGCATTTACAGCGGCATGCACGCCTGATTTCTTTGTTTACGACGCCGATCATAAACTTAAGTATCGAGGCCAAATGGATGCTAGCAGGCCAGGAAGTTCTCAAGCCGTTAGTGGTGGTGAGTTATCGGCCGCGATCAATGCCGTGATCGACGGCCGTGCGGTAAGCGAAATACAAGTTCCAAGCATCGGCTGTAATATCAAATGGAAAGCGGGTAATCGGCCAGGCTACTCTTAGAGTGATAGCGTTATGTCATCGTCGGCATTCGGTGCGGTTGACTGAGATTTATCTGAGTTAGTTCGCGATACCGGTTTATTTTTAAGACTGCCAAAAGTTGAAGTTGATCAAACGCTTGTCTCTCACTTGCGCAGTCTTTTTAGCCGATAGCCGGCGACTAGCGAACGGCCGACGGCTGGACCAAGCTGCATATTCGTCAAGCGCAAGCAAGTCGCAAGCTACTGTTAAACCGCCTTCGTTTGCTGGATCTTACATACTCAGTTGCCCCCGCAGGCTGAGTTTGGCTCCCAAGTAATGCGGTTAGACCCTCCCCAATGGCACCAAGCGAATGTTGTGCCGGATATCGTACTGGGTAAACGCGGCACCACTTTGCCGTTGGGCGGTACACAAGATTGAGTGATTATTAGCCGATGCTGATGATTTGATTCGCTGGGTGCGTTTGACCACCTTGATTATGGAGAAACTAATTGGCCGCCGATGTCACCAAACTTGACCGAAGTATCACTGGATGCTTATGGCCGGAGTCGTCGTTGTGCGAGTCACCGAGGCTTTGATAGTTTGGTGCAAATGAATAGCGGTATAGCGCACACGGTCTGCCGCCAGCGCTTAAAGCCGGCGCTGGTGGTATCGGCGTAAGCACGATGCCGTGGCGTCTTGCGGCTAGTAAGCTTGGTAGCGAATTACTTTAATGGCGTTAGTTAGCTTTGCTTCGCAAGTTCTCGGTTGACGATCCAATTGAAACATTTTTGGTAATGATTTGGGAACAATCGTTGAACCAAGTCAAGAAACTTGGCGTCCATGCCGATGACTAGGCGACGTTTGTTTTTGTGTACCGCATTGATAATTTGTTCTGCCGCTGAGCCGGGCGTAGTGATTGCCATAGCCTCAAAATTATCTTTGAGTTTGCGCATGTTCTCGTCGAGTTCGATAGTTACCCGAGCATTGCTAGCAATTGATGTTTTGATGCCGCCAGGGTGAACCGAGGTACAGCTAACGCTGCTTTGCTGCTCATCTAGTTCTTGTCTCAGTGATTCAGTCATGCCGCGCACCGCAAATTTACTGGCATTATAAGATGACTGTTCTTGTACGCCGATCAGGCCAAAAAGGCTTGATATGTTGACGATATGGCCCCATTCGGCTTTATCCAAGATAGGTAGAAATGCCTTAGTGCCGTAGAGCACGCCGGAGAAATTAATGCTCATTAGCCATTCAAAATCATCGATGCTAGTGTCCCTGAAGGTGCCTGACGAGAGTAAAACTCCAGCATTATTGATCACCAAATTTACCTTGCCGAAGTCAGCTTCGGTTTGTAATGCGTATTCGAACACGGCATCTCTGTTTGATACATCAAGTTGCCGCGCGACAACTTTCACGCCTTTGCTTTGAAGTAGGCTCTCGGTCTCTTTAAGGCCTTCGATGTTGATATCCGAAATTGCCACTGATGCACCGGCATCGGCAAGTTTAAGGCTGAGATGTCTACCTATGCCGCTACCGGCTCCGGTTATCACTGCGACGGCGTTATTCAAATTTTTCATAGTGTCATTATTCGGGATCACTCAGACTAGTATTAAGTTGTTCGTCTGATAGGGTTAATAGGATTTCGGATAGCCAGCGTCTAAAATACGCTCGACTTTTTTCGTCATTGCCAAAGCCTAGCGCGCCTTTAACGCCTTGCCCTGAAACGACTTCGCCGACTAATGCCAGCGTAACCAACATTACCAAGCGATGGGTATTGTCGAGATTAGCATCGACATCAACAGACTGGCGCAAGCTATGCGACAGCTCTACTATTCGCTCCATATTAGATTTAAGCGAGCTCTCGGCGCCACTCAAATGTAACCAAACCGCAGCACGGCCTTCGTCGCCTGGATAAGCAGTGTCTAACACATGGGTCATGGCGCTTACTCGATCTTCCGGCGCGGCATTGGTGGCTACCTTTATCGCATCGCTTATTCGGTTTGTGGCGCGTTCGCCTACGCGCTCAGCCAAAGCGTTGATTAGGCCATCACGAGAGCCAAAATGATGAATAATATTCGGGTGTGCCATACCCGCTTTTTTGGCAACCGCGCTAATTCGTAAACCGGCAGGGCCAACATCCACCATCAATTCTTCAGCGGCATCTAGAATCGCTTTTTGTGCTTGTTCAGGAGAATTATGAGTTTTGCGTGCCATTGCTTTGTTGTTGGTGCTCTTAAAAACGTGATTAGATGCCTGAGTATAAATTAAGGCTATTAATAAGCTTTGCTAGTACAGCCATCAAAAGCATTACTTAGTGCGGTCTGTGTTGACAGACTTATCAATTGATTCTAAAGTACCGAGTCTAGTTTACAGAGTTGTAAACAACAACATAAATTTTTCTAGTTTTACTGCAACCAGGTTTAGTAAATGCCCCTAGGTAATCCAACATCGGATGATTCGTTCAGCCCAAGTAATAGTCTCGCTGCGTCTGCGTCGCGTTCAAAACTCGAGATTGTTCCGCGCCGAGTAAAGTTTGAGTTCAGTGATTTCGATGGGCCTGTTTATTACAATGGCAACAGCTGTATTAGTGCTATGTGGGTGGCGATGTCAGCTAGCTTTCCAGCCGGAGAGGCTGAATTTATAAAGTCGGTAATGCTGTTCGAAGACCAAATTACCGATCCAAAACTGAAAGCCGAAGTGCGTAATTTCGCACATCAAGAAGCGCATCATTCTTTGCAACACCGTCACGTCAATAAAATGTTTGATAAGCTGGGCTATGAAACTGGCAAGCTGAATGATTTTTTTAAAATTGAGCTAAAGAAGCGCGAGAAAAAATGGTCGCCTGAAAAACGCCTTGCTAGGACTGTGTGTGCTGAACACGTGACGGCCGTCATGGCTCATCATGCTTTAACCCATCCTGAGCATATGTCTCATTTCCCAGAATCATTTCGAAACTTATTTTTGTGGCATGCTATCGAAGAGATAGAGCATAAGTCGGTAGCCTTTGACGTGTATCAACAGTGCGTTGGGGACCCTAAATTACTTCGTCAGCAGTACAAGATTTTCACTCGTTTCGAATTTCCGTTCAACATTTGGATGTCGAGCCGATTTTTACTTAAACAGCTGGGCCAAAAAGTTACTTGGAAAGAACGAAAAGGGCTTTGGACTAGCCTCTATGGCGACGGTGGCTTAATCAGTGATATGCGAGGTTTGTATAAGCAGTTTTTGCAACCTGGCTTTCACCCTTGGGACCATGATGACTCAGCCTTAGTTGAGCAATGGAAGAAAACCTTAGCCCCACATTTTACTGATCATTAGAAGAAAAAAATGACAATATCACATCACGACGCCATCATTATTGGTGCTGGCATCTCGGGCATCAGTGCGGCCTATCACTTACAAACTTACAACAAAGGTAAAAGCTATAAAATTTTAGAGCGTCGTCAAGCTCTGGGAGGCACTTGGGATTTATTCAATTACCCAGGAATTCGATCTGACTCAGACATGTACACTTTCGGTTTTTCGTTCCGCCCATGGCGCGACAAGTCGGCGATTGCCCCAAAAGACAAGATACTTAGTTACCTCGATGATACAGCCCAAGAATATGGAATAGATAAGCATATTCAATACGGCGTTCACATCGTTAAGGCCAATTGGTCTTCTGAGCAATCGGTTTGGACGCTCGAAGCCGGTGATGGGGAAGTTTTCACCTGTCGCTATATTTTTATATGCTCCGGTTACTACAACTATGATGAGGGTCATACGCCTCAGTTTGAGGGAATTGAAAAGTTCAAAGGTGAGGTTATTCACCCTCAGTTCTGGCCGAAAGACGCTGACTACGCGGATAAAAATGTGGTCATCATCGGCAGTGGCGCAACCGCGGTTACGCTGGTGCCAAACATGGCTGAAACAGCAAAACATGTCACCATGTTGCAGCGCTCACCTACTTACATGGGAGCCAAGCCCTCGGTTGACCTGATTGCCAATGGCTTGGGTAAATGGCTAGGTCGATGGGCCGCCAGATGGTGGTTCATCTTGACCTCCATGTTTATTTACTGGTTCTGCAAAACGTTTCCAACACGCGCCAAAGCTAAAATCATTTCCGGAGTAAAGGCCGAGCTTGGAGATAAGTTCGATGCCAAACATTTCACTCCAAACTATAACCCTTGGGACCAACGTGTTTGTTTATGCCCTGATGCTGACTTTTTTAAGGCCATGAAAGCCGATAAGGTGAGTATTGAAACCGATCATATTGCTGGCTTTAATGAGAACGGGATTGCCCTGCAGTCGGGCAAGACTTTGGATGCCGATGTGATTGTCACCGCGACTGGCTTGAAAATGCAGTTTTGTGGTGGGATTGATTTCGTGATCGATGGTAAGCCATTTGTCGCTAACCAGAGCTATGTATACAAAGGTATGATGCTTAGCGGAGTGCCAAATACATTTCTTGCCGTAGGTTACACAAATGCATCATGGACTCTGAAGGTTGATTTAACGCATCGTTATGCCAGTCGCCTTATTAACCATATGGATAAAAACAACCACAGCCAAGCGCGAGCAACCACTAGCGAGGGCATGCAGGACATGCCATTGATGGACCTTAGTTCGGGTTATATCCAACGTTCGTTGGATATCCTACCTAAGCAGTCATCCGAAAAGCCTTGGCACTTGAATCAGAACTTTATTCTCGACAACCTAGCGCTGCGTTTTACTTCGATTGATGATGAGGAGATGGTGTTTAGCTAAGGCTTTGGCCCATTAGGGCTGAAAAGCCCTAGTGGGCCATTATCTCTTTTAATGCCGACAGCAATGAATTCATTTCATGGTCGGTGCCAATGCTGATTCGTAAGAAGTTTTTAATTCTAGGTTTGTCAAAGTGACGGACAATAATGTTGTGTTGGCGAAGTGCAATAAAAAGCTTCTCAGCGTTGTGTGTTGAATGACGAGCAAAGATAAAGTTAGCGCTGGAAGGCAAAACGTTAAAGCCTAACAAGCTAAGCTCGGCGGTGATTCGTTCTCGAGTAGCCCCAATTTTGGCGCAGGTCTGTTCTAAGTAAGCATGGTCTTCAATAGCGGCAGTTGCCCCAGCGATGGCCAAGCTGTCTAACGTGTAGGGGTGAAAGCTATTTTTAATCCGCTCTAAACCATTAATTAATTCAGCTTGGCCTAGCGCGATACCAACACGTAGACCGGCCAGAGATCGTGATTTAGATAAGGTTTGAGTAACGAGAAGATTGTCATACTGTTCGATTAGCCTCACTGCACTGTCATTAGAAAAATCGACATAGGCTTCGTCTACTACCACGACTGAATCAGGGTTGCGTTGCAGCAGTGTCTCGACTTGGTCGATCGATAATGCAATGCCGGTCGGCGCGTTGGGGTTAGCGAAAATAATACCGCCATTTTCGAGCTGATAGTCGTCAATGCAAATGCTGAACTCGTTGTCCAGAGGAACTTGAGCGTACTCAATCTCGAACAGTTTGCAGTACACTGGGTAAAAGCTGTAGGTAATATCGGGGAACAACAACGGCTTTACTTGCTTTAATAACCCGCGAAACACATGTGCTAACACTTCATCAGAGCTATTGCCGACAAACACCATGCTGCTCTCGAGTTTAAAGTGTGAAGCGATAGCGGCCTTTAAAGTGTTGGCATTTGGGTCTGGATACTTACGTAAGTCGTGGTTATTCGCATTCGCAATAGCGGCGGTGACCTTAGCGGATGGTCCGTAAGGGTTCTCGTTGGTATTGAGCTTAATCAGATTGCTGATTTGCGGTTGCTCACCGGGAGTGTAGGGCGTTAGTTGACTAACGATATGTGACCAAAAACGACTCATGATGGCTCTGATGGTTTTTAATTTAAGGGAATGAAGTATGATATTACATCGGTTTCATGGGTAGATGAACCTAGGTTCAGCTAGCATTAATAATAACATTGCTATATTTGAAAGCGAAACTAATGCAGTGACTGTACATTTGTTATGAAGATTGATCCACTCGATATTAGCTAAGTCGCTGATATCATTAGCTTAGAAGTTAACACAAATCTAAAAACGTCCATCTGGGGGCCAGTATGAAATTCAAAATAAAAACAATCCTTGGGATTTTCGTGTCAGCTATTATGCTCTCGGGCACGGTTACCGCACAAAGTAATTATCGCGCTTCAAACGGTCATTCTGGTGATGTTACCGTTTATGAGCATTGTGACTTTGGCGGCAAAAGCCAAACAATAAGGCCTGGCGAATACCGTAAAATGCGCGATGCCGGGTTTGGTAATGACAGTGTGTCGTCAATTCGCGTACCACAGGGTAGCCAAGTTACTCTGTATGAAAATGATGACTATCGGGGTTCATTTGCCCATGTTGACCAAGATATTCGATGTTTTGATCGGCAGTGGAACAACAGTGTTAGTTCACTGAGTATTACTGACTCTGGCTATAGCCAGCGAGGTAACGATCGCAATCAATATGATGCTAACGTAACCGCGGAAAACGTCTCACAAGTGGTGTTCGACGGTGTTTCGTTGCAACAAGTAGCGGCTAAGCAGTGGAGTATGGACCGCAATCGAGGGGCATCAACGCAATTTGACGAAACTCGTCGAGACCGAGACTCGGTTTACCTAGAGAATAAATATACCACTGAGCGTGTACGTATCGATTTGTTTGCCAACGATGTAACCGTGGTTGACCGTGATGGCCGTCAGCAACGTTATGGAATCGATCGTAAAAATGCGGGCATAGGCTCGTTAGCTAATGATGCGCGTCAAACCTCTCTTGTCCCGGTGTCCGCCAGTTCAGATAATCGAAGAATAAATGCTGATTGTTTTAACTTTAAGGCTTACACCAAAGGCGGTAATGCCAGTCTGCGTTTCCTCGGTAAAAAAGGCTTATACCGATTCAGCAACAGAGGCAGTGCGGCGAAAATTTGTCATAAAGGCAGTTTAACTATGGAAATCGGTAAAACCGAGCCTGGTACCACTGTCATTGTTGAAATCAATGGCAATCGCTATACCTTTGCGGCCGGTGAGAAAGAAGATCAATTACGTAATAACTGGTACCGTAAGTCGATAAGACTGAGTGTTGGCCGATAGTGATATTGATCAGTCACGTATTTTGATTAAGGTCTTCACGGCTGATAACATTGTCGAAGTAGGGTTGATGCGCAGCTTGTTGGAGCAACATAGTATTCTAGCTGAGCTGCGTAATCATCACACCTCAAGTTTAATGGGCGAGGTGCCGTATACTAGTATATGGCCTGAGCTCTGGGTTGATCAGGCACATGTTGAGCAAGCGAAAAAACTAATTTCTGAGCTCAAAATGCAAGGTGCTGAGGGGCCGGATTGGAGTTGCAATAGCTGCAATCAGTTAAGCCCAGCAAATTTCGAGCTGTGTTGGCAATGCGGCGGTCACCGTTAGTCTGCAACGGTGTTAGCAATTAGCGTCTAGAATGATGGTGGCGTTCCAAGGATTTATAAAAAAGCGTCTTGAAAAGTACAAAAAAGACCTTATCAGTTATTTATGCCATTTGTTATTCTTGTTTTTTTATTTATCGCGGTACCCGTCGCAGAGATCGGTGTATTAATGCGCGTTGGTAGCGCCATAGGCCCGTTCAATACTATTGTGTTCGTTATCCTTACCGCCGTACTCGGCGCCTATTTGGTGCGACAGCAAGGCTTCGCCACACTCACCAAACTGCAACAAGAAACCAATGCTGGCCGCGTTCCTGCGCTACAAATAGCTGAGGGTGTTGCGCTGTTATTTGCTGGCGCGGTATTAATGACTCCCGGGTTTATTACCGATGCTATTGGTTTTGCCATACTTATCCCGCCGATTCGGCAAGCGCTAATTGCGTGGGCTGCTAAAAATCTAATCAAAGGCCATGTTAGCGCCGCTTACAGCGGCTCGACATCAACGGTAAACCCGTATGTTGAGCAAGCGGATGTAATTGAAGGCGAGTACAGCAGCTCTGATCCAGTAGACAGAAAATAAATCCCAGTCTACGTATTGACTTTACTCGCGTCGTCCATATTATTAGCACTCTCTACGGTAGAGTGCTAATAGCATTCCTCCTAGACCTTATTTTTATTAACCAACCAATTTTTTAGAGGCACAAAAAAATGGCTATTCGACCACTTCATGACCGCGTTCTCGTTCGTCGTAACGAAGAAGAAGCAACTTCTGCAGGCGGCATCATCCTTACGGAATCAGCAAAGGAAAAACCATCTGAAGGCGAGATCATCGCTGCAGGTAACGGAAAAATTTTAGAAAACGGTGAGGTTCGCACCTTAGACGTTAAAGTTGGCGACAAAGTTCTTTTCGGCAAATACGCTGGAACAGAAGTTAAGGTCGACGGCGAAGACTTGTTGGTGATGAGAGAAGACGACATCGTAGGCGTTGTTGAGTAAATCAGCCTAAGCTTTTGCTCTCACTCTTGGTTGAGTGAAATGCCCAGTCGGTTAGGTGCAATCAGCACACGACTTCCCTGAGCTTTTACTCGCCTGATTGAAAACAAAATCAGAAGCCTTACATATCGACTTATCAAATTAAGAATTAATAAAACAATATAGGAATTTATCATGTCAGCAAAAGACGTAAAATTCGGTGATGACGCGCGCGCAAAAATTTTAGCCGGCGTTAATGTACTAGCAGATGCTGTTAAAATTACACTTGGCCCTAAAGGTCGTAACGTAGTTTTAGACAAAGCCTTTGGCGCTCCAACGGTTACTAAAGATGGTGTATCTGTTGCTAAAGAAATTGAGCTAGAAGACAAATTTGAAAACATGGGCGCTCAGCTTGTGAAAGAAGTCGCTTCGAAAACTAACGATGTAGCCGGTGACGGAACAACTACAGCGACCGTTTTAGCGCAAGCTATGGTTAAAGAAGGTTTGAAAGCGGTTGCCGCTGGCATGAACCCAATGGACCTTAAGCGCGGTATAGACAAAGCCGTAATCGCGGCGGTTGCCGAACTGAAAAAGCTTTCTAAGCCTTGTGAAGACGCTAAAGAAATCGCTCAAGTAGGTACTGTATCGGCTAACTCTGATGAGTCTGTTGGTAACATCATTGCTGAAGCAATGGATAAAGTTGGCAAAGAAGGCGTGATCACAGTTGAAGAAGGTCAGTCTCTTGAAAACGAACTTGAAGTTGTAGAAGGTATGCAATTTGATCGTGGTTACTTGTCGCCTTACTTCGCGAACAAGCAAGACACAATGACAGCTGATCTTGAAAGCCCATTAGTGTTGTTGCATGACAAGAAAATCTCAAACATCCGTGATTTACTACCAACTCTAGAAGCGGTAGCAAAAGCTGGCCGTCCACTTCTAATTGTTGCTGAAGACGTTGAAGGCGAAGCTCTTGCAACGCTGGTTGTTAACAACATTCGCGGTATCGTAAAAGTATGTGCCGTTAAAGCACCGGGCTTTGGCGATCGTCGTAAAGCGATGTTAGAAGACCTTGCGGTGTTGACGGGTGGTAAAGTTGTATCTGAAGAGATCGGCATGAGCCTTGAAAGCATTACTCTAGACGACCTCGGTTCTGCTAAGCGCATTCAAATTACTAAAGAGAACAGCACCATCATTGATGGCATGGGCGACGCAACTCAAATCTCTGATCGTGTTAATCAAATTCGTGCACAAATAGAAGAATCTTCTTCTGATTACGACCGTGAGAAAATGCAAGAACGCGTAGCTAAATTAGCTGGCGGCGTTGCACTGATCAAAGTTGGTGCGGCGACTGAAGTTGAAATGAAAGAGAAGAAAGCACGTGTTGAAGACGCGTTGCATGCAACTCGCGCAGCGGTTGAAGAAGGCGTAGTACCTGGCGGCGGAGTTGCTTTGGTTCGTACTCTAGACGCAGTAGCTAAAGTAAAAGGCGACAACGCTGATCAAGACGCTGGTGTTAAAGCTATATTGAAAGCACTGGAATCACCTCTACGTCAAATCGTAGCCAACGGTGGCGACGATGCTTCTGTAGTGCTTAACGAAGTGCGTAACAACAAAGGTACTTTTGGCTACAACGCTGGTACTGGTGAGTACGGAGACATGATCGAGATGGGTATTTTAGACCCAACATTGGTAACGCGTACTGCATTGCAACACGCCGCATCAATTGCCAGCATGATCATCACGACTGAAGCGATGATCACTGATGCTCCTGTTGAAGGCGGCGCCGGTGGCGGCATGCCTGATATGGGCGGTATGGGTGGTATGGGCGGCATGATGTAGACTTCGTCTATATTGGCTTCCGAGCTTTAATAAAAACCCCGATCAGGAAACTGGTCGGGGTTTTTTATTGGGCGCTGTCCTATGTCGGCGGGCGCCTAGCGCCCTTGGGCCGTGGGCGCTGGTATATGTAATAGAGTAGAGATTCTTCGTCTGGTTCATAACAACATTACCAGAATGACGAGGAGCAAAGCCGTTATGCTGGACGCAGCCGAAGGGTCTCAAGCAAATCAAGACCTCAAAAATAAAACAATCCTTGCCACACTTCCTTAAAAGTGAAAAAGTAGTCTCTCTGAAACCGTAAGCGAGTCATGTCTAGAAAGATGCAAAGCATAAATAAAAAGATAGTCAGCGTTACGAGTAATGGTCGTGGTGAATCAGCGTTTTCTGTGCGTAGTATCGAGTTAGAAGGCTCGTCTAATTGGTCTTTATCGGCACAGCAGGCGGCGCTAAATTTCAGGCTACGCTCGAGCCTAGCGCCTTATCAGTCAGATTGGCATGTGGCTGGCGACCCCACGCTGCTGATTATTCTAAATGGTGTCATTGAGATCGAGCTTCGTGATGGTACTGCTCGAGAATTTTCAGCTGGTGATCTGTTTGTTGCCGAAGACTATTTGATTGACGGCATGTTATTCGATTATCGTCATGGTCATCGTGCTCGAATCATTGGGCAAGCAGAGCTACAAGCAGTGCATATAAAACTCGAAAAACGCTAAACGTTGCTTCACCAAAATCGCACTAGTAAGTTTATTTTGAACACCTATATTTGATTGAAAAATACCGATGAAATCAGAAAGAGTAATCACTTAGCTTACATTCTAAGGTAATCAAAAATGAGGCTAAGCGCTATCAAACTTATGATCGTAGAGGATATGGTAATCGTTCAATAATGATAAACAGAGGCGTCAAAAAAATAGACGCCCAAGGCTGACCGAGAGTTATGCTCACAACATAGCTAAGCCTGAGTTTGCTACTGCGTACTTTAAGCGGTGCCAACTATAAAGCTGGCACAGGTTGTGGTGCTGCCACCTAGGTTAAAGGTCATCATGTCGCTAGCGTTAGCTATTTGTTGCCCTTCATAGGCATGTGTGGTTTGTTTGGCGCAGTCTAATAACATGCGCACACCCGTTGCTCCCACTGGGTGGCCTTGGCCAATTAAGCCGCCGCTGGCATTGATTGGCAGCTTGCCGCCGATTTGAGTATCGCCATTTTCTATTGCTTTCCAAGCATCGCCGGGTGCGTATAGCCCCGAATGATCGACAATCATGTACTCGGTAATATTGAAGCAGTCGTGAACCTCCATGCCGCTGATTTGCTCGATGCTGCTCAGGCCTGCCCGCTTAAATGTTTGTTGGAACAGCACTTTTATATGCGGTAATAGTGTCGACCCGCCCGCGGCTAATCTACGCTTCTCACTAAACTGCATCGGTGCGTTGATATGTCCCCAGCCTTTTATAAAGGGAATGCGGTCTATGCTGATGCCGTGTTGGTTGGCATAGTCTTGCGCGCGCTCAGCGGTGGCTAATAATACAGTTGTTGCGCCGTCGGTGATTTGGCCGCAGTCAAGTCGTCGAATATTGCCGGCAATAACTGGGTTTAGTTCATCGTTGTTGCTAAAGGCGTCTAAGCTAATGTCCCAATGGCGAGACTGGGCGTTGGGATTATGCTTGGCGTTGGCGTAATTTTTAGCCGAAATAGCTTCAAGGTGAGCTTTAGAGACTCCAAAGGTGCCGGTGTATTCATCGATTAAGTCACTAAACGCGCACGGCCAAACAGTTTTAGAGTTGATCCATTCTTTACCAATCCAAGCGGCTCCAGCGAGGGGATCGCCTTTAATTTTGGGTTCTTTTACCTTCATCATCTCAATACCAACTACACAGGCGAGGTCATAACGACCAGACTCTAAGTCTGCCATTGCCGCTAGTACTGCCATTGAGCCTGAGGCGCAAGCGGCCTCGTGACTCGATGCTGGTAGATAGGCAAGCGCAGGATCTACGTGGCCAAAGAAGCCTCCTAAATGGGCTTGACCAGTGTAGGACGCTGAGGCAAAGTTACCAACGTGACCGACTTGAATATCAGCAGGGTCGAGTTTGCTGGCGTCTAAGGCGCCTTTGACTGAATCGCTAAACAGGTCAAAAATTGACTTTGTCTCTCGGCCCCAGTTTCGTGCGAAGTCACTTTGGTGGCCACCGAGGATGTAAATTCGAGGTTTGCTCATGTCGTATAACCTTTTCGATGAATCTTGTTAATGCTAGCCGTCGTTAACTATAGCGCTAACAGCCAAGCACGTGGCTTTGCTGTTTGACTTGTTAGCCGAAGATTGTGCCGTAATATGACTGACAGTCAGCTAGGCGATGTCGCGTTTCTGAGCGTCACGGATAGTAGGCCCATCGGCCCAAGTAGCGTGTGTGCCACTGGCAATTCGATGCGGCAGAACAATAGTGCAGACCGGGCCTGCCTCAATATCTTGAGCATCGATTAAAACGCATTCAGAGCGGTTTTGTTTGGTATCGGTTATAAAACTGACCAGATAGCCATCGTCTTCGCTTTGTGCATCTATGCGCGGCACAAACGGCGCTTCGCTACCGTAACGTTTGCTGCCAAAGTACAACTCTTTAGTGTCACCTGTTTCTAAATCGTGTTTGACAATACCGGCAAACAAAAACCATCCCGGCTTACTGTAAGTGGAGTATAGGTAACGTGCTTTCTTACCGGCATAGGTTTGGTTAAATGTCCCGAACTCTAATACTTGCTGGCTTAAACGTTCTTCTTTAGTTTCACCTGTCTTAAGATTGAAGCGCCATCTATGTAGTTTAGACTGAAATGATTGTTGGTCTAATCCGGCCATCAATTTACCTGCATTCTTTGGCATTCTCGGCATTGGCGCAGGGTCAGGCTTATCTTGGAAATAGCCATCTAGTACGATTTCATCGCCTTCTTCGTAGGCGTTCATCCAATGTAAAACATAGGTTGGTGCGGCCTCAAACCACTGCACGTCATCTTGATTGCCAAAGCGGGGAAGAATCGCGAAACGGGTTGGCATATCCGGGTAATAGGTGGGTACGTGTTTGCCACGAGCTAACTTCTCAGGGTCCCAAAAAAATGGCAAATCAACAAGGATAGAATAGTTTTCGGTGAATGCCATATCGTGTGGCAAGCGGGGACCAGGCAGTGGTACCGGAGTGTAATGAACCAGCTTATTGTCTTTATTGACGACTCCGTAATGTTGATACGGTGGATTTTTAGAGTAATTGAAAAATAGCATTTCACCCGTACTCTCATCAACTTTCGGGTGTGCAGAGATACCTTCTTCTGGTACCCACGATTCAGCCCCATGTTGCTCGAGAGTGTAAGGGTCAAGGCGATAGCCCTCACCGCACTGCCAAAATGTCGACAGCACTTGACCCGCGTGAACGACTACGTCTGTAGAACTTGAGTCCTTAATATATTCCTGTGCTCCCCAACCAGGCCTTGTTGATAATTTTTCATCGTTAACAAATCCAGTCCACAGAGCCTTGCCGGCCTTTTGCTCGGCATCAAAGCCTTCGGTGCGAATGAATCTATTTCTATACTCAGCTTTACCATCTCTAAACGAAATGGAATGCAGCATACCGTCACCATCAAAGGGGTGATAGTGACCAATAGGCTTGTGAACTGGGTTCTCGGTGTTGCGTATATAGACGCCATCAATATCTTTAGGGATCTCGCCGATTACCTCCATGTCAGTGGCGTTTACCTCATCAAACATGGGTGCCCAGGCGCCATTTAGGTAAGGATGAATGCCACGTTTGATGGTGTGCTTTACTGTATTTTTCCAAGTAACCGTCATAATAAATCTTTATCTCGCCCAATTAGTAACTACTGCTATGAAACTTAATGTAGATTAAATCGCTAATTGTATGACAGGTCAAGGCCAGAAATATGGGTACTGAATTATTTTCAGTTCAGTTACGGTATTTGTGGGATGCCAGCGTGTACTGAATTGTTTGGCTAGCAATGGCGCGATGCGACTTTTGTACGGGCTTTTGTTAAGATCTGCATATGCCTGAACAACTTATTCTTAATCAAGCTATTGCCGATGGCCTTGACGTTATTGGTGATCGCTGGACACTTCTGTTGCTGCGCTCGGCGTTTTATGGTGTGAATCGCTTTGATGCTTTTCAAGCCGCTACGGGTGCTAGCCGCTCGACCTTGACGAGACGATTGAATGCCTTGATTGAGCATCAGATTTTCTACAAACATCCATATAGTAGCGCCGCTAATCGTTTCGAATACAAGTTTACTGAAAAGGGTTTGGGGCTTCTCGGGCCGTCGTTGCTGGCAGCAAGGTGGGAATCTGATTGGCGAACGGCTGATTATGTCGACATATCTAATCGCCTCTTCCACCACCATTGCAGCGCTTACATGAAACCTAAGGTTGTTTGCCGAGCGTGCAAGCAAGACCTACTCTTCGAAGAGGTACGCTGGCCCGAGGTTGGTAAGCAATTAGAACCACAATTGGAACAAATCCGTACTTATAATACACAGCACCGAAAGCGGGTTGCTGGCGTCGCCGAAGTGGACCTTGGTAATTCAAACTTGGCTTCGTTGATCGGTGACCGGTGGACATTGTTGGTGCTGATTGCTGCGTTTTTTGGAGTGCAACGGTACGACACTTTCTTAACTCGTTTAAGTACACCACCAAGTGTATTGTCTGAGCGCTTGAAGCAGTTGGTGAGTAATCATATTTTTGACAAAGTTGAGTATCAGAAAAAGCCGCCACGGCACAATTATATTTTAACCAAAAAAGGCACTGCGTTGTTTCCGTTTGTGATGACTTTGAGGCAATGGGTAGCGGCTAATTTGGGCGGCGAAAATGACTCTAGCCCCTTAAATCATTCAAACTGCGGCAAGCCGCTGGTTATCGACATCGTTTGTGACCAGTGCGGGCACAAACCTTGGCCCGCCGACGTAGAGTTTAGAGCTAGTTAATGCGATTGGTCGATTTCGACCGTTCCGCTCATGGTCTCAAGGTTTACCGTGCTGTTGCCATTACCAATAGTGAAACTCATCGAGCCTGAAAAAGAGAAGCTCTTGTTGGCTTTATGGTTAGACAGTAAGTTGCTTACCTCGCCTCCAGGGCCTGTTTCAATTTCAAACGAGGCGTTAATCGGCTGTGAGTCGAATTCAACCTCTATATCGCCACTCACGGTATTAGCATCCAAGCGCGCTCTTTTGCCAAGCTTAACCCTAAGGTCAATGTCGCCAGAGACTGACTCCAAATTAATTCGATTCGAGGGCCCAATGCGCGCGCGTATATCGCCCGAAACAGTCTGTGCTTCAAATTGTTTAGCATCACCATCCGCTCTAATATTACCGCTGACCGAAGACAAGTTAAGTCGACCATAAGAGCCGGTAACAGTGACATTGCCGCTTACCGATGCTAAGTCGACATTGCCAATACCGCCGTCTAGAGAGATGTCGCCGCTCATGGTATTGGCGCGAACCTGTCCTTGGATATTTTTCACGCTGTACTCGGCAGATGTGCTGTCGACTCTGAAGCTACTATTGCGAGGAGCGTAGATGGTTAAGTCGGCATAACTGCCGCCGCCGTGGCGCTTATTCCAGAAACCATGTTCGCCGGTATGTTCAATTTTAGTATCAGAGCCGTTAGTTTCGAAGCTAAAATTATGACCATTGATAGGCACTTCGCCGACTATCCGAACTTGAGATTTGTCCCAGCCTTCAATGACGACATGGCCGTCCATAATTTCGATATCAACTCGGCCGTCGCTTTTTACGTCGATGATACGGTCTATCTTATCGGCATGGGCCGCTAACGAGACGGTTAGTAGCAGTGGTAATAGCGCTAGATTAATTAGGTTTTTCATTATATTGCCTGGTTAAATGGACACGCCATCTACTGTTTTAAATTTGTTCAAAAGCTTTAGCTCTTGTTGATATGTGCGCGCCAGCATAGACGCATAAATCGGGTTAGTTGGTTGTGCCAAAATTGCTTGTTTAAGCTCTAATGATGCCGTATCGATAGTCAGTAATACTGACTGAACTTCGGCGACAGTGGCCGGATTGATGCTGCCGAGCTCGCCGTTTAGTAGCGCCGTAAATTGCGCTCGAACATGCTTATGTTGCTGTTCGATTAAACTGATCTGGCTCTTTTGATAGTCGATATAACTGGCCTGCAATAGATATGTGTCTTGTGCGCGTTGGAAAGACATACTCGACATAATGAACGCGGCAAAGGCCATCACCATGCAAGCGGCCATCGACACAGGCATCCAACGGCGTTGAGTCGACCTCAAGCCGCGGCTTATCGGCAAGTCTACCGCGTCAGGTTCAAGCGCAAGTTCGGGCTTGCCAGCGAAGCGAATATTCGAATGCACATTGGGCCATAGATCTCGTTCGGGCTTGATATCCCAAATCAGCTTGTCCAGGTATTTAGTATTATCGCTCATGCTGCACGCTCCGCCTGCGCCTTCAACGCTCTTCGTGCTCTGTGTAAATGAGTTTTTGAGGTGCCAATCGCCATGCCAGTGATATCAGAAATCTCGTTGTGTTGATAGCCTAAGTATTCATACATAACTAGCACCAAGCGCGCCGTATCAGACAAGCATCGTAAGCCCTTATCAATCTCTTGGTGTAAGCCGAAGGGCCGGTCATGGCTTTGTGTTTGATGCCACTCGCTTGTCTCATAAGAACCTTCTTTATCTAAGCTGTCTGTTTGCCATTTACTGTGTTTGCGTAAGTGGCCTATTACCACATTACTGGTTAAGCGAAACAGCCAACTGCTAAATTGACTGTCACCGCGAAAGCTGGCTAATTTTTGCCATGCTCGTATAAAGGATTCTTGTGCTAGATCTTCGGCTAACTCTGTCTGACCACAGAGGCGCAAACAGAGGGCGTAGACCTTCCCGATATTGGCCTTGTACAACTTTTCATATGCAATATGATCGCCGTTTTGACTACGGAGCACCAGTTGCGATTCTTCTTCAATCAAGACAAAAATCTCTTATGTTTAGAAGTAAGACGGGGTAGCGAGCCAAAAGGTTTACACGTAGGCAAAATAAATGCAAAAAAAGATGGTGAATAGCACTGCACTGATCAAGTAAAGGGTTGTCTGATAATTGTAGCCAAGCGATTGATTAGAACTGAGGGCATCGTCACGTGTACTATTGGCATCAGCATCCCGAGTTTCGAAAGTAGATAAGAAATAGACTTTTGGTTCACTATTTTTAACCTTGAATAGAATTTAACGACCCTGTGGCAAGATCAAAGCAAATTATCGATGCGATCAAGGTAACTCTTAAACATCGAGGGTTAACCTATCGGACTCTATCTGAAAAGCTGCTTCTTTCGGAGTCTACGGTTAAGCAAATGTTTGCCAATGGTAATTTCAGTCTGAATCGTTTAGATGCGATTTGCGAACTACTCGACGTTGATATAAATGCCTTACTGGAAGTCTCTGAGTCACTCGAAGACAGAGTTACCTCGATTAGCCTTGAACAAGAGCAGACATTAGTCGAAGACCCAAAGCTATTGGTCGTTGCATATTGCTTAGTCAATCATTGGAAGGTTGCAGAGATTGTTGCACGTTATGATATTGGTGATACCGAAGTCATTACCTTGCTCGCTCGCTTAGACAAGATGTTACTTATCGAATTGCAGCCTAACAATCGAGTTCGCCGATTGATAGCGAATAATTTTTCGTGGCACCCTAACGGACCCATTGAGACGTATTTTAGATCAACAATTCAGACTGATTTTTTCGATACATCATTTGACCAAGATGGGGCTTTGCGGGTAGTCAAAAATGGCGTACTAACCATTAAAGGTCAGGCCGACTTACGCAACCGTTTAAAAATGATTGACTCACTATTTGATGAGTTGGCTGAGCAAGAGCGAAAGATACCGATTAGCGAGCGTAATGGGGTAACAATGATTTTGGCAATACGTAACTGGCAGTTAAGTATTTTTACTGACTTAGAGAGAAAATAGACAGCATGCAGACAAACAAGAAAATTATGTCAGCAGCAAGCCCCAAACTAGGCATCTGGGCTAGGGCCGCCAAGGTTGCTGAGCAAACTCCGGCAGATCGTAATCGCTATGTCGATCTGCTCAGGGCTTTGTCAATAAGCGCTGTAGTGTTAGGCCATTGGATTATTGCGGCCCCTGCGTTTATGGGTGGTATCGCCAGTATGGATCATCTATTACAAATTCAACCGCCAGCGCAATGGTTAACGTGGTTGTTTCAAGTGATGCCGTTGTTCTTTTTTGTTGGAGGCTATTCGAACGGAGTGTCGTGGGATGGTGCGCAAGCGAAAGGGCTGCGATATTCGTTTTGGCTTGAGTCACGTTTACGTCGCTTACTAGGCCCCGTGATACCGTTAGTGCTACTGTGGGCGGTGTTGGGTATCGTTGGATACTACCTTGGCCTACCTGAAAAAATGATTCGAGTAGGGTCACAAATCGCGTTGGTACCGACTTGGTTTTTAGCGATTTACTTCGTTATCGTGATGCTCGTACCCGTCACCCGCGCGCTGTGGCGCAAACTAGGTTTGTTGAGCGTCATGTTGCCATTTGTATTGGCCGTGATCGGCGATATTGTTTTTTTCAATACTGACTACCAATGGTATGGCTGGTTTAACTACTTCTTTATTTGGGGCGCAGTACATCAACTAGGGTACGCCTGGCAGCAAGGCCGCCTGAAAGGGGTTGGCCCGGCTCTATGTTTGGCTATTATGTCAGCGACTTTACTGCTGTTGCTGACTCAATTTGGCCCTTACCCGATTAGTTTGATTGGTGTGCCAGGTGCTGATTTTAGTAATACAACGCCACCTAAATTACCGTTAATAGCGCTTGGATTAACTCAAATAGGCTTACTTCTGGCGCTAGAGGGCCCAGCCAGACGATGGCTATCAGGCGCTAAGGCCTGGACCGCGACGGTGCTGGTCAACGGTTTTATAATGCCAGTATTTCTATGGCATAGCACGGTGATGATTCTTACTATTGATGTTTGTTTTTTGTTATTACCGATTGTTTTGTCAGTGCAACCGGGGAGTGGGCTTTGGTGGGCGTATCGACCACTTTGGATTGTTACTTACTTGGCAATAATGATGATCTCACTGCCGCTGTTTATGTGGTTGGAGCGTAAAATGGGTGGTGGTAGCAGTAAACACAATACCAGCGTTGCGGTGATTGTTTTTGGGCTTACCATGTGTGCTGGCCTCGCGGTAATGGCGGGTGTCGGTGTTGCCGGCAATGGCGCCTTTGGCCTTAACTGGTTGGCAATACTGTTGCCGGTTTTTGGTGTGATTGGGTTGTCGTTGATTGGTAAAAAATCAGCCTCATAAATTATGTTTACATAGCTTAGGCTTAGCTGATAACTTGTCAGTACATGCATTGACAATGAAAGCAATTATCGCGCCCGCGAGTAACTCCGAATTATAGAGTTACCGCATAGCGCGTATTATTTCTGTTTGTTGACGGCCATCGATTACTATTTTGAGAAACTACCTATGATTCGATTTCTATTTATCCCGCTATTCGCATTATTTGCGGTTAGCACTACAAGTGCAGAGACCCACACTGATGATAGCCTCGAAAAAGTACTGAAGGATCACTGGGCGGCAGCCAATCAAGAACAACTCTTTTTTCGCAAAGACCCAGATACTTTTCGTATGGATGGCCGCTTACCTGACGTCTCAGCCGAAGGCCGCAGTCGCCGAGCTGAATTCAATCAAGGCATGTTGCACCGCGCAAACGCCTTGGGCAGCAAATCACTTACCGCACAACAGCAAGTTACTCTTAGGCTGTTTAAGTATGAGCGCGAAACCGAAGCCGAGAGCTATACCCAGCTAGATCGTTTATACCCACTGCACTATTATTCAAGCTTTTCGTCGTATTTCGCCGGCGCGCCAGGCAATATGTCGTTTCTAACATTAGCTGATTACGATAATTATTTGATCAGTTTGGCTGACTACCCGCGCTACCTAGATCAGTACCTCGTCAATCTGCGTGAAGCCATTGACAAGGGTCACGTACATTATTGTAAGAGCTTTGAAGGATATGAAAAGAAGATCTCCAAACACATCGTCGACAACCTTGATAAAAGTGTTTTCTATGCGCCTTTTTTGGCTTTTCCGGCGACTATTGTTAAAACCGAGCAAGATAGAATCTTAATCAAGGGGTCGAAATTAATCAGTAAAACGATAATCCCTCAGTACCAGCGTTTCTATGATTTTTTTACTAAGGAATATATGCCTAATTGCCGTAAGGAAGTCGGCATAACTAGCTTAGAAAATGGTGAAGAGTACTACCAATACCTGATTCGTTATCACACCACCACAGATTACAGCGCCGAGAAAATTCATCAGCTAGGCTTGAACGAAGTGTCCCGCATCCGCGCTGAGATGGACACCTTAATTAAGCAGATTGGCTTTGAGGGTGAATTCAAAGCTTTCGTCGAATTTCTACGTACTGATGCTCAGTTCTACACCACGGAGGCTCGGGACATGATAGAGAAAGCCAGCTACATAAGCCGTAAAATGGCGGCCCAGCTGCCGAAGTGGTTCAGTCGCTTGCCACGCAGCACTTTTGATATTAAGTCTAGCCCAGGTGGTGGTGCCTATTATGTGGCCTCGGACGGTAGCGGCACGACCTCTGGTACCTATTTTTTGGACACTAATGATCTTTCTAGTCAACCTTTGTATAACCTCGAAGCGCTTACGTTTCATGAGGCAGAGCCTGGACATCATTTTCAAGGTTCGATCGCGATGGAACTAGATGTGCCAGAATTTCGTAAAACTCTATACCATTCGGCCTATGGCGAAGGTTGGGGTTTGTATTCCGAAAGACTAGGCAAAGAGATGGGTTTCTACCAAGACCCGTACAGTGATTTTGGCAGGCTCACCTATGAGATGTGGCGCGCCTGTCGATTGGTGGTAGATACGGGGCTCCATGCTAAGGGTTGGTCACGTCAGAAAGCGATAGACTATTTGGCCGATAACACCGCATTGAGCTTGGCTGATGTGGTTAGCCAAATTGATCGCTATATTACTTGGCCGGCACAAGCTTTAGCCTACAAAATCGGTGAATTGAAAATTCGGGAATTACGCAGCGTCGCTGAGAAAGAGCTAGGCGCTGGTTTTGATATTCGTGATTTTCATGATCAGATACTGAGCAATGGTAGTTTGCCTTTAGCGTTGTTAGAAGAGCTGACTTTAGAGTGGATTGGGCAGGTGAAAACGTCACATAATTGATTTATAGCCGCCACTGCCACCGCAGTCTCACGGTTCGGATTAGCCGACAGCAATTGACTCAACGCAACCGAATTCTGGCCCTATTCGAGACGCACTCGATTCGCCGATGGTTACCATATCAATGCAGATGTTTTTGCCCGCGGCAAAATCGATTGCTTCGGTTTAATAAGCTCGCCACCAATGCTTCTTGCTGTTTGGTAGTCTAGTTACGTCAGGAGTTGTTGGTTGGCGTACTTTTTTTGGTTCATATCGTATAGGCTGTCAATGTCTTTGAGCAGGAGTACACAGTCCAACATCGGTGTTTGGGTTCATAGACCGCGCTTATGTCGCGCCCGCAATCAGAGTCACGTCAAGCCAGCGTTTCGCTTGAATTAGATCAAAAAATATTTACATAAGGGCATAAATAGATATCGATTAAGTCTAATTTATTTAACTTTTGCGGATACCCGCCGGTGATAAAACTGTGCCAGCCGCACTACCCAAATTAAGTCAATTGAGACATGATCTTATAATGAATTGTTAATCAGCAGGAATTACAATGAACCTATTTCGACAGAGAGCTCAAGAACGGTTTCCTTCAGTGCTGCTAACGCTGTTGAGTATTGTTCAAGCGATTGCACTTGAACTGCTGTGGGGGCACGTGCAAGAAACTAACTATGTGATGGAATTTACCCTCACATCGGTGGTGGCTGTGGTGCAGGTTTTTGCTACTTTATTCTGCATCGTGCTGGTCTGGATTTCCTACGCGAGTACGGTCATGCGATTTCGTTGGATACCGTCTACGGCTGACTCGGTATACCCCTTCGTAATCGGTCTGTTGGAGTTTGTGCAAATAGAAATGCTTGGGCCTGATTTGATGGGGCAATGGACTATCGTGGTAGCAATTATTTTTGCGGTGATGGTTGTGGTAACCCATTTTCTGATGCGCAGAGCAAGGCTCAGTGGCGACAATGGTGGCTTTTTTGATGATATTGTGCCTGCTACAATGGCTAACTTTATGCCCCAAATAGCGATTGTCTTGTTGCTAACTATCGGCGGCTCGTATGTCTGGGTTAGTGGTAACGGTGGCGTCTATTCTATTTTACTGTTGGCGCTGGTTCTGGCGGTTTTAGTTCAGCAATACGCTAGTGCCACACTATTTTGGAACAGCTCTATAGCCGTTGATCGAACCTAGGTTTCAAGGTTAGTTTGGCACGGTGTCAGTCAAAATCCACATTATTTTTACGGAGATTTATGAATAACTAATTTGGGCTGCTTATTGCGGCTACCGTAGTATTACTTTTGTGTGTTTTCTACTTTTTGTGACCCACGCACTACCGAGCGACGGTGTACAAGGTAATCTGAAGGGGACAGTGCCCGCGGCGATGTTATGCGTTACTAGTATCTTCATAGCTGCCGCCGCCGTTGTTCCGGCGTACAGCCTCGCCGCGCTAAGAGGCTTATCGATATTATAGGTCGCTGATGTCGACACGGGGGGCGCCATATTTGCCACATTTTCCAACGACCCTCTACCCGCGGCAATGAATAATGTTGCAACCTTTAGCCGAGGATCGGTAGTCGGTTTTGAAGAGCAAGCCTATGTTGCGAAAGCACCAAGCTTTGAAATGCTAGGAGTTAATGTCCATGTTGAGCACAACCAAGTTGTTGGCGACAAACGTTTAGTCACCCTTCAAATCGAGGCGCCAGACAGTGACATTATAGTGGCTCGGGTTAAGCAAAAAGAGGTGGCCGTTTCGTCCATGACGCTGAACTCAATAGGCAAAATAGAAGGCGATACAAGCGGCTTCTCGTGTCATGGTCGCACTTGTCTCTCGTTAACGATAACACTAGTATTGAGTACCACAAAACCAAGTGTCGACTTTCAAGTCAATGGCCTGCGCTATGGACTTGGCGCTGAGGGTAAACCAATGCTGTCAGCTCGACCTGAGTCAGCATTGGCAAAAAGCTGGGGAGATTTACGGATTGTTTAGAAAGCCGTTAGTTTGAAATAAGCTTTTTACGGTTAGCTTAAGATGGCTCGTTAACCGTATCTTTGCGATACGGCCTGTACTTTAATCAGCCAATAGAGCGCTACGACGTATGCGCTTGTCGACAAAAAAACTTAGGCTAAACTAGGCTTGCTAATCTGCGTCAATGATATCTGTTTGTTTCGAATATTTTTCGAACCATGCAAGGATATGATCGATTTTAGATATTAACTGGCTTGGGCGTTTTGCAATGAAGTGAGCGGCGCCTGGCATTTCTACCAGCGCGGTGTCGATGCCGCGAATCTTTAAGGCATGGTAAAGTTGTTTAGCCTCCGAGAGGGGCGTACGCAAGTCGTCTGTACCGACCATCACCATGGTCGGTGTTTCAATATTGCCGACTAATGACACGGGCGAAAACTTCATATAGGTTTCTATGTTTTCCCACGGTTGTCCCGGATAGCGATAATTCGCGTATTTATCATAATTATCAGCGGTTAAGGTTTTGCTGATCCAGTTCATTACTGGTTTGACGACGGCCGCGGCACGAAAACGATTGTTTTTACCGATGATCCAAGCGGTCATAATGCCGCCGGCACTGCCGCCCGTCACATAGAGTTGATCCTCACTTGTTTTGCCCGACTCGATCAAGATATCGACTCCGTCCATAACATCTTGATAGTCATCGCCCGGATAGTTATGGAACAATAAGTTGCCAAATTCTTCGCCGTAACCAGTGCTACCGCGTGGGTTAGGGTAAAAGACCATGTAGCCCTTGGCGGCCAGTAATTGCATTTCTGGTGAAAACCAGGGGCCGTAATTAGCCGTGGGTCCGCCGTGGTTTTCAACTACTAGTGGATAAATTTTACCTTCATCGTAACCTGGCGGTGTCACCACCCACCCCTGAATATCAAGACCATCGACGGTTGACTTGTACCACATTTCTTTGACTTGACCGAGATCACGGTAGTCCATCAGGTTTTTATTAAATGAGGTAATAACCTTGGCGTCGCCGCGGACGTCAATAATGGCAAGCTCGGATGGACGGTAAGGAGTGCCGTAAGTAAAGGCGATTTTTTGCGTGTCCGAAACTGAAAACGAGCCACCACTATACGGCCGACCAATTGACCCGCCGCCGACATTTGAGGTCACAACTCGAGATTTGCCCGTTAACGAGGTAAATCTGATCTTAGTATCCCCGTGATCGTTGTACTGCACATAGAGACTATCGCTGCTGCTGCTCCAAGCGATGTCATCAATACTGCGATCGAGGTCGCCAAGCAATACTCGTTTGTTCGATCCATCGACGTTCATTACGTGTAGCTGTGCGATTTGATAGGTTTGTATTTTGTCTTTAAAGCTCCGATACGCGATCTTCTTTCCATCTGGAGAAACCACTGGTTGATGGTCTGGCCCGTTTCTGTCGGTTAATGCCACCGTTTCTCCTGAGGTTATCGATACTCGATAGATTTCGGAATTGTAAAAGTTGCGTTCCCAGTCGTCATTTCTATTACCAGAAAAAATCAATGACTGGCTATCGGCCGACCACTGTGGAGTACCGCGGTGCTGAAAGTTCCCTGAGGTTATTTGCCGAGCAGCGCCGCCTAAAGGCGAAATCACAAAATAGTGCTTATAGCCAGGCTCGATAAAGCCGGCACCGTCGCGTTCATGGGTTACACGCGTAGTTACTTTAGGGTTTGCAGCCCAGTCAGAGCCTTTAGGTTTGGCCGGCGCTTTGACCAGCACTGGTGATTTTTCGGGCACCAAAGCTGAAAAAGCGATCAGCTTTCCGTCGGCAGACCAATTCAAGCCTGAGGGCGAACGCTCCAACTGTGATATGCGGGCGCTCTTGCCACTTGCAACCCAGTACATAAATAACTCGGAGCCATTGTCGGTATTGCGGCTATAAGCTATGCGGCTGCCGTCTGGCGACCAAGTTGCCTGAGATTCACTCACATTGTCGCCGGTTAGCGGTAGATTGTTTGTGCCATCGGAATTTATCAGCCACAGTCGAGATGTGCGTTTGTCGGTCATCACATCCATACCGTTGCGAACGTAAACTACGCGCTTTCCGTCAGGCGAAATATTCGGCTCTGACACCCATTGCAAATCAAATACGTCCATCCGTTCGAATGGTCGTAGGTCACTGGCCGAAGCAATGTTGGGTAACAGTAGGGTGCAGACTGTGATAGCGAAATAGAAAAACTTCATAGCAGGTCTCGATGGCAAATAATTTTAATATAATAACACTGGTTCGGAACATCGCTACAGCACTAATAGCTAGATGCTAGGGTGTTGGTAGTGGTACGTTATGAATACTATTTTTATCAAAAATTTTTCGCTTATAAGCCTAGGAGTTTAGTTAGATGTTTAAGTCTCTCATTAGCAATGTATTCGATGCTCGAAAGTTTGTCGTCCTAGGCTGTTTGTTATTAAGTCTATTGTTCATCTTCAGTAATTCTTTTGCCGCGGAAGTCGAGCTTTCGTCGGCCACTATTACTGAACTCAATGCCGCTTTTGATGCGGGCACTCTCAATTCAGAGAAGTTAGTACAACTTTACCTGCATCGAATCGATGCCTATAACAATAATGGGCCAGCCATTAATGCGGTGTTGATGTTGAATCCGAATGCGCTGTCGCAGGCTAGAGCGTTAGATATCGAACGACTTAACAAAGGCCCTAGATCGCCAATGCACGGAATTCCGGTGGTTATTAAAGACAACCTAGACACCGCCGATATGCCCACCACCGCGGGTTCCTTCCTGCTAAAAAATTCATATCCACCCGATGATGCATTTCTCGTTAAAAAACTCAGGGATGCTGGAGCAATCATTCTAGCAAAGTTGAATATGAGTGAATTTGCCTCTGGTGATGCGCTTAGTTCATTAGGCGGTGCAATTGGCAATCCGCATAGTTCGACTCGTTCTCCCGACGGCTCTTCGGGAGGGACGGGGGCATCTATTGCCGCGGCCTTTGCCTCTATAGGTTTGGGCACAGATACAGGCGGCTCAGTACGTTATCCATCAAGTGCTAACGGTATCGTTGGGCTGAAGACTACTCATGGTTTGCTGAGCCGCGATGGGGTTGTGCCACTTGCGTTATCATTCGATACCGTGGGGCCGATGGCTCGCAGTGTTACTGACGTCGCGATTGCGCTAGGTGTTATGACTGGGGTAGATAAAGCCGACGCTTCTACGCAAAAAAGCTTCGATAAATTTGAGACAAACTACACTCAGTTTTTGCAGGCCGATTCCTTAAAAGGATCGCGTATCGGTGTTGCTAGAGTGTTTATGGGCGGTGATGCTGAGGTCGATTGGGTAGTTGAATCGTCACTGCAGTCAATGCGTGACGCAGGTGCTGAAGTCATTGATGTTGAATTTCCGGCTTGGCTATTGGAGTCTCGGGGTAAATTTTATCGGGCAATTCGCTACCCAGAGTTTAAAGCACAAATAGCGGAGTACTTGGCCACCTTAGATGCCGAGTATCCGAAGACTCTTACTGAGCTCATTTCAGCCGCGATGCTGCTTACCGCTAAGAATGACCAAGGTGCTATGCCAAACGCAACCCGCTGGTCGCTGATGATGAAAGAAGACAAAAGCAGTGAGCTTACTGACTATGAATACTTGGCTGTGCGTGACCACGCGCTGCCATTAATTGGTGCCACTATTGGGGGGTTGATACGCGCTGAAAAACTCGACGCCATTGTCTACCCGACACAACCCACACCTGCCCAGTTAATTGAAGCTCCATCAGTCGGCTCTATCTCGGCGGGTAGTGGCGAGTCTCCAGTAATTTTAGCTAACCTCTCTGGGTTTCCAGATCTGATCGTGCCAGCAGGATTCACCTCTCGAGGCCTTCCAGTCACATTATCATTTATGGGGCCAGCGTTTAGTGAGCCAAAACTTATAGGCCTCGGATATGCGTTGGAACAACGATTAAAAGCGATTCGCTTACCAGCCTTAACACCGTCGTTAGAAAATGAAACGATTCGTTATTAAGCGAATCGTTGCGGTGGAGTATGAATAGTCCTAGTTACGATTAGGCAGTTTATTGTCTTCTTATTGGCAATGACAATTTGATCGACGAATGTTCGCTTTGTTTCGCTTGGCCACAAACAATCGTCACCTTGAGCGCAGCCGAAAGATCTTATGTTCATAGAGCCGGCAGTGACGACACTGAGGCGCCTTAAGAACCGACATGGTAATTTAGGCGACTAGCATCAACTAGTCGCTAAGCTACGGCCGATTACGACCTAGTTTATCGTGGCTAGAAACCCAATCGCCGGCCAGCACCGCTGAACCAAGAGATATTTCACCAGCTAATACCGTTGCCGCGCATATCTCAGCTAGTTTCAATGCTTTGTCATTGCCATAACAGCCCATCATTTCTAAACACTCACGTTGACTGCCTAGGCCGGTGCCGCCGCCATAACTAGCAACGATTACCGACGGTAGGGTGATGCTCCAATAGAGATCGCCGTTTTCCAGTAGGTCAGAATAAACAATCGCCGCCTGTGATTCAGCAATGTTCGCAGCGTCTTGACCTGTGGCGATAAAAATTGCCGCTAGCCCATTAGCTGAGTGCGCTCCATTGTTGCTAGTACCCGCCAGCATGCCGCCGACATTATTTACTTGGCGAGCATCAAATAACGCCTTGGTGTCGACCCGTAATAGTTTTAAGGCGACGTCTCTAGGCAACACCGCTTCGGCTACAACACGTGTGCCTCTGGAGTGAAGTGTGTTTAATTGAGAATGTTTTTTGTCAGTATCAATTGCTCCTGACAAGGTATATCTTTTCAGATTTGGGTAGTTATCGGCAATCCAATTACAGGCGGCGAACGTAGCTTTACCACACATGTTTTGTCCAGCGGCGTCTCCGGTGGTGTAGTTAAAACGCAGAAAACGCATGCGCGATACACCGTATTGCTCTACATGCGATAACTTGCCAACTGAGGTGGTCGATTCGGCTATTTCTCGAATAGTCTCTAAGTTGTCGTCAAACCATGTACCAAACTCTCGTGCGTCTCGTGCGTCGTCAAAATGAAACACCGGTGCCCGTTGCATATAACGCTCAACAACCGTAGTTTTAACCCCACCTATTTCCGATAAGACTCGCATGCCTCGACTGTAACTAGCCACCAAAGTCCCTTCAGTGGTAGCCATTGGAACGTAAAAATCGCCTTTTGCATGCTCGCCATTGATACGCACAGGTCCGGCTAAACCGATCGGCACCTGTGCCACTCCGATAAAGTTCTCGATATTGCCTTTGAGGCTTTCGAGGTCTTGCGTTGAATGCGCAACATGCTCTAGTTCAACACCGGTCTTGTCGGTGATGAACTTTTGTCGTTGGGCAACCGCTTCCGCGGAATAGTTATTCTCTAAACGCGGTATTTTCTTATCAAGTTCGCTGCCTGTATTAGAGTTACTCATGTTCAGCCTCGCCTTTCGCCGGTGGTGGTGTGCTAGCGGCTTGTAAAAGCCCGCCCAGTTCTTGTGGATTTAACAAACCGTCTTTACTTATATCGAATTGGTTAAAATTGTCTCCTAGAGTTCGGCTCAAATCTCGAGTCAATTCTGACTTGGCGATTTTGCCATCAAAATCTTGGTCCATTAGCCCGATTAATTGGAATAGTTGAGCTCGACCTGGGTTGTGAATTGGTTTGTCAGTGGTTTCATCGACCCAGCTATAGCCTACTGAGCCGTAAAGCATTTCTTGTTCAGACTGCAGGCCCCAATAGACAACTTCATCTGGCGCGGGGTTACCACGGTTTTTAGAAGAATTGTTGTAAATGGTTCGGTGCACCATTTTAGAACCTGCGGGCACTTGTTTTGGCTCGGTAAATTGATAGGTGCGCTGCCAGTTAAAATCATAGTTAGGCACCGATAGAATGGTTTCAATTCTGCCATCAGGATAATGCACTTCGAAGGTGGAACTTACACCACGATAATGCGAGTGCGGGAAGAGTGCGTGGATCTCGGCGTCTTTATCAAAAAAGAAATAAGCTTTCTCTTCGTGATTTTCAGTATTGGCTGGAATCGCCAGCTCGAAATTGACGATAACCTGTTCTCGATAAAAATTAGCCGGGGCCTTATCTGCAAAATGTAAGCCGATTTGGCTGCGATCTACGGTGGCCTTACCATAGGGGGTGTAATGCATTTGAAACTGATAAACGCCTCCTTTTGGTACAAAAACGCCAGTGCCTGTCGGCATTGTTGATGCCTCATTACCCGGTGCATAAGTGATTATAAAATTTTCAAAAATTTCCGATAAGCTACCCTTTGGCTGTTTCTCTGACGAGCCAGCAAGAATATGGTGCACCGCTTTTGGGTCGCCGGGTATTACTTCGGCGGCGACTACCCAAACGTCTCTATCAAATGGGTTTGGAACATTCGGGAACTGGTAGTCTACGGTGCCACTGGCCGGCACATCAAAAGCCGGTATGTCGATGACTAGATCTGGTTCGCCTAAGGTCCAAACGTTTTTCAATGGTGGGATTTGGGTTAACGGGTCATCACCCTCGCCACGTGGTGCGCCGGCCTCGATCCAAGTAATGAGTGTTTGAGTATCATCGTCACTCATGCCTACTTCATTACGCCAATGGCCAATTTCAGGGTCAGCGTGCCATGGTGGCATACGCTTAGTGCGTAACACTTCTCTCATCATTGGCGCAAAACCCTTGATCATGGCGTATTCAGACATGGCCCACGGTGCAATGCCGCCTTGCACATGGCAGGCGACGCAGTTTTCTTTAAGGATCGGTACGATAGTGTCGCTATAGCTAATTGTCGCTGGGTCGATATCATCGTAGTTAATGATGCAGCCTGGCGCGTTAACGCTGCTAGGAGTTATCTCTTTTCCGGCGATAAGGGCATCGAGCGTGTCGCGAACGTAGCGCTTACTGGCTGTATTTTTTTGCCGCTCAAAGTCAACTCGATCGCTTAGTGGGCCGCGATAAACTACGCCCCAGTTCCTAGGGTCGATCACTAAGACTTCACCGGTTCGGTTTATTGCTAAAGAACGCGCAATGATTTGCGTGCGGTCTTTCATAATTGCGAAATCCGCCCCCCATTCTTCGGCTTCGGCGACGATGTCCGAGCGGTTATCTTGCATATTGGCGTTGAGCATCAGTATTTCAACACCCTTGCCAGCATAGTCTTTGCGAATAGCTCGCAGGTCTTCTAGATTAGATCTAACAATCTGACAACCATTACCTTGGGCGACAATAACCACTGCTTTGTCGTCGCTGTGATAATACAATTCGTGGGCTTTACCGAGGTGGTCGATGAGTACAAAATTGTCGGCTTTTAACGCGTCTTCGGCGACAGCATTGAATGACACTATTAGAACCAGAACGGCCGCCCAAATTTTTTTGATTGACACTTAGTTATCTCCTTTTAATTATTTTTTTATTATTGCTATTATTATCACATATTTTTAGTAGGCATGCTGTCAATCTAAAGTGGCCGCGGTTTGGCGCTATTAACCTCAAAGGTGAGCTGTCTGTGAATGTAAAATCGAATTTGATTTATACAATCGCCAGATCCATAATCGACAGCGTCATTGACTCATTAAGTCGAAGGTATTAAA
>JBLHRL010000031.1:0-33069 GCA_047625975.1 Arenicella sp.
CTATTTTTTACCTCGCAATCTTAATTTTGATCCTGCTGGGAACGTTTGGGGTGCAACGTATCAGCTTGCAGGTAATCGAGAGTGACAATAAGTCACCGACTAAAAAGGGGCTGAGTTCTGTCGCAAGTAAGACTAAACCTGACATTCTTGCATCAGGGCTTGCAGAAAAAAGTTTAAGCAGTGACAAAGAAAACAATGCACAAAGAATTACTAAAACCGCTTTTGAATCAATTTTAGGCTTGATCAAAAATGGTAGTGTAATCGCGGCTGCAAATACGATTAATCAACAGCACTCGAACTTATCGAGCAGCGAACTAGACTCACTTAAGTCAGTATTTTTGACTCGAGCTTGCTGCTCAGGCGTAAAATTCAGTGACACAAAAAGCATCTTATTAGCAACCAGCAAAGCATTCGACCATTTAGATGTTTGGAAACCTTTAGCGGCGATCGCGGTTAGAGATAATGATTGGAATACCGCCTTCAATGCTTACCTTCGAGCCAGTGAACTGGAAAACAATCCAAGCGATTTAAGCCAACTATTAAAAAGTCTGTTTATTGCCAGCGGCCATCTACGCGCCACCTATGAAAGCAATGGCGACTTAATTAGCATCAGAGATTTGTACCAAGTCTTAAGCGACCGACATCCTAGTTTTCAGCAGTTTCAATATGAACTGGCTATTTCAAAGCTAACATTAGGCGAAATGAATGGTGCGGCTAGGCTGCTAAAACCTCTAACTTACGACCCTGAATTAGGTCAAATTTCAAAACAAGCCTTGGCCAAAATAGAGAGATTCAAGGAGTCTAAATCAGGCGCTGGGGTTGCCCAAGGGCGAACAGTCGAATCAGTCACAAATAACCGTCTGGGCGATATAGTGGTGCCGCTGATTTCAGCCGGCAGTTCATTTTTAGTAGACAGCGTTATTGAACGTCAATCTACGAGACTATTACTTGATACTGGGGCATCGATAACCGCTCTTTCAAGTCAACTAGTCGAGCGGCTTAAACTGGAACCGAGCAGCCGATCAATTCGCCTTAATACCGCCAACGGTATTACCAACGCTCGAGTTTATAAGGTCAAACAATTACGTCTGAATAATTTGATATTACGCGATATTTTTATTGCCGAAATAGACCTGGACAATAATCAAGCATTCCAAGGCTTACTTGGTACAGACGTTCTGAATCAGTTTAAATCTGAATACAGCTATATTATAGACGATCAGAAAAAAGCCTTAATCTTTCGAGCTCGTTAAATGAAAGTCATTATAGGTCAGCCAATAGCCACTCGTCTTCGGTCCGCATAATCTGTTGCCAGTCGAGACTTTCATCGCTTAATAGAGGCTGGCTAAGCTCGCTGACGGAGCCCGTCCCGCCACCAATCCAATGGCTGGGGCTAATCACCGCGGCAAAAAAAACAATGCCACACAATGCAAGCGGCAAGGCAAATCGAAATGAGCGACTCCAGCGATTCGAAGGCTTTGCATCTTGAGTTAAAAACTGGCGATGCTGGGGCATGCCCTCGACCGACGAGATAATTGATGCTTGCAAGGCCGTGGTATTCGGCACGGGTAAGCGCGGTAGTTCGGCTTCTTCTTTATTAACCATTCGACTTCTCACGTAACCGTTGTATCTTTATTTTTTTGCTGGCGGCGATTTGACGCTCGAGAACTTGCCTGTGCATATTTAAGTTGCACTTAGCCCGAACTAATAGCGACTCAAGCGCTTTAAGACTGACACCTAAAATTACCGCCGCCTGCTTTTGTGGCAATTCACTATAGACAACTAAATTCAGCGCGTCACGCTGCGAACTAGGTAAGCTACGGATTCCAGACTCTAAACATGACTGACGCCAACTCTGCTGTTGCTTATTGTCAGCTTGAGATTCTTCGCTTGGAGAATGAGGCAACGCCCTTTCAATAATCTCCGGCTCAGCCCAAGCTTCACGAGCATGTTGACGACGATGATCATGACAGGCGTTGATAATTACGCGATAAAACCAAGTGGTGAACTTTGCCTGATCAGCTCGCCACATCTGAGGGCGCTGCCAAAATTTTATAAACGCGGTTTGTACTACATCTTCAGAGTCACCTTGATGCTGTAAAGTACGAAATGCGAGGGCGAAAAATTTGTCAGTATGCCGCGTTACCATCTCGGCAAACGCATCATGATTACCGTTGACAATAAATTCTTGCAATTGAGTATCGCTCTTGTCTTGATAGGCAATCACTGGAGCTTATTCGGTTTCAGATTGTTCTGAATTACGTTGTTTATGATATTGCTTGCGCTCTTGCTTGCGCTTTTCACGCATTTGTCGATGTGCATCTCGACCCTCTTCTTTATTAACGTATCCATCTTGATTTAAATCCATCGATTTAAAGCGCTGCTCAGCATGGGCTAAGAATTCGGTTAACTCTAGCTGACCATCTTGATTAGCGTCAGTTTGGTCAAACATTGCCTCCGCCTTACCTTGCTTATGTCCTTTAGCGCCATGCTCATGAGCAAAAACTGGACTGCTAAGTAATAGAACGAGACAAGTAGACAGGGATAGAAGAAATGGGTGTTTCATGGTAACTCCAAAATGGTGATAGTTAATATAGTCTTAATACGATCAACACGAAGCTTTCCTGCGCTAATAATAGTTTTAACACTTTAAGCCCAACATTCCCTAGCAACAATCCTCACATTAAAAATACAAATAACTAGAAAAAAAGACCGATAAATTGCCCATCCAAAGAAAAATAATCAAGCATATATACGATTCTCTGATCAGAGAATATAAAAAGATGCGCGGTGGCGTCGTCCTTCTTGTATACGCCAAAATTAATAGTCGATACGCCGAAAACAAAGTTATAATTTAAGAAAGCTCATCAAAGGAACTAGCTGGGCTAACGACAACAATTATATTTAATGCAAAATTCAGACCATCGCCTCGAAACGGCCACATCGATACATCCTATAGTGGATAACCTGAGTGCTTTTTAATTAGTCGTAGCAAGACATTTAGACAAGCGCTACCATTAGTTATTTGAAAAACCGCCTTATTGCTGTTACTTTAAATCGCTGATCCTAACTACACGTTAGCGGGGTTGTTCAAAGTTGTTCTTGTGGCAATTAACAATATATCTTTTTTACAGGAGTTAAAAATGAAGTTTCAAACTGGGCTCTATATTTTAGTAGTTTTTCTATTCACAGGCACTGCGCAAAGAGTTTTTGCCGAGGAACAGCCAAGAGAGAAAGTATATAAATGGCTAGGCACGGCTCCTAAAGGAAGTAATATGCGCCCCATTGAGGCGACGTCTCCTATACCTTTCAACAAAAAGTTTGAGCATTTAAATGATCGTCAAATGGCAATTTTACGCTCCTATTTTGAGGGCCTAAAAAAGACCGACACGCCCCCCTTCCCTAAAAAGGGGATAAAAGAGATATACGGACCACTGATTAAAGGGCATAAAAAAATTGGTGGTGGCGGTGACCTTCTTGTTTACGCTGAAATCAACGATAAAGGCCTTGTCAATAAAGTTACGGTATACGAAAGTCCCTCACAGAAACTAGCCGATCTGGCAACAACAATTATGTTTAATACAAAGTTCAAACCGCCCACTTGTGATGGCGACCCTTGCACTATGGACTACCCTTTTTATTACAAGGTTCCTCATCGCAATAGAGAGCTTAAAAGTCTGGATCGGGAAGACTTTGGCAAGGGCGATATTAGTACTAACCCCAGCTTTTAACAAATAACTATTGTTTTTAACAGATAACTATTTAGGTAAGCAGTAAAGTTTATTACTACCTGATGCCACCTTGGGTATATCAACTCTAAATATTGCTAGCTTGGGCGCAGGTGTCTCTACCGACCAATGCTGGGCTAAGGCTGCGATCTAACTAACGTCAAAATAACAAACACCCTCGATGCTTAGCCAAAAGCTGTAGATATTTACTGGTCACTCTAATGTTGGTAGTTTTCTACGCACAAGCATGACAAAATTGCAGACATCAAGATACCAAATTTAAATGCCACATGAGCTTACAACTGAACCCCGATTTAGACGCTTCGAAAATTGCTGCTGATTTTAAATCGAAGAGACGAGTTCGTATAGAAAACGTTTTAGAAGCCGGCTCTGCAGAAGCAATATTCGATTGCCTACGGAACTATACTGCTTGGGAATTATGCCACTCAGGTCCGAATTCTGAACCGATGCGCATAAGCAACCAAGATTTCTTACAGATGAGCGCCGATGACCTAACTAAGCTTGGTACAGAAGTGCACAAAAGAGGTGCAACAAGTTACCAATACATATATAAGTTTTTTCCTATCGTTGACGCCATTACAGCGGGACGAGTGACAGAAAGCTCTTTGCTATATGATATTGCGACTTTTTTGAATAGCGCAGCCTTCATGCAATTTGCCCGCGACGTAACCGCCGACGACAGCTTAGTAAAGTTAGACCCGCACGCAAACCTATACGAGCCAAGTCACTTCAAAAATTTACACGATGACATGCGTGTTGATAAAAACGCGCGAGACCGAAGTACTCGTCGTTACGCAGTGGTGCTGGGTTTTACTAAAAACTGGTCTGTCAATTGGGGTGGGGATATGAGCTTTTACCCTGCTCCGAACCCAATATCAGCAGAGAGTAGCTATCCTGGTTTCAACACTATCGAAATATTTGAAGTGCCGGCGTTGCACCGAGTAAGCATGGTCATGCCTTTTGCAGCCAAAGGCCGATACACTATTGCCGGCTGGTTACGCGAAGATTCCGACATTGTCAGGCTTGACTTAGGTGATAAAGCCCCAGCAGCTGGTGACGATAAGCAAGCAGACTTAGCAAGCGACTGACGTTGCGCTCTGTAAGCATACGATGAAAGACTCTAGCCTACTAGATCAAGCGAACCTGGCTTTTACCGTTGGTAACGATAAGCAGGGCCTGACGCTGCTGCGTCAATATAATTCTGCAAATAACGACGATGCAGCAAATTGGCATCGACAAGCCATTATCGAAGAACAAATAGGTGATTCTTTAGTGGCTGGAGAAGCTCATTATCGATGCATAGAAATAGCCCCCAATAATGCTATCGGCTATCTTTATGCCGGTTATTGGTTACAACATCAAGACCAGCAAACTAAAGCCGCGGCGGCGCTCTATTCTCTTGCTCATGATCTCGATTCCTCAGCCCTTGCGCTTTGGCAACGGTCCGATGTCAGCGCTGCGACACGGCTTAGGTCACGACAAGCAAATAAGGTGATGCGGCAGGTTTTAAGTGCCCATCACAAAGCCGCTTGCGCCGACTTGGCGAACGCCGAACGCATAGAAAAAGCGCATTGGATACGAACTACCGACAAAACGATTTCGTTTGGAGCCGATAATTTTTCACCAGAACTATTTTTCATTCCCAGCCTACCAATCACACCATTTTATTCCGCCAAGGAGTTAGCGTGGACTGAACAACTCAATCAAAACAGCGATAAAATTAGAGATGAGCTCACAACGGCAATGCAACAACAGCTGGGACAAAATAGCTTACGACCGTATTTAGATGAAAACTATGTTGACCACGCAAAGCTAGGTGAGCTTGCAAACTCAAATAATTGGCTGGCAATCGACCTGTTTAAAAGCGGTGAACTAAATTCAAATTTAGCCGTATTGTTCCCGCAAACACTCAAGGCACTAAGTACACTACCGGTTTATTGCTTAGACCAAGATCCATTTGAAGTATTTTTTTCGTTCCTCAAACCATCACACTCAATCGCCCCTCACTTTGGTCAATCTAATCATGCACTCACTGTACATCTGCCGTTAGATATTCCACCTGACTGCTTTCTTAAAGTAGGCTCCGAGAAGCGTTCTTGGCAGCAAGATGAAGTACTTGTATTCGACGATAGTTTTCTTCATTCAGCCCACAATCAAAGTGAACGCATACGTGTAGTACTGATTTTTTCAATATGGCACCCTGACCTTAGCGGTGATGAGAGAATTGCCATTCAAGAGAGTTTTAAGGCGCGTCAGCAATGGACGTTAGAGAGGCCGGCGCAACTTAATAAATTACGCCTAGCTTGACGTCACAAAGAGCTTAACGGTTATCTATTCTTAGGCAGAAAGCTCGAGTGCGCTGGAGAGTACCGGAGTTAATGACGTAGACTGATTATTAGTGGTCAGCCATTTATATCCATTTTCTAGATCAGCACCATAAAAGTCCTCAACTTTTCGATAACTGGCTTCCCTTTTATCAGTACTAAAACTATTGCCAAGGCTTTTAGCATCATGAGTACTCAAATCACTAAGTACAATGTCATTAATCAGTTCACTGGAAAACCCTAACTCAAGGAAGTTGTTCACAGCCTCTAGCCCTTTACTAGGCTGGTTAATTAATGTTTCTGCGTGAAGCGACCTAATCACGCCCTTAGATGAAAAATGCCCAAGAGCTTGCTCTGCTTGTTCAAGCTGAAGCCGCCATAGGGTCAGGCTTACTTTTAAATCGGACATATGAATTGCATCGCTGAGTCCAAGATTTGATAAGTGTGGGAAGTCACATCTCAATAAATCGAACATCGCGCGCTGCCGCTGCTTTGCTTCTTCGCCTTTCTTTAAGGTCGAGAGGAGAAAATTTCTGGCGTCGGTGTAAAGCATCAAAGAGTTACTAGACCCGCTAGCGTGTAATAACTCTGCAATTATATTATTAACTGAATTGACGGGCTTAATAATCAACCTTTCATGCGGCTCGGCATGCTTCTGTAGCAGCCGTAAAGCCAGCGCAGGAAAATGTCGAAAATCCATGCTACTAGTTTGTGAGCGCCACTGGAGTCGCTTAGCATTAGCCGCGTCGAGCAATATTTGAGGCTCCCGAAGACTAACGCTGATACCTTTAACCGCAAGACACCGAGATAAGAACGTTGATGCGCAGTAAGCCGTATGAAAAATAAAACAGGGTGGTTTTCGAGTAACAGTGGGTTGTGAATTGATCACCCTAAGAACCTCAACTAAAGATACAGACACCGATCTAGCGCTTGCACCCAGGGCATCTCGAGTAAGCCAAGTTGCTTCGCTTAAATCAGCTTTATCCAACGATAAAAATTCGATAGCCTCGGTCGCAAAATCTAGTTTGTAAGCTAGCCAACTCGGGTCGTCAATTAACTGTTTAACGTCTGTCATATAAAAAAAAGAATAGTTGAGTCTTCATACTGTGATGAATTGCATAACACTATGATATTTAGAACCCTTAACATTATGCACTAAAGGTGAGCAAGCACCCAAGTAGCTGAAACATAAGCGTGGTCAACTGCCGCAAAAACTGACAGACTATCAATTGAAGAAGCCGCATTCCATTGGCGTAAACTTACCAGCCGCTCTCGACTCAAAACCATGAAAATAAGTATAAACCCAGAGCTCGATTTTGACTCTCTTAAAACACAATTTGAAGCTCAGAAAAAATTACGTGTTAACACTTTTTTTACACCAGATAGCGCTCAGTATATTTCCAAAAATTTGCGAAACTCAACACCTTGGCATTTGGTGCATTCAGATCACAAGGGCTTACCAGTTCGCTATAACGCCGCACAATACTCTCAACTTACAGAGCAACAGAAAAACAAAATTGATCGCCAGCTGCACAAATTAGCCGTTGATCGCTACCAATACAAATATAAATTTTTCCCAATCATCAGTGAGATTAAGGCGGGGACTCTAGCACCTGGATCGATGCTCTTCGAGATGGCAAGCTTTGTGAATAGCACCGAATTTATTGCGTTTGCGCGCTGGCTAACCGGCGTCGGATCACTGGTTAAAATGGACTCGCAAGCGTCTCTCTATGAGCCAGGTGATTTTCTGACGATGCACGACGACTCAAATTATCAGCGTAGTGCCAATGACCAAAGTTCGCGGAGATTCGCGGTGGTACTGGGGTTTACCGAAAACTGGTCATCTAACTGGGGAGGGCAAACCTGCTTTTACTCAGAGCCAGAGGCTATCGAATCGGTAAGCTGGAACCCAGGCTTCAATGTGCTCACTATTTTTGAGGTGCCAGCACAACATTCGGTCAACTATGTAGCCCCATTTGCAGGGGCTGGACGGTACTCGATTACTGGTTGGCTTCGAGATGATCCTAGTGTTAGCCGGCCAGATTTGGGTGATTAGGCGCTGGCGCAAACGGGAGACCCTAGAATATTCGACCACCAATTGTTCTATTTTATTAAAACGGCCGTCGATATTACCCGCTTAGAATTCGCTTAATTCTGGAAAATATTCAGCGTAGTTCTGCCAACGCCCGACACGATTACTTGATATCGGTTTACGCACCTGCATTTCGCTGAACGTAAAGCTTTTATTAATTGATTGATGGAAATCTAAATAGGATGAATCCCACTCGAAACCGCAAAACTCAACCAGCTGCCTAGCATAGTACTCTGGGTTTTCAACTAAGTCTTCATACTTGAGATCCAAAATACGCGATGAATTCATACTCGACCAGTGAGCCATTAGACGTTCACACTCGGCATAGAAGTGCGCTAGGTCCGGCCAACGATTTGCATGGTTATGGCCAGCGGTAAACGCTCGAGAATAGATCGACATGCAAACATCTTGCGGATCACGATGAAGCTGAATTATCCTCGCTTCAGGGAATAGTTTATGAATTATTCCAACGTGACGAAAATTATGAGGTAATTTATCGGTGAAAATCGGCTTAGAGATTTCAGGCAATTTTTCAAAATATAGGCTGCGTAAATCAGACCATTGCTGAGTGCTCATTTTATCGGCTGATGGCAACTTCCCTGAACTAATTTTTTGGTTAAAATCGGCGGCTAAGAACTCCATCGCCTCGAGTTCTCCAGCATTAAAAACTTGTGGGTTTTGACCAATAATACGCTCGACCAAGGTTGTTCCGCTGCGCGGCATACCGACGATAAAAATCGGCTGATTGCTAGCCGGAAGAGCCGAAATTATGAGGTCAGCGCTGTCAAACGCGTCATGATTAAATTGCTTGATTAAGCGATCGACCATTTTCGTTGTAATCGATGACTGATAGGCATTGCTACCTTGCTCTAACCAAAGATGTTGCCCATCATTTGCTTTGACTAAAGAATCGGCGGCGTTCTTATAGTCTCCAGCACGATCCTGCATACTGGCTAGGGCATAATTCAACAGAGCGCGATGTTGCAACTCTAGCTCATCGCTTCTCTGTAGCTCTGCGGTTAGTATCTCAATACGGGCTTCAAGCTGATCTTCAACTACTAACTCGGCGATCAAAGTCCAGGCTTGACCGTCGTTCGGCATTTTTTCTATGGCTCGATCTAACGCGCTATTAGCCGCATCATAATCACCATCTAAACGCGCCACTTTTGCCTGCATTACGTAAGCCTCGGAACTGTCTTCGCCTAGCTCGATAGATAAATTTATCGCCGTTGCACAGCGTTCTGAACGTTGCGCCATTAGTAATAGATCAGCAAAACGTAAGTAGTCCGTTGCCGTGGGTGTTACTAAGGTCAGATACCGCTCAAACGACTTAATAGAGGTTTCATAATCTCGTAACTTTCCAGCTGTCACCGCCAGTTCATTGGCAATTTGGGGATCGTCAGTGCGCGCCTCATTGAGGCGTCTCAATATGCTTACCGCCTCACGCCAATTTGATTGTGCGGCCTGTGCTCGGGCTAAAATAATTTGATCTGCTGGAAGCAGTACTTCTAAACGTGAAAGCAATTGTATTGCCGCTGCGGATTCGCCTAAACGTAAGAAAAAATCAGCAATAAGGGGACAAAATATAGCATCCGCCTTGCAATATTTAGTCGCATGTTGAAGCTGAAAAACAGCCTGTCTTAAATCGCCAAGCTGATAACAGCAATGTGCTAAATTATAGGCTATGTCGAATGCTTCGGGCTCTATTGATTGTGCGTTTTTTAAACATTTAAAAGCATGCTCTGGTTGATTGCACCGCATCGCTATGGTACCTAAACCGTAGTGAGCAGATGCGGACTCAGGGTCTAACTTAAGTGCTGATAAATATATTTTTTCAGCTTTTTCGATATTATCAGCTTTAGCCGCTGCTTCTGCATCAGCAATAAGTTGATCTATATTCTGTTCCATAAAGATGTCCGATTCAGGTTGAGCCACTATGGTAAATTAGGTCGGCTTAAGTTCGATTTATTTGCTTATCTTAAACGAGGGTTTTACACGGTTTAGCGCCAACCGTACAATAATTTTAGACTGATTATAACCTACTAAGCAATCAAAACGAGGGCAATCCAGGAGTGCTTCAAAATTCTGCTTTATTGCCGAAATGCCGCTACTAACTCTGAGAGATTTCTCTCGTAATTTTTCCAACGACCCGAACTATTTTTATATAAGGGTTGCCGAACTTGCCAAATACTAGCGGTTTTAACGCGGTTTTTTGTAGCGTAGAATTCTAGACAATCCGGCTCCCAAGGCAATTCAAGAAAATTAAGAAGATCACGTACTCTAAGCTCAGGTTCAGCGACCAAGCTATCATAATCAACGTCGTAAATATCTTCTGCAAACAGTGACTGCCAATGGGTCATCAAGCGTAAATATTGCTGGTAGTAATGAGCTATATCACTAAGACCGCTTGCGTATTTGACCGCCGCGCCAGCTCTCAGAAAATAAATCGATAGGCAGTTATCAAGGTGCTGACGTTTACTGTGAATAATTCGAGCCTTAGGAAACAGCGCTTTGATTAGGCCTAAGTAAAGAAAATTTTCCGGTCTCTTATCACTTATATGAGCGCTTTGGGGAAATGCTTTTGCTAGATCTTGCAAATACTGGTTTGCTATTTCCTGCAAATTGAGCGGTGCTAAATGTTCAACTCCGTAGGGATAAGGCTGAATAACTTTACCGCAAAGTATCACAAAGAAATCCCTTTCTCCACCCGCCGTAACACTAGAGTGTGAGGCAATAATTTGCTCAATTAGGGTAGAGCCAGAGCGGAACATTCCGCAAATGAAAATAGGCTTCGCGTCTGATATTGGCGAGAGATTAGCAAACCATTTTTCGGTAAAAAAGTTAATATTATCGGCCACTTGTTGCTCTTGCTCAGCTCGATTATACCTTGGGGTGATTGCACGGTCTAATCGATTGCCCTCGGAGTAGTAGTGAAAGGCACGATCATATTCGGAACAATCGTCGAAAAGTTTACCCAGTGCAAAAAGTAGGCTAATGCGCGCGGATTTTTCAATCGAAGGATCATTCAAAGATTGTTGTAGCCGCCTGATGATAAGCGCATTTGAGTCATTTATACGTAGGGACTCTGCCAAACGTACTAGAGCACGGTGGTGATTGGCGTCTAACTTAAGTATTGCTTGATAATATTCAGCCGCTTGATCTTTATTGTTTTGCTCTTCGTACAATGTTGCCAAATTAAACATCGCAGGAATGTAGCTTGGCTCAGCCTCAAGAGCTAGCTCGAGGCTCTCCATTGCTTTGCTCTCAAGCCGAAGGTGTTCTGAGTAGATCACCGCCATGTTAGTTAATACTTCTTCAGGCTGACTAATATTATAGTCTAAGGCTGCTTGATAATTATCGATGGCCTTTGGGTACTGAGCTGCCAGTTTTAAATTGTATGCGTAATTATAATATGCATCAGCATGGGCCGGATTATGAACCACAAACGTAGCATAGCAATCGGCGGCGGCGGTCCAGTCCTGGGTATTTACGTATACGTTTGCGAGTGCTTCACAATATGCGATTTTTTTCGGAAAGCGAGTACATAGCTGTATCAAGTAACCCTTAGCACGCTTAAGGGACTGTGCTTGAAAGCAAACGTTAACCAAGGATTTAAGCGTGGTTTCGGGTTCAAAGCCAGTGTTTAGCAGCTGTAAATAAAGCTGTTCTGAGTCGCCATACCTGCCTTGCTGTTGAGCATCCTTAGCGCTATGTAATAAAGACTCTTGGCTCATTTACTACGCACACCCGTAGCCAGCCAGGCGAGTAGGTAATCCTGCTTACTTGGATCAAGATACAGTGGACTAAAGGTTGCTTCTAACCCTAAAATCGCCACCTTTTTAGCCCATGATGACATTGCATCTTCAGTTTGACCGGCGGCTATTAATTGGTTCAGACGGATTAATTCTGAGCGTACACGTAGGTCCATAGCGACAGCAAGGTCAAGGGATTCTTTCGGGTAGCGGGGGAAAGCATCGATAATACGCTCAATGCCCTCGAACACCTGACCGGATATTTGCTCACTTCGAATAATATCTTGTTTGAGATAATCTTTACCTAACGCTTCTAGCTCTACAAACTCAGCCTTACCACCTAACAGCGCAAGTAATGTGTCTAGGATTCCAGCTTTTTGCGTCAATTGCTGTAACTCTATTATTTTATTTTCAGAGGATAGAATAATGCCGCTCATTCCATGGTGTATGACCCATTGAAAACAACCACCAATTTTCAAATACGGTATCACCTGCTCACTCGCCGCTTCTAAACCAGCATATTCAATACCAAATTGACTAGTAATTGCATTAAAGCTAGCCGCATCAAACGGCAAATCTAAAATATCGGTATCGGCATAAAAGCTAACATTGGCAAGATTGCCGCGCTCGCTTAGGAATTTTTTTGGGTCAATACTGGCTCTATCGACGGCATCGACCTGTAAGGTGCTGTTCGCCGACAATAATGCATCAGCAACCGCACCATTGCCGGTAGCTAGATCTAATACTCGGCTATTCGGCTCAAGCTTTTGCGAAAAATCGTTCCATAGCGAATTCAAAACCTTTTGATCCTCATCCGACGATTGCGCTACACAGCTATGCAGCCTATCTTGCGACCAGTAGAGTGACCATGCGTTGGTGTCCAGAGGTTGATTCATATTCTTCTCAATGGTGTTATAAATAGAACGCGTGTTTATCAGTAAAACAGTTCACGCTATCGTGGTACGACATCAAACGGGGCGGTCAAACGAAAATCTGATTTGCCCCCATCGAAAGGATAGGTGCCATGCCAAAAATACGATGGAAATAGTACAACCATGCCAGGCTTAGGCTCAAGACTTAATTCGACACGCTCAAGGTCACCCAATTGTAACGGGCTTTGGCCAAACTTTATATGCCCTTGACGCTGGCTATCGGGGTCATCAGAGAGCCCCATACTGGCGGGTATGGTAATGTAGCAAGAAGAGCTTATCCAGCCATCTGGGTGCACGTGGTTTACATGAAAGCCGTTAGCTCGTAATTTAACTGACCATGAACCAGAAAATTGGAATTGTGGACTTTTTCGGCCTAATAAAGGATGCTCTGCGTCGTCCGATAAGCCTTCTATGTATCTCGCCACAATTGACCTAAGACAGGATTTAAGCTGCTGCAATACAGGGTTCGTAGAATGTAATAGACGCGGGGCCGTTTGAGTACCATTGCGCAAGGTCTGCTGTAAAGGCTCATGTTCATTTCGATGCATAGAGTTTAGCTCAGCTCGGATCGCCAACAAAAAGTCATCTAGCGATGTATAGCCTTTAGGCGTCTCTAATTCATAGGCTTGAATAAATTGCTGATAGTCACATAACCAATGGTAACGCGCATCGCCAGAGAGTCGCCAGACTAAGCTTTGCAAGGCCCAGCTAAGCTGGCAATCCGGCGCATGTGAAAACATTGTTACCAACAAATCCTGAGCTTGATTATAGCGCGCTTGAACGATATCGATTTTCACCATTTGCCGAGCAACGTCTTTAGAGTAGTGTTGCTCGAGACTCAAGCCGAGCAACTTATAGGCGGGGCTATAATCGCCCAACTCTGCGGCTATTTGGCCCCTCAGAGACAACACATCGTGCGCCTCACTAAGGTTCAGCTTGTTATCAGCAATAACACATTTAGCTTGCTCGACTCTTCCAGCTCGATACAGCAGCGAGGCATAACTAAGAGCCATCTCGCGAGTATCGGTAAGTCGCCTGATAGCGCCGACATAACTGTCTCCAAATTGATCGCTGAACTCGGTCTCCCACAACATGCCGTTGAAGCGCTCATGCAACATCACATTACTCGGGTCTGCGCTTAAGGCTAGAGTAAAAAGCTTAATCGCGGCTAATACCTCACCGTTCTCATACAGGGTGAGAGCCAAGCTCTCAGTAACCTCGGGTGACTGTGGCGCAATCGCATAGGCTTTTCGATAACATGTGATCGCCTGACTTAGCTGCCCTTGCAAATGAAAGTTCAAGCCTAAGTTATGCCAGCTTTTAAAATTGCTAGGGTCGATTGCCAAGGCTTTTTGATAGCCTTGCTGTGCAGCCACTGACTCGCCAATCAAACGTAGGCAATCAGCATTGCCACTAATTGCAGAAACATCGTTTGGGGATAAATCTATAGTCTTACGATAGGCATCGATAGCCGCTGCATAATCGCTCTTTGCTTGATAGCAAATTGCTAAATTACGTTGTGCATCGAGGTAATTGGGCTGTAGCGACAGCGCCTGTAAATAGTGTTTTTCAGCCTCACTTAATTGATCCTGAGACTTTAATAAGTTGGCTAAGTTATTGAGTACTTCAGGCTGATTTTGATCAACGCTAAGACAGTGTTGAAAGTGTTTCTTCGCTCGTGTGAAATCACCTAAAGATTTATAACACAAAGCAATAAGGTGCTCGGCATCACTATTATTGGGCCACTCAAGCTGAATATCCACAAGAGTCGCTAGTGCCAACTCCGGCTGTTCATTTTTAAGTTGCGTATAAGCACCGATCAATTGTCTCTGTAAGTTGGCAGAATTATGGGTATGCATATTATTACAAGTAACGGCTAGGGTGAGTCTAAGTAGATTCGAACTTCAAGATTAAACGGTTTTCAGTTGACTGATTGAATCATTTATATAGGCAAATGAAGACTTAGACAAAGACTATTGCTAATAAGAAAGAAAAAATGAGGCTTTAGAACAAAAAAAACGGCGAGCCTAAGCTCGCCGTTCTGATACTACTCTGTATTGCTTTTAACTAAGGTAATCCTAACGGAAACGGTAGTTAACGCTCAAGAAAGCACGCGGGCCAAGTAAGTCATACGTTGATGGGAACGTATTTCCTTGCTCTTGCTGGCGGCCTACTACAGTTGGCGTAGTATCTAAGATGTTGTTGATACCAAAGTTCATAGAGAAATCATCGTTGAAGGCGTAGGTAGCGGCAAGGTCTAAATAAACCTCAGCACTAAGCTCGTCAACTAAGATATCTGCACGATCTACGTCTTGTGTAGCAATCGTATCGTCGTCAGCAGTACTTAAGTAACGTACTAAGCCTGATATACCCCATTTACCTGAGTTCCATGTAATACGTGTATTAACAATCAAGTCATTTAGTGGTGATCCACATGTGTTACCAAAAGATCCAGCACATTCGTTAGTGCCTTCTAGTTCAGCAACTGGCGTTACATCAAAGTCAAGCAAATATGTCGCTTTAGTACTGATATCAAGCGTTGAACCTTCACCGCCAATACCAAAATCAAGATCTTTAGACCAAGCAATGTTTAAATCGATACCAGAAGTTTCGATCGCACCAATGTTCTCATTAAGTACATTTACGTTACCGACATTACCATCTGGACGACGTTGAATCGCTTGACAGAAAGGTGACGTGATGTCCTTAACTTGGTTGTAACAAATGTCCAAGACGTTTGGCACACTGCCACCTAGAACACTAATCGCGTCGGTTATTTCGATATCGAAATAATCAATCGTGATGTCTAGGTTTTCAACTGGTTGGAAAACAGCACCCAAAGTAAAAGTATCTGACTCTTCTTGAGATAGGTTTACGTTACCACCAAATTGGCCTTGAATCTGACCGTTTGATTGCGTGAACACACCAATATCAGAAGCTCGAACACCCATTGCCGCACATAATGCCGCATCAGTAACGCCGGCTTGGAAGCCATCTACTGAACATGGATCAGTTGCTGCAGGAAAACCTTCACCACCGCCACTGAATAGCTCAGAGACGTTTGGCGCACGTACTGCACTTTGGAAGCCTGCACGGAAGCGCATCGTATCAGTCGGAGAGAATGACAACGCTGTTGCGAATGAGCTTACACCACCAATGTTCGAGTAGTCTGCATAACGATATGCACCCCAAGCTTCGACTTGATTAGTAAGTGGAACCGAGATTTCAGAAAATAATTCAGTTACGTTAAAGCCACCAACCGTTGGGTTGCCAGCGTTAAAGCCAGAAACGTCGCCTGAAGACAACGCAGTATCTGGCTGAAAACGTGAGTCGTCAGAACGGTACTCAAGACCAACAACAACGCCAATTGGCGCGTCAGCTGATGCTAATGAACCTAGTGTTCCAGAAACAGAACCCTGAAGGATTTGCTGTTCAATGCTTGTTATGTTGATCGCACCAATACCGATGAAATCGACAGCCGCTTGAGAAATGTTACCGGCACCAAATAGGTTCAACGGTGCGCAACCATTTGAGGTGTTTTGACATGCTGTTGCAGAGTCATTAACCAAAGCGGCTTGAGCGGCTTTTGAACGCGAAACGTTACCGTTTTGAAGTTGGATACGATCTAAAATAGATTTGCTGTAATAAGCATCGTAGCTCCAGTTATCATTTATGTCGCCGTCAAGGCCAACCAAAATGCGCATACCGTCACGAGTATCAAGTGATTGACGCGAACCTACTTCAACCATACGACGACCGATGTACGGGATCGTTACATTACCTGCTGCGTCAGCATCAAGAGTGTTAAGAGCAGACTGTACGTCAGCGCCAAAGAAGGCACTGTTCGGGTTTACAACCAGAGTAGTGAATAATGGAGTTGGAGCAAGCTCTGAATCCACTTGGTTACGTGTGAACGTTACTTCAGAATAAACACGTGCATTCTCAGTCAAGTCGTAATGCGCCATAGCGTTAACTAAAAAGCGCTCTTGCGGTAGTTGCAAGAAGTTGTCTGGTGCGTAGTTGAAACGATCTTCAGGGTCGCGGAAAGCAGCGCCCGAGCCGTCTGAGTTAAAACGACCTAATGTTTGGCCGTTTGGCAAAGTTGGGCCGCCGAATACGCGAGTACCAGGAATGCCTGATGAACCACTAGGAACTAACTCAGTTCCGTCACGGCTTTCACCCAGCGCAAATGTAGAGAAGTCACGATCGCCTTGGAACAAAGCTTCACGCTCTGAGTAACTTGCATATACAACCGCGTTACCACGACCTTCATCAAAATTACCACCCATGGTTAAGTCGATATTGAATTTTTCAGCATCGCCTTCAGTAGTAGTGTCATACAAAGCGCTGATCTCAACGCCTTCAAAATCATCTACAAGCTGAAAGTTCACAACACCGGCAAGGGCGTCAGAACCGTATACCGCTGATGCGCCACCAGTTGTTACGTCAACCTGCTTGATCAATGAACCGGGGATCGAGTTAAGGTCGACAACACCAGTTTGAGTTGCAGGGATATAACGACGGCCGTTTACGAGCACCAAAGTACGTGACGTACCTAGACCACGTAAATCAACTCGTGCAGTACCATCACCTGGGTTATTTGAACTTGGTCCAAAAGAAGGTAGGGTCTGTGGAAGTTCAGCAAGTTTTTGCTCAACATTCAAGTTACCTGAAATTCTAAACTCTTCACCGGTAACAACCGATACTGGAGTTACTGCCGAAAGGTCTGGACGCTTGATACGTGAACCAGTTACGACTACTTCTTCTAGGTTTTGCTCATCTTGTGCGAATGCTACGCCGCCGAAGCTGCCAGCTAAAAGTGTCGCAGAACTAACGGCGATCGCGATTGCACTTTTTTTAAATGGATTGTAATTCATTCTCTCTTTGCCTCTAGTAATTAAGGAATATTTTGAATTGTATTTTGTAACCACTCAGTAAAATCAAACATAAAATTGCACTAGTAAGAACTGACTTGCCCAACATAGTTGATCAAGCTTGCTTAATTATTCAATGCATCTCTAAATCAGGTTACTTCTCATCACTCGGTAAACTGCATTAATGCCAAATAACAAGGGTTACGAATATTAGTGTTACGCCACACGTGGATGTTGCGGATCACTAATTTGTCACGAGCTTATTACAAGACTGTAAATAAGACAACCTGTCAGCAGAACGATTTATAGAAAGAACGAACGTTTGTTCTGATTTTCTAGGTCAGACCGAATATTCTTCTGATTGATGTGTGTTTAGGGTAAATCGCTTACCGGTGCACCGGTACGAAAACTCGCGAGTTGTCGACAGACGTCTAACAATAAACATTGTGTTATTGACAATACAATGTGTTGCTCTACTTTTTTCTGCCTAAGCCTAGCAAACAAACTCTTACCCGTAGCGGATACTAAAGACTAAACGCCACATCGACTGAAGACGCAATGAATACCTAAACCGAAAAAGACTAATTATAACGCTCTGAATTTCATCCAAAACCAAGCGCAGTTTACAACTTTTGACGATGCTCGAATTTAAACCTAGGGAAATTTATTTGATTTGTGATAGTTTTGCCGAGTTACGGTTCGTTTCTAAAACGCCAAGCGTTAGTAAAAAGAGCCGACTAATATTGCTTAAGAGTCTTCGCGAAGCGGTGAAAAGAATACAAACATCCGGCTCGCGACCGACATATTAAAAAGAACTTTCAAAGGAACTATTCATGACTGATTCAACTCTGTCGCAAACGCGCGATCCCAACGAGAAGACTATTCTCGGCCATCCGCGTGGCTTGTTTATCTTATTCCTCACCGAAATGTGGGAACGCTTCTCATACTATGGCATGAGGGGCTTGCTGATTGTTTATCTAACTCAGCATTTTTTGTTTTCAGATGAAAAATCTAGCCTTATATATGGCGCTTATACCGCACTTGTATACGTAATGACGATTATTGGTGGCTCGCTAGCTGACCGATATTTAGGTGCTCGCAAGGCAGTGACATTCGGCGCTATCCTATTGGTACTGGGTCACTTCGGCATGGCATTCGAGGGTAATGGTTCTAAGCAAATATTAACCTATGACGGCGCGAAGTATGAAGTAAAGCTCGACGCCCGCGGCGGTGATGCTAAGCAACAATTAATCACTCCATCGGGCACCTCATTCGTAACCTTTACCGATGACAGCATGCTTGTCGAAGACGCGGCCGCACTCGGATTGCCAGTCAATATCTCGCGGGATGAAATTAAAATAACAGTAGAACGAGAGGAGTTTTACCTCAACATTCTTTACCTTTCACTGGCGCTACTAATTGCCGGCGTTGGCTTTTTAAAAGCCAACATATCGACCATTGTTGGATCAATGTATGGCTTTGGTGATACTCGGCGTGACTCGGGTTTCACTATCTTTTATATGGGTATAAACCTCGGTGCATTTTTGGCATCTATTATCTGTGGCACCTTAGGCATTGTCTACGGATGGAAATATGGCTTTGGCGTCGCTGGAATTGGCATGTTAATTGGATTAGGTATATTTTTGTATTTTCAAGACTGGCTAGAAGGAAAAGCTGAGCCTCCACATCCGGAAAAATTGAAAGAAAAAGTTTTCCTTTTCATTAATTATGAAGTGATGTGCTACTTGATAGGCCTCGGTATTATTGCCGTTTCTATGCTGCTAGTGATGAATGAAGAGCTTGTTGGTGGGGTCTTAGGGCCAATCGGCATCGCCATGTTTGTTGGTTTGTTAATTTATGCTTTTAAGGCACTAAAAGGTGACGAACGCTCACGCATGTTAGCCGCGATTTACTTTGTTTTAGCGCAAATCCCATTCTGGGCCTTATTTGAACAAGCAGGATCATCGCTTAATCTTTTCACCACTCGCCTCGTCGATCGTGAAATCTTAGGTTGGTCAGTTTCTGGTCCTGTATTTCAATCATTAAATGCCCTGTTTATATTTATGTTCGCGCCGCTGATGGCTTGGCTGTGGATCGCACTGGCGAAGAAGAAATTAAACCCATCAACACCGGTTAAATTTGCAATCGGCGTTGCCTTGGCCGGCCTCGGTTTCTTAGCACTGGTTGCTGGCATGAAAGGTTCAGGCGCCGGGGGTCTGACACCCGTTATATTTATCTTTCTAATTTATTGGATTCACACTATGGGAGAGCTATTTGTCTCCCCTGTTGGTCTATCTGTGGTTACTAAGCTTGCGCCTGCACGCATTGTTGGCATGACCATGGGCGCTTGGTTTCTTTACTCAGGCTTATCAAATTATTTAGCTGGAGTGATTGCTCGCACAACGGGTGCTGAAACAATCGGTGGACAAATAACCAATGTGGCCGCGGCAAAAGCCGGCTACGTAGAGGTTTATACTCAAGTGGGTTACATCGCTCTCGCCATTGCCTTGGTAATGCTATTAATCTCACCAGTCATCACCAAAATGATGCGCGACGCGGATTAGGAGCTAACATGAAACTAACATCAATATTATTATCAGCCGCTCTTCTCAGCTCACCTCCGGCGATCGCTGCGGACGCTAATAGTGAGGCAAAGAAAGAAACTGCAAAAGAGTTCGTTGCTCGCATCGAAGCCGAAGGCCTGGAGTTGTCAAAAGAGGTATCAGCCGCCTATTGGGTGCGCAATACTTATATAACCGATGACACCGCTGTTCTAGCATCAAAAGCAGGAGAACGCTCCTTAGCGTTCTCTAGCTCGATGGTTGAGCAAGCAAAGCATTTCAACGGCACTAAAATGGACAAAGACACGACTCGCGCTATCGAGTTGATGTTACGCGGTTCATCGGCACCTGCACCCAACGACCCTGAGCTACAAGCCGAACTTGCGGCTGTGCTAACCGAGATGGAAGGCAAATATGGTGCTGGCAGTTATTGTAATAAACAAGGCGAATGCCGCGAGTTACAAGAACTTGAAGCGGTACTGGCCAACTCGCGTGACTATGACGAGCTGCTTGATGTATGGAAAGGTTGGCGTACTGTTTCACCCGCCTATCGCGAAACTTATCAGCGTTTCGTTGAACTGGGCAACCAAGGCGCTAAAGATTCAGGTTTTGACGACTTAGCCGACGCCTGGAAATCGAACTACGACATGAGTTCCGCTGACTTTACGCTCGAAGCCAAACGCTTATGGAACCAAGTAAAGCCATTCTATGACGAGTTACATTGCCATGTACGAGCCAAACTTGGTGAGCAATATGGCGAAGATAAAGTACCGCAAGACGGCCCGATTCCAGCGCACCTGCTAGGCAATATGTGGTCGCAAACATGGGACAATATTTACCCCATAATGGAACCTCACAAAGGCGTAGCATCACTGGACGTTACCGCATCCCTGAAGGATCAAGGCTATGACGAACTGCAAATGACTAAAACAGCCGAAGGCTTTTTTACCTCACTTGGTTTGCCATCACTACCTGAGAGCTTCTACAAAAATTCGATGATCAAAAAACCGCGTGACCGCAATGTGGTTTGTCACGCCAGTGCATGGGACATGGATAACGGTAACGACCCACGCATAAAGCAATGCGTTGAAGTAAACGAAGAACAGCTGGGCACTCTGCACCACGAGCTAGGTCATATTTACTACTACTTAATGTATAAAGATCAGCCTTCAACCTTTAAGGGAGGAGCGCATGATGGCTTTCATGAAGCTATTGGCGACACTATTGTGTTATCGATGACACCTGGCTACCTGAAACAGAAAGGCCTGATTGACGAAGTTGTCGAAAGTGAAGAAGCGACGTTGAATAAGCAGATGAAACTAGCGCTCGAAAAAATCGCATTCTTGCCATTTGGCAAAATGATTGATGAGTGGCGTTGGAAGGTTTTCTCAGGTGAAATAGCGCCTGAGGACTATAATAAAGGCTGGTGGGAACTGCGTAAGGAGTACCAAGGCATAGCGCCGGGCGTCGAGCGAAGTGAAGCTGATTTTGATGCAGGTGCGAAGTACCACATTCCTGGTAATACGCCTTATACACGTTACTTTTTGTCATTCATCATGCAGTTTCAATTCCACAAAGCCTTATGTGAAAAAGCGGGCCATCAAGGGCCATTGCACGAGTGCTCGATCTATGACAATAAAGAAGCCGGCAAGGCGCTAGGCGACATGCTTGCTCTGGGCCAAAGTAAACCTTGGCCTGAGGCAATGGAAGCTTTGACCGGTCAACGGGGAATGGATGGCAGCGCCATCATCGACTACTTTGCACCTTTAAATGCGTATCTAAAAGAGCAGAACAAAGATCGACAGTGCGGCTGGGAATAGCCGCACGATTAATTTGGGCGGCGCCGATTAGTCGCCCAGATTTGAGCGCTTTATAATAAATCTGTATTTGTAAGACCTCCACATTGGCAAAAGCATCTTAACTGGACCAATACCATGACCTTGATTTCAGCCGCATTACTACTCTTCTTAGTGATGGACCCACTTGGGAACATTCCGTTATTCTTAACCGCGCTTAAAAATGTAGACCCAGCACGACGACTGAAAGTAATCATTCGCGAACTACTCATCGCGCTGCTAGTAATGGTGATTTTCTTATTTTCAGGACAGGCATTTTTATCTGCGCTACACATATCCGGGCCCGCACTCACGGTTACCGGCGGCGTCATATTATTCTTAATCGCTTTGAAGATGATTTTTCCACCAGATAATTCGTCACACAAGCCGACGGAAGAAGAGCCATTTATCGTTCCTCTGGCGATCCCTTATATAGCCGGCCCATCTACGTTAGCAACACTAATCTTGATTATGAATGGCGAGCCGCAACGCTGGGCTGAATGGCTAGCTGCATTAATTATTGCATGGCTTATTTCGGGGCTTATATTAATGAGCGCTGGACCGTTGGCAAAGATACTTCGCAATCGAGGTTTGATCGCCATCGAACGGCTAATGGGGATGATACTCGTGGCGATAGCCATCCAAATGCTAATGGATGGTATCGCCAAGTTCATTACTCAAATCAACCTAGGCATTTGAGTAAGGTTTAGCTATGAGTACTTTTAGCTAAACAACTAAACATCACTTGACCTTATCGCTTTGCCCTGGAGTCATCGTGTCAGCGTCATCATTAGAGCTTTGGCCAGCTACTTCAAATTTATTTTCGAGAATTTCTTTTACCTCATCTTCCGGCTTTGCAACAGACTCAACCGCCTCTAGAGCTTGTTCATCATTTTTATTCTGAACTTGGTTTTCCACTTTCAATTGAGCTTGTGACTCGTCTGCCAGCGTCGCCGCGACACTGTCTGGGCGGCAAAGTGAGGTCGCTCCGACCGATAAATGCTTATATAAATCTTGATACTGGGCTGTCATATCTTGAAATTTCTTAGAGGTTTCTTCGAAATGAGTTTCTACTTGCTCTTGGTAATCTTGATACTCCTGTTTCAAGCTCGCTGGTGACGCTGAGCCACTACTAAGCTTGTTCCACAGCAACATAATCAAGGCTCCGCAGAAAAGCCCGACAACAAAAACGGTGATTAATTGCAATAATTCTGATTCCATGATGATCTCTAGTTAGGCACTACGTATAGTCGTTAAAGGTAAATTTGTTAGCAAAACTGTGACGTTTGACAAGTAAACAGAGTGTTTGTCAGCAATATGTGGATTACCGTTTAGAAATACAACACCCTTTGCCTACACACATGTACTCTATAATGACACGATTACGTTCTGGCCAATTTTATTTGATGTTTATGTTCATGTTCACAAAAATTTTCGATTTGCCTCTTGGCAACCTCTCCGGCAATAGCCGCTCTTCGCTTACTCGTCGCGTTAAGCTTGCTCGCAAAGGCCTAATCTTTAGCCTTATTGCTAGCATTAGCTTTGCGATTACCATTGCTTCGGCCGACGTGACAAAGGTTCCTGACTCGGCGCTGACGATGGATAAAAATCTCAGCTATGACCTGCACAGCACGCTCTATTGGCTACGCTTCGGTCACTATTCTCCGAAAGACTTAGATGATGAGTACTCGTCGCGTATTTTCGACGCATACATCAAAGTATTAGACCCAAACAAAGTTTACTTCACTCAAGAAGATATGAACGGCTTCGAAAAATACCGCAACAAACTTGATGATCTAATAAAAAAACGTGATGTAGAAGTAGCGTTCGACATATTCAAACTTTATCGCCAACGACTAGACCAACGTACCGAATATATTCTTGATTTAGTCGACACTGATTTTGACTTCGAACTACCAGACTCGATAAATATCGATCGTGATAGCTATGCATGGGCGGCGAATACCAAAGCGGTTGAAGCTAAGTGGGCCAAACGCATCAAGAACGATACCCTGCAGCAATTAATGGCAAAAACTGAGATCGGCGAAGTACGCGAAAACCTAAAGCGTCGATATAATCGTCAACGTGATGTTATTTACCAATTGAAGGCCGACGAAGTATTTGAATGGTTCATGAACTCTTTTACTCGTGATCATGGTCCACATACAACCTACATGTCGCATGTAACCGCTGAAAATTTTGAAATCAGCATGTCATTACAGCTCACGGGTATCGGTGCCGCGTTAACCACCGACGAAGACTATACGGTAGTCAATCGTATTATTACCGGCGGACCCGCCGAAAAGAGTAACGGCATCAAGGCCGAAGACAAGATTGTTGCTGTTGGCCAAGAAGGCAAAGAAATGGTCAACGTTATCGGTTGGCGATTAATGGATGTGGTGCAAATGATTCGTGGTGATCTGGGCACTAAAGTGAGACTCGACATTTTACCTGGCAGCAGCGCTCCGGGCTCACCAGCTGAACGACTAGAGTTAGTTCGAGACCTGATTAAACTCGATGACCAAGCGGTAAAGCTGAGTAAAATAGAAGTTCCTGAAGGCACTAAGAAACATAACTACTCGGTTATTAGCATCCCCTCATTCTATTCAAATGCAGATCAAGTGCGTAACGGCGGCGGCGAATACGTTGCAACGACTCACGATGTAAATGAATTACTCAAAGAAGTTAACGCATCTGACTCCGAAGGCTTAATCTTAGATCTTCGCGGCAATGGCGGTGGCTACCTCAATGAAGCGGTTAGCCTTACTGGGCTGTTCATTGATCAAGGGCCCGTGGTTCAGGTCGTAGGCTCTAGGCCCAATCAACGTCAAGTGCATCGAGATAAAGATTCAATGATTGCCTATGACGGCCCATTAATCGTATTAATTGACCGCTACAGCGCTTCAGCCTCAGAGATTTTTGCTGGTGCCCTGCAAGACTATGGACGCGCACTGATCGTTGGCGAACGGTCGTTTGGCAAGGGTACAGTTCAGTACCCGAAAGCCTTGCGTGACCGCGACAACGAACGTAAAAGTAAAATCAAATTCACCAATGCTCAATTTTTCAGAATCAGCGGTAGCTCGACTCAGCACAGGGGTGTGGTTCCTGATCTAGTTTTAAATTCAGGTAAAGAGGACACTGAGTTCGGTGAGCGTTCATACGATAATGCCCTGCCTTGGTCGAAAACTGAGCCAGCTAAATACCTAGCAGGGTCCTTCGACCAAGATTTACTAAACTTATTGTCTGCAAATCACCTGCATCGGTCCGAGAAATCGCCGGCCTTTAGCCTGCTGCGTAAGAACTCCGCACGCATGATTGAGAACAAAAACATTAAGAGCCTATCCCTCAATTTGCAAGAACGTCAGCTGGAACGCGACCAACGCGAAGCTCAGTCACTTTCAAACCTAAACGGCTATCGCGCGTCATTGGGACTTGAAGCCGTGACAGAAGAGAGCGTAAAAGACAACCCATTACCAAATGAAGACGAGCACTGGAATGTTGTCTATCACGCCGAAGCCGCACGGATTCTGCACGACTTTAATCAGCGCAATAGAAACGTAGTGACGAAGACCATTGAACTGGCTCCGAGCTCTTGAGCGGTATTGCCTGAATCGGCCTTATAGTTGAAGTGCCACTATTAATTGGCGGTTAAGCTTAGTCATCTGATTAGCGTATCGCTAATTTGGATCTCATGGTCGTGTTTACTATCGCCTAACTAGCCTATACTTTGTGACCCGCTAACCAATAGGGCTTAACGCCCACTGGCCATGACGTTATTTATAAAAAGTCTCAACTATGGTTCGTTTGTCTCGATTGCTTTAGCTTGTGCAGGCTCGCTATGCGGCTCGAATGCAAACGCTGAGGGCGCTGTTTTCGCTACCCAGATCACGTCACAAAATGCTCCCAAACTGATCAGTATGGGGCCAGACGCTATCGGCGGCGTCGGTGATTGGTTTTTCACCAATGGTACCGTCTGCGCAATCGTTTCCGGTGTAAACCACGAAGGTCAGTTTTCTACCAAGGGAGGTTCACTAGTAGACCTTGGTTTTTGCGGTCGTGCTGACGATCATTTCACCGCAACTCACGACCTATTGCAGGGCAGCCGAAAAAGACCGGTTGATGCTACTAAAATAAGCCATGAGCAAACCGAGAAATCGGCCACGATAGTGGTTCAAGGTGAGCGCGATGGCACTGCGGTAACAACCCGCTACAGCCTCGACTTAAGTCGCCCCAATCAAGTACATGTGATAAAGAAAATATCTTACCATGGAGGCGAGAAATTCAACTTTTTCTCGGCTCTCAATTTCAACTATCACTCATTAGAATCCTTTGTACTAAATAGCCAAGACTTGATGCATAGCAACGGCTTTGAAGCAGAAGAATTTTCATCGCGCGGCGTAACGGCAATGAACGTAGCCGCGCGCAACGCCGATACTATAATAGCCTTAAGCCCACCGACGGCTGAAACTGGTATAGCTTATGGCTGGCACCTTGAATCCGCCCAACGAGTAAATGGAGATCAGCGTTATGACCTTCCACGCTTTATGTTGGCCGACGAGTCGTCAAATGCGATGCTGATTCTAAGTGATACTTTTTATCTCGGAGACGGAACTAAAATTGGCTGGCTGCAACTACCCCAATTACCGCTATTATCGCTTGACGAAGATTCTCAAATAGAAACGCACGAGATTATCTATGTCGGCAACAAAGGCCATGTGGCGTCAATAACAGATCAACTTTTTAGCGACGCACCATTAGTTAGCGGCAAGCTCAATGAGACTAATGCCGCTATTCATATTGCCACTGCAGAAGGAGTTCCGTTCACCCATGTTCGCCCAGATGACGATGGGCGTTTTGCCTTCCGCGTGCCTATTGGCACTTATTCATTACGTATCAAAGGAACAGCAGAGCGAGAGCTGCAGCGAACAATAGACGTCAGCAAAAACCTTAATTTGGGATCATTAGAACTACCCAAAGCGGCCGTCGTATTGTTGCCACAAGGGCATGCAATGCGCATATTGTTTGTTGGCATCAATGGCTCAAAAAGTCCTGATTTTGGTGATCGGCTTACAGGCTTTTCAGTACAAGATGATGATGGAGTCAATTACATCGCTACCGTTCCTAATCTGTTTCTTGCTGGTGTCGACAGCGACATCAAAAGTGTAGAAATAGCCCCAGGGCAATACCAAATCTATGCGACTAAAGGACCGGAGTATTCACTAGAAAAAACCATTCTTGAGGTTAAGCCACAAGCGACACAGGCGCTTGATATTGCTATACCTAGTCGCGCTGTAGCAAGCCCAAACTATATTGCCAGCGACTTGCATGTTCATTCAGGAGTTAGTTTTGACAATGCATTCTCAGAGTCTGAGCGGGTGAGGACCTTCGTTGCTGAGCATGGCGAAGTAATGGTGTCTAGCGAGCATGATGTACCGGTAGACTATGCCACTCAAATCGCCGCACTTGGCGTATCGGACAAAATCATTTCAATTGCCGCCGCTGAGGTAACGAGTCTGTTACCGACTACTCAAAACAAATTCACCGGTGGCCATGCTAACTTTTTTCCTTACACGCCAGACCCATACGCATATCGACGGGGCATGGTTAACCATGAAGACAAACGTTGGCGCGAAATTATTTACCAAATAAAACAACAGCAAGGCGAACAAGTATTAGTACAACTTAACCATGCAAGGCTAAGGCTAGCCTTAAGCGGTGAGCTTCCAAACAATTGGCAAGAGCTGGTCGAAGACGGTAACTTTCTGGATCATATGGGCCCGGCAAATCACCCATACAACCCAGGCCAACCGCTCCATTCTCATCCGAATAATTCACTGATAGAGAAACATCCAGAGACCGGCGCACGAGATCTAGATATTGATCTATTTGAAATCATTAATCCCGGCGGCAAACATAACAGTGAGCGTATTGAAGCGCTGCGACGCGACTGGCTTTCGTTTGTTAAACAAGGAGAAAAAATCGTCGCTACCGCAAACAGCGACTCTCATAGGTCGAGCGAACAGGTGGCTGTGCCGAGAACCATGGTCGCCATGGCTGACGATCGTGTGACCAGTTTTAAACAAAGCGAATTTATCGCGGCACTTAAATCTGGGAATGCCTATGGAACCACGGGGCCACTATTAGACATATCACTATCTGGAGCCAAGATGGGGAGCACCTTTAGCGGCCAGCGAGGTCAGTTATCACTTAAAATAGTATCCGCTGAGTGGATTCCTGTCAGCACTGTAAAGATCCAGATAAACGGTGAGACGGTCGACCAACATGAGTTAAATAGCCGACACGAACACAGCATCCTTGTGCCATTGTCATTCGATAAAGATTCATTTGTAACGGTCGAAATAAGCGGCCAGGCAAGCATTGATTATCAGCGCGTTTACCCAAATTTAGAACCCTATGCTTTCTCAAACCCGATCTATGTCGACTTTGACAGTGACGGCAAATGGCAACCGCCTGGCCTATGACACATTCAAACTGACTAAAGCTAGCTTGAGCTAGTCACAAGACTTTACTCAGCGCACCAACTTCACCGTTCAAGCCTTAACTAAGACAATGCCTAAGCCACAGATTATTTTTGCAAGCCTGCTTTTTTGCGTTCAAACTTTTACCTACGCTCAATCGGTAGAAAAAGTGAGGTTAGTTATCAGCTCACCTGAGAAAATTTTCTTGGGGCAATCGTTTCAAGTAAGTAACAGCAAAACGGCCGATCAAGTCGACGTCAATATTTATCTGCCCGACAGCTATCACAGCCAACCTCCAAGCCAAGCAACCCAGAAAAATAAACCTGCGAAACACTACCCTGTACTTTACGTCATTGATGGTGGCAAGCAGCACGATTTCTAGCAAATTGCAGGCTTGGGCGCACTCGCATCAATTAACCCCTACATCTTCGAAGAGATTATTGTGCTAGGTATTGCCACAACAAACAGATTATTTGAGTTAACCAGCTTGAATCTCGATAGACAGTATGGCTGGCCAGAGTGACATATCGGGGGGGGCTAATCAGTTTCGCGCTAATATTAGAAATTTGGTGCAACCATTTATCGACCAGAATTACAGAACCTCCTCTTGAAAGATAGTTGTCGGGAAGTCTTTGGTGGGATTATTCATAAGCGAGACACTACTTAAAACACCCGACCTGTTTACTGATTATATTGCGATTAATCCAAGCCTATGGTACGACGATCGTCAATTGGCTAAACAGGCGTGCGAGTTAGTGAGTAAGCACAGCAACGACCGAAAGAACCTTTATGTGACAATGGCGAATGAGGTTGATACATTGCAAAAGGGTTTAGATGAGCTCCTCAAGGCTATTCAAGACTCCGGCCTAAAGCACTTAAGAACCAATTACGTTGACCAAAGAAAGTAATGACTTTCATTGGACTATATACCACCAAGCGGTACTCGAAGCGCTTGCTTGGATTTTACCCACGAATGGCCCTGACTACACCGATGATCTAGACCCCTGTATCTGATTGAAGGCGCCAACCCTGCAGGCTGGAGCAATAATTAGGAGCTAACATGACAGCCAAGTTGTCGTACATCTAATACAAATCTAAGTTTATCTTTCAATTTTTCAGTAGACACCAGGCCTTAAGATAAGTTGCTATCAACTTATTGATAAATAAGCTGACTGAAAAATTGAGATAGCCATTGTTAGGCCTAGAGAGGAAGCCCTGATTTTCACACCCTTAAACTACTTGATGTAGTCTATTGATTGTAGTGGACCGGACTCGAACCAACCCCTAACAAACTTATAATAAAAGGTATTAACATGCTTGGATACACCACCATTGGTAGTAAAGACCTAGAAAAAGCCGCCGTGTTTTATGATGCACTACTAGAACAGGTAGGTGGCAAACAAGTAATGGAGCTTGATCACATCAAGTTCTGCGACACTGACGCTGGTGGCGCAATGCTCTAGCGATTTGCACTCCCGCAAATAAAGGCGAGCAAAGCGTTGGCAACGGCTAAATGATCGCGATTCTCGGCGGATCAGCAGAAGGTGCAGAGTCGTTATACCGCAAAGCAATCGAGTTAGGCGCTAGTTGTGAGGGCGCCCCAGGTCAGCGTCTTCCGTTTTTTTATGGCGCTTATGTTCGAGACTTAGATGGCAACAAGATTGCTTCGTATCACATGACACCAACTAAGGTCGCGCTTTGCGATAGCAAAAAGCACTGGCTCATAAAATGAGTCTGGTACTTTTTTATTCTCTCGTGTTTCGCTGCTGTCGGTATGGCCCATAACTTCAACTAGAGTTTTATTGTATCCCTTAAACACCACATCGACCGAATTGAACACATCGAAAGAATTACCACTAACACTCCTGCTATCGGCCTCAAACGTAATTTTTGAAGGCTTTTTAAATACTATGTTATCGCCCTGAGGCGTGACACAGACTCCAGTTGCAACTAGTTTTTCACCCAGCTCAGCTTCCTGTATATCCGTTTAGTAAACAACCAAACCGCCCGTTAATGCGCCAGGCACGGTGCCAATAAAGGTTCGTTTTTGTGGTTCACGACTATCGTCATCACTAGTCAGCCCAGTAACAGCCGCCGTTAAGGCACCAACCGCAACATCGAAGGCAGCCTTGCTTATTTGAGTTTCATTGGTATATGGATTTATTGTTGTAAAGGCGCTCAAGTTAAATAAAGACAATAGTACGAGTGCCGCCAGGCGATTTGCTTTGGCTATAACAAACTTGATCCAGTAAAATTATAAAACGATGAATGTAGATCGAATAATGCCGCCTCATTACGGCGACCGATGCAGTATCAGGAAACGACAATAGTTGCGGCCACTGATAAATTTCGACAAAAACAGTCTGTCAAGATAGGCAATCGCTATGAGTTAACGCTACGCCTATTATTAGGCCTAAGTAAAGCTATTGATACTTTGAATTGTTATAACTATTGGCAAGACTATTTCGCACCTTTGATAAGCTTGAGAATAAACCTCCTAATATCTTATCTTGAAGCCCTTGTTTTAACTCGATGCCTATTTCATAAATATCGAATTCTTCTAAGGCATTAATTAGATACTCATCGCTGGTAACTAACTCATCAACTAGATTTAATTCTAGGGCTTGCTTGCCATACCAGTGCTCGCCAGTAGAAACTTTGTCAATATCCAGCTTAGGCCGGTGCTCAGTGACAAAATCACGAAATAGAACATGGATTTCCTGAAGCTCCAGCTGTAACTTCTCTCGTTCTTTATCTCCATTCTCCCCGAACATTGTGACTGTTCGTTTGTACTCGCCAGCAGTATGCTGCTCCCAATCTACGCCAACCTTGTCGAGTAAACGATGAAAGTTTGGTAGTTGCGCTAGCACTCCTATAGAACCAACAATTGCAAACGGTGCCGCAATAATTTTGTCTGCGACACAAGCCATCATATAACCGCCGCTTGCAGCCACTTTATCAACCGACACTGTAAAGTTTAAATTGGCATCCTTGATGCGCTGTAATTGAGACGCTGCTAAGCCATGCTCATGTACAACACCACCCGAGTTATCGAGCTTCATCAACACCTCGTCTTGAGCTTCTGCAACCGACAGCAAAGCCGTCACTTCATCACGCATGGTCTCTACTTCTGAGGCCTGAATATCACCTTCAAAGTCGAGCACAAAGAGCTTAGACCGCGGCTTGACTACTTTAGCCGACTTCTTGTCTTTCTTAGCGGTCTTAGCCTCAGACTTCAAGAGAGCCTTATATGCTTTACCGTCCATCAATGATTGCTGCATAGTCGATTTCAGATCACTGTATTTATTATTTAAATTAGTGACTTTTAGATCTGGGCCTTCGTCTTTTTTGCGGCTACCGCTGACTATTGCGACGGCAAAAGCAAATGCGACTAAGCCAGTAACAATCTTGGCGACAAAAAGACCATAAGAGAAGAGAAATTCGGACATAGGATAACAAGCAATGTGTTCGTAAATAGCGCGCTATTATACCGACCTGACGATGCTATGCACGCATCTACAATGCGTTTACTTGACATTTAGCGTTGCTTAACTATAGTTAGAAAACACTTGTTTGTAACAGAGCCAGTATTCAACACGCCCTTTTGTCGGCAAGTAAAAAGGCAGTATCAAGAAATCAAGATTGAATTTTTTCACTCTCGGTTTGATAAAAAACCTAACAATGAATACCACAACCAGTCTCATTTCTAGAGAGAGGAATAAAATGGCCGCAGCTAATTCAACTAAGAAAGCTAAAAAAGCTACTAATAAGGCGCAAGTAAAGAAGACAGCCGCAACCGCTGTTGCCAAAAAGAAAGTGGCTAAAAAGACCGCTGCCAAGAAAATTACTAAAAAAGTCGCTGCTAAAAAAGTAATCAAAAAAATTATTAAAAAAGTCGCCCCTAAAAAAGCCGCCAAAAAAGTGGCTAAAAAGACCGCTACTAAAAAGGTAATCAAGAAAATTACTAAAAAAGTCGCCCCTAAAAAAGCCGCCAAAAAAGTGGCTAAAAAGACCGCTACTAAAAAAGTAATCAAAAAAATTATTAAAAAAGTCGCCCCTAAAAAAGCCGCCAAAAAAGTGGCTAAAAAGACCGCTACTAAAAAGGTAATCAAGAAAATTACTAAAAAAGTCGCCCCTAAAAAAGCCGCCAAAAAAGTGGCTAAAAAGACCGCTACTAAAAAGGTAATCAATAAAATTACTAAAAAAGTCGCCCCTAAAAAAGCTGCTAAAAAGACTGCTAAGAGAGCTGGTTTAAGTATTCCTAGACCATTTTAGGGGCTAATGTAGATATCAAACAGCCACAAAGAAGCCACTGCCTGACAGTGGTTTTTTTGTGGCCGTTGTCTCCTATTTCAACAAGCTGTGATACGATTCAGCGAGTTTAATTGCATTAACTGGAGAGCCAGATGTCGAAAGCGCTAGATGTTCCAAAGAGCCTCGAAATAGAGATAAACGATAGGGCGGCGATTGC
>JBLHRL010000032.1:0-30163 GCA_047625975.1 Arenicella sp.
ACAAATCTAAAAATAATTCAAGCATATTAAAATGGGTTCTCTAGAGACGATTTGTCAAGTGGCGTGCTGCGAAGCACTCTATAACTGTTTAGACCAGTGGGCTTATTACGCTTTAACGGATCATAGCGTAACAATCTCAAAATCAATCCAATCGGAATAAACAAAACGACATATATGATGATAAGGATAAGGAGCGTATTGATCTTTGCCAAGACAGCGCCGATTGCCATCCAAACATTAAAAACGGGGGTTAGCAATATCGGCCATACTAAACCAATTGCCGCGAAGGTAAAAGACAGCAACCAAGGGTAAATGCCGGTATTCCAAGCGATCAACCAAGGCAGAAACATGCCAAAAACCAGCATGATAAATACGGACATAATCAAGCCAAACGATCTCATCTCACGTTTACTTGATGGTCTCAATAATTTATCTAGTATTTTCAATCTAGTTCAAACTCTTGTCGCCAGTTATCATCATTTTGACCCTCGGGTTGATCTCGCTTACTAATTACCAAATTGCCGATCACTAAATAATCAATATTGCTACGCATGAAGCATGTATAGGCTTGCTCTGGTGTGTTTACGATGGGTTCCCCACGAACATTAAATGAGGTATTGATCAATAACGGGCACCCCGTCAATCTGTCGAATTCAGTTAATAATGCATGAAATTTAGGGTTTGTATTGGTGTGTACGGTTTGTAGCCTAGCCGAATAGTCAACATGCGTTATCGCTGGAAATTTTGACCTTAAAATACCCAGCTTTTGTAGGCCTTCTGCGCTTGTGGATGTATTCTCCGGGGTGACTCTTTTAGATATTTGAATCTTTGCCACCGCCAACATATAGGAACTTTTACCGTCAAATTCAAATACATCGTTTACACGCTCAGCTAATATAGACGGAGCAAAGGGCCGAAATGATTCACGAAATTTTATTTTTAAATTCATATTCGACTGCATATTTATATCCCGCGGATCGCCAAGAATAGACCTATTACCAAGGGCTCTGGGGCCAAACTCCATACGACCTTGATACCAAGCGACTACATTTCCTTGGCCCAGAAGGCCGGCTGTGGTCGAATACAAATCGCCATCCGAATAGCGTTGGTATACCGCCCCAAGGCTATCAAGAGTCTCGCTAGCTTGGTTGTCGGTGAATTGTGGTCCGAGATAGCTGCCTTGCATATTGTCGCTAGAGCCGTCAATCAAACGTTCACTATCATGATATTGATAACTCGCTTGAAGAGCCGCTCCTAACGCCCCGCCCGCATCACCCGCCGCTGGTTGAATCCAGATACTGCTAAACTTAGACTCACTAATCAATCGGCCATTGGCAACACAATTAAGCGCAACGCCGCCCGCTAAACAGAGATTAGAATTGCCCGTCTCAAGGTAAATTGTGTTGGCGATTTTAAGCACAACCTCCTCAGTTACTTGCTGAATCGAACGAGCTAAGTCCATCTCTTTTTGAGTTATCTCAGACTCAGGCTTTCTTGGCCTTCCACCGAATAATCTATGAAACTCGGGGCTCGTCATTACCAATCCAACCGGATAACTAAAGTAATCCATGTTTAGCCAAAAGGTACCGTCTTCTTTGACATCAATCAAATGTCGGTAAATATCATCAACATACTTTGGCTCACCATAAGGTGCCAAGCCCATCAGTTTGTATTCTCCTGAATTGACTTTAAAACCGCAATAATAGGTGAAAGCGCTGTACAGTAACCCTAGTGAGTGTGGGAAATTAAGCTCCCACAAGGGCGCCAACTCACGGCCCTGTCCTTGCCACACTGATGTTGTCGCCCACTCACCAACACCATCTAGGCATAACACCGCAGCCTTTTCAAACGGTGATGGAAAGAATGCCGAGGCGGCGTGAGATTGATGGTGCTCAGTGAAGAGTAACTTCGGCAACTCATTAACATGGCAATTGGCCAGTGCTTTAAGTTCTTTTCTTAACAACGACTTTAATAACAACTTTTCTTTTAACCAGACTGGCATCGCCATTGAAAAAGAGCGAAAGCCTTTAGGTGCATAACTAAGATAAGTTTCCAATAGACGCTCAAATTTAAGCAATGGCTTGTCGTAAAAGACAATCGAACTAAGATCGGTCAACTCCACGCCCGCTTCTAGCAAGCAATACTTTATGGCATTTTCGGGAAAACTCGAATCATGCTTTTTTCGAGAAAAACGCTCTTCTTGAGCCGCCGCGACAACCTGCCCATTAACGACTATCGACGCGGCGCTATCATGGTAATAAGCCGACACCCCGAGAACCACAGTCATTTTGTTAGTCGTTTTGTTAGTCGTTTTGTTAGTCGCCGGCATGAAGGTAGTTTATTTTATCGTCGCACTTTATATTTAGGGTTAGATGAACTGTCTTGCTCGACATATAGACTGAGGCTCTCGAAATACTATGGTTCTACAATCGAATAGTTCTAGAATAGAATCCTTAAACGGTAAAACCAGAAAATGTCGAGCCTCAGATCAATACGTCTATATTAACGCTTAATGAAATTTATTAACAAACACTCAATAATAGAGTCTGGGTGAATATACACTGTTCTAACGACCAAATTATTTACTTATTCGTTGGTTAATTGTTTCCGCGATAACGTTGTACCCCTTTGCATTGGGGTGGACATCATGTCCGCTTGAATAAAGCTCGATCGATCGTGCCTTTTTCCGCATGGCTGACAATACATCGATTACAACATATCCTCTTTTTTGACAAAAAGACGTTACCTGTTGGCGGATAAAACCTTCGAAGTTCACTTGTTGCATGACTAACGACTTTTCAACATCTGAAAGCGCTTGCATCGCGGCTTCTAAATACACTGACGGCTTAGTTGGAATGACCACAAATGAACATTCAAATTCGCTTTCATCGCAAACCCTCATAATCTTATCTAAGTTTGAAAGCGCTTCCGCCATATTGCTCAAAGTGTCAGCTTCGTTTAAAAACTCGCCGATAGTCATCAGCTCTAAAACAGTCTGTATATGCTTTGCCTCAAGCATAATTGTCATCTTTTTTGTTGATTTTTTCTCAAGCAATCGAGCACTAGACGATAGCCGTTTAAGGTTATGCTTAGTTACTTGATACAGCATACTTTTCCGCGATAGGTAATCACGCAGAATCAATATCTGACTGTTTTTCTTTATGGCCTTAGCCTTGCTCTCAAGCGGATTAGTTTGTTTTGCGCCACTGGCTCCAGTTAAATCGTTTCCGAGGTAGATACCAATTAGAACGAGTTTTGGCTTAAGAGCACTCGCTTTATTTCGTAATAGCCATTCATAATCACCTAGGCCATAACCACCTAACGATAAGTTATAGATATTGCGCCCAGACATTGACGCGAGCCAAGCAGGCCAAGAGTGAGCTGATGTGGCGGAAACACCATAAGTCATGGAATCACCAATCGCCACAACATCCGCCGGACTAGGTAGCGACTTATTGCGAAACCCCCATGCATCATGACCCGAACTATAGGGCGCCACGGTGTAGCGTAAATCGTTGTGCGGGACCAACTCAGGTCTCAAATAGTCAATTTCGTCAAATACCCGGCGCATAGTAAATTCACCCATCACCAGCATGCTAATTGACGACACGGTAACAATAAGTAAGTTAATAACAATATTTTTTACTGATGACATAGGTTATGTGGCCGCTGAGCATTAGTGTCGATTGTAATGGATCTTTAAGTACGACGCTTAATGAAATCCCCTATTTCGCTGGAGAGTACTTACTAGTGTAAAACTAACTGCAACATCGATAATCATCTACAAAAGCAAGACCAATTTGAATTTCGCTTACCAATGAGAGAGTTCAACGTTTTTTATCATCAGAGACCTCAGCCTAACTCGACTAACGGATCAAAATATCCGTAATACGGTCACTTTTCGTTGAAAATACCCCAAGGGCACATAGACTGGCCAATAGCTCGACCATTGCTCTAAGTAAGTTGCTTCCCTACAACGATCGCTATTAAGGGCGTTTGCCGCCCCAATTGACGACATTCAAAACTATGTTTATCTCGTCCCTGAGTTAGGCTGAGGTCCCGATCAGAAACTTAAGAACTAGTGTACTCAACGATGTAAAGTAGCTGCTCATTCGACAACAAAAACCTAAGACCTATATTACGTATGCAACTTCGGCAAGACATACAATCACTAAGAGGCCTCGCGGTATTGTTGGTGGTGCTCTATCATGCTGGAATTTTCAACATCCCTGGCGGTTATCTCGGGGTTGATATTTTTTTTGTCATTTCAGGTTTTCTTATAACCGGGCAAGTACATCGACAGTTAGTTGACAATCAATTTTCATTTAAAGTATTTTACTTAAGACGTGCGTGGCGAATATTACCGGCCGCTTATGTTGTATTTGCCTTATGTGTTTGCGCCGCGCCTTGGTTGCTCACCGCCAGTGAACTTGTTGATTTCAGAGATCAGTTAATCGGTGCCGTGACCCTGACTAGCAATATTGTTTTATGGGCGCAGACCGACTACTTCAAGGATGCAGCCGAATTAAAACCCTTACTCCATACCTGGTCTTTATCGATTGAAGAGCAGTATTATTTAATATTGCCCGTCCTCTTAGCCTACACTCCGGCTCGCAAGCATTTGCCAATTGCGAGCCTAATTACGATTAGCAGCCTCGGTCTTCTAAGCTTTTTAAGCGGTCCGTCGCCGGATGCTAGTTTTTTCCTCACTCCGACTCGAATATGGGAACTTGGTGCTGGTTCAATTCTGGCTTTAACAACAGACCGAATGCATTTCAAAAAGCCTTCACTCTCATATATAGCGCTATTAGTCATCGCGTTAATAGGCTGCATTCAACTACTGCCACCTTGGCCAATCCAAGAAATTAACAATATTGCGATTGTACTTGCAACAATGCTTCTCATTATAAATCCGGTACCAATCCTCAATTCAGGGCATGCTGCACGTTGCTTAGCCTGGTTGGGGGGCATTTCGTACTCTCTATACTTAGTTCACTGGCCAGTTTTTGCATTTTTGAAGACAGTATCTATCGACAACAACCTGTCACTCGAACAAACACTCCTAGCGCTTATTAGCTCAATATTACTGGCGGTTATCGTTAACCGCTTTGTAGAACAAAGGTTGCGTATTAAACGGCTAGATCATGGGCGTACATTTATGCCATTACTTTTATGCTCAGTATTACTAATCGTCGCTAGCTATTCAATAACACACTCAGCGAACAAGCAAGATTCAAATGATATATTTGCCGCCAACAAGGGTTTATCGCCCGACTGTGGCTTAGAGGGAGCACACTCAATCCCAGCATGCCGCACTCATGGGAAACCTGAGATGTTACTCTGGGGAGATTCATTTGCGATGCATTTAGTACCTGCGCTTAATGCCGACGTATCGGCAAAATTCGTTCAGGCGACTTTATCTGAATGCGTTCCAATTGACGCTACTGGCCATTACAAACCATTCCGGCCGACTAAATCCTCTAAGGCCGACGGGCTAACGTGCGCTAAGTTTAATCGGCAGACTCTGTTATTCGCTCTAAACGAAGACAGTATCGATACAGTGGTACTGGCGTCAGCGTGGACTCATATTCTCTCGACAAAATCCATCGTCATTTATCAACCCTTAGGTTACAGCGCAAGACGCTCCTCAAGCGCAGAGTTCAAAGAACGTTTTTTAAAGACAATTGCACAGCTTAAAGCAGCCGGAAAAAAGGTAGTGGTTATTAGCCCTCCGCCACAGGGGAATTTTAATGTTGCCAAATGCTTTGAACCAATGTTAACTAAGGATTTACAATTAGATGGCTGCGAAATTGAGCGTGATAAAAACAATCAACGACATAGATCGGTAAAGAGACTAATGCTCGAATTAGAAAATAGCGGAATTCCGATTTATAGATTTGATGACAACTTGTGCGATCAGCAGCGCTGTCGCACCCTGATTGATGGTGAAATTTTGTATCGAGACATGGTACACTTGAGCGTCAAAGGATCTGCTCTCTATGGCGAAAAATATAACCTTTATGGCACTCTACTTAAGATGGCCCGTTAGCTCTACCGGCATTTTTTGGATCACCTGAGCGGGATCTCACTATAGAGCGTCGAAATACACACGCAATGCCGGGGCACCTTTAATTTGACTATTATTAGAGCGCGCACCCTGCGGATTGACAATGCCCAGTAAACAAAACCTTATCCTTCTTTTTAGTTCACTGATGTTATGTGTTTATTTATTTGAGGGCTTCTTATGGGCATCAAGGGTCGGTTGGTATGCCGAGAGTTCGGCAAACCGCTCAATTAGAATGAACGCCGCCATTAAACAAGGGATTGATTTCGATACCCGTTCACGATTGGAGTTTATTCAAGACAGCCAATCTGCCGCAAACAACCAGGTATTACGCATTTCACCTATTGGCTTTGCCAACTCAAATGGCTTGGCGTCAGACACAGAGAACCTTTATCCATTAGCCGGCTTCTCAAACAAAGCAACGGTTTACTGCAATATCTATGGTGAGTACTTAATCTTTGATAGCGATCGATGGGGTTTCCGAAACCCGTTACATTCCCATCAGAAGAGCTCGACTGACGTCACTATCATCGGAGACTCCTTTGCAATGGGTCATTGCGAGGAGAACGACATCGCCTCACTTTTACGACAAGGTGGCTATACGGTTTCAAACCTATCCTATAGTGGCAATGGTCCGTTGATCGAGCTGGCGAGCTTGCGTGAGTATGGCGGTGCAATCAAATCTAAGACTGTACTATGGCTGTATTACGAAGGTAATGACCTATCAAATCTAGCTAAAGAACGTAATTCGGCCTTACTCAAGCGGTATTTAGATAAAAGCTATACTCAAAATTTAATCGGCAAGCAGAGTGAAATAAATACGCTATTGATAAGCTATTCAGAAAACGAACAGAAAAAAAAGGAATCGGCAAAAAAGAAACTCTATCACTGGCGCTCACCCCTTAACCTCGCTGGCACCTTTGATTTGCTAAAGAAAAGCGTAAGGCAGTTGATTCCAAGAAAAAAGGTCTCCAATGCTCCTCAATTACCTCTTTTTAAAGAAACGATACAACGAGCGCAAGCCGACACAAGCAGCTGGGGCGGGCAGATGTATTTCGTGTACCTGCCAGAATGGGGCCGTTTAGCCGACGCACGGCTTTCAAGTACGGCTCAGCAAAGAGAAGCAGTCTTGGGCATCGTCAGACAGCTCAACATTCCGGTGATAGACATAAGCGATGACATGGCCTCAGCTAAAGACCCTTTATCGTTTTTTCCGTTTAGAGTAAATGGCCACTACAATGCTGCCGGCTACTCTTTGCTAGCCGATCGAATTAAGCAAACATTATCTATAGAATCACCGGCCAATGAAAAATAGATTACAGCAGCATACAAACGCCCTTACGCCTCGCGCAAAGTGATTCGCTGTGATACGTGCTCAATTGTGTTTTCATTATGCGCGATTATTATGATCGTCATCTTACCGTTGAGCTTAATAAGCGCATCTCTAATATTAATCTCACTTTCGTAGTCCAACGCGCTTGTGGCCTCATCAAGAATTAAAAGATCTGGGTTGGAGAGTATCGCTCTTGCCAGCGCTAGACGCTGTCGCTGGCCGCCAGAAAGCTTAACCCCTCGATCACCCACCAGAGTATTCAAGCCTTCAGGTAATTTTTTAACGAACTCGCTCGCGTGTGCTTGATCAAGCGCGCGCCAAAGGTCTTGATCAGTCAGTTTGCCGTCACCCAAATCAATCGAATCACAAACCCAACTAAGATTATCGCGGACGCTCTGGTGGAATAAAAAGACCTCTTGGGTGACGTAGGCGACGTGCTTTCGCCATTGCATACAATTAAATTCGGTAATACCCACGCCATCAACCAATAGCTCACCGGATGTAGGCTTAATAAGCCCTGATATGATGTCAGCCAAGGTTGATTTTCCAACGCCAGAGGAACCAATAATAGCCACCGTATCATTGGCTGTAATGGATACGCTGAGATTATCAATAGTAAGGCGAGTATCGCCATCATGTTGATAACATACGTTAACAAGTTCAAGGCTTTCAAAAAGAGCGAATCCTTTACCTTCAACATCTGATCCGTTGCCTTGCCTAAGCTCAGTTCGTTTTTGCAAATCAAACAAAGCCTCATTAAGGTCTAGCAAAAGCGGCGACTTATGGATTAAGTTTTGATACATTTTTTGGATATTTGAAACCTGCGGCATCAAACGCGAAAAAATAAATAACAAAATAAGTAAGTTGGCTAAAGGAAGTTTAAGCCATTCAATTGCCGCGTAGAATAATATGGCAAAAACAAACGCCCCCCCTACAAGGTTAAGCCAACGGGTCCACGCATTGTACTTTGCAATTCGTACCTTTTGCAGTTCGAGCAACCTGCTATTTTCATGCAAATGTCGTAAATAGAGTTCTTCTGACGAAAAACTCTTGATCATTTTCAAGCTACTGGTATTTTCAAACACACTTCGCTGAAAACGCTTATAGGACCTCAGGCTCAGCACGCCGCTGGCTAATATACGGCTATTCAACGGGAGTAATAAAACGCCTAAAAACATCGCTAAAATCAACGCTATCAGGGTCAACTTTAGTGAAACAAAAAACGCAAAAATCAAATAGATGACGGTAAGCACCAGACCACTGACGAGATTTAGTAACGACACCAAACTCTCCCCAGCTTGGTTAACTTGGCCGGTTAACACTCTCATATAGTCTGACATATGCTGCTTATTCAAATGTCGCCATTGAGTATAAAACAGCGACCGACTCAGTCGCTGGCGCAGATCAATAACAAAGACCTGCTTGATAGACATAATCATTACCGAGTTAAAAAAACTAAAACTCGCCACCGCCACAATCAACAACAGATAGAGGAGCAATACAGAATGCAATTGCGACTCTAGACTAAGAACCGGCATCCACACGCCAATAGAATCGGTGATATTTGAAGATAAAGGTGAGCGGCCAACATCAATGCCCATTGATGCCAACAGCGGTACGATAAGCAAAATACCAACGCCAGATGTGACGCTACTCAATAGCATCAACAGCATCGCGCCAACAACCTTCAACGGCGCATACTTAAGACAATGTTCTACCAATGATTTGATTGCTACAAAAGAAGTGGCGTTCATTGTGTGTGATAAACTCGTGTGTGATATTTTTGAAAATTACATAAGTGATTAAGACATTTGCTGATAATTTGTCTTTTTATTGGAACAGACTAACGGCAGTAAAAAACCTCTGGGGGAATATTCTTTGTTTAGCTTTTTGGTGTTGGCGTCGGGGCGCTCTGGTTCGACCATGCTAGTAAACTACTTATCGAGTCACCCGAAAATTCGTTGCCATCATGAGCCATTCAGAAAGCGCGGCTGGCACCCAGACCTAAGGGCGTATGATAAAGCACTTGATGCATTGAATCATATTCAATTTCAGGGGTTAAGCACATCAACTTATCATAAGACCGTATCCAGCCTGCAGTCGATTTTAAGAAAAAGTACCGGCAACACCCTAGTATCACCTTGGAAAGTATTACCCGAAGACAGCGTTGAAGGTTTTAAAATAACCTGGGCCCAAGCCGATACTATGCCAAGCGAATTTAGGCAGTGGCTTATTCAACAAAAACACCTCAAAGTAATCGTGTTGAGTCGAGTAAACTCACTGGCTAGATATGTATCCTATGAACTCGCCAAACGCACCGGTGTATGGCACTCGTCATCGGCTCGAAACACGTTGAATCAGCTGTACGTCGACCCACGAAAGTTCAAAGTATTCTGCCAACAAGAAGTCGCCCAAAAAAGCGCAATAGAAGCACTTATGTCGCAAACTGAATGCGAATTGATGCGGGTTAACTACGAGCAACTACTTGCCACTCCCGACAGCACGATGAAGACGATCTTCGAATTCTTAGGATCAGTTTCGACGGCTAAATTAATCCAAGAAACACAAAAATTAGCCAGCTCGCCGATTCAAGATATAATCACAAACTACAGTGAACTGGAACAGCAAGGTTTGGTTTAATACACTAAAAAACTATGAAAAAAGCCGATTTTCTTTTAGTCACCCTGTCTTTGGCATTTAGTATTTATGTTGCCGAGTCGATACTCTACATCACTAAGATTCAACCTTACACCGATTTTAGGCTTGGAAGTAAAGGTGATCAGCCATTTAAAGATAAGCGCACTAAAGCAAAACTTATACGTGATTCTCGAGACCAAGGAATTCATATGGCTCCTGACATTCCGCCGCATACTTTTATAAAGTCAAACGGACTCTCATACAATCTAGATCGCGTATTTCCTTTAGCCGGCATTGCCAATCGTCCAACGGCCTACTGCAATGTATACGGCGAACGCTTGGTCTACCAAAGTGATCAGTATGGTTTTCGAAACCCAAACTCAATTTACCTTGAAGAAAAAATCGATGTTTTGATTGTTGGCGATTCTTTTTCGGCCGGTCATTGCGAAAAAAATGACATAGGTACGCTGCTAAGGAAAAAGCGCCTCAACACATTGAATATTGCTTATGGAGGCAATGGCCCTCTTATTGAATTAGCCGCTTTACGCGAATACGGTGTCGGCACTAAAGCGGATGTCTTACTTTGGATTTATTTTGAGGGCAACGATTTAAAGAACTTACGACAAGAGTCTGATTCAAGCCTTTTAATGAACTACCTTGACCCCAATTTCAGCCAATCACTAAGGAGTAAGCAAGCCGCTATTGACCAAATATTAAACCAGCATGCTGATAAACAACTTAATATCCAACTAAAAAAGGAAAGCTCTAAATTCGACATTAAAAATCTTATTCAATTAAAAGGGCTTCGTTTCAATATTCGCCGATTGAAACTAAGAGCTACGCGCACGTTTTACCCGCTCGAAGGGTTTGACGCTTATTTACCCTTGATGAGTAGAGTTCTTGACCGTGCAAAAAAAGACGTTAATGCCTGGGGCGGAGAAATAGTTTTTGTTTACCTACCTCAACGAGAGCGCTACGGTGGCCCCGTTAATGAGCTGAGGTTATACACCTATAAATCTCAGATATTAGACATTGTCGGTAAACTCGATATTGCTGTTATCAATTTTGGTGACATTCTTGATACTAGCGCCGACCCTCGGAGTTACTTTCCTTACGGTATAAAAGGTCACTACAATCAAAAAGGTTACGATCGGCTCGCCGAACAAATAGATGCTCGCCTAAAACAGATGAATGCGTTCGGCCACACAAAATGATTAAAGTCAGCATTGTTGATAGAACCCCTCACACCCGTCTCAATGGTGTCGCGCGTTATATGCTCGGCATTACCAGCCTAAATGATGAGAATGTTGACCTGCGCGTTCTCTACTGGGGAAGACAACAGAAAGCCATTAACTGGCATCGGAAATTCAACCCTCGGGACTTTCATTCGAAGCTTAATCACTTTAATCGACGTTTTCTTCGCCCCTTAGGGCAACACATTTTTAAGCCTGATATCGTCCATTACCCCTACCACTACTTACCGCCAAACTGGGCCGAAGGGCCTGGTAAAAAAGTGGTCACCGTGCATGGCGCATCGGCTTTTTCTAAAGACTTGTTTGACCTTGAGCGAGGTGAGTCGATTAAACATAGCTTGCAAGCTAACCTCACCTCACTAGATCGTATCATCACTGTTTCTGAGTGGTCAAAAGCCGAACTGATTAAGTATTTTGAATTGCCCGAATCACGCATTACAGTGATCCCTAATGGCGTTAATCTTGAAGATTTTTCACCTAAAAACAACGCCGACACAGCACAAATTATTAAGCAACAGTATGGGTTGAAAGAGCCTTACATTTTAAATCTCGGTCCAGGTCAGCCTCGCAAAAACATTATTCGAACAGTCAAAGGATTTGCGCATCTAAAAAACAAGTTGCGGCACAAGCCTATTACTAAAAATGATCTTAGTGATCTTAAATTAGTCATCTCAGGGCTACCTGGACAAGACACCAAAAAAGCGAAAAAACTAAGCTACGACCTTGGCATAGATAAAGATGTTATATGGCTCAACAACGTCAAGGACAGATATTTACCATACCTTTACAGTGGTGCATCGCTATTTTTGTTTCCATCATTGTATGAAGGTTTTGGTATTCCGCTACTCGAATCAATGGCGTGTAATACCCCCGTAGTCACCTCTAATACTAGTGCTATTCCTGAGGTTGTTGGCAACGCAGCAACACTAATTGACCCTCTCAGAGAGCATGATATCGGCAATGCGTGTTACCAACTACTCGAAGATGACACCCTGTATCGATCGATGCAGAAAAAAGGGCTGTCGCGGGTCAGAGGTTATACCTGGGAGAGATGTGCACAGCGCCACATGGCCTTATACCGAGAAGTCGCATCCGCTTGAGCAAAAGTTCTATATTCAAACCAAGCCGCAGCTTAACAAAAACAAGCGTGCTTGAAAGGCCGTTTAAAAGCGCCATCGCCACAAACAATTTCTTTACGCTATTCCTGTTTCCTCAAAAAAGAGTTGTTTACGCTCACGATCAATAATTTCGATAAATTCATCTCGGCCTAATTTTTCTCCCTTCCACAAATAACATTCATCTTTAAGTTGGTTTGGGTAAAGCTTATCTAAAAACGAAACCATTCTCGCCATGGTTCGAGTATCACCGTCTTTCACATTTGTTGGTCGCGCATGAAGGGTGATATTTTGATCCATAAAAACGGTTTGTCCGTCTTGCCAATTATGAGTGTAAATGTTCTCGGGTTTATTTAATTTCGACCATAAATGACGCTTAAATTTATCGCTTTCTTCCTCACTCAGCCCTCGAAATTTGTGAAAGCTATGGCTCGGAAACTTAATACCTTTACGGCCGTTCGCCGTTTGATCGAGTAATGCACACTCCATACCATCAACGGGAACCATATTGTATCGAATAATTTCCATTTGTGAGGGAATCAAATCTTTAGACATAGAACCGCCATCCCATTTATAAACACTGATCAATTCGTCAACCATGGTTCTATCATCATGATTGAGCGACTCATAGACACGCGCACTGCAAAGAAAGCTTGTTTGGCTATTTACTGAGCCGAATAAACTGGTTAAACCAATAATGCGTTGCTGTTGCTCGCAAGACTGCTGATCGCAATGCCAATTAAGCTCACCATTAGTAAAAATGCCGGTCGGCTTACCGCGCTTATTTTTAGCATAACTGACTCGAGACATCCCATCTTGAAAACCTCTAGCCGCGGAAGTTATGTAACTCAGGTTCAATAATAGCTCTCGCCAATGACTTCCTTGCAATTTTTGCTCACTAACCGCTTCATGCATAAGTGATCTCGATGGCGAACCCCACAGCGTTTGAATTTCATACAAGCGCTTCTCATCCAGAGGTTGATCCAAAAAAATCACGCACTTGTCAGCAACAATAACACCAAGCTCTCTACATGCATCGTCATCATTGATGTCTAAGTCTTGTACTTTATAAGCATTATTCAACTCAAGTAATTTCATTCTCTTAACTCACCCTTTAGACTAAAAATATTTTTTCGGTGCCAAATCAAGCTACTTTTGATTTGATAAAATCAATAAGTTGACCGACCGTTTCAAGATCCCCAATTTCATGCTCTGCGATCGATATCGTAAATCTTTTCTCTATCACTATTATCATATCCATAATATCCAGAGAATCCATCTCTAAATCGGTTAAAAATCGAGCATCTTCGATCACTCGATCACTCTCAATCAACAATTCAGAAGACAAAATTTCTTGCACGATTTTCAGGTATTGTTTCACGTTATTCTCTTTTTAAAATTCAAAGTTGATCAACCAAAAAACAGGTTGGCTTTCTTCATCTTACGGCCATGGCCGTCATTAATTCACTATGCATCTGTATAAAACAGTGCTTGCTTTTTACCCGTATCAAAATAAAACACACAACAGTAATACTCGACTTGAAAACATGTTTCGCTTAAGGGTAACAGCACAATAGGTTCGATTTAAATTCTTTGTATTCTGTTATCACTCCCTATTCGGCCTTTTAGTTCTATGCAACCGCGCTGTTTTAGCTCTAAGCAAACGTGCTGTTTTAGTTACCACTGCAGAGACTAAATTGGTATCGCCTTCAGCACGCCAATATCGCCTAATATAGTTAACTAAAGACATTAACCGAATTAGTATATTCTGATGGCTTTGATGTTGACGATTATAGAGGCCAATAATGCTCGGCAAGCGACCCAGTGCTCGGCGAGGGTGAGTCTTTATTTGATGCTCTCGTTCTTCATCACTCTTAACATCAATCGAATCAAGCGCCTCCAAAACAAATTCAGGTATTGGCGAGTGAAGGTTGTCGGCCAAGTAATGCAGGGCTTTTCTAAGCGTTAATGATAGTCGTTTGCTATCGGCTCTTTCGACCAATAAAGACCAATTTAAATTGGATGAACGGGTGATTATCATGTGTGCATCGGCGACCCAACGTATAGACGATAATGAATTCCATCGCACACCATGGATACAACAGTGAAATAAATGGTCCGCATCAGCCAAGGTTTTAGTGTGTCCGCCATAGGCATTGAATGGTGTTGATGACTGCCAAAAAACTTGGTCGTCATCAACCGCTAGACACTCATGTAGGGCGTGCCAATGAAGATCGACTTCGCATTTCCCTACTTGATTTAAGGCCACACCATTATGGTTTCTGAGGTAGTCCTCCGACAAACCAATATAATTCTTTGTGGTGACTTTCCAGCCATTTTCAGCTAAATAATCAAGCGCATTTTGGGCTTGCTCTATTGGCACCATAATGTCTAAATCGGCCATTGGCCTAAGCGCTGGACTATCATAATAAAGCAACGAGTAAGCGGCACCCTTCAATAACAAAGTCTCTATTGCAGCGCTACTTAACCCCCGCAGGACCTCACCACCCGTTTGTGATATCAAGCTACTACGCACCCAAGATTGACGAAATAGGCCTTGAAAACGGCCGGACAATGGATGCTCAATTTTCAGCTGTTGAAGGTTGTGATTCAGCAATGGAATCAACCTTTCAGATGCATGGTCCATGTTCTCGAAATCAATATTCCTCGACCATTTAACCCAAGCCTCGTGTGCAAGATTTCCGTCAAGTAGTGCGGCTTGTAATAGCCATTTTTGCAATTGAGTCGGCCAACAACCACCGGCCTGAATTTCTTCTACATTAACCATTTAGCGAGTACTAACCTTTTTACTCAGCGCAATGCCGAGCTAGCACAGATTGATTGTCATCGAGCCAACCTTGAGTGAATTGATTATTAAACATTTGGTGAACAAGCTGTATCTCTGTTTGGAATAACATGTGCAATTGTATCTTAAGATGATCCGGTATCGATGGGTATTGTCTGTGATTCACTTTTTGCGCCAGCTTATCATCAAATACGTCACAGTGAGGAACGCCGAGAAAACGATAAACAGACTCTAACAACGCTTGCGGCTGGCTTGATATCTGCTCAAAGAAAGCAATTAACATTTGATCTTCAGCATAATAACGACGCCAGAGTTTAATCGTTTTGTGGTATTCAGCGCTGCGTCGATGAATCCCTGAGTCAAACATTTTTATAATATCGGTTTCAGATACATTTTCGATCCCGTTATAGCCATACTTACTGAAATACATCGCCAGATTTGACCAAAAACGCTCAACTGGGTTGCGTAATATTAAAACGACTTTTAAATGTGGCATCAAGCGGTGAATGTGAGCTACCTGGGGCTCCTCTAGACGACAATATGCTGGCGTAATTTCGCCGGCAACTTGACCTCTTGTAGGCGTAAAAAGCGTCCCATACCAAGCGTCAGAACGAGTTAAGCAGAAATAACGTAGATACCAGCGGATATTAGAGTTACCCGCTCTAATATCGCTAATACTCTGCTTTGCCGCACGGCGAAGATTGTGTTGAATCCCTTTATCGAAACGATAATAAAGCGCCCACGGCGCTGTACCTAAACAATCAAAGTGATGCAGTTCTTTAATCGGCGGCAACCATAACGCCGGATGGCACCTCAGTTGGTGGTCAAGCCAGGTTGTACCTGATTTGGGTGTGCCGATGCAAAGAAAGTCTGGATACATAATAGTTCGGTCTTTTTACTGCGCCAGTTGCTGTTTAGTAGCAATAACTCGAGTACCAATGCCCCGGGTGCATAATTTGACTCGGTATATTGATGTCTGAGCGGTGATATATAAATAGTTTAAGTCAGATCCTCCCCAAGCACAATTTGAGGGCTTCTCAGGCAAGGTGATGATACCTAAATGAGTGCCATGCGAGTTAAACAACCAGATGCCACCTTGCGCTGCGCAATAGACGTTGCCCTGAGTATCAACCTTCAAACCATCGGGGCCACTCTCCGCCGAAGAGTCAAGTCGAGCGAACACACGGCCACCACTCAAATGGCCAGAAGAATCAACATCAAACATCCGAATATGGCGTTTATATGATGAATCGACAATGTACAAACAATGTTCATTCGGCGAAAAGGCTAAGCCATTCGGGCCGATAATGTCGTCGATTTCGCGAGTCAAAACACCGCTGTTTGCGTCTACTCTATAAACACCTTGCACAGGCTGCTCTTGCTGTTCTGGTGAAATACCGTAAGCGGGGTCGCTAAAATACAGATGACCGGCTCGACTCACTACCACATCATTGGGGCTGTTAAGAGCCATCCCCTCGTATTCATCTACTAACACCGTAAGCCTGTCGGACCTATCGGTAACAGTGACCCTGCGATGACTGTGTTCACAGCAAATCAAATTCCCGCTGACGTCGAGAGTTTGTCCATTAGCATGACCTGAAGGGTAACGAAACACAGTGATGTTAGGTTTAAACCATGACCCTTTTCCACAGGCTTCCGCCGGAAGCCTGTAACGCAAAATTTGATTGGCAGGAATATCAGTAAATAAAAGGCAGTGCTCATCCGCTATCCAGACTGGCCCTTCAACAAACCTAAAGCCGGTAGCCAAACGCATCACTCTGCTTGATTTTGGTACTAAAACGTTAAAATCATCATACAATGACACCCTAGCCAAAGACCGACAAGGCGATAACCGTGCTCGGTAGTGAGACAAACCAAGCCTAATATTATTTTTCGCACGGGATACAGCAGAACGCGTATACCTAAGCAAACTACGCATAGATTAATACACTATGGGTAAGTAAATTAAACGTCATTTGAAGTTTCGGGCTCAATCAAGCAAGAACCTTGCCGTAACGAGTCAAAAACAATGTCGTATTGTGCTGGGTCAAGAGGCAAGCTAATGGTACGTTTTTCAATGGCCGACATAATCACTGCATTAATCAGCTGCAGCGTTTCTCGAGCATCTTCACCACTTACCAATGGCGTATGTTGATTAATAATAGACGAGATGAAATCGTCCATTAACTTCCCATGCCCTGAAGTCTTAGGCGGCTCAGCTGAATGCCGTTTACGTAAAAAGTGAAACAACCGTCTCAAGCCTGGGATATTGGCAATAACGCGCTTAAGCCAAGAATATTTGGCGGGCAAACCAGCGGCCCGCCGTTGCTGATTAGTCGCGACAGTAATGTCAGGCTGCGCATGGTCGTCTTCAAGAGTGTCCATACTGACTTTCAATGGTGGGTAGAGATGATAATCAATATTATCGCTAGGATTAGTCGCCGAGCGGCCAGACTGCTCAATAAATACTGCGCCTCGCTCACCAATAATCTGCTTTACACAATAGGCATGGGGCTGGTTGATGCCAGCCTGTAATGTAACTATGACGCCGTTGCAAAATCGGATACTTATACTCGCGATATCTTCCAATTCGCAGCGTCTAAATTGGTTCGAAAGTAAGGCCGATACCTCTTGAGGCTCACCAAAAAACCAACGCATCAAATCCAATTCATGGCTAATTTGATTCATTGAGAGGCCGCCACCCGCACCCTGCCAACTGGCCCGCCAAGCATTTCGCGAATAATACGATAACGGTCTAAATTCAAACCAAGTCCATAAAGCTCTGGTGACATTCCCAAGTACGCCACTATCAATCATACTTTTAAAACGCCTCGGTGTGCTAAACGTTCGGTGCTGATACGCGACCGCTATGGTGGCGCCGTTTGCTTTGGCTAAATCAAGCAAAACATCAGCTTCTGATAAACGCATAGCAAACGGTTTTTCAATAAACGTATGCAAACCTTCTCGCAAACAAGCTGCTGCAATCTTGCATAAAAAAGCGTGCGGGGTACAAATAGAAACGGCATCAACTCGGCCGTTCTGTACGTCCGTAAGCATATCGGCATGAGATTGGTAACAATAAACTCCAGTCGGATCTAAACCAATATCTTTAATCGCGGATTCGATCGCACCGCCATCCGGGTCGACCAACGCGACAATCTCGACATTAGGATGACGATGAGCAAAGCGCAGGTGGTGCTTGCCCACTCCGGCAACGCCTATAATTGCGTATCTAAGCTTACGGGCAGAAGACATGATGATTAAATTTCATATTCTATGTCTACTCTATGATTAAACAACGACATAGCACTGTCAATGGTCAACGACGCACCGCTGGTCTGTGGCGAACACGTTTCCGAACTTAAAAAAACCGCCGCGCGAGCAATTGACTGTGGAGATACAGATTGCTGCCTAAGTAAAGAATATCGCGAGCGACGCGGCTGCTGGTGCTCATCTAACGCAACCCACCCTGGGGCGATGCTATTTACTCTCACGCCCTTCGGGCCTAATTCAACCGCAAGTTCCTTTATCAACATACCTAACGCCGCTTTAGAACTGCTATAACTTGGCCAGCCCACTACCTCAGTTTGATGGATGGAGCTAATGAATAAAACAGACTGTAAGCCAATCGCTGCCTGAATTTTTGGATTTTTTGTAGACTGATATTTCAACAAACGTTCAGTCAAATAAGCAGGGCCTATGACATTAGACGCAAACGTTTCATCCCACTGATGAGGCTCCATGGGGTCACCAGCAGACCGCTCATGTTGAATGCCCGCCGCATGAATTAATATATCAACGTTCACCGCCTTTCCGTCTGGTGCAATGAGATGCGCCAAACGATCGCAAAGGCCATCTATCTGCCTATTTTTCGAAACATCACAGACAATAAACGCCAGCACTTGCTGGCCAAGCTTGAGCAATAACTTATTGCCGCTATCGGGCTTACTATCAAGCAATATTAAATTTGCTCCCTGGGCAGCTATTTCTTCGGCAATGCTGCCACCAACTTGGCCTGCAGCGCCGGTAATTAATACGGTTTTATTTTTCAATAGCTCACCGACTACCTGAATCGTTGTAACAACAGATTTATTGCCAGAAGATTGAGGATTCAGCTTATTCGCTAGCCTTAAAAGCCAAAACGCTATTTTTTTTCGAATCATTATATTGACACCGTATTTCGTTTAGGAGGCTATATTTGATCTAGAAAATGCATTTGCTGTGATGATTCTAACATTGCCACCACTTCTTCATAGTTTTCTATTTGTTCAACTAAGTTATTAGAGCCTAAACGTTTTAATGAACTTTTGACGGTAACCGAGTCTAAGCCTAAATAATCAAATATACGTTCAGCGGTTTTTTGATGCTGATCACAGCCGCGTAAATCATGTTCATAGACGAGCTCAAGAAATGGCAAGCCTGACAGCGCCAATTGCTCTTGCTTTCGGTAAATCTGACGCTTATTCAACCAACGGAGTAAGGCGCTACAATCAAGAGTGTATTTATGCTCTACTCCATCACTATTGAGATGCTCAGTCTGGCTGCTTTTCCACAGTCGCCGCTGAACCGCCAGCATCGATGATACTGATTGTCGTAGGTAATTATTGCGCCTTAAATATATTATTTTCCAGTCCTGTTGATGTAGATAGCTTAAAAATTCCGCAACATTCTTGCCTTGTACATCTCTAATCTGCTTTATTTGCACGTGGCAGCCATATACGCGCGTGTTATACGAGCTACTGAGCCCCAGTAACGCACGTCTCGGAAACTGAATAGGCCATTGCAACACTTCTTTATCAGCATGAACTCTAGGGTGGCTGTTGAGTAAATCCCGCAACAACCAGCTGCCGGTTCGACCTTGAGCAAACACCATGAATTTTTGATCAGAACGACACTGAATAAAAGATTGAAGATACGCATTCCAGGTTTGAATTCGAAATTGCTGTTTTTCAGTTAACATATTTTAAGTCAATTATATCGCAGGTTTTTGTCACCAGGGACTTACTCGCAAGACACTTGATTGATCCGACTCCAACGACTGAAATAACGCTATCAATTCTCTGGAAATTTCTGCTACTCGTTGATCTACGAAGCGGCAACCCGAGACCGGGTATGCTGGCAAGCCTTGGCCTATAGTTTGGCCTGGTGCTTGAGTAAGGTTTAACAACAACGCTCGAAAATAGTGATTTACCAAGCGCTTACGGGTCTTTTTTTGCTCAGAAGCACCACTCGCAGATAGAGGCTTAACCTGATCGCGATCTAACGCTCTATTGATTAATCGGATCTTTATTTTACTCATAGGTATCAACTTAATAAGCGATTCAAGCAAGGGCGACACTCTACGCTGACGTTGTAAGTTAATGCGACTCACTCCCCCTATGTGCCTTAGCGGTGTGTCGGCAAGGGCTACAACCTGCTCACCACTAGACAGTAACAAGGCATTGACCAACCGCGCGGTATCGTATTTTCCTCGCTTAACGTCAGCAGCATCCAACCTTGCTCGTATATCTAGCGGTATAGACTGCCACTGATATTTATCGAAGTGAATGCCTGTGTCACTGCGTAATGCGCTTATCGATTGATTATCGTAGTGCATAAAATAGCTACAACCAAGACGGTTTTGGTGAAGGCTTTGAACCTCACTTGATAGTCGAAAACTGGCCGCCACCGGAATAAATTGGCAGGCCACAATACTGTTCTGATCATCACGGCCGGATGGCCAGAATTCGGCAATCGCGAAAATATCTGAGTCTATAAAACCAAAACCATGATACGCATTCTGATCTTGCAAAATATTCAGCGCAGCGCCATGCGACAAAACGGTGGTTGACCCAAGTGCGAGGTAGTTCAAACGTTTATTGTTATCGCAAAACCTCTTTAAGGTATTCTTCTCAGCGCGATCACAGGCATTAGACACCAAGGTGAACTCAGCATCGGACCATCGCAACAAACTGAAAACAAACCCAACTAACAAGCCAACCGTTCCTCGTGTGTAAACGATATAAAAGTGCGCCCTAGATGTTTTCATGATTTTTTATCCAACATTATCTGGTAATACTCAAATCAACGCTCGTAAATTAGCAAACATTAGTATCAATAAACCGACTAATTAGAAAGCCCAACAACTATTATATCAGTCGCAGCGACTTTATCAGCTATTCGGAAACATCTAGTCAACTAAATAGAGTCCGACAAGATGAGCATGTATACTTATTTTCATTTACTAGCTGCATCAGCACTTACGCTATCATCGACTACATGCCACATTCACCCGCCAAAGACTTTTTCGATTTAATTGATCAATCGTATCAGATCACAAAAAAAGCCGGTAGTCGTGTTTACCAACGCGACTATCTACTTGGGAAAACCTTATTGCGGCTCGAGTTTATAGGGTCATCAATGATCGCACCAATGACGCAGGCTATTGAGCATTTACGTGTTCCACAGTCAGAGAGAGAAAGCCTCAGGCATCCAGACCTCACCATAGGTCTTTGGGATTCAAACTCCACAGGGGCTCTGATGCCGAGCCCACCATGGACTGAAGATGATTATATCGTGCGCGCCGAAATTAAGGGCTACAACGATGAACGCTTCCATACCGCCTACGACGTCTGGGGTGGCGGCTTACGGCTATTAGATAAACACCGAAATTTAGCTTTCTTTTGGACCAAAGACGCTAGCGCTCTACCGAGTTACGAACGCGGTGCGCCGCTGCGAATGATACTGAACTGGTGGCTTCGAGATCGCGACTACCAGTTTGTACATGCGGCCGCTGTCGGCCGAAACAACGGCGGCGTTTTATTAGCCGGAAAAGGTGGTTCCGGCAAGTCGACGTCATCGCTTTGCTGCTTAGGGTCATCATTAAAATTTGCCAGCGATGATTATTGTTTACTCAATCTGAATGACGCCGCCGGGGCACACAAAACGCCGCAAGCCTTAAGCCTTTACAGCTCAGCGAAGCTAGAATTGCAAAATATTAATCATTCTTTGCCGCAACTAACCCAGCACATAAGTAATCGGCATGAACTTGGCAGTGAAAAGGCCCTATTATTCTTGGCCGAAAACCTAGCCGAAAAATTGATCCTCAATTTCCCATTAAAAGCGATTTTGCTACCAACGGTATCGGGTAATAACGATACGCGGTTAAAGCAAGCCTCATCGATTAGCGCTCTGAAAGCGCTCGCGCCCAGTACGCTGTTTCAGTTGTCTGGTGCAGGCAAAACTGAATTCGCCAACATGACTAAGCTGGTTAAATCGGTACCATGCTATACAATATCGTTAGGCACTGATTTATCACAAATCCCAAAGGCGATCGAAGACTTACTAGATCGCTCATTGTGACCAAAAAATCGCCTAACGTCAGCGTAATCTTGCCAGTTTTTAATGGAGAACGCTTTATCCATGAAGCACTGACTAGCCTATCCGAGCAAAACTTCCCGGGCCTGGAACTTATTTTAGTTGATGATGGCTCCACTGACAGTACCGCTGAAATAGCCAAGCGCTTTTTTACTCAGCACCATGGCATCGAGTTTAAATATCATTATCAAAAGCAGTGCGGCGTCGCCTCCGCTCGAAACCTTGGGTTAAAAGAGGCCAGCAATGAATTAATAGCGTTCCTAGATGTTGATGACCTATGGCCTCTCGGCAAACTTGAAGCCCATCTAAAACGCTTCACTGAAAACCCTGAACTATTAGCGGTGCTCGGGCATACGCATTTCGTAAAAATCGATTTTCCAAGCGAACAACATTCCAGCATCACACGTTGCCCACAAATGTTGTTAGGTGCCGGATTATACAAACGCCTCTTATTCGAAAAAATTGGCTCGTTTGATACATCGCTGTTGCACGGCGAAGACTGGGATTGGTTTCTACGTTGTCGTGAAGCCTGTGTGGCAATCAAAGTGTTTTCAGATGACAGCCTGGTCTACCGAAGACATGGCAGTAACTTAAGCCTTCAAAAAGATCAAAGCCAACGCGATTTCCTGCGCTTATTAAAGCAGTCTCTCGATCGTCGCCGTGCCACTGAAAACATCAACAGCGATGAACTTAGAAAATCAGTTAACGGCATGAAGCCTTGGTCGGACATACTAAACTGACCTCGCCCTTACTTAGATCTAGGGTGCAATTAATATACGGTGCAACCGATACAAGCCCAACTTAGCTCGCTCGGGTTTATTCGCTGCCGGTCCTCCCTGCCTCACCGAATTGGCGGTTACCATATTGATTGGTTGTGATATCAATATAGGGATTACGTCCACACTCAGCGCACCATCAGACGAATCTAAACCGCCGTCGGCAATGGGTTTAATCAACCATTGAGCTTGGTCATACTGCTGTCGTGTCGGCGAATCGGGTTGGCTGTAGCCCAATAACGCCTGTACATTATTATCTCCCATAAAATAGTCAAACACAATTTCATCATCGCCAACAATAGAGCGAACCTTACGACTAAAAATCAACTCATTATCTCCCGCAGCAGCGTACTCCGAAACAGGCTCATTGAGGCCGGCGACGCCTCGGCCAACAAGCAGAGCAAACGCCGCAGTGACCAGTACAAAAGTAGCCTTTTTCACATTGGCCTGTGACCCAAAACGAGTCAGATTGACTAACACATAAGCGGCCAGCATAGCGGCGGCTGGGAAGGCCGGCAACAAATAGCGGTCGCGTAGCACCGTTGGAAAGACAAACATAAGCAACACTAAACTGATCCAAATTATAGCCGCTGATCCAGGATCTGCTCGCCACTTACTGGCCGGCACCAAGATAAACCACATCAAAAACAATAATGACCAAGGCTTAAATTGCCTAAGAAAGTGCGTTAAAACATCCCAAGGCTTCTGGTAGAGCTCGGCCCATTTGCGTTTATGTTTAGCTTTGTAATAACGTAATTGATACCAGTCTATATCCATAACATTAACACCAAGATTAATATCCTTATTGACCGAATTAGTGCTTTTTGCATTCTCACTATAGGCTAAGTCTGACTCAGAAGGTATCAAGTTCACGCCAGCAATTCGGTTAACGAATTCATACCCTAAGAGCTGAGTTCTAACATGCTTGGGCGATTCAACATAGGCACCTGCAAGCCAACTCAAAAAAACACCCAATGACAGTATAATACCCCAGCGCCACCCCGTACTGTTGGCCTGCCTTAGACTTCCATACAAGCATTTCGAGTACACAAAGATATACACGAATACCAGTATCGCCGCGGGCCCTTTGGTTAATGCCGCGGCCGCGACACAAAGCCAAAGAGCCAATTGCTTTACTAAGCGATGAGGGCACGTAGGCGTGCGCAGTAGATGAGTGCTTAATAGCCATGCAGCCGTCAAAAACGCGCACAACAACATATCTGGGCGCGCATAGTACGACACTTTAGTCACCAGCGGGGTGGTGCTCCAGATGAGCCCAGCCGCCAGCGCAAACCACGCAACATAGTTGCCTTTGGGCATAACGATATCGGAAGCATACGCGCTCAATTGCTGGTGGGGAATAAACAACCTTGCGGAGAAAATAATCATCAACAGTATTGATAAGCCAGCCATAATTGACGGCAGCTTAAAAACAAAAACACTTTCGCCTAATAAGGCAGCTAAGGTTGCTCCAAGCCAATTATACAATGGCGGTTTAGTTGCTAGACCAAGTGTATCTTGGGGTAGCAGCCAACGACCGTTTTCGACAATATCAACCGTATACGCCACGGTTGCAGGCTGCGAATATCGATGTAGATCACTGGGCTGAACGCTAATAAAGGTAATCGCTACAAAGAAAGCGACTATTGGCAGTACGATATGAGCCCAACGCGTGGTCAAAAACATGTTAGCTATTAAGCTTACGGTTTTTACGCCGAATTAAATGTAGATTCCTCAAATAGACAAAACTACCAAAGCTTTGACCTAGTATGAAAACAACATCCCCACGGTAAATGGCGTAGCTCAGAAGTAATCCACAGCCAACAAGGCTGAACCACCAGAATGATTCAGGCACGACACTCTCACCGCGTCGTTCAGAGGCAATCCATTGAAACAAAAAACGAGCAAAAAAACACGCCTGACCGAGCAAGCCAATCAACAACCAGAAATGCCAAGAGCTAATCATCAGGAACGCTAAGTGGTTGCTTATCTCGAAGCTCTGATTTTTCTGAAAGAGTAGAACTTGCTGTGTGACTTTGCATTTTCAAATGAGAAAAGCAATATCGTCGAAACCATAGCATGGCGACGCAATCGACCAACCCCTTCCATAAACGATTACCAATACCATACTTACTGCGGCCACTTTTACGTTCACGCTGCTGAATAAAGACCTGCCTAACCACATGGCCTTGCATGTGCAGCATCGACGGTAAGAAACGGTGCATGCCATTAAAATAAGGCAAACCACACAAGGCGTCTCTGCGTATTACTTTTAACCCGCAGCCAGCATCAATAATTGGGTCGTTTAATAACCAGCGTCTGGCTCTGTTAGCTACCTGAGAGGAAAAAATTTTCAATCGTGGATCATGCCTTACCGAGCGCACCCCATTTACACAGGCCGTGCGGGGACACAATTGAGCTAATAAAATAGCAATGTCCTGAGCAACATTTTGGCCATCGCCATCCATCGTGACGATAATTTCACCATCAGACGCTGAAATACCACTAGCAATAGCGGCGCTTTGCCCCAATCTTTGCGGGTGGCGGATAATCACGATATTATCCGACGTCGATTGAATGCTGTTTAATACCTTAGGTGTCTGATCAGTACTTAAATCATCAACAATAACAATCTCAACCTTGTACGCTGGCGGCAAAGTCAGCTCACAGAGTTCTTGGTAGACATTCAAAATATTGTCTGCCTCGTCATATACAGGAATAATGATTGAAAGTTTCACTGCGTGATATATTTAAATTACTTTATTACGAAACAACATCATAACTGAATAATCATTGGCATAAACCGATAAAAAGTAATACGGCAGTGGCTTACTCTTTAGTTATGATATCCTTTGAACTCACATTGCAGACCGAGTCAGTGATTTGAATATTCTATATTGGACTGAACGCTTTTGGCCTCATATCGGTGGTGTCGAGGTACTAAGCCTTGAGTTGGTACCCGAGCTGTCTAAGCTCAATTACGATGTGAACGTGGTGACTTCACACAGTGCGGCCAAGCTTCCTAATGCCGACTCAATAAATGGAATCCAAATAACGCGGTTTGATTTCTTAACCTCATTAAGCAATAAAGACTTAGCAACAATACTAAGCGCTCGTAAACGATTATCCGATTTTAAAAGGAAAACCCAACCCGACCTAATACACATTCATTTCAGTGGGCCAAGCGCATTGTTTCATTGGCAAACAGAGCAGGCATTTCACGCCCCGACGTTAGTAACAATCCATTCGTTGCCGCCATCATTCGTGAATGACGGTGTTTCCGAAAACTCATTACTAATAAGCACCCTAAGGAAAGCCGATTGGGTTAACACCGTTTCAGCCGCTAAACTGAACGACATCCGCAAGGTGTTGCCTGAGTTAGCGGAGAAGTCGTCATTAATTTACAACGGCAGATCAATGCCCGACACCGTTCCATCAGAACTGCCAATGGAGTCGCCAACGTTGCTTTGTCTAGGCCGCTTAGTCCGTTGGAAAGGCTTTGATATTGCCATCGATGCTTTTTCTCAAGTGGCCAACCAATACCCATCAATGACACTGAAGATTGCCGGAGATGGCCCCGAGCTTGATCGCTTAAAGCAACAGGTGGAGACATTAGGCCTGCAACACAGGGTTTTATTTACAGGTTGGATAGAGCCAGAAAAAATCCCTGATTTACTAAACCAGGTGACGGCGGTGCTACTCCCATCACGTGAAGAAGAAACCTTACCGGTGGTCGCTTTGCAGGCCGCACAAATGGCCCGTCCAATCATTGCATCAAACTTAGCCGGATTTCCCGAAGTCATTGAAAATAACCTAACAGGCTTATTATTTGAAGCAGGCTCAGCAAGTGCACTCGCAACGGCAATTCGCAAAACGATAGACTCGCCGGTTGAAGCCAGATTGATGGGCATCAACGCAAGAGAACAAGCGGCTAAACGTTTCGGCCTGGACTATTGGGTAAACCAGTACGATAAATTGTATAAGCGTCTCATCCATGAGTTTAAGCAAGCTAAAGACAATGAGCAATAAACCCATGCCAAGCGTCAGTGTCGTTATTCCAGTACATAACGGCCAAGCCTACTTAGCCGAAGCAATCAATAGTGTCATTCATCAGCAAGGCTTGAATGATCTAGAGGTGATTATTATTGATGATGGTTCGATCGATGACTCTGCTCACATTGCTAAGAACTTTGAGCACGTACAATATCACTATCAAGCGCCACAAGGAGTAGCGGCGGCACGTAATGCGGGTGCGGCCTTTGCAAGTGGCGACTACCTAGCGTTTTTAGACGCCGATGATATCTGGCTGCCCAATAAATTGGCGATGCAAATCAAAAGGCTATTAACACAAGAACACCTTGACATGGTGTTTTGCATGGTTCAACAATTTATAAGCCCCGACTTAAACGATCAACAACGAGCCCGCATTGCTTGCCCTTCACCGGCAATGCCCGGTTATATTCCGTCGGCTTTACTGCTTAAAAAAAGCACTTTTGAGCACATTGGAGCATTTCAAACACAATGGCGTGTAGGCGAGTTTATAGACTGGTATAGCCGCGCTAAGGAGCTTGGGTGTCAAAGCGATATTGTTGTAGAAACATTATTAAAACGCCGCTTGCACCTGAGCAATACCGGGGTTACCGAGCGTGATTCTAGGCAAGAGTTTGCTCGAATATTAAAGGCATCACTCGATCGAAAGCGTCGCTCTCAACCTTAGGGTTCATTTGTTAGGGCTGATCCAGTCGCGCAGCCAAGTCAATCACAGATTGCTGGGTATAAAACTGCCAATACTTACCGTTTGATTCAAGTAAGCGTTGTGCGAGCATGGCACTTAATGTTCGATCGTTATACGCGCCATTGTTGCAGACAAGAACCTCGTTAAAACTCCCAGCTTGCGTTACGAAGTTTGAAAGTACGCCACCGTTCGAACGTATTAAATCTTCGTAGCGAACCACTTGCTCTGGCTTTAGCCATTGTTCATATTGCTCATAAAACCATGAAAGAAGTGCCAACTGACGTTGGTATCGATCAGGGTGCTCTGCCAAACGTGTAGCCAGCTCAGAATTGATTTTCTCGGTGGCATACATATGCCCATCACGCGGACCAAAATCAATACTATTCCATGAACACAATATCGCCAACGGGTTACGAACTATGGCACAAACGGCATATCGCCTGATAAGGCTCGGCAACATCCCGGTAAATTGGCCATTGTGTTTTATACACAGGGTGAAGTCCGCGTTTAACGGTTTATCAAATGTCACTCGACCGTGTTCAACAATACTTCGACGCAGGCCAAAGCCACCCAAATTAAGTTTTTCTAACCCACTACGGCTGAACGACAAACGCTGCAAAGTCGTTAACAAAAGGGAGTGAGCACTTTTGGGGTTATCGGGTATGTGACCGTTATGCTGCTTAGAAATAGCCGTTTTATCCGCCAGCAAAGACCGCCGAGACATCGCAAAATAATCATCTACAAGACCGTCAATTGTTTGTTCGGCGCTCGGCAACCACTCAGGGCTTCTAATTGGTTCGTGTAAAGCTACAACATTTGGTAGTTTATTCAGCAAGTGGCAGGTCAGAGTCGTTCCTGAACGAGGAATGCCGGTTATGATAACGTTATGATTGCTAATCATCTAACGCCGCTCGAGACCACACTTAGATTGTCACAAAAAGTAGTCACTATTGAATTGGTAACCGCTTAGGTATTAAATCGTCGTCATTAAGTTTCTTATATATCTGGTCAGCCAAAATAGCGTAACCCTCATCAGTGTAATGGCCTCTGAACCCGTAAGGAAAATAAGCCTTAGGGTCTTCGGCTGAAGCCAAAACCTCGGTAATATCGACAGTCGGTATCTTCAGCTTACTAACTAAACTCAAGACATCACTTCTATATCGCAATAAATTTTTAGATTCACCTGTCTCTGCAAAACGTGTCCATTCGGGTAAGTAGACAAAATACATCTGCCCACCCCACGATGATATATCAATTTGAGCTCGGATTAGAATTTTCTCAAACAGCACTAAATCAATTCCTGAGTGCATTCGACGCTTGTCCAAACCGAATAGTTTTATAGCGCTTTTTTTCAGCAAGAATCTCGTTGCCAACAGCCTAGCGACCGCCGACCAGTTTGTTGACTTAAGTTTTTTAACTCGCTTACGTTCAATATAGCGTTCTAATAGAAGATCGACTTGAGGCTGTCTATCAGACAATCTTTGCGAAAAACCAGGTTTTAAATAGCTCATTAATAAGCTTGATTTCATCTCAGAGCCTAGATCCCATAGATCATTGCCTTCGTAATAAAGCCATAAAACAACCTTTGGAGATAGCTGCGACCCGTATTCACGAAGAGTAGCCAACTCTAATAAAGGGCCATTACCACTATAGGCGACACTCACGGTGTTCATTCCTCGCAGCCGTAATAATGATGCAATATCGTTGTCAACACAGTGTCCCATCGAAAAAGAGTCACCGACAATGAGAGCATCTAGCGGGTTATTTTGATGTGCTAGCGCCGGGTTTCTAAGCCCCCATTTGTCACTATCGAACAGCAGGAACTCACCATAATTATTGCAGTACACCGTCGCACTGTTGGACACGCCGCCCAGAGGAAACAATCGGCCATTGGGCGCCTTCAATCCGTTCGATTTATTGAACTCTTTAGGGGGTACTCGAGGTGACAACATCCTGCCTACTAAGCTATTGTCACGGATAAACTGAAGATGGGTACGGGTATCAAAGTCTTCACCTTGAGCTAACGCCGCTTGAATTCGTTTTTTAGACGCTAGAGAGTGCTCTGAGTACCAAAACGTTTTGCTGGCG
>JBLHRL010000033.1:0-28408 GCA_047625975.1 Arenicella sp.
AACAAATTCATAGTTGTCGCGGCAATATGGGTTAAGCCGGCGTCGCTAGGTGGCGTTAAACTATACTCGCCCTTATAACCGGCGTCTATAATCGCAAACGGCACCGGGCTCAAAGTGTGACTGGTCTTTGGTAAACGGACGCCGTCTTTCTCGGTGTACATTATATCGGCGTTACCGTGGTCGGCGGTGTAAATAAGCACGCCATCATGTTTTTTTATAACCTCAATAAGTTTGGCGACGCATTCATCGACAACCTCCATTGCTTCAATTGCCGCCGCCAAATCGCCGGTGTGACCGACCATATCGCCATTGGCAATATTCAGCCGGCCAAACCTAAACTGTCCACTCTCAATTAGGCCAATGGTGGCATCGGTAATCTCCCGAGCTTTCATTGCCGGGGCTTGGTTGAACTCGATGTTATCTGATGGGATCTCGAGATAAGCTTCCAAGCTCTCATCTAGATAGCCTGAACGGTTGCCGTTCCAGAAATAAGTAACATGACCGAACTTTTGGGTTTCCGATACGGCGAATGATTTAACCCCTTCCTGAATTAGATATTCACTCATCGTGCGGTCAATATTCGGCGGATTTACCAGGTATTGATTTGGCACCATATCGTCACCATCGTATTGCAGCATGCCGGCATAAAATAGTTTTGGGTGTACTCCAAATTCGTTACGATCGAATTTGTCGAAATCGTTACGCTCATAGGCCAGCGATATTTCAATCGCTCGGTCGCCTCTAAAGTTAAACAAAATGACCGCATCGCCGTCGCCCATTTTACCTACTGGCGAACCCTCTTTTTCGATTACGAAAGCCGGTAAATATTGGTCATCTTTACCGCTTGAAGCATACATTGCTACGACCGCTTCAGCCGCGCTGGCAAAACTCTGGCCTTTGCCGTGTGTGTGACAATTGTAGCCGCGTCGAACCATCTCCCAGTCAGCCTGATAGCGGTCCATGGTGATGTGCATACGCCCACCGCCGCTAGCAATACGAAAGTTAGCTGAGTGCTGGGCATTAATTTTGCTGATTAGTGCTTCGGTTTGCTCGATATACACAAGCGCTGAACGTGCGGCAACATCGCGACCGTCGAGCAGCAAATGTATGCAACATTGGCGCACGCCTTGCTCGGCTGCTTGTTGCATTAGTGCGTGTAAGTGTTTGCTGTGTGCGTGAATGTTGCCGTCTGAATGAAGACCCAATAAGTGCAGTGTATTGCGGGTGCCGTGTTCTACTGCTGACTTCCACACATCGGTTTGGTAAACGTCGCCGCTATCAATCGCATGATTGACTAATTTAGCGCCTTGGTCAAAAATACGTCCGGCGCCAATTGCGTTATGACCAACTTCGCTATTACCCATGTCGTCGTCGCTCGGCAAGCCAACGGCTGTGCCATGCGCGGCTAACTCGGTGTATAAGGTCTGAGCGGCGAGCGCATCAAGCGTGGGTGTAATCGCTTCGGTTACCGCATTGCTTGGCCCAGCCGGTGCTACGCCAACGCCGTCGGCAACTAAAATGACTACTGGCCCTTTACGGCCGGCGAACGAAGAATGTTTTTTAAGGGATAAGCTCATGATACCGTTGACTGAAGTGCTGTTTGCACCTGTTGAGTTAAGTAAGGGTTAGCGTACACCATTTGAAACCTTATCAGGTTGCAAGGCTTGCTTGAGCAGTGTCATTGCCTTGGCCCGGTGGCTAAGGTGCTTCTTTTGTTGCGCCTCTAGCTCGGCCGCAGTGCAGTTGTGTTCGGCGACGTAAAAAATAGGGTCGTAACCAAACCCGTTATTGCCAGCAGGGGTAAGGGCGATTTCACCGTCCCAGCTAGCATGACAAAGAATCGGAGTTGGATCCTCAGCGTGACGCATAAACGCGATCACGCATTGGTAACGCGCAGTGCGTGTTTGTTGTCCTTCGAGTGCCAAAAGTAATTTTTCGTTATTTGCTGTATCGCCTTGGCCATCGGCGTAACGAGCCGAGTAAATACCCGGCGCCCCAGCCAGCGCGTCAACTTCTAAACCAGAGTCATCGGCAATCGACGGCAAACCCGTATGCAGGCAAGCATGGCGGGCTTTCTTGATTGCATTTTCAACAAAGCTCATGCCGTCTTCTATTGCTTCGGCTATGTTGAAATCACTTTGTGGAACCACGTCTAGGCCAAACGTTTGCAGCTCGCGTTGCATTTCTTCGACTTTCCCAGGGTTGCCGGTGGCAAGTACAACTTTATTCATGACCGTTGATTAACTGGCTAGCGCAGCATTTTGTTTTTCCATTAATTGAGTAATACCTTTGCCAGCCAAAGCGATCATTGAATTCATTTCGTCTGGGCTAAACGGTGCACCTTCAGCGGTGCCTTGAACTTCAATAAAGTTACCGTTGATGTCCATGATTACATTCATGTCGGTTTCCGCCGAGCTGTCTTCTGGATAGTCTAGATCAAGTACCGGCATACCTTTATAGATACCGACCGACACCGATGCTATCTGTCGCTCGATAGGGCTTTCTTTGATCATCTTATTCAAGATCATATGATTGATCGCGTCAGCCAGCGCCACATAGGCCCCGGTAATCGCCGCCGTTCTGGTACCGCCGTCGGCTTGTATTACGTCGCAATCTAAGGTGATAGAATGCTCGCCTAACTTACCCAAATTAACGGCTGCCCGCAAAGAGCGACCAATAAGGCGTTGTATCTCTTGGGTTCGCCCAGATTGTTTGCCACGAGCGGCCTCACGACCCATGCGTGAGTTAGTCGAGCGAGGCAACATGCCATATTCAGCGGTTATCCAGCCCTGACCCTTGCCCTTCAAAAAACGCGGGATTCGGTCTTCGACTGAGGCATTGCATAATACTTTTGTATTACCGCAGCTAATTAATACTGAGCCCTCAGCATGCGCAGTAAAATTGCGTTCGATAGTGATGTGGCGAAGTTCGTCGTTGGCACGACCACTAGGGCGAGAATAAGTGTTGGACATAATTAGTTGCTCTTGGTAAGTGAGGCCTGGCACCGATTAAGCGCTGGCCAGTAATATAAGGTGTGGAAATGCATTAGCGTTAAAGCATACGAATATTGTTGTTAAAACTTATCATCTAAATCAGTAATAAAATTTTCAATTTCGAGGATCGCATTGTTTAATTCTTTCATATCGAATGTCTCTTTTGATCTTTCATCGCCGTCATCGTTTTTTGAGTTTTCGTGAATTGATTTCTCTAAAAGGTGGATTTTTTTCGGTTCGTCGAAATCGTTAAACGAAGGGCTGTCGAGTTGTTTAATGCCCCAGAAAAGTATCACGCAAGAGAGGTTATCGCTTGGCGCGTTATTCCGATTTTCGAGTGCTTGCAGCAAGCTGTCTAAGCCCAGGCCTGGGTGTCTAGGGTCGACATAGTCGTGTAAATCGTCCGGTTTAAACTGAGCCCAAGCACCGTCGGTAGCGATAAAAAATATATCACCGTATTCCATTTCATGAGGATCACTAATCTGAGGGCGAGGGTTTTCTAAACCACCGACGCAGCGATTAATCGGTGTATTATTCTTGCGTCCTAATCTCCTAGAGACATGGTCTTCGGTGGTGAATAAAATTTTGCGGTTACGAATGTGATACAAACGACTGTCGCCTGAATGTGCCCATGTCGCTACGTCATCATGAATCAAGCACACTACGCAGGTCGTTTTAGGCGAGTCGACCTTGAAGCCTTGGTTTACGGCACGACGGTGAATGGTGTGATGACCATAGTTGATCGACAGAGTTAAAAAGCTATCAGCATTGGATAACTGCTTGTCTGTTGCTTTAGTAAACGAATCGCCCATCGCGTCAATAAATGTCTGCGATGCCAGATCGCCACCTGCATGACCGCCTAGTCCGTCAGCGACCACCAACAGCACGGTGCCGTTGCGTTCAAAAATAGCGGTACGGTCTTCGTTGTAGTCTCGACCGCCTTGATGGCTTTGCTGGGAAACTGAATAATCCACGATAGTAGTGACTTATCCGCGATTAGCGGGTTGTCATGATCTCCACAAATTCGTCGACTGATTGCGGGCGTTTCTTTTGGTTTAAGCTACTCGCGCGGTCGATGGCTAAGATTAAATTCTTACGATAATGTTGACTATGAGTTTCTTTCAATGGCCGCAATGTATCTTTTTTCAAGCGTCTAACTGCTGAAGGAGGCGATTTGTGCGTTATACACGCTCGCATCGTCATCGCAATTGCGTAAAGATCAGAGCACAAGCTCAAATCGGTTTTTTCGTGCTGCTCAGGGGCAGAATAACCATGCGTGAGGGTATGTACTTTATGTAGCTCGCGAGCCGGAAATTTATAGGCAGCGCCTAAGTCTAGAATTAACGGTACACCGCTAGCACGCAATAAAATGTTACTCGGCTTGATATCCAAATGCAAATAGCTGTTCTTATGCACTTCTTTCAAACCCGCCAAGACCATGCTAAAGACACTCAGAATGAATTCTTCATCAGGCAAATAGTCGGTGTTCTTGATAAACCAGCGCAAGTCTTTGCCGTGTTCGAAACGCATCACCAAATAGGCGCTATTGTTCGCGCGGAAAAAATTTGACACATTGACAATGTTCGGATGATCGATTTGCGAGAGCGTTAAACCCTCGTCAAAGAACCGCTTCAAACCAATGTGATACTTATGCTCTTGCTCTTTCGGGAAGACATGCAATGAACCATCGCGCGCACGGCGCATACAGTTTGTGGCGTAAAATTCTTTGATCGCAACAACCGTGTTGGTCATGGTGTCCAGCGCGCTGTACACCACACTAAAGCCACCGACCCCGATGACCTTTCCGATCTTATAGTGTTCTACCATCGTGTCCGGGCGTAGGGGCAGAGCTGGAATCGTAGTAGCTTTGGGTATAGGAGTACTCATTCAGGTATTATAGTCCGTGATGGCAATCTTTGTCAGCAACACATTTTAAGCAAAATACAATAGATGGAGCAAAACCGATGACCCAAAGCATGACCGCCTACGCCCAAGCCGCCGTTGCCACCGAATTAGGGGAACTAAGCTGCGAGCTAAGGAGTGTTAATCATCGCTTTTTGGATGTAGCTCCGCGAATGCCTGATGATTTACGAGCCCACGAAGGCGATTTACGCGAGGAGGTGGCCGCAAAATTAGGCCGAGGTCGAATAGATATATTTATTCGCCTAAAAGAATCCGAGAGCTCAAGCCTAGAGCCAAACTTAGAAGCCGCCGACAACTTGCAAGCGCTACTAGATGAAATGCGTCAGAGCTTGCCTGAAATGCAAATGATTCGAGCTATAGACGTGCTCAAGTGGCCAGGTATTTTACAGGCCAAGAAGGCCGACCCCGTGGTGATGAAAGCCCATTTGCTAGACGCACTAGACCAAGCTCTAGACGGCTTAGTGCAAGCACGAGCCAAAGAAGGCGGTAAGATGGCCGAACTTATCAACCGTCGCTTAATCAGCATGTCGGCCGTAATTAAAGACATAGAAGCGTTTCTACCTGACATGGTCGAAGCATATAAAGCTCGTTTAGACCACAAATTAGCCGATATTAAAGAGCGACTAGACCCTGTCCGGCTCGAGCAAGAGCTGGTTATCTTTCTGCAAAAGACTGACGTCGCCGAAGAGATAGATCGCCTAAACGTGCATATAGAAGAAGTGGCCGCGGTTTTAGCCAAGCCCGAACCCGCAGGGCGCAGGCTTGATTTTTTAATGCAGGAACTTAACCGTGAAACCAATACTCTAGGTTCTAAGTCTCAGGATCCTAGGCTGACTAAAGCATCGGTTGATTTGAAGGTTTTAATTGAGCAGATACGTGAACAGGTTCAGAATATAGAATGAGTGTTCACCTTCGTTCAGGATTGTTTATTTTTATCGCAAGTCACTGACGAATATATTGTTAGTTGTTTTAATTTTCGTCAGGAATGCTCTGATAGATTCAATTTAATGGTTACTGCAGTTGCATGGTTAATTTGGACGATTAACTAGAGACGATATTGTCAGACCATGAGATGTCGACTAAGAAGGGATAGGTCAGATTAGATTAAAATAGGATGACATTTATGGAGACTAATATTTTAAGTAGCCTGAAAACCGCTTATTAAGTCAACGGTTTTAAGGCTAATCATTGTAAGTTCGATGTTCAAGTGCTGAACATCGAGTTAACCACTCAACGTAATAACTAGATTCAGAGCTATAAAAACTAGCCTGTAAACTGGATCAATATTGAGCATAAACTATCACTATTAGCTTGATAATCTTGCGTGAAAAATTGAAATATCTTAATTTATTTCTGTTAGACGTAGTGAGTCTTTAGCGATTAACAATCTCATTGCTAGGTTAAAAAATACGCTAACAAATTAGGGTAAGGAGGCAAAAAAACTTGACTACTGCACTTCGAATGTGGTCTGTTTATATGCGTTGTCTCTACGTTAACAGACATCGCTGAAACTAATTTTTTATCAAAATTGCGTATTTTAGGGTCTAAGTATAATTATGATCGCAGCAACCTATCTAGCAAACCCCGTTATCTGCTTACCGGCTCTTCGCTTGGCTGACTTAAGTGGTTTACCTGCAAAGGATTTGTTAAAGGGTCTTGGATTAGATGCACAGCTAAAGCAACAATTGCTTTCTTTTGATGAATTACAAGCAGGTTTTAAATTCGCATTTGATCTATATCTAAGTGTCGACCAGCAAATTCAATTCCTTGAAAATTCACAGCAATCATTTTCTGATCCTGCGGCTAGTTTTGTTATTGGCGCCGCCGCTAGTTTTTCTGATTTAGGTATACTTGGTTTAACTATGCTTAGTGCACCAACTATCCGGCAGGCAATACAGATTGGTGGTTTGTATTCGCACATAGGTGGTACCTTGAACTCTATGTATTGCGAAGAATGTGACGATAAGATTGCCTATATTGTCGAGCCCCCTGAGGTTGACCCAGCTTTGCAGCGCTACATTATTGAAGAGCAATTCGCTTCTTTTCAAATATACTTACAAGAATTACAAGAGCAAACTACCGCGATTAAGCAACCGTGCGTCGCAGGAGTAAAATTTAGTTATTCAAAACCGGATTACTTTTTTCGCTACGAAGAACTTTTTAACTGCCCTATCGAATTTGACTGTGCTCGTAATGAATTTTGGATCGAGCCCGGGCTATTAGCATTACCCGCACGGTACGCTAATCACGAAGCTTTTGGAGTGTGTAGTCGTCAGTGTCAAAGCGCATTGGACACACTTAAAGAAAAAGATCAGCTAGTGCGCACGCTGAAACAGTATATTGCAGCGCAAGATGCGACCTTCCCTAAATTAGAGGATAGCGCCAAAGAGTTTGGCTATAACAGTCGCGCACTTCGGCGCAAGCTTGAGAGTCTCAATTGTAGCTTTAGTAGCTTAGTTACCGAGGTAAAAACCGAACAAGCGCAGCTTTTGTTACAGAAACCTGATCTCTCGATTAGCGAAATTAGTGAATTATTAGGTTACACAGAAGTGACCAATTTTCGTCGAGCATATCGTTCTTGGACAGGCAAAAGCCCCAGTGGCTATCGCCGCGGTCTCAGTCTGTAGATCTTTAAACGCTTCACAGTTGGTCAAACCTGATCTCTATTTTGGCAAACCAAACCTTACCCGACTATCGTGCTCTGGTTAGACTTTGGTTACATATTAATAATAATAAATTTGCCGAGAGTATCTATTGTGAAAATACGCCGATCAACTTCCGAGTTAGCCCTATCTGCGACCATTCTAGCCGCCGCATTATCTTCACTACCAACTGTCCATGCGCAGGGTTTAGTCATTGAAGAAGTCGTGGTTACTGCTCAACGCCGTGAGCAAAGCTTGCAGGACGTGCCAATAGCAGTATCTGCCTTTACTGAGGATCGTTTGAAAGAGTCCGGCATTAACTACGTTACTGATTTGATGGCTTATACTCCAGGCTTAACTGGCGCCCGACAAGGCGTTGGTGTGACCCAGTTTGCCATTCGTGGCGTCAGTTCCAATAGCTTCGGAGTGGGTGGTGATAACAGCGTTGGTATATTTGTTGACGATGTTTATGCAGGACGATCTACTATTGCCGGTCTGCCATTCATTGATATTGCCCGAGTAGAAGTACTCAAGGGTCCACAGGGCACGTTATTTGGTCGCAATACATCGGCTGGTGCAATCAGTATCACATCCAACGAGCCCAACAATGAGCACTCGCTTTCGATCAATCAAACCGTTGGCCAGTTTAATAGCTATAAAACCATTGCCACGATTAATAGTCCCATAGTCGAAGACGTCTTAATGGTGCGCAGCAGTCTGGTCTACGAAGACACCGACGGTGCGATTAAAAACAGTAATGGTCTGAGTAGTTTTGGTAGCGGCACGCGAGCCGTAAAAGTGGCAATGCTGTACCAACCCAGCGATCGTTTTAAAGCTTTGCTAAACCTAAGCGGCCAAAAAGTTACTGAAGATGGCCGTGCTTTTGAGCCGGACGATAGTAATAGTCCCTTTTTGCAACTTGCCGGTGTTAACAATTCCGACCTCTTTGATAGAAAGGCTCACCATGGAAGCATCAGTGATGAAACCACCGATGTTGTTGCCGGTAACTTAAAACTCAGTTATGAGTTGAACAAAAATATTACTTTAACCTCAATATCTGCATTTATTGAATACGTTAACGATGCAAAGTTTGATGCCGATGGCACACCAGTTAGATTGCTGGAGGCAATTTTTCCAGAAGAAGAATCTACCTCTATCTCGCAAGAATTTCGATTAAACGGGAGTACCGATAAACTAGATTGGATGGTAGGTGTTAGCTACCATCAAGAGGACATTTCCGGTTCACAAATTTATCGCTATGATGAATCCGTTTGGCTTGGCGTCTTACAAAGTATTGGTGCGCTCGACCCTAATATCCCGGCCGGGGGGCTCGGTTTACCGCACCCTGCATTCTCGCTCTGTGATGGTAGCGGCGTAGATGCTGCAATATTAGGCAGCAGTTGCAGCGATCGAGAAGAAAGCGATATAAGTCGTGGTGAGTTTAATAGCCAGGCCGTATATGCCGACTTGAGATATAGAGCAAATGACAAGCTTGGCATCAATGTCGGTTTGCGCTATTCCAAAGATGAAAAACAATGGAGCTATCAGTCCGACCTGTCTCCAGGCTTGTTTAGTACGCTTGGGATTCCTAGCGTAATCTTAACTGATATCACTGGATCCGATGGCTTCTCAGCCAGCCAAGGTTGGTCAAAACTTACGCCGCGACTTGCTATCGACTATCAGTTAAATGATGACATTATGCTGTATTCAAGTGCCGCACAAGGTTACAAGGCAGGGGGGTATTCTGCCGTATCACGTTTTGAAGAGGAGAACACTTGGTCATACGAAGTTGGCATAAAATCATCAATATGGGATGGTCGTGGCCAGTTGAATATCTCTAGTTATTATTACGATTATGATGATTTGCAGGTTCAAACTATTAAAAATAGTGTGCTACGCATAGAAAACATAAGCACCATGGTCGGTAAAGGGCTAGAAGTTGACTTCCAGTTTCGTGCCACTGAAGATTTAGATATCTTTACTACGCTAGCGATTACTAAAACTGAGATTGGCGACCATCAAACTGATAATGGTAACCTTCGCGGAAATGTCCCCGCCTATTCGCCCCAGCAGACGGCAAGTTTAGTGGCTCGCTATAGGATCAAGCAATGGAATGGAATGGCGTTAACCTTGCAGTCAGAAGCAAGCTACCAAAGTGAGCAGTTCTTTTCAGTTGACAATGTAAAAGCGGAATCACAATCGGGTTACACCATATTCAATGCTAGGTTGGCACTGGACGCTGAAAACGGTGATTGGGGTCTCGCCTTGTTTGGTAAGAATTTAGCCGATAAAGGTTACCTAGTTAACGCTTATGGCTTAACCGAGGTAGTGGTGCAGCGTGGGCTGCCTCGTTACTTTGGCATTGAAGCCAGCTATAACTTTTAATCAAGAGCCTAAGCAACATGTGGACAGATATCGCTGTGAACATTTCAACAGTGGCCGTGGTAATTTACTTACTACTCGCCGTGGTTGAAATTGGCCTAGACTTTAAGAACAAATCGGGGCACTACAAGCTTAAAGATTCTCTTTGTAGCTTAACCATGGGCGGGTTTTATATAAGCACAAAGCTGCTGATGAAGGGCACTACCTTCTTTATCTTCTTTCTAGCACATGAATACGCTCTATTTGACTTCGGTCAGTCTTGGTGGATTTTTCCACTGACATTTATAGTGGTAGATTTTAGCTTTTATTGGTTACATCGTTTTATTCATGAGGTCCGCTTTGCTTGGGCTGCTCATATCAACCACCACTCAAGTAAGGAGTTTAACCTGGCCGGCACCGCGTTTCGGCAGTCGTTTGCCGAGCCCGTAATGGAGCCCTTCTTTTATGCGCCAATAGTATTGCTAGGTTTTGATCCGCTAATGGCATTAGCAGCGATAGAGCTAAATCTAATTTATATGTATTGGTTACACACTCGCAAAATAGGTAAGTTGCACCGGTGGTTTGAGTATTGTTTTAGCACGCCGTCGCATCACCGTGTTCACCACGGTAGTAATTTGCCCTATCTTGATAAAAATTATGGCGGCACTTTAATATTATTTGATCGAATGTTTGGGACCTTCGCTGAAGAGCAGGAAGAAGTTATTTTCGGTGTGCCTGATCAGCTGAAAACCTTCAATCCTATTAAAGCCACTATTCATGGTTGGGTAGAGTTAGGTCGCGATTTCATACAAACTCCAGGATTACTGGATAAAATCAAGATGCTTATTATGCCCCCAGGCTGGGCACCTAACGGGCAAGGGCTAACAACACGACAGAAACAGCAAGCGTATCGAAATCAACAGTTTGCCGAATCCAATTCGATGGATTCGAAAGCTGAGAATGAAACATGAGTACTGGGCAAAAGATGATTCGGATCGCATTGCTAAGTGTTTTGTTTTTTTCTTGGCCGTCAATGGCTGAAGTTACAGTTAGTAGCAATAGTAATGCTAAGCAGTGGTTCGTCAATAATTATGCGGTTGTATGGCAGAACACACAAAGTCTAAATATCAAAGCTTTGGTGCCGCTCTACCACAGCCAAGGATTTGTTCGTAATGGTCAGCAACTAATATTGTGGCAACAACCTGAAAGTAGTGAGCAGTTACTGCAAGAGTTAACGCGACAGCAATGGCTAGGTTCCAAAGTATTAAGCATACAGTCACAAAAAATCACCGCTACAAGTCAATCTCTTAATGTAGTTTGGCAGTCAGAATATAAGACTAAAAATTCGCAAATAAGCTGCGAGTGGTACTTGTTAGAAAATTTACAGTCGCAATGGAAGGTTATTGAGCAGCGATATACTGAGTGTTAAAATCTTGAAACTTTAAGAGGTTGTTTGGTAAGACCCTTGTGTTCTAGACATATAGTAACGTTAAAATTACGGTGTGTTCAGTGGAACTCAAGTTGTCAACTAGTCGCATAGTTCAATATATAACGACTTGGGCTTAAGCCTATATGTGACTAAAGTTCTCGACTTGAACTTATCTGAATGTTCACTTCAATGTGTGTCTAATCTTGCTTCAAATAGTTTAATTTCAAATAGTCTGATTATTAGTTTCGCTTGTCCTTGATGCCATATATTTTAGTCAGTAAGCAATTGAATTTTAGTTATTTTATTTGTTGGCCATCATCAATGTCCAAACATTAAGTCGCTTTTATAATACGTTTGATTCAGCGGTCGCGTAATTGGCATTCATGTTTGAGTCGAAACGGTTTGCATGGAAAGGTAAAGGCTATAACGATGTAAACAATTCGGAACTGATCGCCCAAGATAGTTTTGGATTATTGACACTACGGCTAAGTACAGTGATGCCAGAGAATAATCTAGAGTTGGCATTTTCAATCACAAATGCCACCGCTGAATTGTCTGTATCCGGTGGTCTTGATCTCAGCGATCAGTTTGGCTATTGAGGCACCTTTTTAGGCCCGCCAAGAACTTTCCATGCTCGGATAACATGGCGGTTTGGCGATTAACTGGAAAATAAGCGCTAGCAAGGTGTTGTCTTTTCAGTTGAGGTGAGTTGTATTTTCACAAAACTCCCGATTAGTCCGGTGCTAATTAAACTTGATTCACTGATCGTATATTTGCACACAAATAAGTCCGTTACCGCTTGCCGTTATTTTTGCCATGTCAGTATTGGCTAAATGTAGAAGGCTACCTTGTGGAATATCTACAACACTAGCTATTTTATAGGGTGATAAACGGCAACGACCGGCTTGTTTGTGCGCGAACAAGAATAGGTCATCAGCACCGCTGTCTAGATTCTTGCTTTCGCCGTCCGATAGCACAGAGACTTTTGAGCAGGCTGTTTGCGAATTACAGATGACATTAAAATCAGTGATTGGGCCGTTGATCAGTTTTGCCGCCGTTTGCCAGCCGCCGTCGAAGCGGCAATATTGATATTGCTGAGTCAGTTCTTGAGTTTGCTGTCCCTGATGTGACAATATGATTCCATTGCCTGAAATCATGATTAGCGTGCGTTGAAAGCCACTAAAGTCAGAAAAATTACCATCTACCGTAACCGAAGCAATACTTAAACGGAAAATTAGCTCATTTGTTTGCGAGTCTCTTTTTGCGAAAAGCTCAGTTGTCTCACCCTTGCCATTCTTCCAGGGCATACGCTTAAAATAATTTGCAGTGATTAAGTCTAAATACATTTATGTGGTTGGGTAATCTTAGCCCGCTATAGCGGCGAGTAAAGTCGGTAGCCATCTTTATAGAATAGCTTCATAGTCGTTATGAAATCATTGCCCATCCAGGTAGTTCTATCGACTACAAAAATGGCATTTCCCACGTTGCTTTGCAGTGCATCGGCGATAGTGCTGTCGGCACTTTCGGCCGAGAAAACCACATCACCACTTGAGAACGGGACGGTTTTTACCAGCCATTCATTAGCGCTTAGTTGGTCCAATGGGGCAGCCATAATCTCGGGCACAGTTTGAAGGTTTACCCAACGTTGTTCGTAGGCGAATGGGCAGTCGTCGGCTAGGTGGATGGTCTCCATAAATAATGCCTTTTTGCCGTCTGGGATTCGCAGTCGAGTGCGCACCAAGTTGGTTGGCGTTTTAAGCTTCTGTGACATGATTCGATGGCGATACTTACCGCCGGTGGCTTCAACTTGCTCACGTAAGATCGGTATTTTAAATTTTGCCTGGCGCACGGGCATTTCGCAGACTCTGGTGCCGCCTTTACGCTTTCGAATTACTAGGCCATCACTGGCTAAGGTTTGCAGGGCTCTGTTGATGGTGGTGCGTGCGCAGCCGTATTCATTGGCTAGTGCCATCTCACCTGGGATGAGTGCGCCAAGTGGCCATTCGCCTGACTCGATCCGGCCTCTTAAAACTTGCCTTATATCGTGGTGTGAGTTGACTGTTTTCAAAGTTTTAGTATCAAGATGCCAGTATCAAAGTTGTAGGGTCACAGTTTAAAGGTCAGAGCTGCTTGCGCAAGCGCTTCATCGTCTGTAAAAATTTGTGGTTAATATCGTCGCGCCGAATATGTTGCCCGTCTTTAACCATGTGTCGGCCGGCGGCCCAAACGTCGCTGACGATATCATCGCCGCAGGCGAAGATCCACGTATCTAGAACAGTATCATTAGACAGCCCGGCGATAGAATAATGCTCGTCGTTCAGTGCTACCAAGTCGGCTAGTGCGCCCACCTCTATACGGCCGGAATCTCGTGCTAATGCTTGTGCGCCACCGGTGGCTGCATGTGAGTAGAGAAACCGACCATTGGATGGCAACTGCTGGCTGCTTAACACTACGCGCCTCTGGTCACGCAAGCGTTGTGATACTTCAAGCATGCGCAATTCTTCACTGAGGCCGATCTTGACGTTTGAATCGGAGCCAATGCCATATCGGCCGCCGTTTTCAAAGAATTTGAGCGCATCAAACGTACCATCACCGAGGTTCGCTTCGGTGATCGGGCATAGCCCGGCAACTGCGCCTGATTTGGCTAAGTCTATAAGCTCTGCGTTATCGGTGTGTGTGGCGTGTATTAGGCACCAGCGTTTATCAACCTCTATATTGTCTAAGAGCCAACGGATAGGCCTTGCACCTAAGGCTTGAACAACATCATTTACTTCACTTTGCTGCTCGGCGATATGAATGTGAATCGGCGTCTTGTTGTCTAGGCGACTAGCCATCAGCAGGCCATCTTTTGATACCGCTCTAAGTGAATGTGGGGCGACCCCTAACACCGCGTCGTTTGGCAGTTCCGATATCGATACGGTGAGTGATGCAAACAGCGCTTCGAACTGATCTAGGTCGTTAGCAAATCGCTTTTGGCCGCCTTGCAGCGCTCGATCATCTAAGCCGCCACGCATGTAAAGCACTGGTAGATGGGTATAGCCAATGCCAGATGTTAGTGAGGCTTGAAAAAGGCGTTCTGAGAGTTCACCAATGTTGTGGTACTGAGTGCCGTCATGATGGTGATGTAGATAGTGGAATTCGGCCGACGCGGCGTAGCCCGATTCAAGCATTTCCAATTGTACCTGTGCGGCAATAACCTCTATATCGTCTGGCGATAGAATCTCTAAAAAGCGGTACATGACTTTTCGCCATGTCCAAAAATCATCAACTGGATTAGAGCCTCTATGTTCAGCTAGGCCAGCCATAGCTCGTTGAAAAGCATGACTGTGAAGATTTGAAAGGGCCGGCAGTAGGATGCCAACTTTTTTCTCTTCATTGCCTGTGGCGGCATAGATATCAGCAATACGCCCGTTGTCGTCGATACTGACGGCGATATTATGTTGCCAGCCTGACGAGGTTAGGGCTTGATTTGCAAAAATTGTAGTTGCCATTAAACTAATCTAATTATAATATGTGCATACATAATATCCAGATTAAGTAGAATTAACAATAGTTATGCCGCATCAAGTTCTTTATACCGAGTGCACAGTAGCCACCATGCAAACGGGTCAAGTCGACTATGGCTTGATTGAGAATGGTGCTATCGCGGTTGTTGATGGTCGCGTTGCTTGGGTAGGCGAGGCTTCGCTTCTGCCGCCGAAGTATGAAACTATGGCCGGTGAATCTCTGCGCGACCGTTTAGTCACGCCTGCACTAATTGATTGTCATACACACTTAGTCTTTGGTGGCGATCGAGCGCATGAGTTTGAAATGCGCTTGAAGGGCGCGACCTATGCCGAAATTTCAAAAGCCGGTGGTGGAATTGTTTCTACCGTTATGGCGACACGCCGAGCTAGCGATGAAGAATTACTTCTAGGCGCGACGAAACGACTAGACGACCTTATTGCGCAAGGTGTCGCGGTTGTTGAGATCAAATCAGGCTATGGCTTAACCATCGTCGATGAGCTAAGAATGCTTCGAGTTGCTCGTAAGCTGGAAACCATAAGGCCAGTAAAAATTATGACTACATGGTTGGCAGCGCATGCCATACCTGAAGAGTACAAAGGCAGATTAGACGATTACATCGATCAGGTTGCAATTCCAGGCTTAAGGCAAGCCGTGGATGAAGGCTTAGTTGATGCGGTAGATGGTTTTTGTGAGTCTATCGCTTTTTCGACCGATCAAATAGAGCGTCTGTTCGAGGTGGCTCAATCATTAGGTTTACCGATTAAATTACATGCCGAACAATTATCAGATCAAAAAGGTGCTTTATTAGTCAGTAAATATAACGGCCTTTCGGCTGATCATCTCGAATATCTATCGGCAGATGATGTGTCGAAATTTGCCGAGTCGGGTGCGGTTGCGGTGATGTTACCTGGTGCCTTTTACACACTCAAAGAAACCAAGGTTCCACCGATAGAGCGTTTCCGGTCTGCCGGCGTTGAGATGGCGGTTGCGACTGATTGCAATCCAGGAAGCTCACCGATTTCATCGATTTTGATGGCCATGAATATGGCCTGCACGCAATTCGCGATGACTCCAGAAGAGGCGTTGCAGGGCACCACTCGGTCGGCTGCCAAGGCGCTAGGCTTACAGGGTGATTACGGTGTTATTGAGATCGGCGCGCTGGCTGAATTTGCGGTTTGGGATGTTAAGCATCCAGCCGAATTATCTTATTGGATTGGTTCATCAATCTTTAACAAACGTATTTCTCATAGGGCAAATTGATGATAATTATTCTGGCACCAGGTCACGCGAGTTTGGCACAACTAGAAGCCATCTATCGACAGCAACTTAATTTCGAGCTTACGCCGGAGTCTTTCGATGCGATTAGGCTGAGTGAGTCTAGGCTTATTGAAAAGCTAGAAAGCCGAGAGACCATTTATGGTGTCAATACCGGTTTTGGTAAGCTAGCATCGGTTCGAATTGACGACCAGAATTTAGTTAGCTTGCAACGTAATTTAGTGCGCTCTCATTGTGCTGGTTTTGGTGAGCCGCTATCGGTCGATATCGTAAGATTGATTATGGTGCTAAAGTGCTTGTCGCTCGGTCGTGGCGCCTCAGGTGTGCGAGTTGCTGTGGTCGAACTGCTTCAGGACATGGTTAAGGCTGATATTTTCCCAATGATTCCAGCGCAAGGGTCAGTTGGAGCCTCTGGTGATCTCGCGCCTTTAGCACACATGGCGGCGGCGATGATTGGCGAAGGCGAGGTGTTTTATAAAGGCGATAGAGTACTCGCGTCTGATGCGCTCGAAAAAGCTGGCCTGGTGCCGATTGTATTGCAGGCCAAAGAGGGTCTTGCCTTACTCAATGGTACACAGGTATCTACAGCGCTTTGCCTGGCGGGCCTGTTTGGCGCATGGCGTTTAGCCATAACCTCTATTACCACCACCGGTCTTTCTATCGACGCGGCGATGGGCTCAAGCGCTCCATTTCATGATGAGATTCATCAGTTACGAGGTCACCGTGGCCAAATTGACAGTGCGCGAAGACTTCGCGAACTATTAGACGGTTCTGAAATTCGTGAAAGTCATCAAGCTGGCGATGAACGAGTTCAAGATCCGTATTGCTTGCGTTGTGCTCCTCAGGTAATTGGTGCTTGTATGGATCAATTGCAACAGGCGGGTAAGACGCTACAGATAGAGTCTAATGCCGCGACTGATAACCCACTGGTTTTGTCAGATGGCAGCATTGTCTCAGGCGGTAACTTCCACGCTGAACCAGTTGCATTAGCGGCGGATCAGATCGCCATTGCTATCTCCGAAATTGGTTGTATTGCGCAACGCCGAGTGGCGTTATTAGTCGACCCTGTTTTAAGTTTTGGTCTGCCCGCGTTCTTAGCACCTGATCCTGGCTTGAAGTCTGGCTTGATGATTGCCGAAGTTACCTCGGCGGCATTAATGAGTGAAAATAAAGCGCTGGCTAATCCGCGCTCAGTAGACTCGACTCCAACCTCAGCCAATCAGGAAGACCATGTCTCAATGGCATGTCATGCCGCACGTAGGCTGCTGGAGATGAATAGAAACCTTTCTGCCATTTTAGGTATCGAAGCGATGGCTGGCGCTCAAGGCATTGAGCTGCGTGCACCACTTAAAACCAGCGACCGGCTAAGTAAGGCGATTTTAGCCATTCGTGATCATTGCCCTTCCTTAATAGATGACAGAATGGTCAGCGCCGACATCATTAATTTAGCGGCATTGGCGCATGACACCGGTCTGCTTAGCGATCTTGGTGAGGGCATGGAAGGGCTGAGCCTCTAAATATGAATTCTCGTAATGTGAATTTGGTTGAGGTAACTCAGGGTAGCGGCCCAATAATATTAGGCCAGCCTCATTCTGGGATCTTTGTGCCGCAAGATATCTACGCCGATTTGAACCCGCTGGGTCGCCAGTTATTGGATACCGATTGGCATGTTCCGCAACTTTACCAAGGCCTACTAGGCAACGCTACCAGTGTCAAAGCTAATTTTAGTCGTTATGTGATCGACCCTAACCGCGATCCTCAGGGTAGCAATTTATACCCCGGTCAGAACTCTACCAGCCTAGTACCATTGTCGACCTTTGATGGTGAACCTATTTGGCTAAACCCACCTACGACGAAAGAGGTACAGCGCCGATTAACGCTCTATCACCAATCATATCATCAACATTTGAACGCCGAAATTGAACGGGTTAAAGCGATGCATGGTGTTGCCGTAGTGTACGATTGTCATTCGATTCGCTCGCAGATCCCGTACTTATTTGATCACCGTTTACCCGATTTGAATATCGGTGATAACGGCGGTGAGTCATGCGCCGCTGAGATTACCGAGAGCGTTGCAAACGTATGTGCAACGCTTAGCCATCATTCGCATGTCGTCAATGGTCGGTTTCGCGGTGGTTGGACCACTCGGCATTACGGCCGGCCACAAGACGGTGTACATACAATTCAAATGGAGTTAGCACAGCGCGCCTATCTACAAAGCGAAGTGCCGCCCTTTAACTACGATGCCAACAAAGCATCGTCATTGCGCCGCGTGTTATCTGACATTTTGCAGGCAATCAATAACACAGCCCTTACGTATTCTTCAGGAAAATTACTATGAATAAACCGACAAACAGCAAACGCGACATCAAGAGCCCAAGAGGCAATACGCTTAACTGTAAATCGTGGTCGACTGAGGCTGCGTTTAGAATGATTCAAAATAATTTGGATCGAGAAGTTGCGGAAAATCCAGATGAGCTAGTGGTCTATGGCGGAATAGGTAAGGCTGCAAGAACCTGGAAAGATTTCGATGCGATTTTAGAAACATTGAAGACCCTGACCGAAGACGAAACCTTGCTAATTCAATCGGGTAAACCGGTGGGCGTGTTTCCGACCCACAAAGAAGCGCCGAGAGTACTAATCGCAAATTCGAACCTAGTTCCGCATTGGGCTAACTGGGATCATTTTAATGAGCTCGATAAAAAGGGCTTGATGATGTACGGGCAGATGACCGCGGGCTCGTGGATCTACATTGGTAGCCAAGGCATTGTGCAAGGTACCTATGAGACTTTTGTCGAAGCCGGTCGACAGCACTTTAACGGCGACCTAAGCGGCAAGTGGATTCTGACCGCTGGCTTAGGTGGCATGGGCGGCGCTCAGCCATTGGCCGCGTCGATGGCCGGAGCCTGTTGTTTGGCCGTTGAATGTGACCCTGAGAGCATCGACTTTCGAATACGAACTCGTTATTTGGATGCAAAGGCTGAAACCTTGGACCAAGCGTTGGCAATGATTGATCAATGGACTAACGCTGGCGAAGCCAAGAGTGTAGGTTTATGTGCTAATGCGGCCGATATCTTCCCAGAGTTAGTTAAACTAGGAATACGTCCTGACATGGTCACTGATCAAACCTCAGCGCACGATCCTTTGAATGGATACTTGCCTCAAGGCTGGACTCTGGCTGAATGGAAAGATAAACGAGTTTCCGCTCCGAATGAGGTGACAAAAGCCTCGCGGTCGTCGATGAAAATACACGTTCAGGCGATGCTTGATTTTTGGAATCAAGGAATCCCGACGCTTGATTATGGCAATAACATTCGACAAGTAGCGTTCGACGAAGGGCTCGAAGATGCCTTCGATTTCCCAGGCTTTGTGCCTGCTTATATTCGGCCACTATTTTGTCGTGGGGTCGGGCCATTTCGCTGGGTAGCCTTATCGGGCGACCCTGAAGATATTTATAAGACCGATCAAAAAGTTAAAGAATTAATGCCTGATGACAAACATCTTCATGATTGGTTAGACATGGCTCGCGAACGGATTGATTTTCAAGGTTTGCCAGCACGTATTTGCTGGGTAGGTTTAGGTGACAGACATCGCTTAGCCTTAGCTTTCAATGAAATGGTTAAGACTGGCGAGTTAAGCGCGCCAGTTGTGATTGGCCGAGATCATCTGGATAGCGGTTCGGTGGCCAGCCCTAATCGAGAAACAGAATCAATGAAAGACGGCTCGGACGCCGTGTCTGACTGGCCACTACTAAACGCCTTACTTAATACCGCCAGTGGCGCGACTTGGGTAAGCTTACATCATGGCGGCGGTGTTGGCATGGGCTTCTCGCAACATTCAGGCGTAGTGATACTGGCGGATGGTAGCGACGACGCCGCCCGCAGATTGGCAAGAGTTCTCTGGAACGACCCAGCAACAGGTGTTATGCGGCATGCCGATGCCGGATACGAAGAAGCGATTGAGTGCGCTAAACAACAAGGGCTGAATCTGCCTGGTATTTTATAAGCGCTTAGTCATTGGTTTGACTGAATAAGGCAATGCCGCATTGCCTTATTCTCGTTAAGCCTAAATTGTAAGTAATTAACGTTAGTCGGTATAAATTTTATGTTTATCATAAAATAAATGTTGATAATCATTAATTCTGGTTGTACTCTAAAGATATGGAAATCAAAATCAACTTAGATGTGGAAATGGCCAAGAACAAAATGCCGTTGAAAGAGCTCTCTCAACGCGTTGGTATTTCCATGACAAATCTATCTCTACTGAAAACCGGCAAAGTGAAAGCGATTCGCTTTACCACATTGGCGGCCATCTGCGCCGAACTTGCTTGTCAGCCAGGAGATATTCTTGAGTACGTAGTGCCGAATAAGTAGTGCCGAATACACGGGGCCGAATACTTCGTAATCAACGCGCCCAGCCAATTAATACGCAGAGCATCGATAATCAACGGACTCACCGCGCTCAAGTAGCGAAACTAATCAGAGTAAGCAAATTATGAATAATAGTGACTACACATTACCTTGCATCGCCGCCATCGCGCTGGCTATTTTGTTCCCGATCTATTGGGTAGCCGCTATTCTCAGTGGCATTTTCGATTCAGACATCAATTTTTATCATTCATCCATCGGCTTTAGCTGGTTAGACCTCTTGTTTGTCTTTGTCGGGCTGCTGACTATTTATGTTTACCTGTGTTTGAAGCGCCTGCTGAATGATCAATACGGCTTCTCAGGCGTTAACTTGCCGTTGAATATTTTAATCGCCTGTAGCGCAATTTATTTCTTCGGTTTGGCGGCACTCGATTTGGTGATGGACCTGTTCGGTGCTGGTTTCGGCTTGAGCGCGCATAAGTTTATTCTCAACGCCAATATATCAATAGGCGTAGGTGGCACGCTGGTGTTCGGTGTCGCCGACATTCTGATGGGTGTGTTGCTGCTAAAGAACGCTGACAATGATTCAGGCATTTTGAAAATATTTGCCATCGTGGTAATAATTCAAGGTATCTTCGAAATTACGATTGTCTTTAGCCCCGCATTGATTGCTATATTTCCGATAATGATGATCGTGCTTGCCTTACTATTCATGCATAAGCCCGATGTGTTAGAGGTTATCTAAGACACTATTTTCAAAGCGATACGACACGATGCTGGTCGTCGTTCTGAGCGACGCCGAAGAATTTATAGTGTTACGAAGGTGCTTCGGTTGCGTTTCGTAACGTTAGCTCAAAGCAAGCAAGGGCCATAGACCATCACTGGTCGTCATTCTGAGCGATGCCCAAGCATCGGATTGTAATCGAGAGATCCTTCGCTACGCATAGGATGACTTGCGTTGATTGGTTCGCAAATGTCAGCTTAGGTCTAAAAACGTCTAAATCGAATGCGGCTTTGATTAGTTCAAGCCTGTATAAATACCTGCATTGTTGAGTTACCATCTTGCATTGAGTGCACTATTGGCGAGCTAAACTGGTCAGTATTGGAAAATAGTATTAGATTGGCTTATGACTGAAAATAACAAACGCGTACTGGTTACTGGGGCCACTGGCTTTACCGGTGGTGCCTTGGCACGCAAACTGGTAGAGCAAGGCAATCAAGTAGTCGCTCTGGTTCGTAAAACGGGCAATACCAAGGCCCTTGAAAATTTAGGCGTTGAACTTTCCTATGGCGATATCACTGATCGCGCGGCGGTAATTAGCGCCGCTAAAGGCTGCGAAATCATCTATCACATTGCCGCGGTATACCGAACAGCAGGTCACCCAGATGCCTACTATCAAGGCGTGAACACTACCGGTGTTCAGCATGTTGTCGATGCGGCACTTGAACAAAAAGTTGGGCGCACCGTTCATTGCTCAACCATTGGTGTTCACGGTGATGTCGAAGAGTTGCCATCAAACGAAGAATCTCCATTTAACCCGGGTGATATATACCAAATCACCAAACTTGATGGCGAACAATTATTTGCTAAAGCGATGGCCGCTGGATTACTGGGGGCAATTTTTCGCCCAGGCGCAATTTATGGCCCTGGTGATATGCGTTTACTGAAGATGTTTAAGCAGATCAAGCGTGGTTTCTTTCCACTGTTCGGTGGTGGCAAAAATCTATATCATTTGTCTTATATTGATGATCTTACTGACGGTATTATTCTTTGCGGTGAGCACCCTAATGCGGTTGGCGAACGTTTTATTCTGTGTTCCAACGAATATGGAACGTTAAAAAAATTAAGCGCCATGATTGCCGATGAGCTTGGCGTCAAAGCACCCAACTTTACGCCGCCGATCGGGCCATTGATGTTTGCGGCTAAAATTTGTGAAGGCATTTGCAAACCACTCGGTATTGACCCGCCACTGCACACTCGCCGAGTTGAGTTCTTTGCTAAATCACGGGCGTTTGACAATAGTAAAGCAAGATCGATGATTGGCTATGCGCCAAAGATCAGCACCAAAGAAGGGGTGAAACGCACCATCGCCTGGTATCAAGATAATGACCTTATGTAAGCGTCAGCTAAACCAGCTTACTGAACACAAGTTTGATGTGGTTATCGTTGGCGGAGGTATTACCGGTGCATGGTTGGCGCTGCACTGTGTAAAGCAAGGTTATAAAACCGCGCTCATAGAAAAAACCGATTACGGCTCACAAACATCGGCGGCATCATCCAAGTTATTGCACGGCGGTATTCGCTATTTGCAACAAATGCAGTTTGATAAAGTGCGCGAATCGGCACTCGAGCGTGCTGAATTTATCTATGCAGCGCCACATCTGTCAAGCTCGGTGCCTTTTGTAGTGCCGACGTATGCCGATTTTAAACGCTCCAAATTCTTCTTGCGTTGTGGCATGTTGGCGTATCAAATTCTATGCATTGGCCAAAACGCAGTTATTGGGTCGAAGGAACAACAGCTTCCCGGTGCGCGCGCAATCAGTGCCAAGCAACTGAATCAAATTTGTGACCTTGAGAACGAACCGCACACCGGTGCTGTGGTGTTTCACGAACGGCATATGATCGACAGCGAGCGCATGGTACTAGCAATAGTGCAAACCGCTCGCGAGTTGGGTGCCAAGGTATTCAATTATGTGGCTGCCACTGACTTTTTGGGTGATCAGGCTGCGGTGACCGGAGTGCTTGCCCGCGACCAATTAGAAGGCGCTGAGTTCGAGATACATTCAAGCTTGGTAGTTAATGCCGCGGGCCCTTGGGTAGACGGGCTCAACAGTAAGTTGCGAAACGCCGAGAAAGCGCCCCGAATCAATAGCTTCGCCCTAGGCTCACACATTATTACGCGGCAGATTTGTGATCACGCGATTGCGCTGACCACTAAGCACCAAGCGGGTTCTAAAATCGATAGGGGCGGTCGCCATGTGTTTGCAATTCCTTGGCGAGGTTACTCACTGATTGGTACCAGCTATGATGAAGTCGATAGCGCTAACGGCGATGTGTCACTTCAAACGGAGCACGTAGAGCAATTGATTGAGGCAATCAATGATGCGATGCCGAAAGCTCAGTTGAGCCGCGACGATATCGTCTCGGGCTATTCTGGGCTTTATGATTATCGCACCGACAATATCAAGAGCACGGTGTATCAAGGGTCAGGCGAATATCAAGTTATTGATCATCAAAGCGCCAATCAGGTTAGCGGCTTAGTAACTGCGCTAGGGGCAAAATTCACTACCGGGCGTAAGGTCTCAGCGTTGACAATGAAGGTCGTCAATCAAAAATTAAAACGCCCTGAATCGGCTGATCACAAAGGCATTGTTAAACAAAAGCTGTATGGCAGCGACTACAGTAGCTTTGAGCAACTGCAGCAAACGGCCTTAGAGCAATATAAAGATCAATACTCGAGCGAGACGATCAAACATTTACTTATGTCATATGGTAGTCATATCGATGCCTTCGTACTAAGTATTGTTGACAAGCCTGAGTTGCAAGAAATTATCTGTTCGACACAAGCTGACTTAATGGGACAAGTCGTCTGGGCGATCGAAAAAGAACAAGCGCTTACTCTCGATGACGTGGTCTTTGGCCGAACTTCTTTAGGCTTATTGGGTTTGCAGACGAATGAGTTGTCGGCAATTGCTGAGTTAATGGCCAAGCATCTAGCTTGGCCCGCAGCTGAGTTAGCGCGTCAGCTAAACGTTACCTCGACCCGGTTGCAGAAAACGCAAACTGCGATTAATGGGTAGTGGCCGGTGAACTCTGACACTGTATTACATATTGCGCCAACCCCCTTTTTTGCCGACCGTGGCTGCCATATTCGTATTCAAGGGATTGTTGATTGCCTAGCCCAACTTGGCTACGACAACTTAGTGTGTACTTATCACCATGGACGCGACGTTCCGAGTGTTAAGACTTCACGTATCTCGGTGATAAAAAATTACACCAAAACCGAAGCTGGCCCGAGCAAACACAAACTCTTGGCTGATTGGAAATTACTGTGGCTGGTAGTTAAAGAAATTAGACGAACCAAGCCTGCGGCTATACACGCGCACTTGCATGAAGGATTAATGATTGGCTTGGTCGCCAAACTTCTATTTTTCTGGACAAGAATTCCATTGGTCGCTGACATGCAGGGCAGCTTGGTCGGCGAGTTAGAGACGCATGGCAGCTTTAAAAAAAATGCGTGGTTAAGGTGGCCAGTTAGAACCATTGAAGCCTGCCTAATGTGGTTCGCCAAAACGATCGTCTGTTCGTCGACACACGCACTTGAGAAGATTAAAACTGAGTTTAATTTGAGCGATAAAAAGATTAGCTTAGTGCAAGATGGCGCGCGAGCAGCAACGACGATTAGTAAGTCTGAAGAGCGTGCACTTAGAGCCGGTTTGGGCTTGCCTGAGGGTAAAAAAATAGTGGTTTATTCCGGCGCATTACTTGATAGCAAAGGTTTGGCCGAACTCAAGCAGCTAATCGTCCTATGCGCTCAGAGCGATGCACTGCACTTTTTGATTATCGGTTACCCTAGCGATGATTTAGAGGTTTTTTTGAGTCAACATAATGTGACTGAATGCTGCACTTTAACCGGCCAAGTAGAGTTTGAAACATTGCCTAGTCTGTTGCAGTTGAGTGACATCGCCATTGACCCAAAGTTTAGCGATGCCGGTGAGGGCAGTGGCAAGATGCTTAATTATTTGGCCTGTGGTTTGCCGGTGATGGCGTTCGACAGTCAGAACAATAGAGACTTTTTACCAGCCGGTACGAGCTTAGCTAAGACGGTCGATGAGATGTCGATACAACTGATCTCGCTGGTAGCCAATAACGAAAAAATAAAAAGTCTCGGTGAGGCCAATCTTGCTCACTTTGGCTCTAATTATTGCTGGCATCAAACCCAGTTACAGTTAGCGGCGGTTTATCAACAAATCTAACTTTATCAGACCTTCCTTAGATGGTCTTAAACCTTTTTTGAGAATGATTATTATGAACGCAAGTTTACTAACCCGCGTAGCGATAATTTCACTGGCTTTGTTTAGTCTTAGCGCTAACGCAATTAGCTTTAAAGAGTTGCTGTCTAACAATCAAGTAGATGATGGTTTTGTCGATATAATCTACGATACTAAGTCTGGAAAGACCTATTTAAAGATAGATAATTTAGGTCAAGAATTCATCTATCAAACCAGCCTTCCTAGTGGCTTAGGCTCGAATGATATTGGCTTAGATCGAGGGCAACTCGGCAATACAAGTTTGGTGGCCTTCGAGCGCGCGGGGAATAAAATTTTTCTGCAACAAAAGCCGACGGCATATAGAGCCATTACTAATAATAAGAAAGAAGCTGAGGCAATTTCTGAAGCGTTTGCGTCTTCAGTTCTTTGGGGCTTTGCGATTCAAGACTCGGGTAGTGAGGGTGCGACTAACTGGGTGTTGGTGGACGCAAGTGAATTCATTTTGCAGGACATTCATGGCGTCGGCCGAATCCTTGAAGAGCAGAAACAAGGTAAAGGTTATACCGTTGATATAACGCGCTCGGCGGTAGACCTGTCGCGAACCAAAGCCTTTCCTGATAACACTGAATTGCAGGCAAGCATTACCTTAGTGGGTAGCGATCCAGGTGAATTTATCAAACAGACGGCGCCCAATCCTTACGCTATTACACTGAAAATGCATCATAGTTTTGTGCGCTTACCTGATGACGGCTACCAAGCTCGCAGATATATCGCCAAGAGCGGTTTCTGGGATGTTAGCTACAGAGATTATGCCCAAGCGATTAATCAGAATATTGAGCGTAACGTGATCGGCCGTCATCGTCTGCAAAAGAAAGATCCAGCGGCGGCAATCAGTGAGGCGCTCGAGCCAATCATTTACTATGTCGATCCAGGCGTACCAGAGCCTGTTCGCTCTGCCTTAATTGAGGGTGCTAGTTGGTGGAATCAAGGTTTTGACGCGATTGGCTTTAAAGGTGCGTTTCAGGTCAAAATGTTGCCCCTTGGTGCCGATCCAATGGATGTGCGTTATAACGTCATTCAGTGGGTACACCGTTCTACTCGCGGTTGGTCTTATGGCTATGGCGTGACCGACCCACGCAATGGTGAAATTATTAAAGGCCATGTAACCCTAGGCTCGCTGAGAGTTCGTCAAGACTATTTAATTGCTCAAGGTTTGATGGCCCCATTTGCTGAGAGCGAAGACGATCAAGCGTTAATGGACTTAGCGCTTGCTCGAATTCGTCAATTATCGGCTCATGAAGTAGGGCATACCATCGGTATCGCACACAACTTTGCCGGCAGTAATTATGGCCGTGAGTCGGTGATGGACTATCCCCATCCGCAATTTGAAATTGATGCCAATGATGGCAAAAAGATTGTGGCCCCAAATGCCTATTCGGTTGGCCTCGGTAAGTGGGACAAAGCGGTTATAGCATATGGTTATTCTGAATTTTCTGAAGCACAAGACGAGCTCGCTGAGTTAAAGCAGATGATTGCTCAGAATGACGCTAATGGCTTGCGTTATGTCAGCGACGCCGATGCGCGTTCGGTAGGCGACGCACATGCCTATGCCAGTCTTTGGGATAATGGCGCTGACGCCGTTGCCGAGTTAAAAAAGATGCTAAAGATACGTGACATTGCCTTAGATAATTTTGGCAGCAACAACCTAAAGAGTGGGCGCAATTGGTCTGATTTAGAAGAAATCCTGGTTCCAGTTTACTATTTCCATCGATTTCAAATCCAGGCCGCAGCTAAATGGATTGGCGGAATTGACTACGACTATTCGACTAAAGATGAATTGGCTTCTGCGCCAATGCTAGAGCTTGTTTCAGGCGATAAACAACGTATAGCGATAGACGCAATGATGCTGACCCTTAGTCCTGAATTCTTGGCATTGCCTCAAAAGCTTGTCGATATGATGGTGCCTAAAGCGGCTGGCAACTATCGAACGCGTGAGTCGGTGAATGGCGAGACTGGCGTTACTTTAGATCAACTGAGTATGGCCTCAGCGTCGGCGCAACATACCTTGACGGCATTGCTTCACCCACGTCGCTTGGCACGGCTAATACAGCAGCATGCGACTGACCAAAATCAGCCATCGATTGCTGACTTAACCAATGCACTGCATGTGTCGGTTATTGATAAGCGCTATAATGCAATTAAGGCTCGCCTGCATCAGTCAGTGATAGATTTAGTCTATTCAAATTATATGAACCTATTAAGCAATAAATCCACTCCTAAACTTGTAAAGGCCGAGATACTGGCGGCACTCGAAAAGGAGAGACGGGGTTTGTCGAAGAAATCATCTAAGTCTGGTGACGGTTATAGCGACTTTTATGCTTACCAACTGAAGCGCATAGAAGGCCTGTCGATCAACGATTCTGGTGATCAAATAGTGTTACCCACTATGCCCCCAGGTTCGCCAATTTAAGCGGCGCAATTAACCGAGCGATTTTAATGAGTACTGACGAATTTATTGCCCCGCATTGCGCCGAAGAAATAGGCATTTTGTTTGAGGATGAAGATCTATTAGTGATAGAAAAGCCAAGCGGTTTATTGAGCTTGTCGGGTAGAAACCCGTTGAATAAAGATTCGGTACATGACCGCCTATTTAAGCAATATGCTGGTGTAGCGATGGTGCATCGCCTAGACATTGGTACCTCAGGTTTAATGATTTTGGCACGTAATAAGGCTGTCAATTCGCATCTTACAAAACAATTTCAAGCGCGTACTATTAGTAAAACTTATGTCGCCTTACTGTATGGCCACGTGATTGGTGATCAAGGTGTAATCGACGTACCTATTGCCAAAGATGAATTCCCGCGGCAGAAAGCATGTTTTCAGACCGGCAAGCTTGCACAAAGTCCCTATCAGGTGACT
>JBLHRL010000034.1:0-28319 GCA_047625975.1 Arenicella sp.
GTTTTCGATAAGCAAAAAAATAGAGAGACGGTTAAGTCGACTCTCTATTTCCAGGCTCTCGTGAGTGTCGCTAAAGTTAGGGACCGTTACATAACCACAACCAAACCTTGATCGGCGGCTATCTTGCCGTCGCATACGTCTTTGTAGGCTTTAGACAAACCATCGACACCGTCTAATTGTTTGATCTTTAACCATTCGTGAGTTTTGGCGGAGCTGTTTATTACATAGCCCATCGAGCGTTTGTTGAACTCCTCCGGCCCCCATTCTTTCATACGTTGCTGTATGTGACTCGGGGCAAAAAATTGATGGCTTCGGGCTTGGTTGATTCCCTTAACATGGCGTGGCTCATCCCAATGAGTTAGTCCGACATTACTGGTGTAGCGCATGTTATCGCCAAGATGCGTGTGCAGTCGACTCAGTACATCGGTATTCGCTGACATGTCCACAATTACCGTCGCCTTGCTTGCATCAATCTGCTCTAGCGCGCCATAGCTCAAAACGCGGTCATAGGCGTCTATCGAGTTTACGAAATCCATATTACGTTCTGAAGTGAGGCCGATAACGTAAGGTGCATTTTCGTCGTCGGCTAAACCATATGCCAATCCAGTGCTGGTCTTACTGGACGCGCTAATAATCACAACTTGTTCAGCACCAAACCAATCATTATTCTCAAGTAGGTCTTGTATGCAGAATGAGGTTAGGTGCAGCACGAAGAGCAACATACGTTGATTGTCGTTAGCGCGATCGTAACCAGGTTCGTGGTTCACCCGACGGTACATGTTATAGCCCGGTGGCAGCTCTGCACGATGTGTACTGCCGTCCATCAAGCTCGTTGGCATAAGCCTAGCTGGTTTTATCACCAATTGATTGGCTGGCGGAAAATAGCCAAATAGCCGCTCACCTATTGGCAGTCCGTCACTATTTGACTGGATCACATCAGCAAACCCCCATACTGGAATAATGCCCCATTTTTCAGATTCATCACCATTCGGGGGAAAAAACTGCCAATATCGTAATTGATCACCCATTACCGCATAGGTAATGTTGTTTGCGGTAAAGGCAAAGCGGTCGACTTTAACTAATACTTCGCCGTCGGCAATGGCGTTCACCGGTGTTTCTACTAAACGACCTTGAGTTAGGTCGGCTTTATTAGTTTGAAATTCTTGCATATTTTTTTCCTTAAGCGTTGGCTTGGCGTGCAGCCGTAATTTGCATTACTTCGCCCATTAATTTTGGCATATTAGCACCGGCTTTTGGCCCCGCCGCTTTTAGACGCATTAGAATCGCCAATTGCTCTGGTGTGGTTTCTTCACTGGGTTGTACTAGTTCGGTAAAACCGTCTAAGCGATTGCTCATTAGCCACTCTCGCAGGCCGGGCTCTTTTGACCAGCGCATTTGATTTCGCATTTGCGCCGCAGTGCCAACTAACCAGTCGGTATCGTGGTTTGGCAATGGCACAACGGTACACAATTCGTTTTGAACCGCCTCGTCATCATAGTTAGCTTCAATGTGAGCAATGAACGCCGCACTAAAAATCGGTTGATACGAACGCACTGTTTGAACCACAATAGTATCGCCTTGAAATACATCGTAAATCTCCGATACTGGAACCGCACGAGCAGAGCAATCGACATGCATTGTGTTGGTAGTTGTGGCAATACTGTCTTCGCCGAAGTGGATCCTGTCGGTATCTAAGCGGGTGACACGACCCTTGCGGACTACATGTTTAATTCTGCGTAGCTGCGCAAGTTCGTCACGACTGACCGTCGCGCCGTGAAACATTTGTGGTTTTACATTTTCGTCGAGACGCATTAAGACGCCACCTTTCTCTAATCGATCAAAAAGGTCATCGACGTTTTCAGCCTCTGCAACAGCTTCAGCTTGTGTCGCTTGTGCGCCCATCGTGTGGATGAAAAAGTCACGCGATGGTTGGGTGTTCTGGCGATCAATCCACCAGCCGTCACGAGGCATAATCCAAGTGATGTGGTCTGGATCGATTTGCTTGTCCAGCAACCATAGAACCGCATCGATGCCAGTCTTACCGCCGCCAACGATAACGTAACCATCGCGAGGCTCAACTAGGTTAGGGAGGTCGTTTAGTGGGCCAAATTTAACCCCGTCAGTAATTTCAAAGTTGGGTTTATGAGTCGAAGGCACTGATGTTTTGAAATATGTGCCGTCAATGATCTTGTTATTGATTGTCACCTGGTAATCATTATCAGACAACATCGATGAAAATTTCCCGTCACCTTTATACTCACACATCGGAAAATACTTGACCCGCCCACTGGGTAAGAAGGTGTGCTTCATCACCTGGTCGAAATAGGCCATTACGTCGGCGCCCGACGCCAGTTCGGCTAAGCCCTTGTTCAAGCCAATTTCGTCTACCGTGCCGTTGCTCAGTTCTCGAGAGCTAACGCCATAGAACGAGGAAGGCTGATGTAGCGTGACAAATGAATATGCGTCGTTCCAATGGCCCCCTGGCTTATGGTGTTTGTCGACAATAATGATATTGGCATTGGTCTCTGTAAGTAGCACATCAGCGACAGCCATGCCCACCGCGCCACTGCCAATAATTAGATAATCAGTTTCAAGTTGTTGAGCGCCCATGGCATCCCCAGTTTAAAGTTTAATTGTTTGACCAATAGCGATTGGTATATAACACTGTTATATACTAGAATAACACTGTTATATTTGTCAAGCCCTGAGCGAGAACCTGATGGACTCTAGGACTAAAATTCTAAATGCAGCATCCGAACTCTTTTTAGAAGGCGGCGGTGGTGCTTTGAGTGTGCGTGCTATTTCAAAGCGTGCGGGTCTTTCGACTATAGGTATTTACAGTCATTTTCAAGGTAAGCAGGGCATCCTTGATGCGCTCTACATTGAAGGCTTTAATTTAGTCCGTGAGGCGATGGACGTAGTGCCTGAGGGCAAAGCTTCCAAGGCTCAGGTGCTGCAATCGTGCTTAGGATACCTAAACGTAGGTGAACAGAATGAAGCTCATTATCGACTAATTTTTGGTGAATCTGATGCCGGCTATCAGCCTTCAAGAGAGGCGATTGCCGCTAGAGATTGCGCTTTTTTTGAATTGGTAAGAGTGGCCGGCTCTTATCTGCCTGACAGTGCTAGTAGTTTAGAGCGTCGGCAGATTGCTCTGGATGTCTGGGCAATTGTTCATGGCTACGTGAGTATTAGCCATCATGTGGCGCTATTGAATGACAAAGGATTAGATTGGAAGGCAATGGCGATCCGAGTTGTTGAAGTACAGCTTGATGCGTACAGAAAGAGTGCTTAGTCGGGAATATTAGAGCGCTATATCACTGTGTCCTAAGTTAAGCCGAGAGGCTGCCGCAGGCTAATTTGGATAAAGCGGCTTTAACTCAGGTTTACTTTTCCGGCTACTTTTTGATGACGCTATTAAGGCGATTTTAAGCTGACCTACTAATTGCGCTATTGCCGAAAAGTCAGGTTTTTTACCGTTTCGATATAGATGCGTGTCTAATACATTGAACTGGTTTTTAAGCTCTTCGGAAACGTCCAATTTAGCGGCATATTGTTGCAGTTGGTCGAGGCTGATTGGTTGCTCTGAGCCCAGTGCTTGGCGACCCCAAAGCAAGAGACCACTTCTAATAGCTTGACTGTTGTCGGCTTTAAAAGCAGCTTGAAGCGCCGACCATGCTTCTTTTTCAGAAATTTCGTATTGTTGTGTTGTATCTGGCTCTGGCTCTGGTTTCACGGCCTTGCGCAGAAAATAAAACTGTAAGGCTATTATTAGTGCCAACACCGCCGACACTATTTGCCACAATAGTGTCGACTTAGAATCGTTTATAATGGTTGTCGTTGGCGTTTCAGTAACAGTCGCTATAGGCTCTAATCGGCTATCTACTGGCAGACTTGTGCCAGTCACGCTCAACATCTGCGGTTTTACTGTTGAGGTTTGCCATTGTTTGGTTTTTACATTCCACCAATCGATGCTGATTGCCGGTAATAGGTACTCGCCTGCTTGATTGGCTACCAGTGCTTCTGATTCGATACGGGTCGCAATAAAACCTTGATTGGTTTTCTTGGTTTCGAGTTGTGGCTGGTCTTTATATAATTTTAAATTAGCATCTACGTAGTCGTACTTCAGCGGCGGAATTACGCTAGCTTGCTGACCCTTGGCGCTAATCGTAATAGTTCGAGTTATCGGTTCGCCAACTTTTAGTGTAGAACCGTTGCCTGATAATTTGGCGCTGATGGTGACATTCTGAGCGGGAAACCATTGCCGGTTATTGGTCTCAGGTATTTTTTTCACCTCGATATTAATCGGCTTACTACGGGCAATTACTTGAGTTCCAGTATTTCTGAAAACGTTGCGTTGGCCATTTTTTACCCCGGTATAAGTCATAATCGGAATCGTCAGTTCGCCTGCTTGCTTGGCGAACACGGAGTACTTCAGAATGACTATCTGACGCGCCACGCCGTTGTCGAGCCGTTGAAAATTTTGTTGATCAAACGGCTCGACCTCGGCACCTGCAATGACTAACTGCGCACCGTTTAGATCGCCTACGTTGTTAGCTGCCGAGAGTTCAATCTCGACAATGAACTGCTGATTCGGATAGACCTCTTTAGTATTAATGCTGACGGAGGCGCTGAGTGGTGATGCGCTGTTGTTAGAAGCGGTTGAGTTACTTACCTTGATGGAAATAGGCTTACTGCTATCAGCCCCTATGGTGAACGCGGGAATGGTCAAAATACCCTCGCTCTTGGCGACTAGGGTGATGCTCCAAGTGGTTGAGGCGGCTTGTTGCGAACGGCCATTAACGATGTTGAACGAACTGCGGCTCTGCGGAGTGGCATCGAGAATTTCAAATTTCTCTTGCAGTGGGCGTAAATCAAGTTCGGATGACTCTACTTGTCGGTCTATCGACACTGTCAGAGTGAGCGTTTCATTGGTACCTACTTGGTTGCGATTTACCCGACTGGTGAGGTTAGCGGCCGCGGCCACATCAAGCAATACTGAGGCAATCACGAAGACTACAAATTGTCGGTAAAGGGATAAAGATTTCATAAATTATTAGTATCGTTGTTGCGCGGCTTTATCATTACTCTGGGGCCTAGCTTGCTGAGCACGTTGACCTGCTTGATATTCAAACTTGCGCCTAAGCAATCCACTCGGGTCGTCTTCAATGGTGCGAAGCCATTGCTCGCTCGAGTCTTGTAGAGGATCATCGGATTCTTCAATTTGTGCACCAGCGGCGGCCGATTCAGATGCTTGTTGGTCTTGGCTATCGTCTTCAGTACTAGCCTCAGATTGTTGTTCATCTTCCTGTTGTTGATCACTATTTTGCTCAGAGTCCTGCTGATCAGCATCATTGCCCGCCTCTGGCGGCTGTTCTTGCGAGGGTTCACCTTGAGACTCATCGTCAGAAGCTTGAGACTCGTTATCGGAGGGTTGAGATTCGTTATCGGAGGGTTGAGACTCGTTATCGGAGGGTTGAGACTCATTATCGGAGGGTTGAGACTCATTATCGGAGGGTTGAGACTCATCATCCTGCGGTTGATTCTGTTGCGAGTCCTCATCAGACGTACCATCGGAGTCCTGTTGCTGTTCTTGTTCCTCTTGATCCTTTAATAGTTGCTCAACGATCGACTTATTGTGCTTAGCATCTTGATGATCGGGTTGTTGAGTTAATACTTGCTGATAAGCATCGACGGATTCTTGCAGTTGCTGATTGAAGGCTAGGGCGTTTGCTTTGTTATAGAGGCTTGTGGGGTCTTCTATATCGCTTAACTGATCGATCGTTTTCTGGTAGTCGCCGTTGTTATAATTTGCTAGTGCCGACCAGTCTTTGCGCTTAAAGGTGGCCGCCGCCGATTCAAAGTCGCCTTCGGAGAATTGCTTACTAGCTCGCTGATCAGGAGTTTGCCACAAATTCTCCCATGCGCTTTGCCATCCAGGTTCTGATACATCAGATCTACCGGCAACAGTATCGGCGCTAACCTGTCCATTATTCTGGGCATACGAGTCAGTCGGGCTCAGGAACAGTATTGGTATGCAAAGCGGTAGTGAATAAATTACCCCTTTACGAAACAGCATCAGTGCTAGAGGCAATATCAGTAACACCAGCCAGTGGCCTCGATCGACCCAGGCATCATAAACTACGCTGCTTTGTAGCGCTTGATCTGCCATATCGGCCATTTCATATTCGCCAATTCTTAAGGTTTGTATATCAACATCATCGGCGCTCAGCATTGAAAAGCGTCCACCGAGGCCGGTCGCCATAGTACGTAACTGGCGACTGTTAACCGCTGACAAAATAATTTCACCATTAGCCTTACGTAAAAAACCACCGTTTGACTTCGGGATTGGTGCTGCCTCAGTGCCGCCGACGGCTAAAATAGAGACGCGGTAATTCGAATCGATACTGTCGGTAATGGTCTCGATGGCATCGTTATTTACGCCGTCTGTAATCAATAATATATCGCCGCTAGTGAGGCCGGCATCACGCAGTAATTTTTGAGCAAGTTCAATTGCCGCTTCGGTATTGCTGCCGTTACTTGGCATAACATTCGGATGCAATGCTGGCAGTAAAGACTGAATTGTTCTGGGGTCGTCGGTTAATGGGCTGACAGTATGAGCATCTCCGGCATAGGCAATCAATGCGACCTGACCGTCGGCTTGCTGTCGTAATACATCGATCAGTTTAAATTTAGCGCGGCTTAGTCGGTCTGGTGTTAGGTCTTTAGCCAGCATCGACGGCGACAAGTCGAGAACCAATACGACCGCTTTCTGATTTTGTACTGTAGGCGAGGCTTGTTGGTCCCAGGTTGGCCCAGCGGCGGCGATAATAACCCCTAGCCAGAGTACTAATAGCGACCACTTCCAGCCGTTCGATTGCGTGGACTTACCAATTTGTAATGCGGCCAGCATTGCCTTGGGTATATGGCTTGACCATTGTTGATCGCCGCGTTGATTTTTGACTATTAACCAGGCAAACACGGCCAGCGGCAGCCCCCATAGCCATTCAGGTCGAATGAAATGAAAATGCTCGAACATTGTTAGTGCCATTAGACGTACCGCCGAAATAACATAAGTAACAGGCTAAAGCCTAATGCGGCGGATAGCGGCCAATGTAACAAGCTTCTACTTGGTCGAAACGTTTGTTCATCGGGAACGGGCTCTAAGCGATCTATCTCGGCGTAGATTTGTTGCAGCTCTTTTGGATTGCGGGCGCGAAAATATTGGCCACCGGTTTTGTCGGCAATCGCCTGAAGCGTTGCTTCGTCTAAGTCACTAGATGGGTTTACGTTTTGTCTTCGTCCAAAAACACTGCGGGTCACCATTTGCTCAGCGCCAACGCCCACAGTATGGATTCGAATCTCAGCTTCGGCGGCGATGGTAGCCGCTTGTAGCGGGTCTGTGCCGGCGGTATTGGCGCCATCGGTGAGTAAAATCAGCACTCTACTTTTGGCTGGTCGGCCACGTAAGCGTTTTATCGCTAAGCCAATCGCATCACCGATAGCGGTAGCATTGCCGGCAAAGCCAAGCTGCGCTTCTTGCAATTGTTGGTTTACGGTTTTGCCGTCAAAGGTTAGTGGTGTCTGTAAATAGCCTTGTTGGCCAAATAAGATCAGCCCCAGACGATCACTTGCACGTTGTTCGACAAACGCACCGACCACGCCTTTAACCGCAGTGATGCGGTCGATGTATCGATTGTTGACTAACATATCTTGTTGTTGCATTGAGCCGGAGATGTCGACCGCCAACATCAAGTCCCTACGGTCTTGCGGTAAATTTACCGGATCGCCGACCCACGTCGGTCTAGCAACCGCCGTTATGAGACTGATCCAGACTAGCCAAAGCAATATTGCCTTGAGCCAGTTGCTCGACCGAGGGCTAACCTTATTGTGCTGTAAATTTTGCAGCGCATCAAAGAAGGGTACTTGTATAGCCGTGGCGCTAGCATCATCTCCACGGCTTAACCAACGCACAATAAAGGGTATCGGCAGTAGTGCCAACAAAATAGGCCATTGCCAACTAAGCATTTTTAGGCTCCACCGCGAGTGCCGCGTCAGCACCCACCTCTATGTTGGTAACTAACAAGCGGTTATGGGCCACTAGCCAGGCCCTTAGGTCTTGATGCACTTTCTTTATTTCGGTCTTTGGCTGTTTTTGGTATAGAGCATCGTTTAAGGCTGTTTGAGTTGCGTCAGATAATTCATTTTTACAGAGAACGTTTAAATAGTTGACCCATTCACGGCCTGAGAGTTTTTGCGAACCGTTATCGAAGTGTGAGCATGCGCGTTTAATCACTGAATTAGCCGCCTGCAGATAGCCGCCATCATTTTGTAGTAGCTGCCATTCTGAGTAATGCCAATCTAGTACTACAATCGCAATTTTGCGGTAGTTATTTTTTTGTCGATGCCGGTGCAATTTAACCGCGCTGTAGCTGACCAGGGCTATCAGTAATGCCGCTAAAACCCACCAGCCAGGGGCAAGTAGCCACCAGCTTATAGCGTCTGGAGTGTGTGCCTCACGCAGTTGCTGCTTTAAGATATCTGTTAGTTGTTGGTTCATACTTAGTTAGTGAAAAGACGACTCAACGCCTGCCGAGCCGTTTGCGACGTATCAATATTGCTGTAAAGAGCACGCGCTTTAGTAGCCGAACTGATCAATAAATTTTGCCTATCCGAGCGGTCTTGTTGGTAGGCTTTAGTGAGCGAACTAGATAGGTTCACTTTGGCCGATTGTCGGCCGTTACTGATTGCAACATTACCTAAATTGGGAAGCTTTTGTTCTAGTTTGTCCGACACTTGTAATAGCGTCAGGTCAGCATGCTTAGCTAGATTAGTTAGTGATTTAGCCGCCGCATGATCAAAATCATGAAAATCGCTAATGATAAAAATCGCGGTGCCAGGCCGAGTGATTCGGCGACATTCTTCGAGGCTGTTTGCTAAGTTAGTTTTGTCTGAGGGTATATCGTTATGATGCTGATTAGCCAACCTATGATTGCCTGCATTGATATCATGGATCAAACGAAGTACCGCCTGTTTACTGTGGCGAGCCCTACTATCGCTGGTTTTATAATCGCCAATAACCTGTCCACCGACGCGATCACCGCCTTTTAATGCGGCCCAAGCTATCGCGGTGGCCAATTCGGCAGCCAATACCGATTTGAATTGCACGCTTGAGCCAAAATAAAGCGCTTGGCGTTGATCAACTAAGATATGGCATGGCCGTTCTCGTTCTTCACAAAAGAGTTTGGTATAGGTGCCTTGTGCTCGGGCCGATACTTTCCAGTCGATGGTACGAATGTCGTCTCCCGCTTGATAACGGCGAACCTCTTCAAATTCCATACCACGGCCACGAAAGCGTGAGCGTACATTACCGAGCAATAGGTTTCTTGCCGCTTGGTGTGAAAACAAGCTTAAGCCCTGTGCCCAATGACGAGCGTCTAATAGACGAGCTAAGTCTGTAACAATGCCATGCTCACTGAGCGCCGAGAGTTGGGCTGCTGTATTAGTCATTTTCTATACGTTTGCTATTCAGTCGAGGCCGCTTAGGCAACGGCCACTCGGCTAAGTAACTGATCGATAACTTTGTCCGATGTGATGCCATCGGCTTCGGCTTCGTAGCTCAAGATGAGTCTGTGTCGTAAGCAGTCATGAGCCACCGCTCGTATATCATCGGGTGAGACGAAGTCGCGTTGATCGAGCCAGGCGTGGGCTCGAGCGCAGCGGTCGATTGCGATAGTCGCTCTCGGGCTAGCGCCAAACTCGAGCCAGCTCGCTAGGTCACTGCCATAATCTGCTGGGTTTCGAGTTGCTAGAATCAGCTGCACAAGGTACTCATCAATTGAATCTGCCATGTGTACTTGCATTACTTCTTTGCGGGCGGCCAAGATCGATGACTGAGAAATTTGCTCTAACGGCTTTGCGGCTTGGTCAGCCAAAGCTTCACCTCGAGATAGCGCTAGAATTTGTTTTTCAGCGGTCACATCGGGATAGCCGATTCGTACGTGCATTAAGAAGCGATCTAGCTGTGCTTCTGGCAATGGGTAGGTGCCTTCTTGTTCAATCGGGTTCTGCGTTGCCATCACCAAAAATAACGGCGGCAAGTCAAAGGTTTCTCGGCCAACACTTACTTGTCGCTCGGACATGCCTTCTAGCAATGCTGATTGAACTTTAGCGGGTGCGCGATTGATCTCATCAGCAAGCACCAAATTGTTGAAAATAGGGCCTTGTTGAAAGTCGAAAGTAGAGGTCTCTGGGCGATAAATTTCTGTACCGGTAATGTCAGAGGGTAATAAGTCAGGGGTGAATTGAATACGTTGAAAACTACCTTCGATGCCATCAGCCAAGGATTTGATTGCCTTCGTTTTGGCTAGACCGGGTGCACCCTCGACAAGTAAGTGGCCATCAGCCAATAGCGCAATGAGTAGACGGTCAACCAACTTTGGTTGCCCTAAAATCTGGCTCGAAAGCCATTGGCGGAGTGAATTGAACTCAGCGTGCATACTGGTTAGCCTCTGTTAAATGTGACACGTTTGACCGCTTATTCGTCACTGTAAATATATTTTTTAGGTATTTTATAGACGCTAATGAAATTATCAAATTAAACATTTGTTAGCGTTGTTAATCGTACTATTGAGTTGTTGCTGCTGGTTCGAAATTAGCCAAAACGTGAATTCAATGAGGCCATTTCAATTTCATCAAAGCCGGCCTGAAGTCGGGCAGCCAGATTGAACGGACCTCTGAGTTGACCATGTAAATGACGTTCAACCATATTGGTAAACGTGACCCTAGGTTCTAGGTCACGCTGTTTGCATTGATAAAAAAACCAACGCGAGCCGGTGTGAACATGAGTGATTTCATCGTTGTAGATCACCTTCAAAATTTCTACCGCAGCTTGATCGTTAACGCGCTCAAGTTTTTTAATAATTCCTGGCGTTACATCAAGCCCCCGAGCTTCAAGCACACGAGGTACTAAAGCCATGCGTGCAACCACGTCATATTGGGTATCGACAGCCATTTCCCAAAGCCCGTTATGTGCTTTGTAATCGCCATAGTCGCAATCATGTTGATTTAGGTAGTCGCGAATTAGGCCAAAGTGTCTTGCTTCGTCATCGGCGATTTGGATCCAGTCTTGGTAGTATTCAATCGGCTGGTTGCGAAAGCGATAGGCAGCGTCGAGCGCTAGGTTTATGGCGTTGAATTCTATATGAGCAATAGAGTGCATCAATGTGTTGCGTCCCTCTTGGCTTTGTATTCCTCGGCGTTTTAATTCTCTTGGCGCAACTAATTGTAGGCTTGAGGGATAGCCTGGTTCGAGTATCTCGATCGCCTTACTTTGATGATCAAGCGAGAAACTTGCTAGCCTAGCAGCAAGCGCATGCGTTGCTTGGCACTTCTCGCTAGCGTCGCCGAGCAAGATAATTCGCTGCACCTCTTTAAAGAGGTCGTTCACAGTTTCAGCGTTGAAAGTTTTGTTGATCATATTAGCGGCGCTTTTGGCCAAGGGTGCAACGCGGCAGTTCGTTTATATCTTTGCATAATTTGATTTGACTAAAACCGTTCTGTTGAAAAAGCTCGGCGACTTGACTGGCTTGATTAAATCCGTGCTCGATGACTAACCAGCCGTTATCTTTTAGGTGCGATGACGCGCTTTCGATTATTTTTCTAATATCGGCCAGGCCATTGTCTAAAGCCGTCAATGCGGTAATTGGCTCGAATCGGAGGTCGCCTTGTTGAAGGTGCGCGTCACCGGGCTCAACATAGGGTGGATTAGAGGCTATTAAGTCAAATCGCTCAGACTGGCGAACTGCGGCAAACCAGTCGCTGAGACGAAACTCGACATTTTCTATGTTGTTACGTTGGGCATTATGTTCGGCAAGTTGCAGAGCGCCTGCGTGATATTCAACCGCAATTACGCTAGCGAGTGGCCGTTCTTTGGCGATAGACAACGCAATTGCGCCGCTACCTGTACCGAGATCGAGCACCTCGATGACCTGATCTTTGGGTAAACGCTCTAGAGCCTTCTCAACCAAGGTTTCGGTATCGGACCTTGGTATTAACACATTCTCGTTAACAAGCAGATTTAGCGTCCAAAAATCTCTAAACCCGACTAGGTAAGCGATCGGTTGCCCTACATGACGTTTTATCACTAATTCATAAAACGCTTTAGTATGCTCGGCGGAAGCCGTCGTGTCGCCATAGCCTATAAGCCATGCAATGTCTTTTTGCAGTACATGTTGCATCAGCACTTCAGAATCTATCCGAGGTGTCTCAGTGCTGTCGTAGAGCTGTTGAGTGGCGTCGTTAATGAGCGCCTGATAGCTAAGCATAATACGTCAAGGTTATGGTTAGGCTAGGCTATTCATTGTCGCCGAGTTCAGCCAGCAAGTTTGCCTGATGCTCGATCGTCAGCGGATCGACTACTTGGCCTAAATCGCCGCCCATTATTGTGTCTAATTTATACAATGTTAGGTTGATACGGTGGTCACTAATCCGCCCCTGCGGATAATTGTAGGTGCGAATACGCTCCGACCGGTCACCACTGCCGACCAAACTTTTACGAGTCTCAGCTTGTTCGGCATCTTGCGCCTGGCGCTCAGCATCCAAAATACGAGCCTTTAACATTGACATCGCCCGTGCTTTGTTTTTATGTTGTGAGCGTTCGTCTTGGCATTCGACTACCGTGCCAGTCGGGATGTGAGTTAAGCGAACCGCCGAATCTGTTTTATTAACGTGCTGCCCGCCTGAACCTGAGGCGCGATAGGTATCGATTCGTAGATCCGATGGGTTGATTTCCATGTCGTCAGCTATTTCGTCGGCTTCTGGTAAAATTGCGACGGTACAGGCTGATGTGTGCACGCGACCCTGAGTTTCAGTTTCAGGTACACGCTGAACTCGATGTGCGCCCGATTCAAATTTTAATTTGGAATAAGCACCATGACCGACAATGCGAGAGATTATTTCTTTGTAGCCACCATGTTCTCCAGCGTTTTTACTGAGTACTTCTACCTGCCATTTTTGCGATTCAGCATAGGTTTGATACATCTTAAATAAATCACCGGAGAAAATTGCGGCTTCATCGCCGCCCGTACCCGCACGAATTTCTAAGAAAATATTGCTATCGTCGTTGGGGTCCTTCGGCAGTAACAATTTTTGTAGGTCGGTGAGTAGAATGTCTTGACGAGCTTTAATCTCATTCATTTCGTCGTGGCCCATTTTGCGCATTTCTTTATCGTCTTCGTCGATCATCATTTGCGCCGCCTCGGCATCGCCTTCTAATACGAGGTACTCTTGGAAGTTTTCAATAATCGGTGCAATCTCAGACAGCTCGATACTGAATTTTCGGAATACGTTTTGGTCGCTCATTGTTTCAGGTTGTGACAAAAGGGCGTTCAATTCTTCTTGACGATCGACTAGGTTTTCCAGCTTAAAGCGGATGGAATCTTTCACTTTATTTCTCTTTTATTATTCGTTGTCTAGGCCGAACAGCTCTCGAGTTGCTGAAAGTAGGGCTTCGTCATGTTTTTGGCGCAATGATTCGGTTGGGTGGTGCATGAATTTTTGCGAAAGTGCGTAGGCGAAATGCTCGAGGACCGCGCTCGGTTCTTCGCCTGCTTTTAAACGCTTTTTAGCGTTTATCAATTCGTTTTCGGTAATCAAGCTAGTGCGGTCACGCAACTGGCGGATAGTCGGTATAGATTGTAAGTTTTGAAACCAATGCATGAATTGTAGCGTTTGCTCAGCGACAATTTTTTCCGCTTCAACGGCGGCATTTTTACGTGACTCTAGATTGTCTGAAACTACCTGCTGCAAGTCATCGACGGTGTATAGATATACATTACCTAAATCGCCAACCTCTTTTTCAACATCGCGAGGAATGGCCAAATCAACCACTAACACAGGTTTATTTTTGCGCTTTTTTAGAGAACTTTCAAACGCACCTTTACCTAAAATAGGCAGCGTGCTGGCGGTCGAACTAAAGACCATGTCGGCATCTGGTAGGCGAGTCGGTAATTCGTGCAGTGAAATAACCTTAGCGCCAAACTCTTTAGCCAGCCCTGCGGCTCGCTCAACGGTGCGGTTAGCAACAATAATGTCACGCACACCTTGAGCGTATAAGTGGCGGCAGGTTAGCTCTATGGTTTCCCCGGCGCCGATAAGTAGAACGGTTTGCCGCGAAATATCTGAAAAAATTTGCTTTGACAACGATACTGCAGCGTAAGCAACCGATACTGCGTGGCTGCCAATGCTGGTGCTGGTGCGAATCTCTTTAGCGACTGAAAAGGTATGCTGAAATAAGCGGTTTAGTACTTTGCCTGTATTGCCATTCTTGTGTGCCTTGGCAAAAGCTGTTTTCATTTGCCCTAATATCTGCGGCTCGCCGATAACCATTGAATCTAAACCGGCGGCGACACGAAATGCGTGTTTTACCGCGGCTTGATCCGGGTGAGTATATAAAAAAGGCGCTACTTCGTCTTTTCGAAGTTGATGAAAGTCGCATAGCCAATCGCTGACAATTTCGATGTTCGAGTCAGGTACATGGCAGTACACTTCGGTTCGATTGCAGGTCGAGAGAATGGTCGCCTCTTCAATGCCGGTACACTTTGATATATCCAATAGCGCATCATCGAGGTGTTCAGCGGCCACGGCTGCGCGCTCGCGCACTTCAAGCGGCGCTGTGGTGTGGTTCAAACCGATGGATAAAACATGCATGACTTATGTAACTAACCTTGCTCTACAAGTGTGAAAAATAGCGATATAACCAGAGGCTTTACGCTCGCCTCAGGACCCTAAGAATTTACTCTAATGTTTACTAACACGGTATTTTACCCTGTTTTAGACAGCTCTAGAACAAATCGTCGTTGGAATTCTGACCGAAACTTTGAATTAGTTGCGGGATTGACCTCCACCATAGCAAGCTCGATATGACTATTAGCACTATGCCGCACGCCGCGTGCGCATAGTAAACTGAGGTAAGCCAATTATAAGTGATCAATAGGGCTTGCAGCAGACCCGTAATAACTAAGATTGCACTGACAAGGATGAACACCGATTTTTGCACGCCTGAGTTGTTCTCGCTTAAGCTCATGCCTAACATCAAATGAGTGGCTAATACCCACCCTAAGAGGCCGATTACTAGCCACATATCGATACTAACGCCATTAGATATGAAGTAGCTAGCGGCGACAAAAATTAGAATAGCTTGAAGCATTTTGGATTCTACTACTACCGAATATAGGTTTTGCTGCTGACGTTCTTCGACGGTTAGCTGAACCGCACAATTAAGCATAAAGCTGAAGCCGGCAAAGCAAAGTGCCGCCAGTAAAATGGTTTGTATAAGGGTGCCAGTTTCAGTCTGGCTACCTATCAGGTGTAAAGTACTTGAGATGGCTAAATTTAAGTGATCCAAAATATTGATAGAGTCGCCCCAATTCAGGTAGTGAGTTTTCCATGCGCCAATGCCCAGCGCTGAGGCCAAACTTAGCACGAGTAAAAGCATGAAGCTTAGGTGCACTAAACTCCCTCCCTGTAAGCGGCCAAACTGTTCTGCGCCGGATTCGGCTTGGTTGTCTTCCTCATTAAGAAGGCGTATCAGTAGCGCCGAGAAGCCAGCAAAGATAATGAGACTCAGACCCATGAACCATGGCAGGGTTTGATTATTGACTTGGGCGTCATTCATCGGCGCATCTAAAGCCGGTTGTGACCACAGTAATTGTGCTGCCATCGCGACCACTAATAAAACAATGATCAGGCCTGCAAAAGAAGAGAGGTCCTTTTTAAAGCCAGAGTCTTTCTCTAAGCGGAAGACCGCCACTGTTAATACTGCGGCTATCACCGTAGGGTTATTGAATCGTAACCATGACACCGCCTCGCCAAAAGGTGCCCAATCGCCATAAATAGAAAAACCAAGCTGATTGCTAAAGGCCAAGCCAAGCGCCAAAAGTGCTGCGGAGCCAATAATTCGAAAGGCTAAAGGTAGCGCTACGCTTGAGTGCCGTAATAGCGTTCTAGCCGGAAGCAAAAAAAGTAAAGCAAACAATAGGCCAGATTGACGGTCTATGAGCGTCGCTAATAGCGCGGTTACCACCGCCATCGAAAGTAAAAAGAAGGCTTGGATAAGGCCTTGCTCAACAACCGCAAGTTTGGTGTTTTCAGCTCGCAGCAAGTAATCGGCGATACGGCGACTGTCGCCGTTTTTCAAGGCGCCCTGTGAACTGTATTGAAGATGGCCGATTGACTCGATAAAGAGATGAAACACTATTAACCATAAAACGGCAGGGCCCCAGCCCCAAAAAAGTAACAAACTGGTTGCCGGTAAGCTGACGAAAAAAGTGCTACTACCGAGGTTGCTTAAGAATTGGCTGGTGGTGACACCACTCAAATACTGTGTAAAGCTAATTTTACCGAAGCTCCGCTTACTAAGTAGACGCAGTATGCTCAGGTAGCCGAATGCTACGAAGCCGAGAGCGGCAAAAAACGCGATGAGACTGCTGTGCATAATAAGTTCATAGGCTGTGATGGTTTATTCAGCGCTCTTGGCATTACCGACTAATTAGTAATAATTTACCGAGTTCGATAATTTACTAGGTTGTTGGTAAGGCTTATTTGTTGGTAAAACATTGTTTGCCGGTAATGAAAGAGCTCGTTGTTACTATTTGAGGTGTAAACTAATGGTAAGCCTAAACACTGCGTGCTAATTGTAGTTACTCCGTCTGATAAAGTTAAGGTTTCTGTGTAAAAATTTGATAAAGAGGCTTTGATGTTCGGGTTCACCCGTAAAGACTTTTTTGTCGTTTCCTCAGTATATAATTCAATCGATGTCACAAATGCCTGAAATAGTTGTAAAAGAGTCTTCTTTGAAGAAAATGAGTCTTACTGTAATGTTCTGCTCATTGGTGGTGGGGTGCGCGGTTGGCAGCAATGCGCATAAGCCCAGTTTGTCGCCAGGTGTATTGGCAGAGCAAGCTCGACTAAATCAAACTGATCAAACTCAAACTAGCCGCGATGTTGTGGTCGAAGCCAATCCGGACCAGGTCGATATCTCCTCTGACATCGATCTTAGCCAAGACCCTGATCTGCCATTGCAGGATCTCGACGCCGAGACATTGGAGCAATTGTTGATCATGAACTTCGCGTCGTTTCAAAACGACTGGTCGACGGCCATCACCAGCGGCACCTTAGCCGCGACTAAAAGCCAAGACTTTCGGGTTGCGCGTATGGCAACAATGCTTGCGTTGCGAAACACCAACTATGACGAGGCCTCTGAGGCGGCAAAAATTTGGCTGACGCTAAAGCCTCAGAGTATTAACGCTCAGAATATGAATATTTTGTCGTTAGTTGGATCGCAGCAAACTGAGGCGGCTAAAACGGCGATAGCGTTGCAAATAGCTGAGCAGGATATCGAATCGTATATCAAGCAGTTAGCCGGCCTATTAGTGCGTCAAAAAAACCCAGAGTCTGGCTTTGATATCGCTGACTATATGGTTCAGAAGTATCCTCAATCAGCGCAAGTATTACTCAGTGCAGCCTATGTAGCGCAAGTATTTAAGAAGTACGAGGCGGCCGAAGTCTGGAGTGATGAGGCTCTTTCACTAAAACCTGGTTGGGATTTGGCGGCTCAGCTTATTGCTAACTTGTTGAATGAACAAAATAAGCTCGATCAGCGAGCTGTTTTTATTAACCAGTTCGTAAAAAAATATCCTCATTCGGTGGCTATGAGAATTAACCATGCTGCCGAACTAGGGCGGGCTAAGCGTTACGTCGATGCCTACCAATTAATGCTTGAAGTGCTTAGTGATGCGCCCAATAACGTTAATGCGCTGCAATATGCAGCAGCCTTGGCGGAACAGCTTGATAACAATAAAAAATCGAAACAGCACTTGTCGAAAGCATTGCGAGTAGAGCCAAAGAATGACGATGCACGCTGGTCCTTGGCTCGAATGGCGGTTAGAGATAAGAAGTACGTCACTGCCGAGAGACTGTTCGATCAGATTGAAGACGAGTCTCTCTATGTGCGCGCTCAAATTCAAGTGGCTAATATTCGCAACCAAACTCAGGGGCTTGAGCGCGCGGTTAATACTTTACGCGCGTTGCGGCCAAGAACCGAAGATGACTTTCTACAAGTGGCAATTACTCGGCACTACTTGTTGATGAGCGCTCGTCAATACGATGAAGCGTTTGGCTATATAAATGAGACGTTAGTTTATCTGCCGGACAATTTAGAGTTGTTGTACGCGCGAGCATTAGTTGCGGCCGAGCTACAAAAGATTGGCGTTGCGGAGGCTGACTTACGCCGCATTATTGCTCAACAGCCTAAGCATGCAAATGCCCTCAATGCCTTAGGTTACACGCTGGCTGATCAGACTAATCGTTATGCAGAGGCCAAAGAACTGATCCTTAAAGCGTTAGTTCTGAGACCAAGTGATGCTCATATTTTAGATAGCATGGGTTGGGTATCGTACAAGTTGAAGGACTTTGCTACTGCGATAGAATTCTTAAAAAAAGCCTATGCGGCTAGCCCAGAGGCTGAAGTGGCGGCTCATTTAGGCGAAGTTTTGTGGGAGTCGGGCGAGCAAGATAAGGCTCGCGCTGTGTTGTTAAGGTCGTACGCTGAGGATAGTGACAATCCTATTCTGAACGAGGTTATTGAGCGCTATGGCATTAACCTTGATAGCCTTGCTGCCGATGCTGAGAACGCGGCTAGCGATGCAGCTCAAGTTTCACCGTCGACTTCGCCTCCAGCGGTATCAAAGTAGCGTGCACATTGAATTGCCTTAGAGAGATGATTTTGAACCCGTGTTTCAGTTTTATTTTGAGCCGTTGCTATCGATTACCAATCGCCGCGCTGTCAGCTGTTTTGTTGACCGCATGCCAAACCTTGCCAAGTTCCCCCAGTGTCGAAGGTGAATTAGCATGGCGTTCTAGCCCCGAGATATTTCTCGAGCGAAGGCAACGCACCGAAATGCTTAATTCATGGCGGTATTCAGCCAAAATTGGTTTGTTTGCTCCTGGCCTTAACGAGCAAGCTAATTTAGTTTGGCAGTTTGCCGACCAGTCAAATGACATTCGCCTATATGGCCCATTGGGTGTCGGCGCTATAAAGCTTCAGTTTGATCAGTACGGTGTGGTGTTGTCGGACAATAAAGGCTTATTGCATCGAGGTACTAGCGCCGAACAGCTTTTAACGCGAATCGTTGGCTGGCCAATTCCGATCGATGCTCTTAGTTCATGGATGTTTGTGTTACCCACCAAGCAGTCGACTTACCGATATAGGCTAGACGAAAATCAACAAATAGAGACGCTTGAGCAGTTAGGCTGGACTATTGAGTACTCTGACTATCGCGACTATGGCGGACAGCTGATGCCTAAAAAAGTGGTGGCGACGAAAACCTTAGCTGGTCAAAAACTGAGGTTGCTAAAAGATAAAAACGCTGTGGCGAATGGAAGAAACGCTGTGGCGAATGGAAGAAACGCTGTGGCGAATGGAAGAAACGCTGTGGCGAATGGAAGAATAGTCATAAAGCTAATCACAAAAAGCTGGGCCTTATGACGCAAGCGGCTTATTCAGCAACCAGCGCTTGGCCGGCGCCGGCAAAAATAAACCTATTTTTACATATTGTTGGCAAACGACCTGATGGCCACCACAATCTGCAAACGGTGTTTCAATTTGTTGATTATGGTGACGACCTTTATTTCGAGCTCAATAGCCGTTCTGAAATTAGTCGAAACTACGACCTTGGCTTTTCCGAAGAGGTTGATTTGTGCCTTCGAGCAGCAAAATCATTAAAGCCTTATGCAGCAGCAGAGTGCGGCGTGAAAATAGGCATTACCAAGCGCTTGCCGATGGGAGGTGGGCTTGGTGGCGGCAGCTCTGATGCTGCAACGGTGCTTATCGCCTTGAATGCTCTTTGGAATATAGGCTTAAGTCGTCAAGAATTAGCCGAAATCGGTTTGTCACTGGGTGCCGATGTGCCGGTATTTGTGATGGGGCAGTCGGCTTGGGCTGAGGGCGTTGGGGAGCAATTAACGCCGCTGAAATTGGCTGAAACGTGGTTTCTGGTTTTAAACCCCCAAATAAGTGTGTCAACAGCGCAAATTTTTAGCAATAAACATTTGACACCAGCCCCCGAGATGAAGAAAATACGCGCTCTCGAGAAAGGCATCGATTCAAGCTTTGGTGAAAATCAACTAGAAGCGATTGTTAGGGCCGAATACCCGCAAGTTAATAGTCTGATCGAGTGGCTTAGTGAATACGGACAACCCCGTATGAGTGGTTCAGGCGGTTCGGTCTTCATGCCGGTGTCGAGTCAGCAGCAGGGTTTGGACATATTTGCGAAGCGACCATCATATTCAGTTGGTTTTGTTGCTAAAGGGTTAAATAATCATCCTTTATTGGGTCTAGTTTAAAGATAATGCTTGAACTATATTCTAATAACGTTAAAATTCGCCTCGGTTTACGGAGTGAACTTTATCGCTAGGCAAGGAAAGCCAAGAACTGTGATAAATGAAATGAGAATGGGGCGTGGCGAAGTGGTCTAACGCACCGGATTTTGATTCCGGCATTCGAAGGTTCAAATCCTTCCGCCCCAGCCATTTCTTTGTTGCCGTTTTAGCGCTAATTAAGACTCTCAGCGCGGCCTTCCATTTTGACTTTGTTTGTTCCTGAACGCCTGTTGTGTGTTCAGTGTTTGTACGTTTTCGGACGGTAATTTTGCATTGATACTGTTTTCGTATTGCTGCTATTTAATTGTTGATCTGATTTTGACTTACCTTGAAGTAAAAATGTCGGCCATTCAAGGTCGATAACACGAGGCCATAGTGACAATAGACAATCTGCTTGTTTTTTCCGGCAACGCAAACCCTGACTTATCAGCCCAAGTGGTTGACTATTTAAAGCTCCCTCTTGGGAAGGCTAGAGTAGAACAGTTTAGTGACGGTGAAATTGATGTTGAGATACAAGAGAATGTGCGCGGCCGTGATGTATTTATAATCCAGCCGACCTGTGCTCCAAGTCACAAGAACCTAATCGAATTATTATTGATGATTGATGCTTGTAAGCGTTCATCAGCACAACGTATTACCGCCGTGATGCCGTATTACGGTTACGCACGCCAAGATCGCCGCCCGCGTAACTCACGAGTGCCAATCAGCGCTAAGCTGATAGCGTCGATGGTTAGTACGGCCGGTGCTAACAGAGTATTGACAATGGATCTGCATGCAGACCAAATTCAAGGCTTTTTTGATATACCGACCGACAATATCTATGGTTCGCCAGTATTGTTAGACGATATCAATAAGTTAGAGAAAGAGAATTTAATCGTTGTATCGCCAGACGTCGGTGGTGTGGTTCGTGCAAGAGCATTGGCTAAACGCATTGGTGTTGAATTAGCGATTATCGATAAACGACGTCCGGCGGCTAATGTAGCCAAAGTGATGAACATTATCGGCGACGTTAAAGGGCGTAGCTGCGTGTTGATTGATGACATGGTTGATACGGCTAATACGCTTTGTAAAGCCGCTGACGCATTGAAAGAGCAGGGCGCAACAGCAGTACGTGCCTACGCGATTCACCCTGTGCTATCGGGTGAGGCAGTGAACAGAATTAACGCGTCAACAATGGACGAAGTAGTGGTTACTAACACTATCCCATTGTCTGATGCAGCAGCAGCAAGTAGCAAAATTCGACAATTGTCGGTAGCTCACTTGTTGGGAGAATCGATCCGACGTATTACTGTAAGTGATTCGATCAGTTCGTTATTCGTTGAAGACTAATAATCGTAAAGGTTAGGCAGTTCTAAAACGATTTAGAACACATTTTGGTTTAGGCCAGTTTGTGATGGAAACGAGAACTAACTCATACATTTTGTATGAAGGTTCTTAAAACTATTCATTTAAAGAGATATTTAAAATGAGTGCTAATTTTATAGTAGAAGCTGAAGTAAGAACTGGTTCTGGAACAGCAGCCAGCCGTCGTGCGCGACGCAATGGTCAAGTCCCGGTAGTAGTCTATGGCGGTGGAGAAGATGAGCAATACCTATTGGTCGATCACAATAAGATGTACCTCCAATTGGAAGTTGAAGCTTTCCATTCCGCCTTGGTCCAATTGCATGTAGGTGATGATTTGCAACGCGCTATTTTGCGTGCCGTGCAAATGCATCCGTACAAGCAACAAATCATGCACCTTGATTTTCAACGTGTAAGTCGTAAAGACACTATTACAATGACTATTCCGTTGCACTTCAAAGGAGAAGAAGATGCTCCTGGTGTTAAAACTGAGAATGGCGTAATGACGCACAACATGACGTCGATTGACATCACTTGTTTGGGTAGTGATTTACCTGAATACATCGAAGTGGACGTATCAGCCTTGACTACTGGAGATTCAGTTTATTTATCGGCTGTAACTTTGCCGAAAAATGTTGAGCTTTCAGCCAGTTATTCAGAAGACGATATGGAACTTCCTGTTGCCTCTGTATTGGCGCTGAAAGGTCCAAGTGCTGCTGCTCTTGAAGAAGAAGAAGCCGCTGCTGAAGCCTCAGCTGCCGCTGCCGCTGAAGGCGCTGCAAAAGAGTAAACTTTATGACTCAATCGCCAGTTAAACTGATTGTCGGTCTCGGCAATCCGGGCGAGCAATATGCAAAAACCCGGCACAATGCCGGGTTTTTGTTTTTAGCGCAGTTGTGTCAACAGCTCGACGTAAGCCTCAAGTCTGATAAACATTGTTTTGGTCACAGCGCCAAAGTGATGATCGGCGGTAATGAAGTTCGCTTGCTAGCACCTAATACTTTTATGAACTTGAGTGGTAAGGCTGTTAATGCGGCTATTCAATATTATAAAATAGAAATGTCCGAGATATTAGTCGCCCACGACGAGCTTGATTTAGATGCCGGCATCGCGCGACTAAAACTAAGTGGCGGTCATGGAGGCAATAATGGTTTGCGCGATATTATCCAAAAATGCGCGACCAAAGATTTTGCTCGCTTGAGAATTGGCATTGGACATCCTGGCGTGGGTCGCGATGTCTCAGCCTATGTATTAAAGCAGGCTAATAAGGCTGACCAACAAGATATAGATAATGCGCTAGCCGAAGCGCTGCGCGTTATTGATCTAATTGCACAAGGCGATTACCCTCGTGCGATGAACGAATTACATACAAACCTAGCCAAATAGCTAGCACCACTAGGAACACATCATGGGATTTAAATGCGGCATAGTAGGCTTACCAAACGTTGGTAAATCAACCCTTTTTAATGCACTTACGAACTCAGGCATTCAGGCTGAGAATTACCCATTTTGTACTATCGAGCCGAATGTGGGTATGGTTGAAGTGCCAGACCCAAGGCTACAGCGTCTGACTGAGCTTGCTGAGCCTAACAAAACTATTCCTGCAACCATGGAGTTCGTTGATATCGCAGGCTTAGTCGAAGGCGCGTCTAAAGGCGAAGGTTTGGGTAATCAATTTTTAGCGACTATTCGTGAAGTAGATGCGATTGCCCATGTGGTGCGTTGCTTTAACGACGATAACGTTATTCACGTTGCCGGCAAAGTTGATCCGGCATCTGATATCGAAGTGATTCATACTGAGCTTGGCTTAGCTGATATGGATACGGTGGAGAAAGGCATTGATCGTGCTGCAAAGCGCGCAAAGTCTGGTGATAAAGACGAAATTAAGTTGAAAGCGCTGTTAGAGAAAATTCATGCCCACCTAGATACAGGTGAGCCGGTTCGTTCAATGGGTTTAGATAAAGACGACTCGGACCGAATTAAACCTCTTTGTTTGATGACGGCTAAGCCGACCATGTATATCGCTAATGTCGATGAAGAAGGCTTTGAGAATAACCCACATTTAGACACGGTTAATGCCATTGCGGCCTCTGAGGGCGCCGGTGTTGTAGTTATTTGTGCTGCAATTGAAGCTGAGATCGCCGAATTAGATGACGAAGAGAAGTTAGAGTTTCTCGAGGGCATCGGTCAAGAAGAACCTGGTTTGGATCGAGTTATTCGCGCTGGTTACGAGTTGCTGGGCTTACAAACCTATTTTACCGCTGGCAAAACCGAAGTGCGCGCCTGGACTATTCGTAAGGGCTACACCGCACCGCAAGCTGCAGGCGTAATTCACACCGATTTCGAGCGAGGTTTTATTCGCTCAGAAACCACCGCGTTTGAAGACTATGATAAGTACAGTGGCGAGCAAGGCGCGAAAGAAGCCGGTCGTTTTCGCTTAGAAGGTAAAGATTACATAATGCAAGACGGCGACGTTGTGCATTTTCGCTTTAATGTTTAACATTTATCATCTAGCACTTAATGTCTACCACCTAGCCAGCGCTGAGCGATATGTCTAAAGTTGATAAAGTTCTTATGGCGCCTCAAGGGCCAGAGTTTTCTGCGATTGTTCAAGGCTATTGGCGAATGGGCGAGTGGGGCATGGACTCGCAGCAACATTTAAGTTTTTTAAAATCACACATTGAGTTAGGTGTGACCACCGTAGACCATGCCAATGTTTATGGTGCTGGCCCAAGTTGCGAAGAATTATTCGGCAATGCTCTAAAGCTCGACCCGTGTGCAAGAGATCAGATCGAAATCATCTCTAAGTGTGGCATTGCGCTGGTTGCTGACGACGGCAAGGCGGTGAACCATTACGATAGTACCGCGGCTGCGATTCAGAAATCGGTCGAGACTTCTTTATCACGTATGGCAATCGAGTCACTTGATGCGCTGCTTATTCATCGTCCTGATTGGCTGATGGATGTGGACGTGGTGGCTGAAGCGTTTTCAGGCTTGAAGCAATCTGGCAAGGTTCAACACTTTGGCGTGTCGAACTTCACTAGCTCTCAGTTTGACTTATTGCAATCGAGCTTAGAGTCCCCCTTAGTGACCAATCAAATCGAGATAAACCCCATTAATTTGGCGGCCACGAATGATGGTACTCTAGATCAATTGCAGCAATACCGAGTTCGGCCAATGGCTTGGTCTTGTTTGGCAGGCGGCCGTGTTTTCACTGAGCAGAGCGAGCAGATGAGTCGCCTGAATGCTGCTTTGAGCGAGATCGCTGATGACATTGGCGCGACCTCTAATGATCAAGTTTTATACGCTTGGTCGATGGCCTTACCATCAAAGCCTATCGCTATTGTTGGTAGCGGCAACATAGATAGAGTCAGGGCGGCCGTAGATGCCTTGAAATTAAAGCTCAGCCGGGAACAATGGTATCGAATTTGGGTCGCGGCAACTGGACATAGAGTTCCTTAGTTAACGTTTTAGGCCATTCCCGAGCGTAGCCGACTAGGTGCCCCTTGGGGGGGAATAGCCATCATATGAAACTAAACCCAATTCAAGTTGCTCGTTATGCTCTTGGTCTATCATTACTGTACCAAGGCTTTTTTCCTAAGTTTTGGACGATATCGCCACTTAAGCGCCAGCTAACTGCAACGATGGGCTTCTCAATACCGTTATCTGATCTAATTATTTGAGGCGCTGGTGTCGGCGAAATGAGATTCGGTATGCTGTTAATTGTATGCTACAAGGTTAAAACGATTCATCTTCTAAATATTATGGCCTTGGTAGGCTTACTTCTATACGTGGTATTCATGATGCCCACCTTATTAATTGAGGCGTTTAACCCAGTCACTAGCAATCTGACCATGATCGTACTCAGGTTCGGGTAAAGCGACCTTGGCCAAGCGCCGAGATGCGCGTAATCATTTAGTGCATTTTGACTTAGATTGAATCGTAGGTTTTACCAACCGAGGCTCTGTGCCGTCGACCTTCTAAAGGGTCTCTGGAGTCTATCAATTCATTTTGTGATCAATCAAATCAGATGACTTTTATGGGATTGTCGATTGAGTAATGCTAAGAAACTGGCGTAGGAACCGCATAAGTATTCATCGAAAGAAGCGCAAGAGAAAAATTTACCGATGCTGATCGATTGGGTTGCGAGTTATTAAACTTGAAACGATACGTTTTCTAAGCAAGCTCATCAGGCTCTCCACCATAAGTCCGAGGGTATAAAGAGTATAAGAGAGTCGAATAATTATATGTTTACACTCAATGTATTGTCACCCTGTGATGTTCTAGTAAGGTCAATGCTGCGTCACTCGATTAATGCTAATATTACCTAACAGCCAATAGACGGAGGGTCTATATGCACATGCTACTAAGCCTACTAGGCACCATTGTTACTATTGTGATTTTATTTAAACGGCTTTCGGATTCCGGTATTGATCTTTCATGGCTCAACCCATTTTCGGCCAATCAAGAACAACCTAGCGGCAAAAGCAGCGATCAGAAGGATCAACTATTTTCTGTATCAGATCCGCTCGAGGTCGCGGCGTTATTGGCCATTACTATTGCCAAGATTGACGGTGATCTTAGCTCTCACGAGAAGACGGTCTTATTGAAATTGTTTCAAAGCGAATTTCATTGCAGCGAGCAGCAAGCGAGCGATTTACTGCTCTCGAGCAACACCTTATTCGGTGACGGTAGGCTAGCAATCTCAATGCCAGGCCAAATTATGCAGTCATCGCTTCAATCGTTTAGCCCTGAAAAAGCCCAATCGGTAATGCATCTGTTGAATACCATTAGCCAAGTTGATAGTAACAACCATGCGGCAAAACAAGGTTTTGTAAATCAAATTGAAGCAATATTTGATACTCATTTCAGTGCTATCGATCAGTCGTAACAAGAGATTTGATGTCCTCAACTAAGCTTGGCAGTCTAGCAAAGGACTTTTTATGAATAATGCAACGACAATGCTCAGCGGCAGTTGCCTTTGTGGCGCCGTGACTTACTCACTTACAGAGCATCCATCTGAGTTTTATTTTTGTCATTGCAGGCAATGTCAGAAGGTAAGCGGTTCGAGTTTTGCCGCAAACATAATTGCCCCGGTCGACTCTATTGCTTGGCGGTCAGGTGATCATTTATTGATCCATTTCAATCATCCTGAGCGGGCGTTTTCGAAAACATTTTGTTCTTTATGCGGCTCAGGCTTGCCTCATATAAATAAGACTCAGACCCGCTTGGTGGTTCCGGCCGGATCACTTGATCAGGCTCCAGCGCTCCAGCCGAGAGCCAATTTATTCATAGGGGAGAGCCCCGAATGGCTGTCTACTGGCTTATCGGCGGCTAATTTTTATACCTACCCGGAACTACCTGAGCCTAAATGAGTAACCGCAAGTCAACAGAATGAGCCTGTTCGAAAGCGCGGTAAGCGTTGTTGCCGGTTACATTCTAACTGTGCTTATTCAGCGTCGGGTGGACACCATGTTCGGTGTCGAAATTCCGTCTAAAGCGGCGATGTTTATTTCATTGATAGAGGTAATGGTCGCATTTGCTAAAAAATTCAGCATTCGTCGGTTGTTTAATTTGTTGCAACTGAGAGGCGAGTGATGAATTACCAATCTGTGACGAAAGAGGTAGTAATCGCCTTTTTTGATAGCGAATTTCCAAGCAACTCGCTACAGATCGAGAGTGTTGGCGATAAAAAAGCGTGTGTTCGTGGTACTCCAGGCGAACTAGATTTGCGCCCCGGCAATACGGTCTCAGGGCCGTTCATGATGTCGATGGCTGATACCGCACTATATGTCGCGATCTTGGCAGAGCTCGGTTTGGTCGCACTGGCAGTGACCACCAGTTTGAATTTTAACTTTCTAAGAAAGCCAGTAGCAAATGCCGACGTAGTGGCTAAATGTCAGTTACTTAAGTTAGGAAGAGTTTTAGTTGTTGGTGAGGTGACTCTATATTCAGACGGAGATGACAGGCCAATCGCACATGCGGTTGGCACTTATTCATTGCCGTCGTAAGGCTTACGAGTTTTATTGTACTAGGCCCAAAACTTCGTTCATATGGTGAATGTGATGAGTTGGACGTTCATTTAGATCGCCGAACGACGCTTCTAACATCAGTTTTCTTGGGTTATAAAAAACGCCACCCAAGCCGGCTCGAATAGCACCGGCAACGTCATTGGTTGCATGATCGCCGATTTGAATGGCGTGTTCAGCCGATACGCCGGCTCTCTGTAAAGCAAGTTTGAACACTGGAGCATAAGGCTTGTGCGCCCGAGCTTGAGCGCTAACAGTGACATGGTCTACCTTGTTGTGGATATCTAAGGCGTGAACCTTCCCTAACTGGATCTGCTCCATGCCATTGGTGATTAGGCCGGTAACAATGCCGCGATTATTAAGCTCGGCTAATACCTCAACAGCGCCATCGTGAAATACCACGTTGTTAGAGCTCAGGCTTTCATAGTGGTCAAACATATTCTGCCCGATAGTTTGAGCTTGCTTACCGTCGGCGGCGCCTGTGGCTTGCACGCAACTAGCAAAGCAATT